>CAVHPN010000103.1:0-2091 GCA_963637995.1 Prevotella sp. CAG:279 | reverse complement strand
ATAAAAAAGTGCTAATGGAATCTTCTCCACTAACACTTCTTCAAATATCATTCAGTCGATATTTATCGTATAAACTTTTTAAAAATCAGGCTTCTCAGAGCTTGCAAGGACTACACTTTGCCTTGAAAAATGCTCCTGGTCATATTCCTCAGCAGGAATAGCATAGGTATTAGGGTTCTCTGCTTTTAGCTGAGCGACTCTTGCCCTGCGTCTTGGTGCATATTCCCTGGCACATCGTTGTGCAACGCCTCTTTTCTTTCGGTCAAGGTACTGACGGTGCCTCTTATCCTTGATTGCCTCTATCCTTGCCATCTCAGCTTTTTCTTCCTCGGTAGGCTCCGGCACAGGCATTGAAAAGTTGCCGATAAAGTTAAAATAAATGTCTATCTTCTGGGTGGTCTGTATTGAGCCTTTGCGGTCTCTTTCATGTACCAGAATATAATCAACAAATTCATTAACCATATATGGGGTAATCTCGTCAAAGTTGTTGTATCTTGCCATCAGGTCAACAAACATCTTTCCGCTACGGCGTTCTTCATCAAATTTGACAAGTACTTCCTCAATCTGTTCTATCTCTTCCTTGAGTTCCGTCTGCTCTTTTGAATACTGACTGATTAGGGTTTCATATCTGCTCTCAGGCATTTTGCCCAGCACGCTGTCCTCATAGATTTTGCAGATTAGTTTTTCCAGTTCATCCATTCTTTTTTTACAGGCTTTAAGTCTCTCTTTCTTCTTTCTGGCTTCAACATCCCTGTTCTCTGATTCAGCCCGTGTTACCTGCTCAATGAACATTTCAGGGTCATCATCAATGGTACTTTTCAGATATCTCAGGGTTTCCCGCAGAATCTCAATAACAGCCTCGCCATCTATCCTGTGACCGGAACTGCATTGAGTGCCTACCGGAATCTTGCCATATTTAGCG
This sequence comes from Prevotella sp. CAG:279, assembly GCA_963637995.1. Classification (GTDB taxonomy): domain Bacteria; phylum Bacillota; class Clostridia; order Lachnospirales; family Lachnospiraceae; genus Otoolea. The sequence continues at coordinate 1,169 of CAVHPN010000103.1, read as the reverse complement.
CACACAAACTGTGCTACTCTCTTTCCATTGCTTGTCCTGTGGCAGTACATAAGACCTCCACAGTCAAAGCAGCGCATTTTTCCATCAAGTGGATGTGGCTCTCCCCAGCCATTTGGAAATCTCTTAATGCCTTTTCTACATTTCTGCGCATTGTAAAAAGTTTCCTCGTCAATTATCGGCTCCTGAGTGTTTTCAAATATCTGCCAGTACTTCTGTGGCACATAATGGCTTTTCTTGTCCTTGAAGTGCTTTCTTGTCTTAAAGTTGACTGTATGTCCAAGATACTCTTTTTTAGTGAGTATGCTGGCTATGGTGGAACTGCTCCATCTGTAGGGATGCTTTATTTCCCTTGTTTTCCACAATCCCAGTCCCATCTGCTGCATGTGGTATGCAGGGCATGGAATTTTATCCTTTTCAAGTTCTTTGGATATCTGATATGGTCCCAATCCGTCAAGCGTCAGTTTAAATATGCGTCTTACAACTTCGGCTGCTTCTTCGTCTATTATCCAATGGTTTTTATCTTCCGAGTCTTTTAAATAGCCGTATGGTGTAGAACTGGCTACGTGCTTGCCGGAATCACCTTTTGCCTTAAATGTTGACCTTACTTTCTTACTCGTATCTTTCGCATACCATTCATTCATGATATTTCTGAATGGCAGAAAATCGTCATCGCCCTTGAGTGTATCTGTTCCCTCATTTACTGATATCAGGCGCACTTCTTTCTGCCTGAACATTTCCACAATCTGACCGACTTTAAGATAATCTCTTCCAAGTCGGCTCATGTCCTTGATTACTACTGTTCCTATGTTGCCGTTCTCGATTTCTCCCATCATTTCAAGAAATGCCGGTCTGTCAAATCTGGTGCCGGATATTCCATCATCTGCAAAATGCCTTGGGCTTGGTAATTCGTGTGTAACTGCATAATCCATTAAGAGCTGCTTCTGATTGGAGATACTGTTTGACTCTCCCTGCAGTTCATCATCATGACTCAGCCTTTCATAAAGGGCTGTGTATCTTGTCTGTTTCTTCATAAGTTTTCTCTCTCCTTTCTGCTGTTTCCCTTGAAAATCAGCTTATTTAACTTATTTGGTACAGGATACTAAATAGATTATGCAACACCGGCAGCTAATTTGTACTTGCGCCATTGCCGCACGGCAAAGTGATTCGGG
>CAVHPN010000102.1:0-2102 GCA_963637995.1 Prevotella sp. CAG:279 | reverse complement strand
CCGATTTTGCAAAAAGCTTACAGAGAACGCATCATTCAGACTGTTTCCTGCGATTTCCCTGATCAAAGTACCGGACACGCCATCCTGAAATGTTACCCTTTGAATAAGTGCAATGACTTTTGCTCCGCTGTTTTCACTGATATATGGTGCAAGGATCTCACCATCCTCACTTATTTCATCCGGGATGTTTTGGAATGCATACTCGCTGTTCCTTGGATAAGTGGTATGGTTCAGAACAAGGGCCTCTGTATATTCACTGGAATCAAACATGCCCATAACTGCATCAATACGGTCTGTGTCGGAAGAATCCATGGATTCCAGCGTTTCCTTCTGCATGGTAACTACCGACTGCTCCGAGTCAATTTTTTCAGAAATCATTTTTCCGGCTCGGTTTGTACTTTCCATAATCGTATTCACCGAGCTGTCCCAAAGATCATTCTGGACACTTTTCACATAATACAGCCCGTAGAACACCACTACGCACATAACCAGTATTCCAATAGCTATGATCTGTGCATATCCTTTTTTCTTTAAAATACGTTTCATTTACGCCCGTGCTCCCCTTAATGATTGAAACCGAGATACTCTTCTGCCTCTGCGTCCAGTTCCTCCAACACATCCACTTTTGATTCTCCGTCCAATAGCTTTTGTACCGCATCTTTCGTCAGATCCCATATTGGAAGATCTAACCGATAATCAGCCCCTATCACAGTTTTTTCCTCCTGATAGCATGTGATCACAGGCTGAATCTCTTTTGCAGAGGATGACTCCCCGTCTTTAAGAGGTGAGATCGAGCACTGATCTTCACAGAATTCATGCAAATTTTCTGCCTGCGTAAAGTATTCCACAAACTGCTTTGCTTCATCCAGATATTCGCTGTCTGCATTGACTGCAAGCCGTGTATCCGGATTTACCACGACCAGAGAACCGTCTTTCAGAAGCGGAAGCGGATCAATCTCATAAGTAAATTCTGCATGATAATCACTTTTCAAGCGGTTTGATGCCCATACCCCAGTCAGCATAAACGGATTTTCGCCTCTTGCAAATATCTCCAGATCATCCGATGTTTTTTGAGTATCCTTTGCAGTGCCTGCATCCACATATTTCTTCTGCAGCATTTCATCCACCAGTGAAATGCCATCCGACAGACCTTCTGCGAAGTCTGTTGTTCCGGAATTTACGTCTGTAAAATACTGTCCTGCTTCCCCATTTTGATATTTCTCATAATAAGAGGCTCCGATTGCCAGAGTCTTTAAGGAAATATCATTATTTGCAATGACCGGCGTGATTCCTTCGCCTCTAAAATAGTCGCATACGGCTTCAAATTCCTGCAGGTTTGCAGGAACACTCTGACCATGCTCCTTCAGCATGTCCATATTGCAGTAAAGTCCAAATGCAGATACCGTTGTCGGAAGCCAGTAAATTCCATCATCCTGAACGAACTGCGCTTTCATATCCTCCGCATACTGGTCAATGGTTGACAGACCTGTCAGATCTGCGAGCTTACCTTCCTTCTGGAGACTGAACGTTGAATCATGGTCAACCATAAAAATGTCATCTCCATTGCCTGTTTCCATACGTTTGAGCAATGTGTCATAGTAATCCGTTCCCTTGATGGATTCGTAAGTAATGACAATATCCGGATGTTCCTTCATATAATCACTCATGATTTTTTCAATCACATGCACATTACTTTCATCTGCTTTGTTTCCAAAAAAGGTCAGGGTAACCGTTTCCCGTGTACCTTTTTCAACCAGCTTTACCTTATTTGATGTTTTGCCCGAACATCCTGTAAGGCTTAACACCGCCATACTCCCTGCCAACAATAGCATAAATGCTCTTTTCCCCATTCCTGCATCCCTTCACAAATTGTCTATCTTATAACCCACAGGCGCACAAAAAACCTATTATATTTTACCATCAAGCCCTTAACTTTTCAATGAAATTCAAATGTCTAGAGAGCCATATCACTATGGAATACATCACATTAAGCAATGGCATAAAAATGCCACAGCTCGGCTACGGCGTTTATCAGGTCACACAGGATGAATGTGAGCGCTGCGTACTGGATGCCCTGAAGGTCGGCTACCGTGCCATCGACA
>CAVHPN010000101.1:0-2106 GCA_963637995.1 Prevotella sp. CAG:279 | reverse complement strand
TGGTCCTATGTCAAGATTTAGTACAAAATAAAATGAGATTTTTTCTCTGCTAAATCATTTCCTCCCGCTAAGCGGCAGTGACCTTTTGATAAAGCTTTTCATATTGATCCGGTGACATATAGTCACAGTGACTATGGATACGGACGGTATTGTAAAATGCTTCGATGTATTCGAAGACTAAGCGATATGCGTGCCTGAAATCTGTGATTTTAAAGCGATCCAGCCATTCTCTTTTGATCAGGGCATGAAAGGATTCGATGCAGGCATTGTCATAAGGATAACCCTTATGGCTGTAGCTGCGCTGCATGTCTTCGGTAGCCTTTCGATATGCTTTGGAAACATATTGGCTGCCGCGATCACTGTGAATGATCAAAGGCAAATCTGTACTGCGTCTTGTTTTTGCTTTTTCAATGGTGTCGATGACGCAGGATACCTCCATGGTTTGCGAGAGCGTCCAGGCAATGATCTTGCGGGAATAAAGGTCCATGATACTGGTCAGGTAAACGAATCCGTCCCATGTCCAAATGTAAGTGATATCCGTGCACCAAACGGCATTGGGACGCTTTGGATGAAATTTTTCATCCAGGATATTGTGGAGTTCTTCACTGAAGTCAGAATCCCGCGTGGTGACGGTGTATGGCTTGACCCACTGTGCCTTGATGCCCATTTCCCGCATATATTTCCCAACGGTCCGTTCGGAGATCGTGAGGCCTGCTTTGCGAAGTTCGCAGGTGATCTTAGGAGCGCCGTAGATCTGTTTGGAAGCATCATAAACAGCCTTGATCTGATCCTTTACAGCGTCTTTGCGCTGCTGAGAAGCAGAGGGTTTGTGATGAAGGAAAGCATGGAAGCCGGAACGGGAAACGCCTAGTCTTTTCAGCACTCCGGAGACGGAGAAAGGGCGTTTGCAAATGGATGCAGACTCCATCTTGGCAGCCACTTCTGTGTAGATAGCGGTTGTCAGTCTTTTCCCAGAATGCCGATAGCTTTTTTTAAGATATCGAGGGCATCTTGTGTGTCCCGAAGCTCACGCTTGAGGCGAGCGATTTCCTTGGCTTCTTCGGAAGCATAGTGGCCGGAACCCACCGTGGGGATATCGCCGTCGAAATTACGATATTGAGAAAGCCAGCGACCGAGGGTACTGAGACCGATGCCAAGATTTTTGGCGCATTCGGTCTGCGTCAGATCCGGATGTTCCTTAACATAGCGGACGGCATCCAGCTTAAATTGCTTATCGTGTTGTTTGCTTTGTTTGGGCATGTGAAAGTTCCTCCTTGTAATCTATGATAACATATTTTGAGAGAGAAACCTCACTTTAATTTGTCCTATTTATATTCTAGCACCATAATGGACTCGCCTCTGTCATGAGTGGAGATTTGTATGGCTACATCGATGCGAAAGGAGAGTATGTTATAGAGCCACAGTTTGTTTCAGCAGGAGATTTCGATAGGGAAGGACTTGCCCTTGTTCAGATGAACACCGGTAGATGGGGATATATAAATGAAAAAGGTGACTTTATTTTCACACCGGGAGACTATGAGATCTAGATCAGAAGGAGACAAAGTCGGCTTCATAGATAAAACCGGAGAGTTCGTTATAGAACCGATATTCGATGCGGCAGTTTTAACGATGGTGTAGCCTGCGTTGCAGAGGGAACAAGGTGCAGTGTCATCGACGGACAGAGTGCATATATTGTGAAACCTAAGTATATCGATTTAGGACCTGCGTCGTATGCGGGTATGATATTCTTTTCGGATGACAGCGGTAAGATTGGATGCATAAACTCAGCGGGAGAAGAAGTAATCCCTCCGCAATTTGATTATATATATCAATCAGATCCGTATGATGAGTATGCTTACAGAGAAATGGGCAGCTATTTTTATGATGACGGCTATGCAGTCGTAAGGCTGAATGGTAAACTGGGCGTAATCAACCGGGACGGTGATTTTATGATTGAACCGCAATTTGATGCTATATATGACACAGCCTTATTTTAATGTTTCAACAATGCAAACATCGCCTTGCCGACAGAAAACTCGACGGGGCGATGCCTTTTGATAAACCATGGCAATCGCTCGGTGAATCCTGATAAATCCTATAAGAGAG
>CAVHPN010000100.1:0-2113 GCA_963637995.1 Prevotella sp. CAG:279 | reverse complement strand
GGCGGAATCCGAGCGGCATCAGCGCCTGTTGAATCATTATTTTTCTTTTGGTATCGGTAAAATTATACAGCAATACTGTAGGTTTCATTAAATTATATTCTCCGTATCTATTCAGTTTACTGCTATCATTATACTCTCCTTAAGCCTGTCTGTGCAATAAAAAAGAATGTGCCGTGGCACATTCTTTTTTATTATTTTAGTGAAGCACACCATTTGCATCTGCTACCATGCCATTCGGAGTAACTGCGTTTGTCCAAAGCACGCCTGTCGTCGGATCAAGCAGATACCATGCACCATCAATGTTCTGATAGCTTGTCTTTCTTGCTCCGCGGGTGCCGTCAGATACAGGGTTAAGATAATACTTTGCAGCACCGATCTGCTGCCATCCGGTAAGCATTCTTCCCATAGTGCCATCAGATACCGGATTCAGATAGAACCAGTTATTGTCTGTATATATCCAGCCGGTATCCATAAATCCGTTATCATTCAGATGATACCATTCATTGTTTGAATATACCCAATTGCCCTTAACCGGAACACCGTTTATGTAGTAAGACCATCCGTAAACACTGTTTGCCCACTGACCGGAACTATTACTCTGGTCAGCCGGTGAAGAACCATTGGAGGTATTATCAGTAGAGCCGGTCGTGGATGTTGTTCCCTTATAAACATCTGATGAGCTGATATAGCACTCGTCTGATTCGTCACTCCACTCGCCCTTGTCACTTCCGCTGATTGCACGTACTTTAAACGTATAATCTCCGGATTTTGTCATATACTGATATAAGTTACAACTGTTGCTTGTTGATGTAACCGTAGTTACTGCGGAACTGTTTCTATAAAGCTTTACTTCATACTTCTTGGCATCTGTAACCTCATCCCACTTAGCGGTGTGGTTATTCCAGTAAAGATCATCAACCGTATCAAGGTCACCGTCGATAGCAGTCAGTGTGATCTTAACCTTCCATGTGCTCTTGTTACCGGAACGCTTAGAAACCTTGTAAGAAGACTTTGTCATGGAAAGAGTGGTGTTAGAGAAATAATATCCTTCGTTTGCCTCAATGGTCAGATAGATAACCGGCTTATCGCCTCTCTCCCACTCATCGTCATCATTGTCATACTCTTCTTCAGTAATCTCCGCATTACCTTTGGTAATCGTAACATCAGGACTGCCGATGCCGTCGCCTGCCTCCGGTGTTGAGTTAACACGGAATTTAACCTCCGAGATCTTTTTGTCAGACGCATAAGCAGGAATGCTCATAGCCAGCGCCGCCATAATAGCCAGTGCAGAAACTGCAACTGCCTTAAGGTTATGTCTCATATCTCGTCCTCCTTTTTATTTTCGTTTTGCGTACAAAACCTTATCATGATTATAGCAAATTTATACGCAAACGTCAAAATAAACTGTCTTTTTTTTATTAAAGGAGAATAACTTTTTATTTAAACTTTTCTGACTATTTATTTGAAATACTCAACACCCGAAGTAAACAGCTGCATATCCTGATTTCCGTATATATTCATACCGGTATCGCTCCAGCAGCGCTCATTATGTCCCATCTTGCCAAGAATACGGCCATCAGGACTTGTGATACCTTCTATGCACTGGTATGAACCGTTTGGATTCCATTCCTCATCGACGGATAAGTTTCCGTTAGGATCGCAATACTGGATTGCAATCTGGCCATTGGCACGAAGATTGGAAAGCCACTCGTCATTAGCAACAAAACGTCCCTCACCGTGTGACATAGGATTGCAGTATACACCACCAAGCTCTGCTTTTCTAAGCCATGGTGACATATTGGATACAACCTTCAGATAAGCCATTCTGGAAATATGACGTCCGATATTATTGGTTGTAAGTGTCGGTGAATCAGATTTTTGAGGTTCAATCTTGCCTCCTGTCAGAAGACCAAGCTTAATCAAAGTCTGGAAACCATTACAGATACCCAGTACCAGTCCGTCTCTGTCGTGAAGCAGTTTGTCTATCTCTTCCATCATAGCTTCATTGCGGAATACGGTAGCAAAGAATTTAGCAGAACCATCAGGTTCATCACCAGCGGAAAAGCCGCCCGGGAACATGATGATCTGGGACTTGCTGATATCTTCCTTATAC
>CAVHPN010000099.1:0-2125 GCA_963637995.1 Prevotella sp. CAG:279 | reverse complement strand
AATGCACTTGCCGCCGTCCAGCACCGCCAGCTCATCGATCGTTGCAAGGTCTTTAACACAATGTCAAGTGATGAATTCACACCCCAAAAAAGCACAAAAAAATAACCCTTCTCCCGTTTAAAGGAGAAGGGCTGCTATGCTCTTAATATCTATTCTGTTATGGCTTGAATCTCACCGACAAAGTTATAAATGATTCTGACTTCCTGCGTTTTCTGTCCATCTATCTTTTTGACCTCGCCAATCAGTATTTTGCTGATCAGGCGGTTCAGCACCACCTCATCCAATTCTCTGATAGTGGTATACTGGCGGATTTCACGGATGAATGTGCGTGCATCGTTTTCCTGTGTATCCGATTGATGAATCGCCATGCCCAGCTCATGCAGACGATCCTGGTTGGTTTTCTGCTCCTGCTCAATGGCAGCTGTCAATTTCAAAAATCGCTGTTCTGAAAGGATTCCCTTTGCCTTATCGGTATAAAGGCTGAGAAACATATCATCAATTTCCTTATTACGAACTTCCAACCGTTCGATTTCCTTCTGCATTTGTGCCGTATCTGCCATATACTGGCGTTCCATCCGATTACTGAGTCTCTGATAGAAGGCATCTGCATCTTTCATGGCAAGTGTTGCCATTTCCTGAATATCCCGCAGCACAAGGTCATAAAGATCTCTGGCCTCGATTTTGTGACTGCTGCATACATCTTTTCCCATTCGATTATAGGTTTGGCAGATATAATAGGCTTTATCAATAGGCTCCCGTGTTTCTCCGGTAAAACGGTTTTTGCCGGTTCTTCCAACCTTTTCATAGCGCACCTGCATGGACTTCCCGCATGTTGCACAGTATACGATTCCATGAAAGAGATTATAAAACGGGCAATCGTTTCCCTCCATGATAGGTGGTCGACGGTCAATCAGCTCCTGAACCTTCTGCCATTCGTCCGGCGGTATAATTGCCTCATGGCAGTTTTCAATGATCTCCCAGTCCTTCCGGGGAATAAAATTCACAGTGCCGGAACGAATTCCCTTCTGATGTGTCCGGCAGACCAGATGTGCCCCCTTATAAAAAGGGTTCCGAAGGATGTTGCTAACCCTTGAACTACCCCAGGAATAATAGTTGGCATCAAACTCTGTATTTGTCTTAACACGGGTAATGGGAACTTTTTCTTCCATCAGCTGCTTTGAGATGCGCATACAGCCCATCCCATCAAGGGCAAGATCATAAATGTGCCGGATCACAGGTGCCGTCTCCGGATCTATGATCAAATGTCCCTTGTCGTCCGGATCACGCTTCAGGCCAAATGGTGGCTGCCCGCCTGTAAATTTCCCCTGTCGGGAACGTGTCATGCGCCCGGCAAGAACCTTTTTGGAAATATCCCGGCTATACATGTCGTTCAGGATGTTCTTAAACGGAGTGATATCCATTTCCTGACGTGTAAGGCTGTCTACGCCGTCTGTGATGGCAATATAACGTACATTGTGTTTTGGGAAAAAGATCTCGATATAACTGCCTGCCTCGATGTAGTTACGCCCAAGGCGGCTCAAATCCTTTGTGATGACGCATCCAACCTTACCGGCTTCAATATCCGCTATCATACGTTGGAAGGATGGGCGGTTGAAATTCCGTCCGGTATAACCGTCATCCACATAATACTCATACTGGAACATCCCGTTCTTCTCAGCATAATCCCGAAGCATAAGCTTCTGGTTGCTGATACTCATACTTTCATTTTCCCGGCCATCTTCCAGTGAGAGCCTGCAATAGAGTGCTGTGATCTGTTGTGTGAATTGTTTTTTCCTGCTCATAGTTTTTCTCCTTCTATGAACAGGGGTACGATAAAATTATAATACCATGCCCCTGTCGCTCTTTCAACTGTTTTTCTGTTCGTCAGCTGGCCTTCCGTTCCATCCATTCTTCAAACTGCTCACGGGTCTGACGTTCAATGAGTTGTTCAAAAGCCTCCTTCATCGGCCTTTCTCCCTGGAACTCCCGTGTTACGATAAATTTCACTTTCTTCGTTTCCCGCTTTTCGTTTTTTATCATTTTTACCATAGGCATCCTCCCGCAAAATAAAATAATAACTTCAAAACTGCCTGCTCATCCTGCTCACCCTGCGCAAATCGGAGCA
>CAVHPN010000098.1:0-2138 GCA_963637995.1 Prevotella sp. CAG:279 | reverse complement strand
CAGATTGCCTTTAAACACACCTTCATCCCTTGCTGCATTGACGGGCTCCACATCCCTTACATGGTGCAATATGCAGTTTGTCCGGTGCAAGGATTTCTATTTCATCTTCTAATCCATTTTTGCAGATGGTCTGCACAAATATTTTTATTCAGCCTATGCTAATTAGAATCCGATAAATGGTCACTATCGATCACTTATCGAACACTTTGTATCCGATATTTCACAAAAGTGTCCGATAGTGTTCCATATGTTCCATACAGCATATCAGCACTCCTGAAAAATCTACCAGCCAAACTTTATTTGATGTAATACACATAATTCTCTTTTCTTGGTGCTGCTGCCTTGGCCGTTTCTGCTCGGTAGCCTAAAGCACAATGTCCGATACCTTCGTAGTCTCCTTCGATCCCCAGCTCTTTTAAAATGTTCTTTCCAAAGTCAGACTCAAATTCTTCCTTTGCCCGATGGATCCAGATACTTCCAAGTCCCAGGCTCTCCGCAGCGTTCATTAGATTTCCCATAACCAGCGTTCCGTCATACTTGTATGTTGGAACCGCTTTATTTGCAAGGACAACCAGAATAACAGGTGCACCGTAGAAAGGATCCATGTCTGCTCCCATGATGGCAGCGTTTGCCTTGGAAAATTCCTTTATTTTTTCCGGATTGGTAACCGCAATAATAATAGGACTTTGCTTTCCCATACCAGATGCCGCATAAGTACCTGCCTTGATTACAGCGTTTAATTCTTCATCGGTGATCATGTCCGGCTTGAAATTGCGGCAGCTTCTTCTGTTTTCTAATACTCTGAGTATTTCGTTCATTGTCTTGTCCTCCTTGATTGTTGTCATTTTATCTGTTCAAATATTCATTCCATCTGGCATTGGTTTCTTCCAGCTCATGTTTCTGCATAATTCTGTTGCGGTCGCTAAGGATCGCAAGCATCTCATCCACGATTTCCTCCAGCGGCAGCTTCTTGTAATGAGACAGATAACCGATCATCCTCTGCGCTGTCCAGTCGGTGTTAAGATTTTTCGTGATCTGGTCGCAGAACTCTTCCGGATATCCACGCTTAATCATAATGTCATATAATTCAAAGCTCTTTGGTGATTTCGGTTTCATGTCACTTCAAAACCCTCCTTATCTGTTTATCCGTCGCCTGTGGATACATCCCATGCATATAATCCACTATCTGCATCCAGGAATCCTGCGGATTATCCGTATAGCAAGAGGTCACATAGTCATATCCGTAAATATGCTCAATAGAGGAGTACACGGCAACATCCCATCCATACGCAATGCCCTTTTTTATTCACTCTCTTCTTGAAATCACAATTGCATAGATATCAATCTCAAATCTGTATTTCTGATGTTCTTTCTCTGCATTATTTTGCGTTCAGCTTCTTGTGCATCTCGTTGAGAAGCTTGATTTCAAATTCCGTTCCGTATAAGCTCTGTTCTCTCCTTAAACGCGGAATATAGAATTCTCTTTTCTCCTTCTGTGTTTTCTCCGTTACAAATGTAGGTGATGTAAAGATAAATCGAAATTCGTTAATTCCTTACAGCCGCTCCTTCCAGCTGCTTCTTCAGTTCTTTGTAGGCATACATAGAAAAAATAGGCAGCTGCGATGGATACTTTGCTGCCTGTTTTCATGGTATCAATCATGTCATCCCGGACAATATCTGTGACATTGTTAAAGACTTTCATCCTCTGCGCTGCCTCCTTCCTCATGTATTTTCTTCTTTACTTCTTCCAGGTTATAGAACTCCATAACATCTTCGATATTGCAATCCAGTTCCGCACATATTTTCTCTAATACAGATAATGCGACCAGCTGATTTTTCGCAAGCTTCGCCATCGTACTGCTGCTAATCTTTAATCGCTCGCGAAGCTTTGTTTTATTTGTTCCCTTGTCAATCAATAGCTTCCATAATCTGTTATAAGATACAGCCATGCGATCAGCCTCCATCTGGATAAATATACGAAATTTTCATACATTTATTATACTAACAGATATATGGTTTGTAAAAAGATTTTTTCGATTTCTCAAACAGATATGGTCTTAGTAATCGATTTAGTCAAAATCAAAATCATCCGGATCCAGACCTGCATCCTCCAATGCCTCTCTTCTTTCAGCCGCATC
>CAVHPN010000097.1:0-2159 GCA_963637995.1 Prevotella sp. CAG:279 | reverse complement strand
CTACAAACAGATTATCCTGCACAGAGGACTCCCGTTTGAGGTTTCACTGCCGGCATCGAGGCCGATCAATTTGATGGAGATGAGTTCTGCTGAACTATCCGAGGAACTGGAAAAGGGCTATACGGATATGATAGAGGGACGTACAAAATCTGCAAAGGATGTTTTTGCTTCTATCCGTAAGGACTATGCCTTATGAGAAAATATGAGGTTTGTATTTCTGATCGGGCAGAACAGGATCTGAGAGGGATATTTGAATATATCTCATTCACACTGCTTGCTCCGGAAAATGCGAATTCTCAATTGACGCGATTGGAGATCGCAATCAAAAAACTGGAAAGCTTTCCGGAAAGAGGCAGGTGTTATGATAAAGAGCCTTGGAAAAGCAGAAATCTGCGGGTGCTGCCTGTAGACCATTATTGCGTCTTTTATATCCCCGACAAGGAGAATATGACCGTGACCGTTATTCGTGTGATATATGGCGGCAGAGATATAGAGGAGCAATTGGATAAATTGTTAAGGGTATTGTGAGGGGGAATTGAGTAATGAAAAAATACAATACAAAAATATCCAAAAAACTAGTTCTTAAGAAATGGCGGCTTGGTGTTTTTATCGTCATGGCTATCATTGGTACTGGCTGCAGTAATTCCAAAATGGAAGAGACTGCAGCTGCTGCGGAAAGTACTGAAGCATCATTCGCATCAAAAGAGACATTCACAGAAAATGCCACTGCCGGGGCGCCTGATTCCGCAGAATTTGAAGTAATGGTAAATGCTGCTGGACATAAAGATGGGAATAATGTTGTCTTCGATATCAACACAAACCTTCCGGATGAAACTGTTTTGATGCTTGCGCTCACTAAGGGTGATTTCAATACAGATGACCATTTTATTGCACAGACTAAAGTTACTATTTCCGATGGCAAGGCGACCAGTGAAGGGTTTTCAAATAAGGGCGATTCCCTGACAGGAGAATATGATCTGTGTATTTCTACGAGCTTGCCAAAGCTGCAGTCGGATGCAGTCCGTGCTGTTATCGGCGAGAATGGTGAACGGATGATGGGATCTCTTGTAGAAGTATCATCTGTTGGAAACGCTAATGTTATCAATGCTGTATTTTCTGTTTCTACCGATGATGATGTAGTGGTGACTCTGACTGACGATTATACGCATACGATCTATAGAGAAGAATCAGAAGATACGGAGGTTGGTGCGACAGAGGCTTCTGATCATACCGCGGATAACGCACAGGCGAATAAAGAGTTTATTGAAAAATATGATAACGAGATCGTTTCTGCAGCTAAAATGACACTGGATAATTTTCTTTCTGATTATGATATGTCTCTGGCTCCGCAGCGTTGGACACTGGCCAAATTCGATGATCAGAACGCGGTCATAGGTATGACAGATATTATATTCAATGGACAGAAGGGCCAGTACATTTATATTGGCACGCTGAACTTTGACACTTCCGGAAAAGTAGTGAGTGCAAATCCACATTATGTTGAGGTGCTCGGTCAGGTGCTTGGCAATGATGGTTACTGTGATGACGTCCTCGACGATCTCAAACAATTATCAGAATCTAAAGCAGAATAAGCCGCGATATTTTACACTATCGGAGGTTCACAATGAATGTTTTAAGCAGAGATGAAATAGAAGCCTGTGTAAAATGTCTTCTGAAAAAATATCATGCAGATTATGCTTTGCTTTTCGGGTCATATGCCCGTAATGAAGCGAATGCAGAGTCGGATATTGATATTCTGGTGGTTGGCGGCTGCAACTTCCGCTCAAGGGATATCTTTTCATTTGGAGAGGAATTACGAGAGATGACTCATAAAGAGGCTGATGTATTTGAGATTAGAGAATTGAATGTTGATACACCTTTTTACAATCAGGTTATGAAAGAGGGGATTCGCATAGCATGAAAAAAGCTGATAAAGAACGCTTGATCTTGAAATAGAAAGGACAATGCATGGAAGCCATAGAATGTATCAAAGCGCGGCGGAGTATCCGGAGGTATCAGGACAGACCGGTAGCGCGGGAGCTGCGACCCCTTCTTTGCGCGGCAGGAGCTCAGCGCCTGGGCCGGCGGCGAGCTCTATGCAGTACTGGCCGTGGGCTATGCCGCAGAAAACCCGGCTGCCCGCCCCAGACGACAGGATG
>CAVHPN010000096.1:0-2160 GCA_963637995.1 Prevotella sp. CAG:279 | reverse complement strand
GATTCAAATCCAATGTTCTGACCGTGATCTGATTGCCACTCATCTGGTATATATTATTTGGATAAACTTCTTCGTCTGTTCTTGCATACAAAAGCATTCCTGAAACTGCATGTTCTGTTTCTCTCAGTTCATATTCCTTGTTCTTCACATAGGTAAAAATCTGATAGAGGTTACCCGAATGAAGCGTATGCTTATCAAATTGCACCTGCGTACTGTGCTCATAGTACTTTGCATCGATAATGAGGACTCTATTGTCCCGCTGGAGCATAATATCGCTCTGCATCACCGGCAGCATTGAATTTTCTTCATTATCCAGCTGCCAGGGAATCTGCGATGCATTTGCCGTTATCTGGTTTTTGAATTCTTTCCTGTAGTATTCCAGAATGAATTTCTCATACAATCGACACATTCTCTGCTCGTCCAGGAAATCCATCAGTTTCGTACTTCCATCTGATTGTGTCTGCAGCAAGCCCTTTGCCACCAGATAGCATATTGAAATCAGCATTCGATACGTCTGATTGTTTCGATTATACTGAAGATTCCAATTCACTGTATGCAAATCGGCGGAATCCACCTCACCGAAAAATACCATCAGCTTCCTGAGATTCTTCTTACGTTGTTTCGATATATTCGAGCGAAGAAGCAGTTCAACCGTAGACTTGATAATCTGGTTCATAGTGCTGTTGACCGAGAATTCCTCATATGTACAGATTAGTTGTTTCCGCAGCATTGACTGCGTCTTGATTGACTCTGCAATATCAATCTTTCCTCGTAGGGAAGATAATGCCTCTGTTTGTGGGATGTATTCTTTGCCAAGTCCTCGCTTCAGCTGAACTGCGATACCTTTTTCTAAGATAGCCGCCATCAGCTCTGCAGTATTATGGAATTGTTCTGTGGCTATATTTTTATAGCCCTGCTCATTCAAAGCCTGAAAAGCATAAGACAGCATATAGTAGATATTTTGTACCGGTATCACTTAATCGCGCTCCTTAAATTTTCGCTCCAATCCTTAACCTTCATCGGCTCGTCGAACCAATATTCCTTCAGTAAAGGTATCAGTTCGTATTCCACAACACCATAAAGCCATCCATCATCTAACGTTTCAGGCTGTAAATTACAAAAATAGCTATGACCAATACAGAATCCTTCTCCCAGAGACTCATCGGATGCAATTGCACGATTGAGGCTCTCCACACAGCTGATCAGTTTATTGAACTTCTCATTATCTAATGCCATGCGATACTCGCGGAATCCCTGCGTCTCGAATCCCGGCTTGATATCATAAAATGCAAATCTCCTGCGAAGCGCATAGTCAAGCATGGCCAAGCTTCTGTCCGCAGTATTCATCATGCCAATGATGTAGACATTCTTCGGAACGGAAAACTTCTCATCAGAATATAGAAGCTGCAGCGCATTCCCACGCTTGTCGTTTTCAATCAGCATAAACAGCTCGCCAAAAATCTTGCTTAGATTGCCACGGTTAATTTCATCAATGATAAAGAAATATTCGCTATCACTATCGACCTCAGCCTTCTTGCAGAAATTGTAGAATGCACCCTTTTTCAATTCAAAGCCAGTAGCCGATGGCCGGAATCCCATAATAAAATCTTCATAGGAATAGCTTTGATGGAACTGCACCATCATGACGCGCTCTACATCTTTTACCCCCATCATGGAATACGCCAGACGCTTAGCTGCATAGGTTTTTCCCACACCCGGAGCACCCTGCAAAATAATGTTTTTCTTATTTCTCAGCAGGCCAACCAATCTGGAATAGTCATCCTCAGACATATATACATCATCCAGGAAATCCTCAACCGTATATTCCGGATATGTCATTTCCTGTTCATCATCAGCAATATCATCATCTTCAAACAGTGCCTTGATTTCCTGCACATAGTCGCTATATGGCGTAATATCGGTTAAAGTCTTCTGCGGAGATTGATGTCCTACCGTCCACTCTCCTTTATTTATCCAATTTACTTTTCGAACATTTGAATACTCATCTGCACGGTCTGCATCATATTCATAGTCAGATTCCACAATTCCTTTACCAAGAATTCCATTGTTGCCTTTCTTTACGAAGACGATATCGCCAATCTTAATATCGTGAACAAACTGCCATGTAGCATGAGCAGAATTCTTATAGGAACTGCTGCC
>CAVHPN010000095.1:0-2258 GCA_963637995.1 Prevotella sp. CAG:279 | reverse complement strand
GTGCACCACGAGCCTGTCTTTGTAAAGCTCACGGGAGAAGCGTAAGGAAGCGGAGTGTCTGCAGCGGGCCGCATCAGGGCTTTTTTGAAGGGGCAATGGGGACCTGAGTTACATTATGCCAAAGTTAAAAAAACGGAATTCCAAGCATGATAAATTCATTTTCTCCGTAGGGGAGGATGTCTATTCAAAATTGACGGAGGAGGAAAAAGCATATATTTACGACCATCCAGATTCAACAGAGCATCATTTTGGCCTGGGACTGATGATTCGGAACCGCTATATTCATGGTAAGAATTTAAATTTTGAGTGTTCTCAGGCAGATGATTTATCTTCTGAGATTACAGCATATGTTGCTTCGCTGGTGATCGATGATTATGACTATGACAATCCGTTTTACCGAATCATGTATGACGACTTTTCTTTCACGCACCTGAGACTTCTTTACCGGACAATAACAGGCACGTATCCGGATGATATACTTGCTAAATATGCACAGCTGCCAGATGATTACGATGCTTGCGCTGAAGCAAGAAAGGAAGTTCGCGGAAAAATCCTTGATGCACGCCGGTTTAAGAGGCTGTGCGAGAAATATGAAGTAGGAGAAAACCGGTACACAGAATTTAAGACATTTGTTGATGAATATAACAAAAAACGTTGGGATATTATTCCATACGATGTTGCGGTCTTAACATCATCAAGTATTGATGCAGAAGAAAGGAAAAGATGGCTTGGCGTTCTTGAAATGATGTTAAAACAAACACCTTGTCTGGCAAGTGAAATGCCGTCATTTATTTTTAACCAAAAGGACGCGGTTTTGATGGCGGTTTCGGCATTCGGAACATCTTTGGAGCAATTTAAGGAGTTCAATAGCGATGATGAAGTAATCAGAGCGGCTCTGAAGGCGAATGGAGAGGCAATTCAATATGTGAACGAGGAGTTAAGAGATGAGCCGGAATACATAAAACTGGCTCTGGCGTGTGAACATTATAGGAATCCTTTAAAACTGCCTTGCATGGATCCGTACAGGGATAACGAGGAATTCGTTAAAATAGCGCTAGAGGCGGATGGCAATAATATTGAATGGGCCTCACCAAGGATTAAAGATGATTTTGATATGGCTGCGTTTGCAATCCGGCATCAAAAGGGGTGTTCCGCTGTGATAGGTAATCTCAGTCTTCGTTTAAGAGATACATTTAAGATCGCGTTGCTGGACATAAACGAGGGGGAGGCCTGCATCAGTGAATATTCTGAACGCCTGCGGGACAGTGATAAAGTAGCGAAGGCACTTATTCGTACTGAGAACAAATGGAAAATAACACAGATGAGCAAACGGATTCAAAAGAAATATGGTCCTATGTCAAGATAATAGCGATGCCGGAGCATGATATAGCGAAGACGAAATTATGGAATTGATCCACCTCGCGGAATGACGTGCTGATGTGTCGCAAGTGCGGCAAGATGATCATCGGCAGAAGGAGTCCGCATTCATGAGCGCACAGATATGCTGCTGCAAGACGTGTGCTCACTGTGATGTGAAGTGTGATGGAATAAAGGTCGTTATTTTTTAAACGGCCTTTATTTTTTATTGACATATTACTCAATGTGCATTATTATAATTGCATGAGATAGATATCTCAAATACCGGGCAAGCGAGAAAGGAGAAGATATGGAAGGAATGACAGATAAGCAAATGGAAGTCGTTCTTAACCTCGTGGCTGACAAGTTCCAGAGTTGCAAAAACATGGAAGAAGTAAAAAAGGCAATTCAAGAAGTCAGAGACATGGCTAAGAAGAGCTAAGAAAAAACGCTAGAGAAGGGGGCGGCTGACTTGCCTATGCCGTCCCTCATCTCAAAAGCAGATTATATCTGCAATCAGAATAATAGGCAAGAGAAAGGGGAAAATTGGCAGAGCACTTCGATCAAATAAAATACAACAATGACTATAACCGGCAGAATTATGACCGGATCAACCTAATGACACCAAAAGGCCGAAAAGACGAGATCAAGGCAGCCGCCAAGGCCGCGGGGATGAGTATGAATGAGTACATTCTGGCGGCGGTGGCTGCGAAGATGGAAGAGCAAAAATGAGAACGGAGCTTTTGGGTAAAAGCATCCAAGGGAGTACGCCGCCGTCATGCGGCAGATAAAAGAAAAGAGCAGAGGATAATCCTCTGCTCTTTTCATGAAGCGGTATACGAGAATCGAACTCGCACCCCAACCTTGGGAAGGTCGTATTCTACCATTGAACTAATACCGCA
>CAVHPN010000094.1:0-2270 GCA_963637995.1 Prevotella sp. CAG:279 | reverse complement strand
GCCAAGCGCGCTCGCTTTATTGAGCTGCGCCGCCGGGAATGAACCTGCGAGTTCGGAAGAATCATATCCGAGAAGCCTCAGAAGCATTGCGCAGGCTTCTTCCAAAGTGATCGTCTGGTTTGGGCGAAAGCTGCCGTCGGTATAACCGGTCGCCCAGCCCTGTCTCACGGCAAGCGCAACATACTCCGACGCCCAATGATCGCTTTTTACATCTTTGAAGAGGGAATAGCCGCTCCCATCCGTGCCGATGGTATCCTTGTAGATCGAGGTACGCGTCATCATCGTAACAAATTGCGCACGGGTCACATTGCTGGCGAGCATGAGATCGCCATTTTCATTTCCCTTCAAAATACCCAGCGCTTGCACAGCCTGTAATGCGGATGAATCAGGCTCTGCGGCAGATGCCGGTACCGCCAGCGTTACTGCCAAAATGCAGAACACCAGCAGCAAGCTTATCATTCGTTTCATTTTTTATCCTCCTCGTATAATATCTTTAGATACATAAATGTACCTTGATAACTTAATAAATTTTGTTCAATAGGCTTAGTTAAGCCCATGATATAATTGTCTTAGTGTCAATCAGGTAATAGTTCTTTTTCTCCTTGTTGAACCAGTATCGGTTGCTTCATGGATAGTCTGTTCCCCTGACATGGAAGTTAGCTTCAAACCGGCTGGCTGTTTGCTTAAGTATATGGACAACCATTTGGCAGTATGGTTTTCGCATCTGTCCATCTTAAGCCGGATTCTTATATGCGAGGGTGTTGATGCTCCATGATCATGGGTTTTACCAAGCCGATTGAACACTTTAATCTGCAACGAAAGGAGGTGATTGCAATGAACACACTTTACGTCGGTATTGATGTAAGCAGCAAATCCAATGTCGTTTACTTAATGCTCCCTAATGGTGATAAGCACAGTAACTTTTCTGTTGCCAACTCACGTGATGGCTCTGCCCAGCTGGTAAAAAGAATCCTTTCTGCTTTAACTTCACATTCCCTTGATACTGTTCTCATAGGCCTTGAAGCAACCAATGTCTATGGTGACAACCTGGTGTATTTTTTAAGAGAAGATGCCACTCTGGCACAGTTTAACAGAAAGATTCATGTCCTTAATCCTAAGCAGGTCCGGCGATTTCATGACACCTATAATGACCTGCCTAAAAATGATTATGTGGACTCTTTTGTTATTGCTGACTGCCTGCGCTTTGGTAGAATCAACAAAGAGGTATATATGGGAGACTATCGCTACAAGGCTCTCAAAAACCTCACACGGGCACGTTACTTCGCTGTTCAGAACCTCACTAAAGAAAAGCAAAGGTTTATGAACGTGCTGTTCAAGAAGTATTCTACTATGACTCAGGAAAAGGTATTCAGCAATACCTTCAGCACTACCGCCCTTGCTATCTACGATGAATTTGAATCTGCAGAAGCACTGGCAAATATGGACTTACATGAGCTTACCGCTTTCATCATCAGAAAAGGGAAAAACCGCTTTCCTGACCCTGATGCAGTAGCTAAAGCCATTCAGAAAGCTGCCCGCAGTTCTTACCGTTTACCTAAAACGGTCAATGACTCTGTAAATCAGGTGCTTTCCATATCCATAACCTCAATGAAGGCATTGGAATCTCAAATCAAAGAGTTCGATAAAGCTATCAAAGCCCAGATGGAACTCTTACCGAATGTATTGATATCCATTCCGGGTATCGGACCCGTATATTCAGCCGGAATCATGGCTGAAATCGGCGATATCAATCGTTTCGAAAATCAGGCTGCACTTGCAAAATATGCAGGCCTTGCCTGGAAAAAACATCAGTCAGGTGGATTTGAAGCCGAAGTTACAAGGCTCATTCCGTCCGGCAACCGATATTTAAAATATTATCTGTGTGAAGCCGCATTCTCTCTTGTAAGATGCGACAAGGAATACAGCGACTTCTACCACCTTAAATACAAAGAGGTGAACAGATGCCAACACAAACGTGCACTCGCATTAACTGCCCGTAAATTTGTACGGTTAGTCTTTCGACTGCTGAAAGACAATCGTTTATATACTCCGGCAAAGTAGATAAGCCAATCTGCTTGCTGATGAACTGCGCCCTGCTCATTTTGAAAAAATATGGTCGACAGGGCTTGGGTGGGTATTTTTTGTCTTCGCGGATTATATCAAAAAGAAATGGATTTTTTATCTGATTCATCTTGACATATCACCGCTGGACTTTTAAGTTATTTAGAAATCAAAAAACGCACAGCAAAAAACCGTCTAAGCTGAAATTT
>CAVHPN010000093.1:0-2617 GCA_963637995.1 Prevotella sp. CAG:279 | reverse complement strand
CGAAGCATATGCAGACAATACCCTTTCATCAGCAGGAGCTTCGCCGGTAAATCGGGGGCATCATGAATGATATTGGTCATGGTATTCACGGATCTCCTGCACACTTTACATGCAGGAGGTAAAATGACAATGACTGACAGGAATGCGTTGACGACCGCCGCGTACGGTCGTCAGCAGACATTGGAAAAACGCCGACAGGAAAGTCTTATGCGGCTTCGCGGCATGCGGCCGCTGGACGATACCTTTATGCGGTGTCTTTTTAAGGATAACACGGAGCTGACAGAGCTGGTTCTGCGGATCATCCTAGGCAAGAAGGATCTGTCTGTGACACGAATCGAAACACAGGCCGATATGAAACGTGTGACCGGCGCCAGATCCATATGCCTTGATGCTGCAGCTGCAGATGCGGAAGGCGTACAATACGATATTGAAATACAACGAGCCGGTGACGGTGCCAGACCGGAGCGAGCCAGATATCATTCCAGCGTGCTGGATGTCGAGAATCTGGATGCCGGGCAGGAATTTGAAGAATTGCCGACCACATATGTCATCTTTATCACGGAGAAGGATGTTTTTGGCAAAGGCGAATCATGCTACATCATCGGCAGCATGAACTTCACGGCTGAAGAATTGTTTGACGATCGCAGACATATTATCTATGTAAATGGTGCGTATGAAGGCGATTCCGATATTGGAAAACTGATGCATGACTTTCGGTGTTCGAATCCGGATGACATGTACTACGATGCTCTGAGGATGAGATCAGAGTATTTGAAAGAATCAAAGGAAGGAGCGGCGCATATGTGTGAAATCATGGAAAGGGCTTTGGAACAGGAAGCGAAAGAGACAAGGCTTGAGTGTATTAAGAATCTCATGGACGAAATGAAATTAACATCAGAACAAGCAATGAATGCACTGCGCATTCCACAGAGTGAGCAGGCTGCATATCTGAAGAGGCTCTGAATCCGCGGGTGGCAAAATAGAACTCGGCCTGCCATTTTCGGCCTAAGCAGTGCACTGCCGAAGCAACACATCAGGAAAGGAGAAAAGCGTTATGTTTGATAGGACAGATGATGAGAACTTGATGATTGTATCTACTGCTGAAGAATATGCTTTTCTTCACGGTATGAAGGTGCCGGACGTCTTGAGATTATTCAAGAAAAGCGACATAGTCTCTATTCTAAGATCACAATACGATGTTTTACATATGCTTGATATTAGAGACAGCGTATCAATGGTTGAGAAGATCCTTGGGAGAGCAAGCGTATGAAGATGACTTTATATCATGGTACGGATTGCCTGTTTGAAAAGATTGAGCTTAGCCAAATGATCAGGTGACGTTCCATACAGATAGGGCTGTCACAGCATTGAAATTTATCAGGAGGTATACCGTTGAGTGAAAAATATGTGTATCACGGGATGGATATCACCCTTGATGTTTATGAGAAGATAAAGGCTGTAGTGGAGCTGATTGCTGAAAAGGAAAAGCTGTCATTTGAGGATGCTTACATGGAGTTTTCGCAGTCGTCTGTTTATGAAGCTATGCAGAATACAGAAACTGTGCTGTGGTACGAAAGTCCTGAATACATAATGGCTGAGTTCTATAAAAAGAAGGCTCAGTGATTTGATCGCATGCCATGTATTACGATGCTCTGAGGACGAGATCAGAGTATTTGAAAGAATCAAAGGAAGGAGCGGCGCATATGTGTGAAATTATGGAAAAAGCTTTGGAGCAGGAAGCGAAAGAAACAAGACTGATTGACATCAAGAATTTGATGCTGAATTTGAAACTGACGGCTGAGCAGGCCATGGATGCGCTTAATATTCCTGGGACCGAGCAAGCTGCATATCTGAAGATGCTTTGAACCGACGGGGGGCAAAATCGGGGATTTTATAACTGACATGACAAGAGGTGAAATCATAATGCTGAACGAAGTGCTATATATGGAAATGCGTTTGCTGCAGCAGTTTTGCCAGAGATTTCAGTGCGGCTCTAAGACGGCAAATTCTCTTTTTTCCAAATACGGAATCTGGAAGTACATAGAGGATTGTTATGATTCCCTTCACATGAATGGGGATGAGTATGTCATGAATGATATTCAGGAAATATTGCGTGCTCGAGGAGCGGTATTATGAAATTAGAAGATGGAATGGTTCTGTATCATGGAAGCTATGCGGCGATTAACACAATAGACTTAACACAGTGTGCTGCAGAACAATTGAAAATGCTGTACCTGTCTATAGCTTTGACACAGCAGATAAAGAATGGCTTTGGTTTGTTTCTATGAACAGGAGAGCAATTCCCTGCCTGGAACGAATTGAGGTGAGTCGATATGAATGAAGATCTGAAAATCGGCACAATCGAACTGATCCTTACTGCGGCAATCGATGATTATGCCAAAAAAACGGGAAAACCTGTTTCTGAAATCAGAAATGAAGTTATTGAGTCGGGAGCATACGATGCCCTCTATGACGAAGAAACCGGCTTGTGGACGCAGGGTCCGGATTATTTTATCGATTATTTCCTTAAATTGAAGCAACAGAAACAAGAATGATTGATATTCCATTGGCCGCGCGCTCCATTTCCTGTTACACTGAATACAATTGCATAGCACAG
>CAVHPN010000092.1:0-2641 GCA_963637995.1 Prevotella sp. CAG:279 | reverse complement strand
ATACACTTTGAAGCAGTAAGAAGTATCCGCAAGGACTTCAATATCTCGATGTGTTAAGTATATTTAAACACATTTTGAGTGGCAGGCAGCTATTATGCTTCTTACCGTAAACGTCTGAAAGTTCCTGCACAGTGGGATAAATCCTACATTGATGCTCTCAACCGCCTTTGCCAAAACGGAACCAACCCAAAAGAAATTTTTAAAATGTCACCGGTTCTTTTTAAGGCATTAAAAGACGAGCAAGATATCTTGATATGGGACGAATTCAGAAAGCTCGACAAACGCATTTCGAATCCCATAGCAGTAAAAAGGCTTCTCGATATGGATATTAACAGAGACAGAGTAAAGTACATCTGTGAAATTCTAAAAAAAGAGTATCATGACAAGCCGGTTCTTTCGGTCGATGCTTTACAAAAATACCTGACAAGAGTGGATGTGTATGAGGCAATTGGACTGGATGAAGCACTGCCACTTATTAGGGATTATATTGTAAGTTGCATAAATATCGATAAAAAGCCGATATTTACTGGAGATTCTTTAAAACGCGAGCATGATGTCACAGTCAGAATGAACCGTGATTACAGAAATGAGACATATAGTCCCAAAATCGTGACGGTCGGACATAAGTTAGAAAAGTACGGCTATCAGGAAGATACTTTCTTTATTCGTCCGATCAGAGATTATGACGACTTAAATGATGAATCGATGCAGCAGGGAAATTGTCTTTCGGCGGTTTATCCCGCGCGCATTGCAAATGAACGAAGTTATGTCTTTGTTATGCGCGAGAAAAAGGCACCAGAAAAGAGTCTTGCTACCGTAGAAGTAAACCATGATGCAAGCGGACTTAGTCTAGGACAGCATTTGTTGTCGCATAACAGACCGATAACCAATAAGTCGCAGCTTGGATTTATTAAGCGGTGGATGAGACACGTACAAAGTGTTTTTACCGCTGATACTACGACTTGTTAAAACTCCTGTACATATTTTAGAGAGATATCCGAAGAAATTCGGGTATCTTTTTTTGTGCGCCTGGCGGCGCACGTTTCTAACGGGTGAAAGTCCCGAATCCGCCCGACAGTGGGAAGGATATAGCTGAACAGCAAGGGTGTCCATCGTGAGGTGGAATCTGAAGGAAGCTGTAGGCAAACCTCTGGTCTGACGAACAGAAATCACATCAGGCTATGCATAGGGGTAAGGTGGCAAAACACAACGAAGCCCAATAACTGTACGGAACTGTGCATAGTAAATGTGGCAGATATATGGAGGGAAAGAGACGTGTGGTACCCGGGGAGGTCTCGCCAGCGGTGGAAACAGAGTAAGAAGCCGTAGTAACAACGAATGGCGAGAAGTCAGCAGAAGCCATAGTACCGTGATGATTGCAAGCGTTACGGAAAGGGCTGAACTTTAGGAGATGTTAGGAAATGAAAGTGACCGAGAACAAATTCAAGGACAGACAACTTCATAACGAGGGTCATCTGCAAATAGTATCTGCGGAACGGAAAGAGTATGCAGAGGCGTCCGCTTGTTCAGGGATTGCTGAAAACACCAACATCATCACAGACTTGCAGGCGACTGGACTGTTGGAAGAGATTTTACGGAACGACAACCTTAACAAGGCATATAAGAAAGTAAAATCCAATAAGGGCTCGGGCGGTGTGGATGGAATGGACGTAGATGAACTTCTAGCGTACTTGCGAAAGCACGGCAAGGAACTTAACCGACAGATATGTAACGGAAAATATAAACCGAATCCAGTCAGACGGGTAGAGATACCCAAAGAAGAAAAGGGAAAGTTTAGGAAATTGGGAATACCGACAGTAGTTGACCGTGTGTATCAACAGGCAATTGCGCAGGTGTTATCACCGATTTTCGAGAAACAGTTTTCAGAGAATAGTTTCGGCTTTCGCCCAAACAGAGGGGCGCACGATGCCTTGAAACAATGCCAGAAGAACGCTAATGACGGATACGTCTATGTGGTGGATATGGACTTGGAGAAGTTCTTTGACAATGTATGTCAAAGTAAGCTGATTGAGGTTATATCAAGAACCATAAAGGATGGTAGGGTGATTTCACTCATTCATAAATATATGAATGCCGGAGTAGTGACAAATGGATTGTTTGAAAAGACAGAAATTGGTGTGCCGCAAGGTGGACCGCTTAGTCCGCTGTTAAGTAACATAATGCTGAATGAGTTAGACAAGGAGTTGGAACGCAGAGGTCACAGATTTGTTCGGTATGCAGATGATTGCATGATTTTCTGCAAAAGCCGAAAAAGTGCCGAGCGGACACTTCAAAATATCCTGCCGTATATCGAGGATAAATTATTTCTCAAGGTAAACAGAGATAAAACCTGTGTAGCGCATATCGGTGAGGTAAAGTATCTGGGATATACGTTTTACAACCACAAGGGACTGCGATTACGAGTACATCCAAAGTCGGTGGAAAAGATGAAACAGAAACTGCGGGAGTTGACGGATAGAAACAATGCTTGGGGTAATGAGTACCGTATTCTGAAATTGCAACAGTTTATAAGGGGATGGGTGAATTACTTCAAGTTGGCGGATATGAAACGACTGTTACGAGATACGGATGAATGGCTGCGCCATAGGATAAGGGCTATCTATTGGAAACAATGGAAGAA
>CAVHPN010000091.1:0-2773 GCA_963637995.1 Prevotella sp. CAG:279 | reverse complement strand
GTATCCTTTTGATATTCCAGCTGTCGCAGCTCAAGGCCGTTAATTCTCTCAAACATGAGCGCATTATTGGCAATAAAATGGCGCATTTCCTTAAAAGCACGCATGATGAATATGCTCTGCTGTGTAGCTAAATCCCCTTTTAGGACTGTTGCTAACATATAAATTCCCTGCTCAGTAAAAGCATAAGGCAATTTCCTTTGTCCGCCCCAACTTGAAATCACAAATTGTGATTTCAAGTTAGCCTCTTCTTCTCTCGTCAATTGAAACATAAAATCATCTGGAAAGCGTTCTATATTCCTCTTAACCTGCTGATTCATCGCTCTAAGCTCATACCCATAAATTGCGGCTAAATCAACATCCAGCATAACCTGCTGTCCGCGAATCATATGAACTTTGTTTTTAATGTCCTCAACCGAGGAAATCACTTGTATTTTAGTATCCATGCAGCATTCCTCTCTTACTTTAAAGTCGCATTTTACGACTTTAAAAGTACTTCTGTATAATTCGTGGTGTCAAAATTTCCACACCGCTTTGAGGTCACAATATGTGACCTCAAAATAGGCTTTTACAGTTGGCGATATCAAAAGTCACTCCATCATGAAATCACAATTTGTGACTTTATAGCCTTCTACATTTCCTCCAGATTCTCCAGCTTCATCAGTGCTTCCATATAAGCCAGAAGCCGTTTCTGCTGTGTTTCCTTAAGGCCATGAAAATCCTCGATCATACGGATATCCTGCGGTGTAAACCGACTCTCCGGAGCTGCAGCTGCAATCTCTTCCTCATCCTCGATTCCCTTACCGGTAAGAAGCTGCTCTGGAGTAATCTGCAGTACATTACAGATATCCATAATCTTTTCGGCTGTCGGGTTGGTTTTCTTTTTCTTCCATTCGCTGATCGTGCTGTTTCCAATTCCCACCTTTTTGGCAAATTCGGTCTGTGTCATATTCCTTTCCTTCATTACTTTCAGAATTCTCTCACTTATTATCATATAACCGTCCTCTTCTTTAGAATGAATTTCGTATTTATGAAGTTATCATATCACAATTTTCAGACCGTTAAAAGCCTTTTTTCTTAGAAATCCGAATATATGTTTTGTAAGCATCAAACAGATCTCTTTTCATCAAATACTGATCCGGATCCGGCATAGAGTCAAAATCCAGAACATCCGCATACTTTGCTACCATATTCCCAATAAACTCCGCAAGAGCGCTCCATTCATCTCGCTCTTTAATGACTACCTTATTTCTCATATATCGTTTTCTCCTTCCAAAATAATTAGCCGGGCAGTGCCTCTTGTGGAAACAAAGTCCGGCAACAGAGTTTCAAAATCTTTCTTGCTTAAAATCCAGCTACTATAATTTCCTGAAAATCCCCTTATTCTCAGCTTTCAAAGGGAATCTCCATCTGCGTTCCTTCCACCGGAATAAATGTTTCCTCTTTGTTTCCGGAGTTTGTTTCCACACGCATCCAGCCACGCTGCTTCCCATAACCCGGAATATTGCGGGGATTGGGATAAGCCTTCCATCCTGAAATGGTGCCATTCATGATCTGCCCGATTTCTCTGGCTTCGCTGTTTCTGGGCTTTCCAAATTCTTTCAAAGCCTCGTTGTAGATCTGCTGCACACAGACCACATCGCTGGTAGCATGATCGAGCCATTCCTGTATAAGACCTGTCCAGGTATCCTCCTGCATAAATGGTCTCTGATACTCAATGAGATTCTTCTCCATTTCTTTCGGCAGCTTCAATCTGACTTTTCCATTACCATATAAGACCATCATCTCCGCCCACATCTGCTCAATATATTTTCTGGATGCTGCTTCGTCCTCCAGGATGTGAACTTCCGCTTTGGATGCATCGCACATGATCGGCAGAAATCTTCTGTTGCCGCTTCGGTCAAGCGGCAGGAAATTTATTACATTGGAAGTACCCGCAAAGACACATTGTCTCGGGATATCCTCTGCCCTGGTTCCGTATGGCTTGCGGTAATTGTCATATTGCTTGCTGAGAAAAGCCTTGGTTGCTTCATTATATTTCGTATTCAGTACGGCCAGCATCTCTGCCATCTCACAGATCCAGTGACCTGCCAGATGCTCATAGACCTTATCATCATCCAATCTCTTAATGTCATCGGTAAACCATCTGTCATTCAGACAAAGGAACCGGATAAAGGTAGATTTACCGGCTCCCTGGCCGCCCACAAGGCAGAGCATATATTCAAACTTACATCCCGGCTTAAATATTCTGCTTATGGCTCCCAACATAAATAGTTTCAGGCTCTCATACTCGTAATCGCTGCCAGAGGTTCCCAGAAAATGATGCAGTGCGTATCTTACCCGTTCTACCCCGTCCCACTGTAAGGATTGCAGATATTCCCGCACCGGGTGATACTCATTTTCTGTCGCCACGATCTGCAGTGCATCCCGAAGAGCCTTATCATTGCGGAAGTGGTAGTATTTTTCGATATAGTGCCTGATATGAATATCATCCTTATCCGTTACATCCGTATAGGTTCTGCTCCAGGGCATCTGGCCGGACAGCTCGATCCGGTCACGGAACAGGTTGTCCCGGATGCTACCCTTGAAGAGTTCATCATTTTCCAGAATAATCCTGGCATTTTCTATGGTGTTATACGGCCACCCTTTCTCCGATTTGTCCAGCAGCTGATCCACCAGTTCCTGATTCTGTGTCATAAATTCTTTTCTCAATGTTCTCGATCTCCTTTGTTATTTCTTCATATTTCTGCTGCAATTCAGCGTCTGTCGCTTCAAA
>CAVHPN010000090.1:0-2878 GCA_963637995.1 Prevotella sp. CAG:279 | reverse complement strand
TGAATAGTCTGTTCTGAATAGTCTGGTGCCACATCTTTCGGATTCTCTCGAACTCGGTCAGATTCGGTGGTTATTTGAAAATTTGAATGCACGTTAATATCGTGCAGTTACAATTACAGCGATTTATATCCATGAGGTTGCAGTTAGGACTTCATGGATTTTTTGTTCCTGCCAAATGAGCGGGAACGGAGTCAAAAGACAGTGCACTAGGTACTTGTGCCCGGGTGCCCTTGACGCAGTGACACGGATCCCCCTGTTATGAGAAAGCCTCCACCTCCACGGCGAGAGCAGGTCTGGACAAATCCCAATCTTTCCTTTATGATATCTTTGCCCTGCCTTCCAAAAGGAGGCTCTTATGAATAAACATTTAACCCTTGATGACCGACTGGAGATCCAGATGGGTCTGAAAGCCGGTGAAAACTTTACTACCATTGCACGGCGCATTGATTCTGATCGAACCACAGTCGGTCGGGAAGTGAAAGCGCGCCGTATTCCGATTCACAACTCAAAAGGCAACAACTGCATTCACAGGAATGAGTGCCAGTTTCCAAGTGTCTGCCCTCAATACACACCAGGCCGGTACCGGTACGGATGCCATAAAGGGAAACAAGACTGCGGCGGTGCTTGCGGAGACTGCATTAGTGGGTGTGACCGCTTCCAGGAAGACTTTTGTACCCGCTATGAAAAACCACCATATGTCTGCTCGGCCTGCCCGGATCGCCGTACATGCCGTTTGCAAAAGATGGAATACGATGCGAAGCAGGCACAGGCGACATACGAAACTCTCCGTTCCGAATCCCGCAAAGGCATTTCGCTTTCAGAAGAAGAACTGTCCTACCTTGATTCCGTTGTTTCCCCGGAAATCAAGCGTGGTCAGGCCGTTTCTGTTGTGTGGAATACACACAAAGAGGAAATGCCTGTATCGGATCGTACCCTCTATACTTATATCAACAGCGGCCTCCTGGATGCGGATAACTTTGATCTTCGCCGCAAGCTTCGGATGCCTTCCCGGAAGAAAAGCGGACCGGTATTAAGAGTGGACAAGCAGTGCCATATCGGTCGCAGCTATGAGGACTACGAGGCTTATATTGCAAAGCATCCGGATGCCGTAATTAGCCAGATGGACAGCGTCATCGGCAGAAAAGGCGGCAAGGTTTTGCTTACGATCCTGTTCAAGAACTGCGACTTGCAGCTGATGTACCTTAGGGATCGTAATACAGCAGCATCCGTGTCAGCAATCTTCCGGACATTGAGAAAGCAGCTTGGCGATCAGCGCTTTTCTTCGCTCTTCCAGGTGATCCTTACGGATCGGGGAAGTGAATTTACAGATCCGGCCAGGATCGAATGTGATACGGAAACCGGGGAAATCCAGTGCCGGGTTTTCTACTGCGATCCCATGAACAGCAATCAGAAAAGCAACTGCGAACGGAACCATGAGTTCATTCGGTATGTGATCCCCAAGGGGACATCAATGGATCGTTTTACCCAGACGGATATCACAAAGCTCATGAACCATATCAATTCGTATCCACGTAGAAAATGGAATGGACAGGCTCCCCTGGATCTGTTTATTCAGATCTACGGTCAGGAAACCGCAACTCTCCTTGGCCTTGAGAAAATCCCGTCCGATTCCATCAACCTGACACCGGCACTTTTGAAAAAGTAAGCCGGTAAACATTTCAAGAAGGCAGGGCAAAACCAGAATAGTAGACTCTGTAAAACGGGGTGCATTTACGATTTCAGAAAATTCGTAAAATACAGTCCGGCTTTTGACATGCCTTCTTAACAATGAATATATATGATTTTCTCTGTAATTGCAATCCTTAATGCCCGATTCTTCTAACATGTGGGCATTTACAACTTCGTGCGTGCAATTAGTATTTCCTGCCGTGCACTTACATCTTCAAACATGCACTTGGATTTTCAACTAACCCAAATATCATAGCACCACCGCCTTTATATTTATATTATACATATATCATAAAAGTATGTCAACGGAAACATTGCCTATTTTGTTACTGGAAAAGTGAAAAGTTAATTTCCACTTCTATCCGCCATTTTTTTATTCTCGTATTTGACATTCTACCCGCAGAATGATAGAATAAAATGGTCTATGAAAGTAAACCAAATTGAATGATTTTTTGGGGGAGATTTGAAGTGAGTATTTTTAAAAAATCCGGGAAAAAGAGAAACAAAAGACCGGAAATTTGTCTGTCCCTTGCCTGCGAAAATATGGAGCAGATACGGAATGAGATCAAAGAAAACCGCGATTGCTGCGGAATCGTTGAATGGTGTGTGGATGCCTTTGATGGGGCAGCGGAGCTTACAGAAGAGGAGTTTACGGAGCTGCTTGGCGAAGTCAAGGCGCTCAGTAAGGGTAAGAAGCTGACCGTAGATTACAAGGGCGATATTGAAGTGACAAACCGTATATTACGCTGGTCTATGGGGATCGCGGATATGATCGATATCGATGCAGACAATCCCCTCGTTAACAAGCTCGTGCGCAGGGCAAGAAGAAAGGGCACAAAGACTATCATATCCCATCACGACTTTGAAACTATGCCCGGCAGAGATGAAATTGCCACTTGCTTTATTCGCATGGAAAAAACCGGCGGAGATATTCTCAAAATCGCCGCAATGGCTAACTGTGAGCAGGATACATATTCGATCCTGGAAGGTGCGGCTGCGTACTGCCAGCTCAAATACCACCAGCCCATCGTTGCGATTGCAATGGGCGAAGAGGGTCAGGTAAGCAGGATCTGCGCAGGGGATTTCGGCGCGGTTATAAGCTATGCCTGCGGTAGCAAGCCTACCGCTCCGGGACAGCTGAATGCGAGAAAACTCAACGAATACATGGATAGATATTACAGCAAAGAAG
>CAVHPN010000089.1:0-3023 GCA_963637995.1 Prevotella sp. CAG:279 | reverse complement strand
GGTATTCCTGAGAGTGAGGTTAAATTTATTCACGAAGCCGATACGGAAACCAAGAAGAAAGAACTCTTTCAAAAGACCAGAAAAGGCGATGTCAGAGTGCTGCTTGGTTCAACCCAGAAGATGGGTGCCGGTACGAACGTGCAAGACAAACTCATAGCACTTCACGATGTCGATTGTCCTTGGAGACCTTCAGATTTGGAGCAGCGAAGCGGTAGAATTATCCGTCAGGGCAATGAAAATCCCAAGGTAAATATCTATAGATATGTCACGGAGCAGACCTTTGACGCATACCTATATCAGCTTGTGGAGGGTAAGCAGAAATTCGCAAGTCAGATTATGACAAGCAAATCTCCGGTAAGGTCGGCAGAGGATATTGATGAAACCGCACTATCTTATGCCGAGATTAAAATGCTTGCCACAGGCAACCCATATATCAAGGAAAAGATGGACTTAGACATTCAGGTTCAAAAGCTAAAGATGTTGAAGTCCAATTTTTTATCCGAGAAATACAGACTGGAGGACAAGGTAATCAAGTTCTACCCACAGCAAATCGCACTCTTAACATCCCGTGTCGAGGGATTAAAAAAAGATGTGGAAACAGCAAAATCACACCCGAAGCCGATAGACGAGCAGCCGCTTGGAATGACGGTATCGGGTGTTTCTTATTCTGAAAAGGGCGAAGCAGGACAGGCGATTATTAACGCTTGCAAGGCAATGAACAGCCCTGAAGCAGTACCGCTTGGAGCGTACCGAGGCTTTCAGATGGAGCTGTTCTTTGATACAGTCGGCAGAAATTATGCTGTTAAGCTTAGGGGCGAGACAAGCCGAGATGTACCACTTGGCGATGACGCTCACGGCAATATTGTGAGAATTGATAATGCCATTGAACGCTTTGAGGAGTCCCTTGCCGATACGAAAAATAATCTTGAAAATACCGAGAAGCAGTTTGAAACAGCTAAGGAAGAAATCAAGAAACCGTTTGCAAAGGACGAGGAACTGAAAGCAAAGACCGCAAGGCTTGATGAGCTTAATATCCTACTTAATATGGATAAGCGGGAAAATGAAATCGTCGGTGGAGAGCCTGATGAGGGCGAAGAACCACCGAGCAGAAAGGGGCGGGACTATGAAAGATAAAGAAAAAGGCAGGTGGTCAATATGCCATTTATAGCACCTGAAATTATCATTCAGGCAAAGGAAATGGACTTACTTACCTACCTTAGAAACTATGAGCCGTATGAGCTTGTAAGACTTACAGGCAACACTTATACCACCAGAACCCACGACAGCTTAAAGATTTCCAACGGCAAGTGGATGTGGTGGTCAAGAGGTATCGGGGGCAGAAATGCCCTCGATTATCTTATCAAGGTAAGAGAGATGAACTTCCTTGAAGCAGTGGAAACCATTGTGGAAAACACAGCTATCAGTGCTCCCATATATGAAAAGCCAGAGCCAAAAAGCAAGGACAGACCACTGCTTTTACCTGAGAAAAGCGAGAGCACAGACAAGATTACAAAGTACCTTTTTGAAAGGGGGATTGATATAGAAATCATAAATTACTGCATTTCAAAGGGATATATATTTGAAAGTCTGCCATATCACAATGTAGTTTTCGTCGGTTACGATGAAAAAAACAAGGCAAGATATGCAGCTTATCGCTCGACGAATAAGCATAAGATTTTGGGCGATTGCAGTGGGAGCAAAAAGGAATATTCTTTTCGGCTGGGTAGTGGAAATACCGATACGGTACACCTCTTTGAATGTGCCATTGACCTACTCTCCTACGCTACCCTTGCCAAGTTAAGCGGACAGAACTGGAAAGAGTTAAGTCTTGTTTCCTTGTCCGGAGTATATTCTCCGTCAAAGAAAATTGAGGACAGCAAAGTGCCTGTTGCACTTAAAAAATATCTTGAGGAAAACTCAAAGACTGAGAAAATAGCAATTCATTTTGACAATGACAAAGCCGGCAGAACGGCAGCACTTGCTTTAAAAACTGTTCTGCCAAGTAAGTATGAAATCGTTGATGAACCACCTGATATGGGTAAGGACTTCAACGATTTTTTATGTATTCAGATGGGAATTCCCATCAAGAAAAATTATGAAAGGACTGATGAAAGATGAATGTAGAAGAAATCAGAGAAATGTATCCGCAAGGGACGCAGATAGTTCTTGAGGAGATGAGCGGCGAAAGCCAAATGCCTTGTGGCTTAAAAGGCACAGTGAAATTTGTTGATGATATCGGACAGATTCATATGAAATGGGACAACGGAAGTTCCCTTGCACTTAATGTTGATGAGGATATTTTCAATAAGGCTGAGCCGACTGAGAAGATTTCCGTGCTTCTTATAGAGCCGGGTAAATATCCGAAGGAAATCAAAATCGAGGACAGCCTTGAAGCAATGCAAGAGCTTGTGGATGGTCATATTGAAGAATATATGCCGTTCGATGATGATGTAGCAATCATCTGTAACGAGGAAGGAAAGATGAACGGACTGCCTCTAAACCGAGCGATTTATGCCAAGGACAAAGAGATGGTAGACATCATTTGCGGCAAGTTCTTTATCGCTTACGCACCGCTTGAGAGCGAGAGTTTCCTTAGTATGCCTGAGGATATGATGAAGAAATACAAGGAGCAATTCAAGTATCCTGAGAGATTTTCCAGAGACCACACAGGAAATATTATCGCAGAAAAATATAAACCAAAAACAAAAGATTATGAGAGATAGGGGCTAAAGTCGGGGCAACCGGAGAACGCTGTGTAATCTTAGCGAGCAGACCATTTGGATAAACACAGTTTCCCAAACGGTAAAAAAGCTCGTTAGAGGGTTGCCACCCCTAATACCCCAAGAAAGGAGAGATTTATTTTGAGAGATGTATTACTTATTGCCGGCAGTGCCATCATAGGCAGTATGCTCGGCATTATTATGATGAGCCTGTTACAGGTCAGCAGAGATTGCAAAATTATAAGAAAAGAGGATGAGCGTTATGAGGAAGAGAAACATTCAGAAGATAGTGAGATTTAACAG
>CAVHPN010000088.1:0-3046 GCA_963637995.1 Prevotella sp. CAG:279 | reverse complement strand
ATATTTGCTGATAAGCCGGACCTAATCCTGACGCTTCTGCATCTCATGGCGTATGTCATCCCATGAGAAACCTCGACGCATCAGATAAGCAATAAGCTTTCTCTCCTGTTCTGGCGATGTCCCACCTGCCTTATAATGTTTTTTTTCGAGTAATAAGCGAATTGCATCTCCTGAATCATGCTCCGACATCTCAAGCTGTTCTGTAATGATATCTCTTGGCATTCCCTTCCTTTGCAGGTATAGTTTTAATTCCGCCTTACTTTTCTTTTTGCCATGTATCTGAATATAATTTGACGCATATCTTGTATCGTCAATAAAATTATACTCCTTTAAGAATGTTATCGTCTCCTGTATCACATCATCCGGATATCCGTCCTGTAAGAGTCTGCGACTCATCTCACACTCTGTTCGGTCCTGTACCTTCAACAGGTTCATTGCTCTTTCACGGGCACGACTTCCCATCAAAATCTTAATTTCGTTCAAAGTCTCCGTTTCAAGAGTGCCATTTTCAAAAATCCCATATTTTTCCAGTTCCCAATTATATAAAAGAAAGGCAAAGTCTTCGTCTGTGAAAACTTTGCACTTTCTCTTACTCAGGAATTCTACGCGTTCAATCCGCATATACTATCCCCTCTTAGCCATGATAGTGCTGCCGTTAATCAGCATATCTGTTTAATCTTCGTTTTCAGTCTCCGCATTAACCGGTGGAAGCTCGGTTGTCTCCTCTTTAGAAGCCTCCGGTGCCACATCATCCTCCGGCAGACCGTATTTGGCACGCACCTTATTCTCTATCTCCAGACAGATTGACGGATTGGATGCAAGAAAATTCTTTGCTGTTTCACGTCCCTGTCCAATCTTACTGTTCTCATATGCATACCATGAGCCGCTCTTTTCCACAATATTTTCCTTAACTGCTAAATCCAAAATATCTCCCGCACGGGAAATACCTTTTCCAAACATAATATCAAACTCTGCCTCACGGAATGGCGGAGCAATCTTGTTCTTCACAACCTTAATACGGACACGGTTTCCGATTACCTCTCCGCCCTGCTTCAGGGACTCAATACGGCGCACATCCATACGAACCGATGAATAGAACTTGAGGGCGCGTCCGCCTGTAGTAACCTCCGGGTTTCCAAACATCACACCAACCTTCTCACGAAGCTGATTGATAAAAATAACAATACAGTTAGAACGGCTGATGGCAGCTGTCAGCTTTCTGAGTGCCTGCGACATAAGACGTGCCTGCAGACCCACATGAGAATCTCCCATCTCACCGTCAATCTCAGCCTTAGGAACCAGTGCCGCCACCGAATCGACGATAACAATATCGATTGCACCGGATCGCACCATAGTTTCTGTAATCTCAAGTGCCTGTTCACCATTATCCGGCTGAGAAATATAAAGATTATCAATATCTACACCAATATTTTTTGCATATGCAGGGTCGAGAGCGTGCTCGGCATCAATAAATCCGGCAATACCTCCTCTTTTCTGCACTTCAGCAACCATGTGCAATGCTACGGTAGTCTTACCACTTGATTCAGGTCCGTAAACCTCAATAATTCGTCCCTTAGGTACACCGCCCAGTCCTAATGCAATATCCAAGCTCAAAGAGCCGGTCGGAATCGTCTCTATATTCATATTAGCACCGGAATCTCCGAGTTTCATAACAGAGCCTTTTCCGTATGCCTTCTCAATCTGTGTCAATGCAGAATCTAATGCCTTAAGTTTTTCTTCTTTATTCATATTTTCCTCCAAAAGCCGCCTCGCGGCATATGTTCGAACAAATGTTCTGTTTGACTATATAATAATAGATCAGTCATCAAATGTCAACTGTTTTTAATTCTGCGATTCAAAGTGTTATAATTATATCATTCGCCATTGTATTCTGTCCATCTTTTCAATCAAAAAAATACCCCTATACTCTGTACTTTCCATATCAGAATATAGGGATATTTAAAATTCTATTTATTTATGGAAACTGTAATATACCTGTCCGCCGGTCAATCCACCGCGAAACTGTGCCAGTTCACTTACAGTTACAAGCTGATAACCTCGCGCCACAAGCTGTGGAATAATTGTAACGGCTGCGTCACCTGAAGCATTATAAAGCTCATGCATCAGGACAACAGAGCCATCTTTAACCTGGCTTAAAACAGTCTGAACGGATGATGCCGCATTGCGTGTCTTCCAATCCAGCGTATCTACGTCCCACAGAACAATCGGCTGACTGATATTGGCAAGAACCGTACTGTTTTTACCTCCACCGGGTAAACGAACCGTTTTCGGTGCCTCACCCGTAATGGCAGCAACTGCCTGATTGCATGCAGCTACCTGTTGACGAATCTCCTGTGCTCCGAGTTTCTGGAGATATTTATGATTTTGTGTATGATTTCCGATCTCATGTCCATTAGTATACATACGCAAAATCTCGCTCTTGTAAGAATTTACACGTTCTCCGACCACATAAAATGTAACGCGTCCGCCATACTGTTCCGCACAGTCCATAATACGATTGCCGACAGCCGCATACGGGCCGTCATCAAATGTCAAAGCAACCATCGGTGCATTCGGATCAATGTAACGCCCACCGCTGGCTACCATTCCCTCAGGAACCTGACTTACAGCCTGCTCCGTTCCCTGCGTATCAGAAGAATTCTGAGCATTGTCTCCGTCTGCCTGTCCGTTTGCTGCATCCTGACCTGTTGTCACAGAACTGCCTTCACTTTCTGATGAAGCCTGACTGCTTTCTGTCGTATTCTGTGTATTGGAATTTTCTGCACCCGTCTGTGCTCCATTATCCCCATTCTGAGTACCTGACGCCTTCTCACGTCTCTGAATCAGTTCCTGATCTGACGCCGGCCCTGATGGCTTATCATCCGCATATGACGCAAATGACCCGCCCATCGTACACGCTGCTGCCAGTAAAAGAGCAGCCGCTCTCATCTTCCATGATTTCCTCATACCTCTCCAAAACCTCCAATTTTTACAAATGTCTGCTGCGCAGCCGCTTGTTTTTCTTTTGGACTCATTATATCATAGA
>CAVHPN010000087.1:0-3053 GCA_963637995.1 Prevotella sp. CAG:279 | reverse complement strand
TTGTGTATCCGCAGCTTTTTGAAACGGAATATATTATTCCGCATGTGAGACTGGAGATCGGCCCTCTTGCGGAATGGATGCCATCGCATATTACGAGCATTATTCCTTTTGCAGCGGAACAGTATGGGCAACTTTTTGAGCAGAGGAGTACTGACATATTGACGATTGATGCAGAGCGTACGTTCTGGGAGAAGATTACCATTTTACATAAAATGGCAAATTTCCCAGAGGGTAAGACACTTCCGCATCGATATGCGAGGCATCTTTATGATGTATATTGCCTTGGCAATTCCGATATAAAGAAATCTGCCTTTGAAAGAAAAGAGCTTCTGGAAAAGGATGTTGTCTTTAAGCAGAAGTTCTACTATGCCAAAAGTGCGCACTATGAAACAGCTACGTTGGGGGAAATAAAGCTGATTCCGACGGAGGATATAATACAGCCGCTAAGAGCAGATTATGCGGCTATGGCGAATATGTTTTACGGAACTGCACCGGAGTTTGACGAGATTCTGAAATATCTGGCGGAACTGGAGGCGGAAATCCATGGTTTATAGATTCTCCGAAAATTGATGCTTGTCAATCAGGATGAAATTGTGTAAAATGTATAACACATAGAAAAAGTTTATCTTTTGCGGAGCGGCATTGCGAAAACGATGTTAGCTCTGTTTTTCTTTATGGGTGTTTTGTTGGGATCTCTTAGGAGGTCCTTTTTTCATGCCTAATCGGCAGGAATCCGGCAAGGGCAGACAGTCGGTGCAGAGAGAGAGGCATGGGTGAGCTATTCTGAACGAAACAGGTAAAAATCAGCATTATCCGATAACGTAAATCATCACCGGATATTCAGGGGTTGCAATTTTTCCAGTGTAGTAGGAGCAGACGCTTCAACAAAAATAAAGGAGGCATACTACTATGCAGAAGAAAAAAGTGGACCGGAAGAGATTTGTCAGATACAAGGAGGGCGCGGAGCTGTACTCCATGTGTCAGTCCAAGTTCGAGGATATGGCCAGGGATGCCGGAGCTATTTATAAGCTGAACAAGCTGGTTCTGGTGAATTGCGACATCTTCGAGGAATACTTGGAAACATTTCATATCACGGAATAACAAGGGATGATTTGCGCTTATTTTTTCAATTAGGCATTGACTATTTGCCCGTCACTTAGCATAATGAAGTTGTGTTGAGAGAGGAGGCAAGGCCGATGGCACAGATGGGAAGACCAAAATTGGAAGAGCCGATGATACACAAGGTATCGGTTCGGTTTACAGAGAAGGAGTACCAGAAACTGAAGGCTTATGCTGAATCTGCCGACAAGACAATGACCGAAGCTATGAAAGACGGCATAGAGTTGCTTTACAGGAAGGAATCCCGAAAACGAAAGTAAGTGCAAATCTCTTTTCTGCTATTTTGAAAGGAGATTTACAATGGCATCAAGAAAAGACAAAAAAGGCAGGGTACTGCGGAAGGGAGAATTCCAGAGAGCAAGTGACGGCAAGTATGTGTATGGATACACGGATCCATCAGGGAAGAGGCATTATATCTATTCCAAGGATCTGAAGAAACTGCGTGATCGTGAGGAGAAGATGCTGAGGGACCAGCTAGATGGTCTGGATGTGTACGCAGCAGGAAGCGCGGACATCAATTTCGTCTTCGACAGGTACATTTCCACGAAGTCTGAGCTACGAAGCTCCACCAGGTCGAATTACCATTATATGTATGACCGTTTCGTAAGAGATGGTTTTGGTAAGAAAAAGATCGGGAAGGTGAGATACTCAGATGTGCTTCGATTCTACTACGACCTTTTGAACAATAAGGGGCTGCAGATCAACACGCTGGACACGGTCCATACTATTTTGCATCCGACATTTCAGCTGGCTGTGCGGGACGGTATTATCAGAAACAATCCGTCCGATGGCGTGATGGCTGAGCTGAAGAAGAAAACCGGAAACAAGAAGGGGATCCGGCATGCCCTGACATTGGAGCAGCAGAGAGCATTTATGAATTACATTGCTCAGAGCCCGGTGTTTGTGGGGTGGTATCCATTCTTTACGGTACTTCTGGGAACAGGATGCAGAATCGGCGAGCTGGTTGGGCTTCGCTGGGAGGACGTGGATTTAAAGGAACGTACCATTAGTATCAACCATCAGATGACTTACTACCCGAGAAGGGAGGATACCTATAAATGCGAGTTTAAGGTATCGCTGCCGAAGACGGACGCAGGTATCCGGATTCTTCCAATGATGAACCAGGTATATGAGGTTCTGCAGGAAGAGTATGATCGCCAGATGGAAGAGGGATTTTCCACGGCGGTGGTGGATGGTATGACAGGCTTTATTTTCACCAACCGCTTTGGCACGATTCACAACCCGCAGGCAATCAACAGAGCCATTAAGAGAATCTACGAAGCACATAACGCAGAGGAGATTCTGAAGGCAAAGAATGAGCATCGTGATCCTGTGATCATTCCTCATTTTTCCTGCCATCACATGAGACATACTTTCTGTACACGTTTCTGTGAAAATGAAACGAACGTAAAGGTCATTCAATCGATCATGGGACACGCCAGCATTGAGACCACGATGGATATCTATGCGGAGGTGACTCAGGCGAAAAAGAAAGAAGCATTAGACAACTTATCGGCAAACTTGGATGTTTTCTGAATGGGAATTATGAGTCCGCGGTGTCTGCATGGCATGCGTCGGATGGGAGAGTTCAGCAAGTATCCAGGTGGGAACTTAGGAAAGAGTCCGGTGGTCTTTTGCTCAGGTACAGCAAGAATTCCAGGGTACAGCATTTGCACAGCGGATATGTTTTACGGGCTACTGTACATTGCCCGTAGATACTGCTAAACAAAAGCTGATACTACTTGATAACAAGGCATAAAAGGGAACAGCACTCTGACAGAGGCAGCACTCCCGACGATGAAGTCCATCGACAAATAAAGCACAATATATAGTACGTCTAAGACATACAACAGCGCTATATATTGTGATGTTCTGGATACACACCAGAAAATTGACATCAATTTGACATCAAAATTTTGAAGAATCACGTATGA
>CAVHPN010000086.1:0-3101 GCA_963637995.1 Prevotella sp. CAG:279 | reverse complement strand
GGATAGAACTGATACAACGGCTGCCCTAAATCCACCATCTTCATTATCTGATCCCGGTTTGATCAAAATATTAGAATATTCTTTTGTATATTAAATATAATAATGATATTTCATAGAAAAACTCCATCGGAGCCTATGCTATTTTATAGTACAGGCTCCGGTGGAGTTTTTTGATTGTCTTACATCGCCATCTCAAAGAATTTATGCAGTGTTGCTTCGGTTACCTCATATGGTACCGGCTTTAATTTGCGCTCGTTAGACATGATGCCTTTGATGGCAGTGTCAATCATATCTGGTGCGATCTCGAGAGGACCGATCAGGGTGTGGATCAGATCAGTAAATTCTGTAATATCTTTACAGCCGATTAATTCCAGGACTTTTGCCTGTGTTTCGGGAGCGGCGGCAGCTACATATCCCGGCTGGAAGTATCCGACAGCCTGTCCATGTGGAATGTGCATCTCGTAAGTCAGAAAATAACTCAAACCATGAGGCAGGGTAGTACCGGCATGGGTAATCGCCATACCGGCAAGTGTTGAGGTGAGCATCATACGATCACGATCTTCATCGGTTATATGATTACTTAAAAGCGCCGGTTTTACATTTTCCCAGAGTGCCATACCATATTCGGAGATCATACGGCTGAATGGACTTGCGCCTAAATTGATATAGCTTTCAATCAGATGACCAAGTGAATCCACGGATGTATTTACAAGGATTTTCTTTGGTGCGCTTGCAAGATATTTGCCATCTACAAGTGCGTACTGTGGAAAGATGCGGTGTGGAATACTGGATTTTGTACGTTTGGCATGGATCGTAAGTACAGAGATCGGTGTGACTTCTGAACCGGTTCCGCAGGTTGTAGGGACTTCGACGATTGGAAGTGCAGTGCTGTCACCTTGCTGATAGAGGTAGTCAGCATCCTTATCTTTATGATAGATCATAAGGGCGATTGCTTTGGCTGCATCCATCGGAGAGCCGCCGCCGATGCCAATGACGAAATCAACCTGTTCGCGGATACCCATATCACGTACCTGCATAACCATTTCTATAGAAGGGTTCTCCTCAGTGCGGTCGAAGATACAATAAGGGATCCCATGTTCATTTAATGAGTCGGTTACATCTGCAAGAGCACCATTCTTAGAGGAACTGCTTCCGGTTACGATCAGAGCCTTGTGACCAAGTGTCGTCCATTCAGTGTTGTAAGTCTTCACACAGTCACGTTCACAGTATACTTTTACAGGCATATGAAATTTCATATATATTATGCTCCTCGTATAATAAGTTTGTAAGCAAGAAAAACAGCTTACAGACTTATTCTTTTTTTGATTAGACAGAAGGATAATTCTAAACATCCTTTTCGAAGATTCTTCTTCCATCATGCGGGTTCATCCGTTCTCTGTCTATTGGTTAATAAGTTACTTTATAGTCATGATCCCAGATGTTACAATAAGTTCCATAAGAACTGTAGCTATGGTCATTGCTTCTTCGCTCCTGCAAAGCATCTGCTATTGCCAAGAAAGCTTGCAACCCTAACGCTACGCTTAGACTTATTACACAAATGCTGCATTCTGGTATCTAGCCACCAGCAGGGTATTTCTGCCAGATAATGCTCATAACGCGAGGTTTAGGGTGGCGTAGTGATCTGGGATAAACCATGATTACTCTTCTTCATTTTTATTGAAAGGTGGTGATGATCCGTGAAAGAACATATTGATTACCTCTCAACACTGTTTGTTGGGATTGACATCGCATCCCGTATTCATGTTGTTTCTGCTCTTGATTTTAATCAAAAGTTTTTCATCAAGATGAAATCTATAGAAAACTCTCAGGAAGGTGCCTCTCTTATTGAACAGCTGATTTCTAATGTTTTAGAACATAACCATCAGTTCAAATTCGTTGTTATTGCTATGGAAGCCACCGGTTTCTATGGGGTTCATCTGGCGAATTATCTTTCTTCCAGTGACCTGCTTGCACCTTTTTCCGTCAGAGTTTACTGTCTCAATCCAAAGGAAGTTAAAAACTACAAGAAGTCTTTTAATGATATCGGAAAGAATGATGGCATAGATTCTTATGTGATTGCTGATTTTGCCCGTGTAGGACGTATTGCAATCAAACCCTGGCGTGGTTCTCAATACCTTGCCCTGCAGCGTCTTACCAGACACCGCATGCATATCACTGAATGCATTGCAAGGGAAAAAACTTACATGCTTAACAACATCTATCTCAAGTTCAGTGAATACGCATTGCTGCGTGACGGTCAGCATCCATTCGCAAACAAATATGGTGCTACTGCCGAAGCCATCCTTACCGAATACACAACGAACGAGGATATCGTAAACTCATCTATGGAAGACCTTGTTGCTTTTATTAATACCAAAAGCAAAGGTCGTATTGCTGATGCTGAAGAAACAGCTAAGATTATACAGGCTGCTGCACGTAACTCATACAGACTTGATAAATGTCTCTATGAACCACTCACTATTTCAATCGCATCTTCATTTAACTGCATCAGTTCCTTTGAAAGAGAATTAAAAGCGATTGATAAAGCAATCCTGCAGACAGTTCAGGGACTAAACCCTGACGAGTACACTGTACTGAATTCCATTCCCGGAATCGGTAAAGTCTATTCCGCTGGTATCTTAGCCGAAATGGGGTCCGTTAAGGCTTTCCGTAATGCCAATGCTCTCGCAAAATACTGTGGTATCATTTGGAACGATAATGACTCCGGCGATTTCATAGCCGAAGACAAACACATGAGCAAGGCTGGAAACAGATACCTGCGTTATTACATCATAGAAGCTACCGGAAGTGTTATAAGACACTGTCCCGAATACAAGGCTTTCTATGGCAAAAAATTTGCTGAAACCAGAACCCATCAGCATAAACGAGCACTCGCGTTGACTTCCCGTAAATTTATACGTCTGCTCTTTGGTCTGCTGGACAAAGGCCAACTCTACTCTCCGGAAAAGAGTAGGTAATCCATATCGTGTTTCTA
This sequence comes from Prevotella sp. CAG:279, assembly GCA_963637995.1. Taxonomy (GTDB): domain Bacteria; phylum Bacillota; class Clostridia; order Lachnospirales; family Lachnospiraceae; genus Otoolea. The sequence goes on along the minus strand of CAVHPN010000086.1, from coordinate 106 downwards.
ACTTACGTCTTTTTTTAGAAAATAAGCCGTAGGTTTATTAAAGTTACCCTTTTGTATAAAAATCTTTTCTAAAAAACCCTTGACTATTTACCAAATTGCTTTCTGT
>CAVHPN010000085.1:0-3123 GCA_963637995.1 Prevotella sp. CAG:279 | reverse complement strand
GCGCGACGAGCGGCTTTGAGGCCGTACTGCTGACCGTTTCACCATCGAAAAAACCTGATTTTATGCGGCTTTCCGGGACTTTCCGTCTTCGGTTGTCCCCATCTTAAACCCACAATATTTTTGAGGATTTTTTCAAAAAAATGCTTATGTATGTATGGAAAAAGCACCCGACATTACATCGAGTGCCTTTCATTTTTTATTTGACTGTTCCCAGATCATCCGAGAGCTTTATTAACAACTCCATGCAACTCTTCCGGTTTATTGTATTTGACCTTCGCATAGATGTCCATAGTTACTTTACTATTTTCATGCCCGGCAAGATACTGCACTGTCTTCGGGTCAACCGATGCATGAATGAGATTTGTGATATAGGTATGGCGAAGCAGATGTGGCGTTACCTGAAAATCAATCGCGTATACAATCTTCGGATTATTCAGCTGATGTTCTCCCAGCTTTGGTTTAACCGCATGTTTAACAGCTTGTCCATTCACATAACGGTAATAGTATCTTTCTTCTGTCGAGCGAACCGTTATGTACTTCCAGACACGCTCAAATTGTGTCCCTGCAAGTGCCTCACCTTTGCTATCTGCAACCACATATTTTGAAGTAGATCTCAGCTTTGCATCCTTTAAGCACTCCACCAGACATTTGGGAATCGGAATATCCCGATGAGCTGCCGGCGTCTTCAGTTCCGTACTGATAACAGGACGATTATTCTCTGTGTGCCACGCCCTACGCACTGAAATGTATGGAGTCTCCTCATCCAAAAAAACACAATCCCATTGAAGAGCCAATATTTCTTCTCGACGCAATCCTGCATACAACCCTATCATTACAAATACATATGGTGGCAAATCCTTAATCGTGTCCAGCAGAATTTTTACCTGAGCATCAGAGAGAGCTTTTTTATCTTTTTTCGGTGTTCCTCCCTTCGCCGACAATTTCGTGGCAGGATTTTCTGTGAGAACTTTGCTTTCCTCTGCCGAATAGAAAATATTTTTTATCAGCATATTCACCTTCCCGTATACAGAAGCAGATTTCTTAGAAGCCGGGAGTAGAATCAATTTCAGATCATCGGATGTGACTTCATCCATATACATCGTTCCAATTGACTGAACAATATATTTTTGCACCGCGTGTCTATAACCCTTCATGGTAGTCGCTCTCACTGTTGCCGAACGCATTTCCAACCATTTTTCGCAATATTGCTCTACAGTTGGATTAGATCTGCTGAATGCCTCATCATCAATCTCTCGCTCTGTCATCTGTACCTTTTGAAATAATTCTTCCCGTGTTTTTGCATACAGGGTAACACGTCGCCCTTCACAGTCCCGTATTCTGGTTCTGTAATACTCGACTCCTTTTCTCATTACGGTTCCGTATTCCGGTATTTCTCTTTTTCTTGCCATATCAGGCACCTCCATATTTCAATATAGCCAGGATGTTAATCCTTGCTTTTATTATCCTGAGCACACATATTTCACTCAAGGATGTCGGCTATATGTAAAAAGAGTGAGGATTTTCACATCCCCACTCTCGTCATTTTCATCTATAAAACTGTTTTTCTCACTCTGCATCCCACAGGGTAAATGCCTCGCTCAATATACCTGCCAGCTCATCCGGGCGGTTATATTTTGCTTTCGCATAAATATCCATTGTAATCTTACTGTTCTCATGTCCCGCCAGGTACTGTACTGTTTTCGGATCAACCGAGGCATGGATGAGATTGGTAATGTAGGTGTGCCGCAACAAATGCGGTGTCACCTCAAAGTCCAGACTGTAAACCACATTTCCATTGTGAGCAGCCTTTTCACCCAAAACAGGCTTTACGGTATGCTTCACTCTCTTTCCATTTTCGTAACGGTAGTAACTCCGCTCCCTCACGGTTCTGGTGACAATATATTGCCAAAGCCGCTTGAACTGTGTGTAGGAAAGAGGATTTCCCTCACTATTTGAAACAACATAATCAGAAGTCGAGGTTTTCTTCGCTTCTCTCAGACACTCCGCAAGACAATCCGGCAACGGTATATCTCTGCGCGCCGCCTTTGTCTTCAGCTCTGTCATAATGACCGGCCTGTTATGCTCCGTGTGCCATGCCCGGCATACAGATAAATACGGTGCTTCCACATCCAGATGAACGGCATCCCACTGAAGTGCAAGAATCTCTTCTCTGCGCAGGCCCGCATATAAGCCAAGCATTACGAATACATACGGTGGAAGCCCTCTGACTGCATCCAGCAGTCTTTCTACCTGTTCGTCAGTCAGAGGGATTTTGTCTTTCTGTGGGATACCTCCGCTCTTTGATTTCAGGTAAACCGTCGGGTTATCCTGAATCACTTTGCTTTCTTTTGCAGCAGTGAAAATACTCTTATAAAGTATATTGACCGATTTGTATACAGATGACGATTTCTTTGAAACCGGAACCAGAGCTAGTCGAATATCATCCACCGTCACATCAGCCATATTCATATGACCAAGCGGTTTGATAATGTGCCGCCTGACCTTTGACGTATAATCCGTCAGCGTAGTTTCTCTTATCTGCGCTGATTGAAGTAGCAGCCATTTCTCACAGTAATCCTTCACCGTCGGTGATAATCTGCGAAATGTATTATCTTCAATCTGTTCTCTTGCTTCGAGAACCTTGTCATATAATTCCTCGCGAGTTCTGCCATATAAGGCCACCCGCTTGCCATCCGCATCCTCAATACGTGTACGGTAGTATTCCGTGCCGGCCATGACGACTGTGCCGTATTGAGGAATGGCATATCTTTTTCTTGCCATCTTCGACACCTCCAATTTTAGCTGATGAATTCATTATTACGGATTGTCAGCTACTACTCAACGATGTCGATTTTCACGGACTGCAGTCCGCTGCTTGCGAAATGTGGGAGTATTTTCCTTTGTCCTTGCGCGATGGGTACATCTTGCAATATACTCCTGTATCCCCACTTCGGTGAAATATACACAGCCATTATCCACATACTGAACATAGGTTATCAACCCTTCTGTTCTTGCATGATCCAGCGTATCCAGGCTGATTCCAAGCATTTCAGCAGCTTCCTTTCTCTTAATCAGTTTATCCATCTCCTGACTCCCCTTCCTTTCGGCATTTGCCCTGTTTTC
>CAVHPN010000084.1:0-3155 GCA_963637995.1 Prevotella sp. CAG:279 | reverse complement strand
GCAGGCAGTGCTCCAGGTGGAGTTCGCGGATGGTACCGGTCAGGAGAGTATGCAGGTGGAAAATGCAAATGAGGGTGAAGTGGAATAATGCTAATCTGTATCTGCCACTTCGTACGAAATGACTGGGTATAGACAACGTTTTGACGGAGGAAGATATGCTACAGGAATATGATTGCGTGAGAATAAAAAAGAATGGGATGATCGGGAGAATCGTAGATATTCGCAACACAGATATGCTATATTACACGGTCGAGACATGCGTTGAGGGCAAAAACGGGGAAAATCTGTGGAAGCTGCACGATTGCACTGCTGACGATATCGAGCCTGCCGAATCGGAAGAATGACAATTAGGGGGCAGGGGCGATAAGATTGAAAGACAAAGCTCAGTGCCGATGCAAGGAATTTTATGGAGTTCGAATATATGCAGATGTAGTGAAGTGGTTCGGATTGAGCGAGGATGAGCTAAAGGGATGGATCCGGCAGCATCAGCCACAGGGGGTGTGAATTGTTTAATGATGCGCCTCGGTCGGTCCGAAGTTTATACGCATTTTGAGAATTGTGTGGTCCTGATGAGAATGTGAACTTATTTCTGTAAATAGCATATGGTGACATAGCATGAAGGCTTCCTGTGAGATACACTATTTCATAGGAGGCCTTAATTATGGCAAGAGAAAAGAAACCTGTTCACCATGTTCAAATGGTCCGATGGCAAGCGCCAGATTATTCAGCAGCTTCTTCAGGAGTATGACATCAAGTCGGCTGCTGACATTCAGGATGCTCTCAGGGATCTGCTTGGCGGAACCATCAAGGAAATGATGGAGGGCGAAATGGACAGTCATCTCGGTTATCATCGATCTGAGCGCTCTGATTCTGATGATTACCGCAATGGATACAAGCAGAAACAGGTAAATTCCAGCTATGGCTCGGTAACAATCGATGTTCCGCAGGACAGGAAGTCCACCTTTGAATCTCAGATTGTGAAGAAGCGCCAGAAAGAAATGGAATGAAAAGTATCCGAACGCAATGAAATCCTGGGAGAAAAACTGGGATGCCATTTCTCCGATTTTTAAGTTTTCCTCTGTCGTCCGCAGCGTCATTTACACTACGAATGCTATTGAAAGCCTAAATTCGACATATCGAAAGCTGAACAGGCAGCGGAGCGTTTTCCCAAGCGACCAGGCGCTGCTAAAAGCGTTGTATCTGGCAACATACGAAGCAACCAAACGATGGACCATGCCGATCAGAAACTGGGGCTGCGTGTATGGTGAGCTGAGCATCATGTACGAAGGGCGTCTTCCAGAGTGACAGGATAAAAGAATTCATGCCGGATTCGGTGGGGCTGCGGCTGCCGCTCTGTGTTGACATACCCACAAGCTGTCGCATATCTGAAACAGGCGGCTGGAATGCCGCGCACGACAGCGTGCTCGCCTCAACCGCAAAATTTAATCACAGGAAACCGTATTTACAGAGATTCTTTCACACACTCGATCTGATTTTCAACAGTTGAAGGAAAACAAGGACCTGTAGTTGCCATCATAGTCCCTCCTTGCAAAAATCCGCCCGGTGTAACCGAGCGGATAGAAATAAACATTTTGTATTTGTATTCCGGTTTCAATACCCATTCAAGGCATCGCTGTATCCGGCTTCATATCCTGCCTCATAAGGAACATCCAGATCGACAGCCGCCCGGCCATCATCGTATCCGGCATTGTATCCTTTCTTGTATCCGTCATACACTCCATCGTTGTAGCCATCATTGTACCAATCATCTTTGCCCACGCTGTATCCCTCTGAGTAGCCTTTTCCTAAACCGCAGTAGTAGGTTACAATTGGCAACATAATTGCAACAGCAGCAAGCAGGACAATACACAGGATGAGGAGAGGATTTTTCCGTGAATAGGCCTCCTTTTTCTTGATGGGTAGCGGCTCTTTCTCTTTGGATATGTCTACTTCTTCGAAGTCATCCAAGAAGTCATCCTGCGGCTCACTACTTGGGGCATCTTCCTCATCACTATCTTGGGAATAGTTCATTACAATGTCGACTAATCGATTGCCGTAAAACGACTTAATTTTATCGATTCGTTGTGCAACTTCTGCGGCCCAGATTTTATGCTCTATACATGCTGCATTTTGGAGAACGGTATTTTTTACTCCGTCACAGGCCATACTGATTATTTTCAGAGCCATTATTTGAAAGTTCCCATTGGCTCCTTCGTACAATTGCATATAATCGTCATCGCTCATGATGGATAAGCGATCTTGACAGCTCTCAAAGACTTGGTCACAGATAATAAAGTCATCTTTGGATGGATCTATTGGATCGTATATCTTCCTGTAGCTGAGAAGCTGTTCGCTTATTGATAGAAAACCGGTTTCTATAGATTTCTTTCCATCAAAGACACGGTTATAGGCGGCGAGAAGAGCTGAATAATATCCTGGATATTTTCGCTGTAATTTTGAGCTTTTCTTGAGCCTTTCATAACCGGCCTTTTTCTCATCTTCTTTAAGAGAGCGGATATAGGTGGTTTCACCATCGATAAAAACATCCCTATCAAAGCGCCTTTTCTTGTACACAAAAGAATTTTTCTTTGTAGCTGGTTCTTTCCTCCTATATAGCCATTGCGTGTATCGCAAGTGCTGCTGGTCGTTGTGGTGAACCCATCCGGCAATTGAAGCAATGCCGGCTAGCATTAACCCGCTCAATGCCCCCTCGATAAATGCCATATATCCCCCTGACAGTTAATTGTGTTTCAAAGAACGTTTTTTTTCGTGGTTATCTTTTGAAATAGATGGACTGTTGAGCGTATTCAGTCATCTTTATCTCCTACTGATTTTCCTGATTGTTCATTCTCAATTTTTCCAAATCATTCTTGCAAATTCTTTATCAGTCGGTGCGGACTGCCACTAGTATAACATTTGTATATCGGATTGTAAGACACTTTACGTTACTCGGTACCTGACACGTTGTACTGGTGCGATACAGTACACTTGCCAGCCAGAACCATCACTGATCGGAGGTCATTCGAAGGCTGTCCTTTTACATAGAGACTCATTATTCAGTTTCGCATGGTAGCCAATCCGGCTAACCGCACAACAGCATGCAAAGAAGTTAATTACGGCGGCCTGCGGACAGGAAATGGAATGGTGCGATTTTG
>CAVHPN010000083.1:2848-3284 GCA_963637995.1 Prevotella sp. CAG:279 | reverse complement strand
TATCATCTGAGTGATTTTCGGTTTCAGCCATGACCGGGAACCATTGTAATTACTGCGTTTCTTCAGTTTTGCTCATGGCTGAATCTTATTATACGAGAGGTGACCGTTCTTGAATCAAGAGCATTCACAGGACATCTATTTACTGGACCACCTGGTGTCCCATCTCACCAGTCCGCTGTTTATTACCGATGAAGCCGAGCTCCGAAAGCTATGCAGCGAAGCGGTCTTTTACCCCAGCAGTCAGGAATACTGCATACTAACGGTACGCATCGAGCGCTGGAGCACCGTTTTTTCCACCTCCGAATGGCAAGAGGCAATCCGGCACCACTTTTTCGTGCTCTCCAATATGCTCACTGAGCTGCTCAACGAAAAGAATATTGCCGTTGCAGCGGAAAAAGACTATCAAATGGTCTGCATCATCAATCTCAAGCAGCCC
>CAVHPN010000083.1:0-2838 GCA_963637995.1 Prevotella sp. CAG:279 | reverse complement strand
GCAGAATCAGTGAAAAAAGCGAAAAGAATTGCAAGTGATAATAATGTGGATGTTGCCATTTGTGATGTGAATCTTCCGGATGGAAACGGATTAGAGCTTGTCAGATGGATGCGGAATTGTCAAAATGTATATATTATCTGTCTTACCGCGTTGGATCAGGAGACAGATCAGGTCATGGGATATGAAGCCGGTGCGGACGATTATATGACGAAACCGTTCAGCCTTTCCGTACTTCTTCTGAAAATCGAGGCTCATTTCCGCCGCAGAAAGAATGAACCCGGAACTCCAAAAATTCATTCAAAGGATATCGTATTTATCCCCGGAGAGATGAGGGCGTTCGTAAAGGAAAGAGAAATAAGCCTTACGAAGAATGAACTGAAAATGCTGTCCTTTTTTCTTCAAAACCCGAAACAGATTCTTTCAAAAACACAGCTGTTAGAAAACGTGTTTGATCTGGATGGTGATTTTATGGATGAAAATACGGTAGCTGTGAACATCAGAAGGCTTCGGGAGAAAATCGAAGAGGATCCGGCGGCTCCGGTCTATATTAAAAACATCCGCGGGCTTGGGTATATATGGAATCAGGAGGTAAGTCAGTGACGAAACGACATCGTAAAAAGTGGGTTGATGCCTTGTCACTGGTGCTGCCGGTTCTACTCTTTTTTGCGGTATTGAACTGCTTTACCACCTATTTATATTATCAGGATTATCAATGTAAAATGGATATCCTGACAGAAGTTGCGGCGGGCGCAGAGACCACCGGCATGGATGTTGCCGCAGGATGGCTGAAAGGAAACGACCATCAAGCCAATGAACAAGGTAAGCAATTATTAGAGCAATACGGGTACTGGGAAAACAAAGGGACTTCGTTTTATGTGCGCTTCCGGCAGAATATCATGATAACCGGCTGTACAAGTGCAGTGCTATGTCTGTCTTTGCTAACGTTCCTGTTTTACCGGAAGAAAGCTGAGGCGAAAGAAAGTCGGAAACGATTGGAGCAGCTAGAGCAAATCCTGATTGCATTTCGGGAAAATCACTTTGAGGTAGTGCCGGACACAGAAGATCATGTCGGGCAGGAAAGACTGAAATTTCAGCTTGAAGCAATCGGACATCATATCCAGCTGCTGCAAGAGGAAGCCAGAGCGGAGAAGGAAAGCACAAAGGAAATGGTATCCGACATTTCCCATCAGCTGAAAACCCCGGTTGCAGCCTTGGATACCTGCTTTAGCATATTGCTGCGGAACAATCTGAGTGAGACGGAGCAACAGGAATTTCGCATCCGCTGCCGGAGTGCATTGGACGGATTGGAAACATTGTTGCAGTCTCTGCTGGAAATATCCAAACTGGAGACAGGTTTGATTCAGCTTGATCAGAAAACACTTCCCATTATGGATACGATCATCTCCGCAGTAAACCGAACGTATCCAAAGGCAGCGGAGAAAGGGATAGAACTTATTTTCGACTGCAACGAATCACTGGAGCATTGTGCACTCATGCAGGATAAACGTTGGCTTGGAGAAGCAATCATTAACGTTTTGGACAATGCCATCAAATACAGCCCAGAACATTCAAAAATCACGATCCGTCTACAAAAAAGAACCGGCTTTGTGAGAATTGAGATCGAGGATCAGGGAATTGGAATCCCGCAGAGTGAATACCATAAAATATTCCAGCGGTTTTACAGAGGGACTGCGCCGGAAGTCCGCGAAAAGAGCGGAACTGGCATCGGTCTGTATCTGTCCAGACAGATTATTGAGCAGCATGGTGGGACAATCACGGTAGCCTCCGGCAAAGTCAGAAAAGGAAGTACCTTTTTGATTCAGCTGCCGGAGAATGGACTTTCGTAGAGATGATGAGCAGAAGTCTTTCAAATCTGTAAGACTTCTGCTCTCTTTTTGAAAGTGAAATGAAAGGTTCCTTTGATACAATGCTGGTAAATAAGAAAAGGAGGCCATTGAAGTGGGCGTGATATTAGAAACGAATCAGCTTTGCAAATTTTATGGGACGGGGGAAAATCAGGTCAAAGCCGTCAATCATGTGAATATCCAGATTCAACAGGGAGAATTTGTCGCCATTGTCGGAAAATCCGGCTCCGGAAAAAGTACCCTGCTGCATATGCTGGGCGGGCTGGATACACCAACCAGCGGCAGCGTGATCTTGTCTGACAAGGACCTGTATTCCATGAAGGAGGATCAGCTTGCCGTTTTCCGGAGAAGAAAGATCGGATTTGTATTTCAGGCATTCAATCTGGTATCCTCCATCAATGTGTGGGAAAATATCGTTCTTCCGTTGGGGCTTGACGGAAAAAAAGTGGATAAAGCTTATGTCAATGATATTATCACCACACTGGGTCTTGAACACCGGATTCATAATCTTCCGAATACCCTCTCCGGAGGACAGCAGCAGCGCGTTGCGATTGCAAGAGCCTTGGTAAACAGACCGGAGATTTTGTTTGCGGACGAGCCAACCGGAAATCTTGATTCCAAGACAAGTGACGAGGTGATCGCGCTGCTGAAAATGAGCGCAAAAAAATATGGACAGACGATTGTAATGATTACCCATGATGATGAGATCGCGCAGGTTGCTGACCGTATTTTAGTCATCGAGGATGGACAGGTGGTGGATTTTAATTGAGGACGATCAGCAAAATTGCATTCAGCAACGACAAAAGAAATCGGACAAGAAGTGTCCTCATTATGACGGCGATTTGCCTGACTACCATGCTTCTGGTCATTATCAGTACAATTGGAAATGGACTGATCCTCTTACAGAAGGATCAGGCTGCAAGCTCATACGGAAGCAACTACGGCCTGTTTATCGCCGCAGATGGTACGCAAT
>CAVHPN010000082.1:0-3285 GCA_963637995.1 Prevotella sp. CAG:279 | reverse complement strand
TTTATAATAATTGTGTATGATAAGGACAGATACTTGGGTAAAGCATCTGTCCTTTCGTGCATGGTGATGTCGCCGTCAGGTGGCGTGTCAGTTTTATGGATGAGAACTTAATCCTTTAACATGTATAAGTTTTAAATAATTATAAAGCAATAAACAGGAGGAAAACATGAGCGTAAGACGTATTTTCGTTGAGAAAAAGCCGGAGTTTGCTGTGCGGGCCCACGACCTTAAGGAGGAGATCGCAAGCTATCTCGGAATCGATACAATCGAAGAAGTACGTGTATTGATTCGTTACGATATTGAAGATGTATCTGAGGAGACATACCGCAAAGCTCTGATTACTATCTTTTCTGAGCCACCGGTTGATTATGTCTATGAGGAGACTTTCCCGTCCAAAGATGGTGACAATATCTTTTCTGTTGAATATCTGCCCGGACAGTTTGATCAGAGAGCAGATTCTGCAGAACAGTGTGTAAAACTCCTGAATGAAGAGGAAAATCCGATAATTCGTTCTGCAACAACATATGTCATTACAGGCAATCTTACCGCAGAACAATTAAATGCCATCAAATCACTTTGCATAAATCCGGTTGATTCCCGTGAGAACAATAATGAAAAACCGGAAACTCTGGTAACTGTTTTTGAACAGCCGGAGGATGTAAAGATTTTCGAAGGTTTCTGTGCTTTCGATGAATCAGAATTAAAAGAACTTTATGATTCACTTAATCTTGCAATGACCTTCAAGGATTTTGAACACATACAGAATTATTTTAAAAACGAAGAAAAAAGAGAACCGTCTGTAACAGAAATCAGGGTACTTGATACTTACTGGTCAGATCATTGCCGCCATACAACATTTCAGACCGAACTGAAGGATGTAACCTTTACAAAGGGCGATTATAATGAGCCGATGGAGGCTTCATACAGACAGTATCTTGCCGATCGTGAGGTTATCTATAAAGGACGCGATGATAAATTTGTCTGCCTGATGGATCTTGCACTTATGGCTATGAAGAAATTGCGTGCCGAGGGCAAATTGCAGGATCAGGAAGAGTCCGATGAGATCAATGCATGCAGCATCGTTGTTCCGGTAACTATAGATGGAAAAGAAGAAGAGTGGCTTGTAAACTTTAAAAATGAGACCCACAACCATCCAACAGAGATTGAGCCATTTGGTGGTGCAGCTACCTGTCTCGGAGGTGCTATCCGTGACCCGCTTTCAGGACGTACTTATGTATATCAGGCAATGCGAGTGACCGGTGCGGCTGATCCGACCCGTCCGATGTCTGAGACGCTTCACGGCAAACTGCCGCAGAAACGTATTGTAAAAGATGCAGCCCGCGGCTATAGTTCATATGGTAATCAGATCGGTCTGGCTACAGGATATGTAAAAGAAATATATCATCCTAATTACGTGGCAAAACGTATGGAGATTGGTGCTGTCATGGCGGCAGCTCCACGTAAAAATGTTATAAGAGAAACATCTGACCCGGGTGATGTAATCATCCTGATGGGAGGTCGCACAGGTCGAGATGGTATCGGCGGCGCGACAGGATCATCCAAGGTACACACGGAAGAATCCATAGAGGTCTGCGGTGCAGAGGTTCAGAAAGGAAATGCACCTACCGAACGTAAATTACAGAGACTTTTCAGACGCCCGGAAGTTAGTCGACTGATTAAAAAATGTAATGATTTTGGTGCCGGCGGTGTTTCTGTAGCAATCGGTGAGCTCGCAGACGGACTTCAGATCAACCTTGATAAGGTTCCGAAAAAATATGCAGGTCTTGACGGAACAGAGATTGCCATTTCTGAATCTCAGGAACGTATGGCTCTTGTGGTTGATCCTAAAGATGTAGATAAAATGCTTGCTTATGCGGCAGAAGAAAACCTTGAGGCTGTGCCGGTAGCGGTTGTAACCGAGTCTCCGCGTCTGGTACTTAACTGGAGAGGCAAAACAATCGTAGATTTAAGCCGTGCATTCCTTGATACCAACGGTGCACATCAGGAGACAACCGTTACCGTTGAAGTGCCGACAAAAGAGGGCAATGTATTTGAAAAACAGGAAGTGGAAGATGTAAAGGAAAAATGGCTGTCCATGCTTTCTTCATTAAATGTGTGCTCACAGAAGGGTCTTGTGGAAATGTTCGACAGTACAGTCGGAGCAAGCAGCGTATTTCTGCCATATGGCGGTGTTCATCAGATGACTGAAACACAGGCTATGATTGCAAAGCTGCCGATGAGCAAGGGTCATTGTGATACTGTTACCATGATGAGCTATGGATATGATCCATATCTTTCCAGCTGGAGCCCATATCACGGAGCTTCCTATGCAGTCCTTGATTCAGTTGCAAAGATTGTTGCCAATGGCGGTGATTTCCGTAAAATCCGTTTCACGTTCCAGGAATACTTTAAGCGAATGACTGATGATCCAAAGAGATGGGGTACACCATTCCAGGCATTGCTCGGTGCTTACAGTGCACAGCTTGGATTTGGCCTTCCGTCAATCGGAGGCAAGGACAGTATGTCCGGAAGTTTCTATGATGAGGGCCATGGTGAGATTGATGTACCGCCGACACTTGTTTCCTTTGCAGTCGATATTTCAGATACGAAACATGTTGTTTCTCCTGAATTTAAGAAGGCAGGCAGCAAGATTGTTCTCTTTAATATAGAAAAGGATGAATATGACTTGCCGGTTTATAGCCAGATTATGGATGGCTATGAGAAGATTTACCGTGATATGGAAGCAGGAAAAATCATCTCGGCATATGCCGTTGAGGGCGCCGGTGTGGCAGAGGCTGTCAGCAAGATGGCATTTGGAAACCGTCTTGGAGTGAAGATTGAGCATAACGTAGATCCGAGAGATTTCTTCGCGGCAGGCTGGGGCAATATCGTATGTGAGGTTCCTGACGGAAAAGTTGGAGAACTCTCCATTCCGTATACTGTAATCGGTGAAGTTACAGATAAAAATATATTTGAATATGGAAATGTTGTAATTTCCATGGAAGAAGCACTTAAATCCTGGACAGGAACACTGGAGAAAGTATTCCCGACCGCTTCCGGTGCACCGATGAAAGAAGCAGAAGAAACGATCTACAATACCGATAAAGTATATATTTGCAAAAACAAGATTGCGCAGCCAACCGTATTCATTCCCGCGATGCCGGGAACTAACTGTGAGCTTGACAGCGCAAAAGCATTTGAAGCAGCAGGTGCCAATACTATTGTAAGGGTATTCCGCAATCAGAATGCATCTGATATCCGTTCTTCTATCGAGCAGTATAAGGA
>CAVHPN010000081.1:0-3503 GCA_963637995.1 Prevotella sp. CAG:279 | reverse complement strand
ACGTTGGGACATTTTCCCTTGTGGTTTACTAGGACATTATCATAAATGGTTCATACCGTAGGCAGGAGACACCCAAAAAGAGTTGACTTTTTTAAAAAAAACCTCTATGATATCAGAGAATGTAAAATTAAAAGGCAGTGAAGAAGAGAAGTACGCATATAAGCACTGACAGAGAGAACTGCGTATATTACGCCCTTTGCAGATACTTGTATCTGCAGAGGGCGATTCTTTTCTATTTAACTATACCAAGGAAGGGAAGCTGATGAAAAAACAAGGCCCGCTGACAAGCTGCGACAGCTGCGGCAATTATGTCTATGATGATGATTATGGATATTATATGTGTGAGGCAGATCTTGATGAGGATGAGATGGCATCATTCTTGAGCAATCAGCGTTTTGTCTGCCCATATTACCAGACGGATGATGAATATAAGATTGTCCGAAAACAAATGTAAATAATTGCATCATTTAACTACCTAAAGAGTCAGACAAGAAAATGAAACAAAAAGGAGAACTAATTTAATGAAAGAACTGGAAAAGACGTACAATCCGGTGGATATTGAGGATCGTCTGTATCAGAAATGGCTGGACAGCAAATATTTCCACGCTGATGCAGAACGTGGACGCAGAAATGGCAAAAAGCCATTTACAATCGTTATGCCGCCGCCAAATATTACAGGACAGCTCCATATGGGTCATGCACTGGACAATACCATGCAGGATATACTGATTCGTTATAAGAGAATGCAGGGATATGAGGCACTCTGGCAGCCGGGTACCGATCATGCAGCTATTGCGACTGAGGTTAAGGTTATCAATAAGCTTAAAGAACAGGGCATTGATAAGCATGATCTGGGTCGTGAGGGATTCCTTGAGAAGGCATGGGAGTGGAAGGAAGAGTACGGCAGCCGTATCGTAAAGCAGCTTCACAAGCTGGGCTCTTCCGCTGACTGGGATCGCGAGCGCTTCACCATGGACGAGGGTTGTTCTGAGGCAGTTCTTGAAGTCTTTACAAGACTTTATGAAAAAGGATATATTTATAAGGGTTCCCGCATCATCAACTGGTGTCCGGTATGCCAGACTTCCATTTCTGATGCAGAGGTTGAGCATGAGGAGCAGGACGGTTTCTTCTGGCATATTAATTATCCTATTGTCGGTGAAGAGGGACGTTTTGTTGAAATTGCAACCACCCGTCCGGAAACTCTTTTGGGAGATACTGCAGTTGCTGTAAATCCTGATGATGAGAGATATAAAGATATCGTCGGAAAGATGCTTAAGCTGCCGCTCACTGACCGTGAGATCCCGGTTATTGCAGACGAGTATGTAGATAAAGAATTTGGTACAGGCTGTGTAAAGATAACTCCAGCACACGACCCAAATGACTTTGAGGTCGGAAAACGTCATAACCTGGAAGAAATCTGCATAATGAATGATGATGCCACCATCAGCGTGCCGGGTAAGTACCAGGGCATGGATCGCTACGAGGCAAGAAAAGCCATGGTAGAAGACTTAAAAGAAATGGGTCTTTTGGTAAAGGTTGTTCCTCATTCCCATAATGTAGGTACCCATGACCGCTGCGGTACAACCGTTGAGCCTATGGTAAAACCGCAATGGTTTGTCAAGATGGAAGAAATGGCAAAACCTGCGGTAGAGGCTCTCAAATCAGGAAGACTTAAATTCGTTCCCGAGAGCTTTGGCAAGACTTATCTTCACTGGTTGGACGGTATCCGCGACTGGTGTATTTCCCGTCAGCTTTGGTGGGGACACAGAATTCCGGCTTATTACTGTGATGACTGCGGTGAGATGACTGTTTCAAAGAGCGCACCTTCTGTTTGCCCGAAATGTGGAGGCATCCATTTGCATCAGGATGAAGATACACTGGATACATGGTTCTCATCTGCACTCTGGCCATTCTCCACACTCGGCTGGCCAAAGGATACACCGGAATATGAATATTTCTATCCGACTGATGTGCTGGTAACCGGATACGATATCATTTTCTTCTGGGTTATCCGCATGGTATTCTCAGGACTTGAGCAGACAGGAAAAGAGCCTTTCCATACTGTACTCATTCACGGCCTTGTCAGGGATTCACAGGGACGCAAGATGAGCAAGTCTCTTGGAAACGGTATCGACCCGCTTGAGGTTATCGACAAGTACGGTGCCGATGCACTTCGTATGACCCTGATGACCGGCAATGCACCGGGCAACGATATGCGTTTTTATTGGGAGCGTGTAGAGGCAAGCCGTAATTTCGCAAATAAAGTATGGAATGCATCTCGTTTCATCATGATGAATATTGAGAAGGCACCTGTGACGGACGTGAAGCTTTCTGATCTTCAGATGGCAGACCGTTGGATTCTTTCCAAGGTAAATGCCCTTGCAAAAGATGTCACGGAAAATATGGACAAATACGAGCTCGGAATTGCTCTCCAGAAGGTTTATGACTTTATCTGGGAAGAATTCTGTGACTGGTATATCGAGATGGTAAAACCGAGACTCTGGTCTGAGGAAGACACCACCAAGGCTGCAGCACTCTGGACTCTTAAGACTGTACTTATTCAGTTACTTAAACTGCTGCATCCGTATATGCCGTTCATCACAGAAGAGATTTTCTGCAACCTTCAGGATGAAGAACCGTCTATCATGATTTCCTCTTGGCCGGTATACAAAGATGAATGGAACTTTACAGAGGAAGAGAAGGCTGTTGAGACAATCAAAGATGCAGTACGCGCGATCCGCGGTGTCCGCACTTCCATGAATGTACCGCCGAGCAAAAAGGCAAAGGTATATGTTGTATCAGAAGATGATGAAGTTCTCTCCATTTTCGAACACAGCCGTGTGTTCTTTGCAACTTTAGGATATGCGAGTGAGGTTGTTCTTCAAAAAGATAAGAACGGCATCGCAGATGATGCGGTATCGGCAGTAACTGCAAAGGCCACAATCTATATGCCGTTTGCTGAGCTTGTAGATCTTGATAAAGAGATAGAGCGTCTTACAAAAGAAGAAGAAAAACTCAAAAAAGAGCTCGCTCGTTCTGAGGGCATGTTGAACAATGAGAAATTTGTCAGCCGTGCACCTGAGAAAAAGATTGCGGAAGAGCGTGAAAAACTTGAAAAATATCGTCAGATGATGGCACAGGTACAGGAACGCCTGGCACAGCTGCGTAAATAGTAATGTAGGAGATAAGCCAATGTATATGAAAAAAAGCATATGCATTGGCTTATAGTAGATAATAGAAAAAAACAATGAGATATATAAAACCACATTTTTATGATAAGTTTGTTTGTAAGGCGGGGGCCTGTCCGGACACCTGCTGTGCAGGATGGCAGATAGTGATTGATGAGGTGTCACTGGATAGATATGGAAAAGAGCCGGGAGATTTTGGAAGACGCCTGCGAAATTCGATTGACTGGGAGGAAGAGTGTTTTTATCAAAACAACCGGCGCTGTGCTTTTTTAAATGAAGAGGATCTTTGTGATATTTACAAGGCACTGGGTGCGG
>CAVHPN010000080.1:0-3574 GCA_963637995.1 Prevotella sp. CAG:279 | reverse complement strand
AACCGGCAGTTTGTCCTCAGCGCACTTGATTTTCAAAAGGTCAATAAGACGCTTTATTCTGACGGATACATTGCATTTCACGTAAGGTTCAATATACTCCATGATCTCTTTGGACAGCTTCTGTTCCGGCAGCTGCCCATCAATATCATAGAAAAGTGTGCCCACATATTTCATCTCATGCCGCCCAAGCAGCCAGTCACAAAATGCCACCTCATCCAGCTTGTCATCCTCCCACCACACAGGTTCTCCGCTAAGCTGCTTTGCCGCTTCCTTCGCAATCTGAGCCTGTTCTTTCGTTAATTTCATTGATTCTCTCTTCAAGTTCCTTTACCTTCCTTCCCATATCCTTTAAAAATGCTGTTTTTTCTTCTATGGAGCCATCCCATAAAATATCAAGCAGGTAGTTTACATACTCCGTCTTCTGACAGGCCTCCACAAAAAGGGGATGCCAGTCTTCCCCATGATCTGCCCTGGGTGCATACTCTGTCTTCCACCGTTCTAATAGATGCAGATAATCGCAAAGCACCCTGTAACAATGCTCACAGGATTCCATAAAGAGCTGTTCCGGGGACTTTATGGGTTTAGCCCTGATTCTCCTATTACTGTTATTTCCGGAGCTCCTGTGGGCCTTATATGACCTCTCAGGCTTGTAATCAAGGCCAAAGTCCTGACAGATTTTCATGGCTGCATCCTTAGGATTCAGTCCGAAATACTTTTCTACAAAGTTAATGGCATCACCCTTTTCCCCGCAGCCAAAGCAATAATATCTCTCGGCTATCTTCATGCTGGG
Source organism: Prevotella sp. CAG:279 (assembly GCA_963637995.1). GTDB lineage: Bacteria > Bacillota > Clostridia > Lachnospirales > Lachnospiraceae > Otoolea. The sequence continues at coordinate 2,784 of CAVHPN010000080.1, read as the reverse complement.
GTGCTTGTCGTTGTGGAATGGGCAGCAAGCCATCCCATTCCGACCAATTTTCACCCCATAATATTCTGCCGCCTGTCTGGCAGTAACATTTTGTTTCACAAATTCAAATACATTCATCAGCGTTCCTCCCTCTGCCCTTTATTTTTCTTCTGAGCAGTAACTCCGCTCTTTTTAAGCAGTTCCTCCTGCTCAAGCATCCGCTGTCTGGCCTCGGCAAGCTTTGCAGTAATGCTCGGCTTGGCAGCTTCCATGATCTGACCGGTGATCTGCTTTTTCTTATCAGCACCGGCAAATATCTGTCGAACCCTGCCAAGCATCCTGTCTGCCAGATTCTGCAGTTTTGTCTGTACCTTGGAAAGCTGGGTGATTGCATAAGCCCTTGTTTCTTTCGGTGCTTTTCTCTCATCCGAAGCCAGCCAGCTCTTGGTTTTTTCTATCTCTGCAATATCCTCTTTTCTGACGGCATCGGATATCTCGTCTGTCAATACCTCCACAGCCTTGTCATAGGCAATATCCGTCACCTCGTTGATCAGTGCATCCACGTCATCCAGCTTGATTACAAGCTCATCATTCTTAAGACGGAGCTGCTGGTTCTCTGTTTCCAGATTTTCATTTGCAGCGGTCAGCTCCCGGTTCTGTTTTTTCAGTTTCTCCAGAATATATTCTGTCTTCTCCAGATAGGTGGCTCCGCCATACTCCGGAATCATGTCAATATCCAGACCATGTTTTGTCGCAATCTCCAAAAACATGTTTCTGCATTCCGCATCAAAGGACATCTTGCGGTTGTTATTTTTGCTCTTAGGCTTGGATGGATCCGGCCGTTCAAAGCCCAGCTCCTCCAACGCCTTATCCTGCTGGGGGCACAGTTCCCCATATTTATTCACAGCATCAAACACATGACGTTCATGGATGTGTGGCGTAGTCTCGTCCAGGTGCAGCGCCCAGTCCAATATATGGACATGACTGCCAAAGCGTCTTTTAAATTCTTCAAAATACTCCGCTGCAATCTCAGCCAGAACATGTGGTGCCACTGTTTCATCGATGTTCCCAAGCTGCAGCAGCGTTTCCTCCGGACAGGTCTTGCAGTTGACAAGCACATCATCTACGGTTCTGTTGCGTTCCGGGTGGTGTCCTTTTACATTTCTCTCATTCTGCCCATCCACGTGCTCCTGGTAGTTGTTGAAATAAAAGGCTCTTTCAATTTCCGTGAAGGTATATTTCCTCTCCCTGCCCATGGCCAGATGAAAAAAGCCCTGGTAAACATCCCAGTAGACATTCCCCTTGGCTCTCTCCATATCGATATGCTCTGAATTTGAAAGATCAAACTGCCTGTCATTGTGTTTGGGATTATATACTCCGTGAATCCCTGCTCTTCCATTGTGTCTTGTTGCTTTCATTCCCATTTTTTTGTTCCTCCTTGATTTTCATTTTTTATTTTTGTGCAAAAGAAAAAGGAACCGATTTCTCGATTCCTCTAAAAGTGGCGTTTAAGCCACAATTTATTTTGTTGTGATAAAGCTCTGCGGTTCTGCCGGAAACTCCCGGTTTTTAAGCCTTGCTTCGACAAGTAATACCCAGTACTCATTGTCGATACGACAATGACTGGGCAATGGCTGCCGCCCTTGACCTGCCAGGGATTTCACCTCTCGCAAGACACTCCTGTTGCCGTACCTTGCACAAGGTGTTTATCCCTCTGTTGTTATCCGTACGCTCGCACGGAAAAGCTAAGAATACAAGCTACATCCTGTCAGCTTTTCAATATTCATAGCATATCTATATTATGAAATTAATCCGGCAGACTCAGAAAGCCTTGCAGCAATGCACCAGGAAACTGAAACTTTTTCTCTGCTCCTGCTCCAAACGCTACAACAATCAAGCCTCCCTGGATTTCCCTGACCGTTCCCATGCCGAATGCCTTATGTCGAAGCTGACATCCAACCACAACACGAGATAGATCCACCCGCTTTTGTGACACCGGCTCTGCAGTTTTCTTTGTTGGAACGGTATAACGTGACTTTTCCAAGTTTTGACCATACATAATTGGTGCTTCTGCCACCTTTTGCGTATACTGTTTTTCCTTTTTGGACTGATCCATATTTCTGACAGCTTCCGCAAAATCCAGAAACGGCTTTTCCGGTAAATCATCCGCCGAAGGGGTCGGTGCTTCCATCGAAGCCTGTTGCAGAGCAAACATACTGTTATAGTCAGTATCCGAGATAACCGTATCCCAACCACCACGGTTTTCACCCTCATGTCGGTCAATGCCTGTATAGCTTAAGCTGGCATCTTCGTATCTCTTGAACTTATAAACGGCATCATTCATCAGCGAATCATTGAACACACCGAGCGATACCAATAACTCAAAATCTTTGACATCCAGACCCGTTACCTTCTTGAAAAGTCCCGGCTCCAGCTGTGTGATAACATCCTTCAGGCATCGTTCCCGATAATCGGTCAGGTACATAAAAACCGGAATACGAGTGGCGAACTTAATCAACTTCTCCTGAATCTGTTTGCGCTTGGATTTATACTCTTTTTCTTCCTCGCTCAGTTCTTTTTTCTCTTTTGGTGTAAGTTTATCTGTGCCCTCTTTCTTTGCCTTCTTTACAGCCTCAGACTTGTTGATAATAGTTTTTATATCCTCGTTCAGACTACGGAAGCCTTCAATTTTCATCAATGCATCCATCGCTGCCTGATTAGCCATCAAGCGGGAAAGGGTATCGTTATCCACATTGACAAGCAGCGCACTTTCCCATCGTTTAGCAAGCAAAGTAGCAGATGTGC
>CAVHPN010000079.1:0-3832 GCA_963637995.1 Prevotella sp. CAG:279 | reverse complement strand
TTTCGGAATGTTTCTTCGAAGTTGTGGAATGAGTGAAGAGATGGTGACCCAGGTTTTAAAGCTTGGAAAAGACCGTATTATATCAAACCCTTCAATACTTAATTCGCTTATAAAGAAAGCATCGGGTGTTGACAAAATTGCGCTTAAAAAATTACAGGTATTTCTAAATCTTGAAAATGCAAGAGCTGGTTCACACGCGAGTCTGGCATCAGGTATCTCCAAAAGAGTATTGCAAAATGCATTTGGCGATAGTGAAGGTTCAAATGCATTATGGGAAACGACCGGGTACCTCGGAAACATCAGACGAATCACCTCATCCGGTCTCAAGATAAGCATGAAGATATCCAACAGGCTCATGGGAGAAAATGCAGCTATATCTCGCGGATTAAACATAGCCGCGCAGCCTGCTAAATTCGTGAGCGTCAAACTAAAAACAGCCGCCGGTAAAGCGGCAGTAAATTCAAAAGCTGTCATGAAGACCACCAAATTCTTAAGTCGGGTTAACAGTCTTGCACATGTACCCGGAAGATATGCCGGTTATGCAACAAGATCTGCAGCTAAAAGCATCGGAAAACTGGTAAGCACCGGTGCTAAACATATAGCCGGTGCTGTCGGAAAACTCATCGGAGTAAATACGGCAGCCGGCACCACAAGTGCAGGCGCTGCCGGTGCTGCAAGTGCTACCGGAGCCGCTGCTGGTGGTGCAGCGGCAACAGGGGCAGCAGCCGGTACACTTTCTACCGGATGGATTGCATTAATCATACTGGTTGTCGTACTGGTATTAAACGCCGCCGTTTCTCAGATGAACGAGGCATCCACGGATGATAACACTTTGGGAAATTATCAATATACACAATTTGATACGGATTTTCAGTCTGAAATCCTAAATGAATTGCAAAACTTAAATGATACGTTTGAAGAGACCGTCAACCGCGCGGCAACTGACAGAACATTCTGGTCAAGTGTGGACGGATTTAGCGAAACCGACTCCGTTACGTTCTATGAGAATGGTGCATATTCCGTATACTATCAGGACGAGGAAGGTAATGAGCTTGATCATTTAGATATCAACAACTCAAAGGCGATTTTAGATCTTGCTACCCAGTATTGCAAATATACGGATTGGATAAAACCAAGTGAGGATGCTTCTGAAGAAGCAAAACTCGCATACGAGCAGATAAAGCAGTATTATCTTGACTATTGCAAGTTCCTTTGGGTGTCAACTCACAGAATAACAATAGAAGAGTACAGGCCGGGTGACGGAACCCATGCGAATGATGATCAGTCGGGCCTTACAACTAACGAGCAGGGTATCTGTCCAAAGAACGGTACAAAGGTTTGGCTTGATAAGAATTTTAAACCGGGAGAACGAAAATACAAAGAAACCACCTATGTCTGCGGCATAAATAACGGTAGTGCAATAGATACCGGTACCTGTAATCGTCTTGATCAGGCTCCATTTGACAATGTATACCGCGACTACGGTGACTATGCGATATGCACTCATCCGAAAGAAAATTTAAACAGCGGATGGAAGATTGTTGTTGATGAAAATAACAAACCGGTAACTCAGGATCATTATATCTGTGTTGCAGAACATAAATGTAATCATGGCAGCAGAAAAGAACCTGAATACGTATACCATCATTGCGGTGATTACTGCAGTAAAAAAGATGAAAAAGTTTACTATGATAAATGTAAGCACACGGATTATCAATGGGAATATCAATGCGGCGGCCACATGGGTGCCGTAATCTATGTAACTGTTGGAGATGTGAGCCGATTAAAAGATATGCCTCCCGCAAAAGATATTGATACAAATGACCTTAGTAATTATCCGGAGAATTCCAATGATACATACATCCAGGAAATAAGTCCGGAAACGCTCGCTGCACCAGAAACAGAAGAAAACAAAGAGGAAAGTGAATGAAAAGACTGAAGAAAACTGTATTACCGCTTATCATTTTTATAATCCTTTGTATTTTACGGATAACTCCCGCATTTGCAGCGAGAACGACCGATGTTGAATATGCTTATCTTTATTTTTATACAATAGACGGAGACGAAATTAAGTCTTTGACGAAAAAAATTCAGGTAGGAAAAAAATATACTTTTACCGATCCGAATCGTTACAAATATATTGTTTATAAAGATGACCACAACAACATAATCAAAGGAGAGAAAGATGATTTATATGATACTGTAACCGGAATTGAGTGGTGGGATGAAACCGATACTGATGATATCAGAAAATACAAAGCCGGCCAGACATGGTCGGCAGGTGAAGCCACATCTTATTATTTCCGCGTTCATACCGATAACCCTGCCATTACCGGTGAAAATATCTCGATAGCCACAGATAAAGACATGGTCTACCTGTCTTTCTTTGATCAGTATCTTGAACCAATCGAGCAGGATGACGGAACTTTTGCATATGATACCGAAATTACAACCAAAGATACTTTTACCTTTCCAGATCCAAAAGATACCTGCTCAAATGGTATTTATTGGGTTTGTGAAACCGACGATGGTAAGAGTTCTCTTTGGAAAGCCGGCAGCAAGGCAAAATTCGATGCCGGAAGTTACGAGTTTCATATTGCAACGAATGACCCTGTAACAATTACTTATTATTATCCATTTGGAGGAGAATTGGCAGTTGATGCGGCTCCCGGCAGCCAGTACGGTCAGACAATAACCGCAAAAGTGGGCGATAGCATCACACTCTATAAATCACCGGGAGCAGTTGTATGGGGCGCTACATTTAAAGGATGGACAAGAGATGATTCAGATGATGAAAAAGTGTACTCCGGTGGAGCATCTTTTAAAATTACGGATAACCAGGATATCGGCTTTACAATGGTCTACGAGGAGGATGAAAACTGGGACCCATCCGCCACGGATCTGAACGGAGAGATACTGACTAAACAAGAATTAATGAACACAAGTGAAAATATCAACGCGTTAGGCGGAACTGGTTACGACACTTATATTGACAGCAGCGGAAGACTTACAACTACATATACAAAAAAAAGAGTTAATTCCGGTACTGTTTTATACGGGGTACCATCAACATATGAAAAAAGCCAGGACTTAACTTCTCTTAAAATCGGAGGAGACTCAAAGAATGTAAATGACTACACAAAAGATAAATACGGATATGACATGGACGAAAGTAAAATCACTGATCCGAACTTAGGCGATGTCCTTAAACAGGATAACTCGGCTGAGATGATGGATGTGTACGGAAATTCCATGATGTATCACTCGGATTTATCAAGACTCGATGATATGTGCGTCGCGTGGATAAGACTTTACGAAATGAAAAACTCCGTACCAAGTTTTGTCTCTATGATTAAGGACTGGGACCAGACGGAAATCAACAGGTTTGAAGCAATAGAATTTGCTCTTATAAGCCAGGAATATCCTGGAAAGAAAGATAGCCTTTATAAACGTTTTAACAGTACAACAGATGAAGAAGTGATTGCTGCCAAGAAGAAAGGCTCTGACTTTGCACCGATTGAAACTGCCTCACTTCCTGAATGGAAAGATGAATATCTCTCAGAACGGGCGTTCAATTTGTTAAAATATACGAAAACGATATTTAGTGGATGGGCTAATACCTACGATGATGGAGTATACGAGGCATATAAAGACGCAAACGGAAGCATTCATCAAGTTGGTTCAAATACAAACGTCAATAATTTCATGCAGCGCTTTACTGAGACTGCAAGTAAAAGTATGAACATGTTGGCTGTAAGAATTACAGATTCAATCAATCAAATTAGTAAGATAAATTTCGCAAAGGCAATATCTGGTCTATTCGTAATGGAAG
>CAVHPN010000078.1:0-4150 GCA_963637995.1 Prevotella sp. CAG:279 | reverse complement strand
AATTTAATCTGCGGTAAAGCTGCCGTAGGTGGGAAGTATAATTCGCCGCGTGACATTTGGTGATCATTTCAATATTTGAAGCATCATTGACATTTCATAGAAATTCTCTTAATATGCTTAGGAACCGAAATATCTGTGCTTGAGGAGTATAAGGGGGTGTGAGAAAAATGGAAACAGGAAAGATCATTAACCAGCTTTCAAATCGGCTGCGCAGCCGTTCGCAGGCGGTACATACGGAGCTTGGAATTGGCAGTGCCCAGGGGAAGGTTCTGAATTATGTGCTTGTGGAATCGGTGCATCATTCTGTTTATCAGAAAGATCTGGAAAAAGAATTTGGGCTGAGACCATCTACCATGACGGAAATGCTGAATGCGCTGGAAAAGAAAGAACTGGTCGCCAGAATTACAGATGAGCAGGATGGGCGTTATAAGAAAATTGTTTTTACGGAAAAGGCTCTGCTGATGAAAGACCGGATCCGGAAGGAGGTTGAAGGAACGGAAACCTTGTTGCTTCAGGGAATCAGTGTGGAAGAACAGAAAGAATTTATGCGGATTGCAGGAAAAATGCTTCAGAATCTGGAATCGGAGAAGCAGAAAAGTGGAAAGGAGAAACAGGAAGAATTATGAATACGAAAGATCATGAGTTGATGGCCAGAATGAAGATTTCCAAGGCTGTGGCAACTATGGCCATACCCAGCGTCATCAGCAGTCTTGTTACAGTTGTTTACAATATGGCAGATACTTTTTTTGTGGGTCGGACCGGAGATCCGCTTCAAGTGGCAGCGGTCAGCCTGACAAATCCCATTTTTATTTTGTTTATGGCATGTGCCAATATGTTTGGCATGGGTGGCAGCGCAATTGCCTCGATAGCGCTTGGCGGACAGGATCAGAAGCGGATGAAGCAGGCTTCAGCTTTTATCACATATGCATCTTTAGTGGTTGGAATTTTGTTTGCAGGTATGCTCCTTGTGTTTATGCGGCCCATTTTGACCGTATTTGGAGCAAATGAAGAAACTTATGCGTTTGCAAAAGGATATGTGTTTCATATTTCTTATGGCGCACCATTTATCATCTGGTCGGCGGCAGCCAGCTTTGTTGTGCGTTCGGAAGGTGCGAGTAAAGAAGCCATGATCGGCAGCATGATTGGAACCATTGCAAATATTGTTCTGGATCCGGTATTGATCAGCGGTTTTCATCTGGGACCGGCCGGTGCGGCAATAGCTACTACGCTCGGCAATATCATGGCCAGTGTTTATTATCTTTGGTATTTTATCAGGAAGAGCAGCAATTTTTCCATTTCTCCGAAGTATTTTACCTGCAGAAATGGAATTTTCAGCGGCATCTGTTCTTGTGGTCTTCCAACTGCAATTTTTTCTACCCTGATGAGTGTATCTACGATTGTATTAAATCAGCTTCTGGTGGCATATGGAAACGCACCGGTGGCGGCGATTGGCATTGTATTTAAGGCCAACATGTTTATCACATTTTTGCAGATGGGTCTGGCTAACGGCGTGCAGCCGCTACTGGGTTATAATTTCGGTTCCGGAGACAGGGAACGGTTTCAGGGGATTGCTGCCTATACCAGAAAGTGCTGCGTGATTATTGGCGTGCTTGCTACGCTGCTGTTCTTTGTATTCCGCAGACAGATTATCGGACTGTTTATCCAGGATGAAGAAGTAATTGGTTATGGCGTTAAAATGCTGATTGCTTACATGCTGTCTGGGCCGGTCATCGGAATCCTTTTCATGAATATGAACTGTATGCAGTCTGTGGGCAAAGCGTTTTGGGCAACAGTGCTTTCGATATTGCGCCAGGGACTGCTTCTGATTCCACTGCTGTTTGTTTTAAATGCAGTCGGAGGTCTGAATGGAGTAATTTATGGCCAGTCCCTGACCGATTATATTTCGGTAATATTGTCCGTGGTGCTGTGGCATAAATGCAAAACATATAATTCTGCAAGAAAATCTTAAGTCAATGTAAGGGAAATTCTACTTGAACCAAAATGATTCCATGCTATGATAGGAAGGTGAAATTGATTGACAGAGATTGGAGGCAGAAAGTTTGAAAAAAATATGGAAGTATTGTATTTCACTGTGTTGTATGGTGGCAGTATTTGCCGGAGCAGGCAGTGTGACAGCAATGGCAGATGTGGCTGCAGCAGGTGAAGCAGCAAAAACGGCGCCAACGGAATTTGCGCATATTATGAGCTGTGAGGTAACCGGAGGAAATCAGGTTACGATCAAGGGCCAGGTGGAGGGCAGCTTCTCGAATTCGGCATATTACGATAATTACCTGTATCTGTTCGAGATGAAACCATACCAGCGTGATTTAAAAGGGCGGACAGATTACGCAGCCTGGATCACGAAGGGCGATGAGCTTTCCTTTCAGCTCCCACTCAACCATGGAACGAAGGACGACCGCCTGTACTCCAGCTTTGTTGTAGCGGTTTATGACGGCAGTGAGTACACCATTGTCAGCAACGAGGCTTATGTGACAAATCCAGAGAGTGTCGCGAAATATACCGATGCTTACAAGACAGCCCAGACAAAGAAAGGGCTTCTGATACAGACAACGCCGGCTATGCTGTCCGATGCATTTTCTCTTGGTGTAAACCATGTAATTGTAAACATCCCATTCAACCACATTCTGGGAAGCGGTATCGATTATGAGTACGATGGCAAGACGTATCATTTTAATAAAGAAGTACTGGCAGTGTATGACGATACCATCAAACGAATGTCTGAGAAAGATATGACGGTGACGGCAGTTATCTTAAACGGCTGGAATGACAGCACGCCTCAGCTTTATTATCCGGGAGTAACGAAACAGCCTGCGTCTGTTGCGAATTATTATGGATTCCATGTGGCTACAGAAGAAGGTTATGAGTCCTTGCGGGCCATTGCAGCTTTTCTGGCAGACCGCTATGGCAGCAAATCATCTCCTTACGGCAGGGTTTCCAACTGGATCATTGGCAATGAAATCAATAATCAGCTCTGGAACTATATGGGACCGATGAGTCTGGATACCTATATTAACGAGTATCAGCGCGCATTCCGTGTGTTCTATACGGCAATCCGCAGTACCAGTCAGAGCGGCCGCGTATTCTTCTCCACCGACTATAACTGGAATCATGAGGCGGACGGAAGTCTGAAATACAATGCAAAAGACCTGCTGGATGCATTTAATAATAAGATGATTCCGGGTGGTTCCATGGACTGGGGACTGGCATATCATCCGTATTCAATTCCGCTGACAGAGCCGGAGTTCTGGAATGACCGTGAGACCGGGCTGATCACAGATGATGCTTCGTCACCGGTGGTAAATATGCTGAATTTAAGTGTTCTGACTGATTATCTGCAGCAGGACCAGTTCCGCACCCGTTCCGGCGGGGTTCGCCATGTGATTCTTTCAGAGCAGGGATTTACTTCCACCAGCGCAACTCGCGGAACGACGGAAGACCTGCAGGCGGCAGCGATTGCCTATGCATATTACATTGCAGACAGCAACCCGTATATCGATGCCTTTATCATGAGCCGTCAGGTAGATGCACCGACGGAGATGGCAGCATCCCAGACCTTTGGGTTGTGGCACTGTGATACCAGTAAGCCGAACGACATTGTGGCAACCATGCAGAAGCCGTCCTGGCTTGTATACAAAAACATTGATAACAAGGCAACTACGCTGGAGACCACCGAGAAGTACAAAGCTCTGATCGGCATCAATAAATGGAGCGATGTGGTTCCGAACTTCCGCTGGAAGAGTCTGGAAAAATAAGATAACGCTGGGCATTCTAAATGGAATGTAGGGTTTCAAAAGGCGCTGGATTATGCCAGAAAATGATTGATCTAGCGCCTTAAAAACAAAAGTCCAAGATAAAACTCACAATAACTCACAATAAACTCACAATAAAATGAAATAAACGCTTGACAAAAAGGTACCTGTATCATATAATACCTGTGTTGCCTGTCAACGAGCAGCGTATTCCTCGATAGCTCAGTCGGTAGAGCACGCGGCTGTTAACCGCGCTGTCGTAGGTTCAAGTCCTACTCGGGGAGCTCACATATTTATATGTGTAAATAAAATATAATATATGAGAGGCCCCATGGTCAAGCGGTTAAGACATCGCCCTTTCACGGCGGTAACACGAGTTC
>CAVHPN010000077.1:0-4251 GCA_963637995.1 Prevotella sp. CAG:279 | reverse complement strand
AGATCTCTGTCTTGTCCTCCTGCTGTGCCAGCTGGTAGTTGATGTCCTGGAACTGTACCGTCTTGGTGTAATAATCATTTCCCACACGGCAGATCCCGTCCGGGAACATCCTGTCAAAAGGAATGCTCTGCTGGGCTGTATGCGGTATCTCATCATCTCGTCTTGCATTTTTTATGATTTCCCTCACTGCTTTCTGGTCTTCCCTGCTTAAGCCCTCCGGCATGGAAAACTGCCTGTTCTCCTGATTTTTCTTTCTTAGAAAGTCTAACAATCTTCTCTACCTCCTGTTCCGTGTTTTCTTACGGCTTGCTCAGCAAGTGAACCAGCCTGAATTTTACTTATTTCCTGTTCTACGCTCGCCTGCCTCATAAGCGCTGCGTAATAGTTATCCGTCTTATAGGGACGTATCTTCGGTCTTTTAAAGACCGCCTGAATCATGTGGTTCAAAATGACTTCCAGCGGCTGTCCGTTTTTCTCATACATGGCAAGAAAAAAGAATGGCATCATGATCACCATCATTGCCATAACTGCCGTATTGGTTTTTACTGCTGTTTTCATCAGAAAAAATGACGGTACACCGATAAGCACCGCCATTCCAAAACAGATCAGCTGCCTCTTCGTCAGATTGAACATCACCTTACTTTTTACTTTTGTCAGGTCTCTTGGGACACTGATATAAGATGCTGCCATAATTACCTCCTGCTATTTTGTGAAAGTTTTTGCTTAAATCTCCCACAATCTGTTTCTCATTTTTAATGTGCGTGGAAGATGTTAGGCCGATATCGGTCTAATATCTTTAATGCCTCGTAAAAAATAAGACCGATAAATTCTGCCGAAGCCGGTTTTTACACCATGTTTAGCAAGAATGTATCGGCCTAATTCTGAGCTACTTTAGTCCTAAGATTTTTAACTTTTCATCTTCGGTAAGGAAGTCCCATTTCCTTACCGGCTGTTTGCCTAACATCTTTGAGATAGCTTCTGCCGCCATTTCAGGATCAGTTTCGGCATAGATTTCCGTTGTGGAAATATCCTCATGTCCAAGAAGTTTTGCTATCTCCGGGAGAGAGACCCCAAGCCTGTATAGCTGCGCTCCATAGGAATGTCGTAGAAGATGTGGATGGATAGAAGGCAACTTCGGATTGGAACAGCGGGCAGCATCCCCATACTTTTTCAGGATGCGCTGCACGTTGTCCTCAGACATCATTTCTCTGCCGCCTTTTGCGGTTGGATAAAAAAGGTAATCTTCCAAGTTCTCTTTGGGATGGTAAAGGTGGCGGTAATACTCGTAGTTTTTTAGAAAAGAATCCTCCGGGATGGGCACGATACGCGGTTTATTTCCTTTCCCTGTAATTCGAATGTACGGATACTTCTCATTTATAATGATGTCTTTTAACCGCACAGAACGCATTTCGGCAAGCCGAGCCCCGGTTGAGAACAGGAACAGGATAATGAAGCGATCCCGTACCCCTATTTTTGTCTGGGGCGGCTGTGCGAGAATCAGTTCAATATCTGCCTTATCCAACCAGTTATGACGTTTCGGGTACGTTTTTTTGTGCTTCACAGCAGAAATGCTGATTTGCAGGGGTACAAGCTCCATATCACGGGTAGCAGCATATTTCAGGTATGCTTTTATCCCGGACAGCCGGACATTCCGTGTACCAACACTGTTGCTGTCGGCAACGCTGCTCAAAAATTTGCGGATAACTTCTTCTGTGACAAAATCCATCGTGATCTGGTCAACAGTCTTTGAGTAGGTTTCGTAGAGATAGATGCGGAAAGCGTTCAGCGACTGACAGTAAGTTTCGATTGTCCGTTCGCTATGAAGTTCAGCGCGCAAGTGGTTGAAAAAATCCTTTGTGTAGATGAAAAACATCTTTTTCGGCTTTTGTTTATTCTTCTGCATAGACCACACCGATTCCTTTCTCAAGGGCATTGAGCTTCTCACGGTACACAGGGAAAAGCTGAGATGTGATGTGCAGATAGTATAACGTATAGCGGATGTGCTTGTGCCCCATGTACTTACAAAGATACTGAATCCAGTTATAGAAATCTTCTCCTGCATCAGCGCATTTTTTTATGTTCTGAACAGCAAAGAGATGGCGGAGTCCATGCGTGGTAAACCTCTTTCCGGGCAGTTCCAACAGTCCTGCCTTTTTAAGTATGGCCTGAAAAATCTTGCTAACATTATTGCTTGTCATGTGTTCCCGTTCCTGATTTGGCTTGAAAAAATAAATTCGATCTGGGAACTTCTTCTGGTAATACTGGTCAAAGCGGTAGCATAAATCCAGAAGATCATCTGGCAATGGAAGCTCCCTGTCTTTCATGCCCTTCGATTGATAGATACAGATTGTCCCTTTGAGGAAATCAACATCTGACACCTTCAGGTTACACGCTTCGGAGCTGCGGAGACCACAACAATAAACCAGCCGGAAGAATACCGGAAACATCGTATCTTTATACGGATAAGTCGCTGTCGGAATCAGCTTTGTGTCAACGGTTTCAAAAAACAGCACAAGCTGCTCGTCCGTAAACAGATGGGGTTCCTCTGCCTTTGGCCTCTTAATCCCGTAATTAGGGACATAAGCGTTTAAGCCGAGTGACTGCTGGTATTCCCCGATATGCTTCATTGTCTGAACCCGCCGCGCCATGTGGTGTCGGGATGAAGAATTTGAGTTATGAATCCATGTTTCAGCAATCTCTTTTGTAAGCAGGGCGGCTTCGGGATATTCTCTTGTGCAGAAAGTATCAAAGTCATCAAGGAAACAGTCAATAAACTTTAATTGCAAGCCGGCACGGCGCCGGATGGTAAGCATTTCTTCCATAACAGGGCCAAATTTACTTGCGTACATCAGTATTCCTCCCTTCGACAAGGGATCAGGGCGATATCTAATGCACACCGCTTCATTTTTGCTTCGTCCGTTGAGAGATACACGCGGACAGAGTTTTTGTCGATATGCCCTAGCATTTCGGAAATGAGAGGCAATGGCGTTCCTGACTGCAAAAGCCGTGACGCAAAAGTGCGCCGATAAATGTGAAGGCCATCATGCGGAAGATTTTCGTAAGATTCCGTTCCCTGTGTTCGGTATTTCATCCTGTAATGCCTGCGGGCCAGCTTTTTTATCGGACCTACGGACGTGACGAAAATGTATTCCTGCTCGCAGTCCCGGCGCTCGTTCAGAATGTAATCAATAATGGCGTTTTGAGTAGCGCTGTCTATAGGAATTTCAAGGTCAACACCTGTTTTTTTCTGGCGGATATGGATGGTCTCTTTTTCCAAGTCAATATCGCAGAATCTTAATGCCCGAATGTCGCAGCCTCGAAGACCAGTGTGCAGCGCCAACAGGAGAATTGCTTGATCTCTCTTGTTGACAAGGCTATCTGGCTCATCTTCCATAAGATCTGACTCCACTTTTTCGTCAATCGTAGTGATGATCTTATCTCCGGACTGGCGAATTTTCGGTAGCGCATAGTGAAGGGATCCACAAGCTGTATAACCGACATCTGCGGCAAAACGCAGGAACTTTTTAAGGGCACATAATTCCGTCTGAACCCCTTTCGGATTCCGATCTTTAAAACGATCTGTCTGGAAATAGTTCAGAAGGTTTTGATTGCTTACATTGGAAAACTTTGTGATGCCAGTACTTTCCAGATAAAGAAGCAGTCTGCGGGCCATGGAGCTATACGATTTTATAGTAGTTGCATATTTGCCTTCCGCTTTCATAACTTTCTGAAATTCAACAAGAATGCTTACGTACTCATCTGTTTTAGGCAATTCCGGGGTGAAACACAGATAATGATGCCATTCAGTCAGTGTTCCAGCTTGCTGTTCTGCCAGCAGATGGACAAATCTGTGCAGCGCTTTCCAATCAATATAAGACGCGCTAAGCATAGATGCCGGATCGTGTTCCAGAGAATTGACCCATTCAAGGCAGCGTGCTAATTCAAACGGTTGATCCAGAGTTTTTAAGTGGGCTACCAGCATTTCGGTAAAGCGTTTGTAGCGGTCAAGCACAGCATGGGACGTTGTGCCTAACCGTATGATTGTGGCTGTGGTTTCGTCAACGAGGTGACGGAACCCTTGTTCATCAAATTTCATAGGAACTCCTTTCTGAGGTTGGTGACTTGCTATCACTTACACTATATCAGAAAGGATGAAGTAGCTTAGAATTAGACCGATACTTTTTGTTTGGCATGGCGATTTTACAGGCTTTATCACACATTTATCGGCATAACTAATTACCTGGCATTAAA
>CAVHPN010000076.1:0-4658 GCA_963637995.1 Prevotella sp. CAG:279 | reverse complement strand
CCGCGTATTCTACGATCTCACCAGCAAACCGCCCGGGACGATTGAGTTTGAATGACCTAAAAACCGTGGGAAGCCTTATAAATCAAGGCTTCCCACTTTTTACGTCTACAAAACGTCTACAATATTTCGGATTTTACTTTTCGGACTTCTTTTTCAGTTCAGCCTCCCATTCGGCTTTGAGCTTTTCATTTCTATGAGCGATGCGCTCTTCTTCGGACATACTTGACAGATCCAGTTGAGTAACTGGGAAATCAGAGTATGCTTTTATATAACGTTCTCTTTCTTTCTCATAGTATTCCTGTGAGCAATCATAGTTTTGCAGCATATTGTGGAGATTATACGCTTTTTTGATAATCTGACAAATGTCTTGAGAGTAGACTTGCTCCTTATCATACCTGTTTTCACAGTGATAGAAGGTGAGCTTGATCCAGTTTCTGCTTGAGTCATCGTTTCTGTCATCACCCTCGATATCTACACGGTCCTGTATCTCTGTTTTGCAGGAGACTTGTTTCAGGTTGAATAAATCAAATATCATACCGGCTAGATCACCCATGGTGTGCATATGACCGGTGTTATCTTTTCCGCAAAGCCAGTCGATAGATACATTGCATTTTTCAGACAGGGAAATCAGCACATCTACGGAAGGTTTATTACGACCGCTTTCGTAGGCTGATAATGTAGGCTGCGGAATCCCCAACAGCTCAGAAAACTCTTTTTGCGTCATATGCATGACGGTATTTCTTAAGGTTTTCAATCGTCCGCCAAAGATATTATCTTTATTCTCGCTTATAGCAGGCATACAAAATCCTCCTTATTCTAATATATTAGGTTTCCATTATAGCAGACAAATTGGAATATTTATATAGAAAGATACAAAATATTATGAATTCTAATATTGACATTGAATAATAATATGCTATACTCATAAATATATTAAATCCTAATATTTAATATGGATAAAAGAAAGGAGGTAAGCATCATGGCACAGGAGCGTTTACCAATGTTTGTTGGTGTAGACACTGTCAGATACGATCTGGGCGTTTCCAGGGCAAAAGCCTATGAGGTTATCAAGGACCTGAACAAGGAACTGAAGGCTCAGAATCCGCGGGCGCTTATCGTATCGGGGAAAGTGAATCGGATCTGGTACGAAGAAGCCTGCTTGATGACAGGTGGACATTAATGAAACAGGAAACCGGAAAAGAAAAAGCCCCTCGGCAAAAGGGGCTGCACATACCAGTGTTGGTACGTATCTTGACAATTCATACTAACACTGAAATGTGCTTCTTTTCAACAAGAATTTCAAAAAGGAGCATTTTATGGCAGAAAGACGAATGTTCTCTAAGTCGGTTGTAGAGAGCGCAAGGTTCTTGAAAATGCCGGTATCATCCCAGAATTTGTACTTTCATCTGGCGATGAATGCGGATGACGACGGTATTGTAGAAGGCTATTCCGTCATTAACCTGGTGAAGGCCAATGAAGACGACTTAAGAGTCCTTTACAGCAAAGGATTTGTGAAAATTTTAAATGAAGATCTTGTGACTTATATCGCTGACTGGCGGGAGCAGAATCGAATCAGACCGGATAGGAAGAAGGACAGTATGTATAAAAATCTTCTCCTGCAGATGGAGCCGGAGGTAGAGCTTCTGGAGAAAAAGGAGCGCTCGGATTTGGTCAAGAAATCTGGACGGTCCATGGACGGCGAATTGTCCGCTCAGTGTAGTGTAGTAGAGGTTAGTTTAGGTAAGGGTAGTATAGGAGAGTGTAGTGTAGTTCCGGCAGAGGACACACACATCAAGTATCAGCTGGATAATGAAATTCTTACCGCAGCAGATTATGACGATTTGCTTAAGCAGTTTTCCAAGGCAGTTGTCGACAGTGTGATCGGCAGGATTTTGAGCAAGCCGTATCATGGTTGCCTTAATAAGGCGAAGATATCTGCCTGGTGTGCAGAACAGCTCGTGCCGGCGCAGGTGACAAGAATAGAGCACAAGGAATCTAGACACGCAGAACAGCTTAAACGCTTGGCCTCAGAAAGGATTGGTAATTAGTATGAATGAAACAAGATATACATGTTCTGTTTGTAAGGATAGAGGATTCATCCTCTATACCGACAAGAATGGATATGAATTTGCAAGAAAATGTGCATGCCAGGAAGTAAAGGAAGCCAAGGAGAGATTGGAAAGAAGCGGTCTGGCCAGAGAATTTAAAGCAAAGACATTCAGCAATTTTGATACCTGCAATAACGCGCAGCTGACAGATGCAAAAAATACGGCGATGAAGTTTACGGAGGAATTGAAGAACAAGGACGCTGGCAGTCTACCGTCTCTCTTACTGTGCGGTCAGGTGGGAGCAGGAAAAACACATCTTGGAACAGCCTGCAGCGTGTCTCTGATCGATGGCGGCACCGCGGTTATTTACATGGGCTATAGAGACGAGATGACGGCCTTAAAGGCCAAGATACTGGACGAAGAGGCTTATCGCAAGGAGATTGAAAAGTATAAGCGGGCACCGGTGCTTTTTATTGATGATTTTCTCAAGGGGAGGATCACGGAATCGGACGTAAATATTGTCTATGAGATTGTGAACTACAGATATAACAACAATCTGCCGGTGATTATCAGTACAGAAAAAACATTGGATGAGCTGATCAACTTTGACGAGGCTGTTGCGAGCAGACTGATTGAAATGTGCAGAGGTTATATCGTCGTTTTCAGCGGTAAGGAACTGAATTACCGCTTGTATAGAGGAGTGGTGGCATAATGGCAGTTTACAAAGATAAATGGAATGGCTATGACGGCAACACATGGCGCGTTGCATGCTGGTATAAAAATTGGAAGGGCGAGCGTAAGAAGCACGACAAGCGCGGCTTTGCTACAAAGAAGGAAGCCGTTGTCTATGAGCGTGAGTTTTTAGCTAAGACCAGCAAGGATATCAACATGGGCTTTAGTACTTTCATTGACATCTATATGGGAGACGTCAGACCGCAGTTAAAGGCCAGCACCATGGCAACCAAGGAAAATATCATCAACACACACATCCGACCGTATTTTGAAAATATGAGTCTCTCGGAGATAACACCTACGGATATTCTGCAGTGGCAGAATGAGCTGCTCAGTCTTAGAGATGACAATGGAAAAGGATACTCACAGACCTATCTTAGAACCATCCAGAATCAGCTGAATGCGATTTTCAATCACGCAGTGAAATATTATGATCTTCCGAAGAATCCGTGTAAAGCCAATAAGAAAATGGGAAAAGCAAAATCCAAAGAAATGCTTTTCTGGACGCAGGAGGAATACGAAAAATTTTCAGAATCTATCATGGATAAGCCGGTATCCTACTATGCTTTTCAGCTTCTTTACTGGACGGGAATCCGTTGCGGCGAACTTCTTGCTCTGACAAGAGAAGACTTTGATCTGGAGAAGCGGCTGCTCTATATCAATAAAAATTATCAGGTGATCAAAGGCGAGGAGCTTATCACAACTCCAAAGACGGAAAAGAGTAACCGGCAGATTGATTTGCCTGAATTCTTGTGTGAGCAGATGCAGGATTATTTCGATTCGCTTTATAAGATGTCACCTAAGAGCAGAGTCTTCAATATTACGAAAAGCTATCTGCATCATGAGATGGATAGAGGGTGTAAAGCCTCCGGTGTTAAGCGAATCCGCATTCATGATCTGAGACATTCAGCCAGTGCACTGCTGATTCAGTTGGGATATTCTCCGATCCAGATTGCTCAGCGGCTGGGACATGAGAGCGCTGCCATTACAGAACGTTATGCGCATCTGTATCCTTCTGTGCAGCGAGAGATGGCAGGACGACTGGAACAGGCATTTAGAAAGGACGAGTAAGATTATGGACAAGATCTATCGCAGACCGACACAGCTTGGCGATACGCCGAAGAAAAAGAAGAATGAGAAAAACCGTAGAAGAAACACGATCATGAATTTTCGTGTATCACCGCAGGAAAAGGAGCTTATTGAAGCGAGAATCAAGCTCCTGGGAATGCCTAAGGCAGAGTTCTTTATAGAGAGCTGCCTGTATCAGAAAGTACTTGTGAAGGGCAACATCAGAACATTTACTGAAATTAAAAATCAAGTAAAAGAGATCGCGGATGCGGTCAATCAGAATCCGAATTTGGAGGAGCTGGAGTCGGTGCAGGCAGAAACGGTGAGGATTATTTTGGAAATTTTAAATCAAGTGTTTGAGAAGGAGCAGTGAGGACTATGGCCGGTAATAAATCATACGAAGAGAGAATTGCAGAATTGCAGAAGAAGCAGGATCAGCTGAAGGCGCAGGAAAGGGCTTTGAAGAAAAGGCAGTCTGAGGATGCCAGAAAGAAGCGCACGAGAAGATTGATTGAGATGGGCGGCATTGTCGAGTCGGTTCTCGGCAGAGAGACAACAGATGAGGACAAAATCAAGCTGATGAATTTTTTGAAGAAGCAGGAAGCAAACGGGAAATTTTTCTCCAAGGCCATGAATGCAGTATCTGCTCCGATCGAAAATCCGGAGTCGGCATGTCAGCATTTGGCATTTCCCTTAGCTTGATAAGGGCGCACTTATATGTGGGCGAAGCCCACATTGTATAAGTTTGGGGCAAGCCCCAACCGGTCAGCTGACGCTGCCGGGCGCGTTCCGTCGGCGGGCATTCCATGC
>CAVHPN010000075.1:0-4721 GCA_963637995.1 Prevotella sp. CAG:279 | reverse complement strand
AAACTTCACTCTATGTGGCCGGTTCGGATGTCGTATTGATGAAGGACAGAATCTCATCCAACGATCGTGACCCATCCGCACAGAACAGGCTAAAAATGGGTATAAAAATACCCTGCCAGTTTTTACCAGCAGGGTCAGTGGATTGTTTACTTATAGAGGTCTTCCAGTGTTATCAGCTGAACTTCACCACGCTCTTGCTGCAGCATCGCTGAAATGGCCGGCTTTGCCTTTGCAAGATACGGATACTCATCAATAACGAATACAATCCGTTTTTCCTTTGAAAGTCAAGTAAAATCTACACAGTGAGCAAGGGGCTGAACCGCATTATGCTTCGTTCAGTTTCTCAACCACTACTTTACATCTCTTTTTGTAAAAAGCGATGCCGTAAAGCATCATATTATGTCGGCCGTCGTTTTTCAGGTACTCAGAATATCTTCGATCCTTAATTTGTTTGATTGCTCTTTCACAGGCTTTATCTAGTCCTGACGCTTCTCTTGAATACTTAAGTTCAAAAATAATACCATCATCCGGACTTTGCGGTTTAATGATAATATCCGCGAATCCCTCTCCGGCTTCCACATTTGACTTAACCACCCAATCTGTGTTTCCCGTCAACATCCCCGCCAGAAAAGTATGATAGGAGTTTTCCTTTTCCGTTTCAGGTGCCTTCGTATCAAAAACACTGATTGTATTACTCAACGTTCGGTTTAAATACTGTTCTATCGCCTCTGCGTTTCCATCCTCAATAGCGTTCCAAAAAGAAATCATCTGCTCCGTATTACTTGCTATTTTCTGATCAAACCAATCCTTTATCTGCGAAATGTAAACAGTTCTAACCTCTTTATTGGGAATAACCAGCTTATATGCTCCTTGTTCTGTCATACCAACCTGTGTCAAATATCCAGTTGTAAACAAAACACTCCAAATGTTATCTATGCTCTTATCAATCTCATCGTATGTCAAATCAAGCCGAATAGATCTTTCAATTGGTTCACCTGCAATCAGGCGTTCAATTTCGTCCTGCGTTGTCCTATTTGCTATGGAAACAAATCGTTTAACTAAAGCATTGCCGCTACTATTTATCCAATAACATTTCGGAGCCTCTTTGGGTTCATCACAAAGGTCATCCACCCGATTGATCACATCCCAAGGACAGTAAATATCAGCCTCTCCAAAATGATATCCATCATACCATTCCTTCATTTCCGCCAGATGATCTTCCAATTGGTAATTTTCCAGCATTTTTTCGACTTCATCCTCCGTAAAGCCGAACTGTTCATCAAAGCGAGCATCTGTTATAGAAAAAATCTTAAAATTGTTCAGACCTGTAAAAATGCTTTCCCTTGAGACACGCAGACAACCGGTCAGAACTGCAAACTGCAGAAATTCGTTTGTTTTCAGAGCCTCTCCAAACAGTGAACGGATCATGGATACCATTTCTCTATAGTAATCATTTTGATACGCCTTATCCAGAGGAACATCATATTCATCAATAAGAATGATTACCTTCTGTCCATAATGACGATACAACAGCTCTGACAATGTCTGAAGTGCGGATTCCAGCGTATCCTCGTCCATTGCGTATTTCCCGTCTTGCATTCGGACAAGCGCACCGTATCTTTGTTTTTCATTATCAGTTAACTTGTCGCTGCTTTTCAGAAAATCAAATCGCTCTGCTTCAAGTGCAACAAGTTTTAACAATTTGTTTTTTGCTTTTTCAAAGGTCAGTCCATCCACGCCTTTAAGTGTAAGAGACACAACCGGGAATTTCCCCATATATTCATCACACAGGTCTCTTCTTTGTGAAATGTGGAGTCCATCAAACAATGTCTTATCCGTTCCGATTTCAAAAAAGTGGCGGAGCATGCTCATATTTAATGTCTTACCAAAACGACGAGGCCTTGTAAAAAGATTCACCTTTCCCCAGCTGTCAAGAAGCTGTTCGATCAGTCTTGTCTTATCAATGTAATAAAAACCTTTTCGGCGAATTTCTCTAAAATCTTCGATTCCAACTGGAAGTTTCAACGATGGTGCCATCTTTCCACGCTCCTTCCGAAGTTATACTACTGGGTCTGAAGATACTCGATCCCAGTATACCTGGATTTTACCATTTAACCGGACAAATGGCAAGTTGATACCCTCGCGCAAATCTACTGTCACAAATTTTAAGTTCACAGTGCAGTTCCCATTCTTACATGAATTTATAAATGTTATAAATATTGATCAGGATCATCAGCACCATCAGCGTGATAAACAGCTTATCAACCGTCTGCTCATCAATCTTCCTGTTGATCGCACGTCCGCAGATTCCACCTGCAATACCACCTGCAACCATGAGGATCAGCACTCCGATCTGGAAATCCGGTACACTTCCTGTCACGATCGTCGAGATCAGACTGGCAATCTGCGAGAAGAAAATAATGTACAGTGAATTTTCTGCTGCAATCTTGGTTGACATTGAGAAGAAGAAAAATAATACAACAAGGTTGATCGGTCCTCCTCCAATTCCGAGAAACGAGGACATGATTCCCAAAAAAACACCGATCAGTACGCAGGCAACTGCATTATCCACCTGATATGTTTTTATTTTTGCTTTATATATCGTATAAATCAGCGTTCCAAGTGTTACGATTAGAAGGCATAACGCCTGAACTGCTCCGACTTTGTTTGGATCACTGCTCATAGATTTCACGTAAGAAAACAGCCATTTTCCAAGCAGTCCACCGGCTGCTGCTCCAATTGCAAGTGGGAAGCCTGTTTTCATCGTCACATGGGATTCTCCACTGATCTTATTTTTAAGCACAGAGTATGTAGTCATAGATAAAACTGTACATCCGGACAAGAAACTGATTGCTGTTACATTCATCACTCCAAAAGAATCCAGCACCGGCTTGATAATAACACCGCCACCAATCCCACAGATGGCTCCAACGATCGATGCGCCAAAGCATACGATCATAAATACAAGATATATCATTTCCTTCGCTCCTCGTTTTTCATGTTTTATTCAATGCGTGCTCAACAACAGTTACCACTATACACCATGGTATCCTGCCATGGAAAGAAAAACGAGCCATCTAATAACAGCTCGCTTTTCATTGATTAGGGTATATTTTTTAAGGGATCCGCAAATGATTAGCAGCAGCCACATCCACCGTGATCATGACGATGTCCATATTCATCCATGCAGTCATCTTCCGGATTCTTCATGCAAAGATGAACTGCCGCTTTCTTAAATGTCATAGGAAGCGCTAAGATGTTCGGGTTCTTGCCCACATATTTCTTCTCTGCATCTGCTAAAGCTTCCTCAAAAGTAGCTCTTGTCTTAAGTCCCATTCCTCTTGCATATCCCGGCTCTTCTGCACCTACAATGTAGATCGCACTTGTGTTCATCTCAGCGATGTGTCCACAGGACATCATGGAGAAGCCATGGAAAGGATGGAATGCGTTGGTGTAACGGTATTTACGGATATATTCTTCGTTTGTTGCAAAATATTCACCGTAACGGTTCATATCCGGTAATTCATTCATATGGTCATGCTGGAACAATGTGTAGAGTTCTCTCAAATATGGCCATAACTCGTCATGGAAATATCCATTACAGATAGAAGAACAAATAATGACACAGTTATCACTCATAACACGTTTGAATCTTAATACCTGTGCACTTAATGCCTGCATCATCATAATCGGGTTGGTTCCCATTCCATCGCCATAATGGAATTTCTGCGGCATACCGAATACCAGTACGTCATATTTCTTGTCTGCCCAGTGTACATAAGTTCTCTTATCTGCCAGTTTCCAGCTGATCGGCATCATCTCTTTGGCATAACCGGAGTAAATAGCGATCTGTCTGGAACAGGTATCAAGCACCGCATCACAGCAGAAAAATGGATGTCCCATCTTCTCTTCCATATGCATACTGATCTCATCGAATTTGTTACGCATCAAGCTTCCGCCATTCACTGGTGTAAAGTCATCTCTGTGCATAACAGACGGTACATGATGGCTTGCGATACATCTCCAGTTTGTAATACCGGTCGCACTGTGTTTGTAACCACCGGAATATCCGCCATAAGGATTTCCCTGCACGTGACCGATCAGAATCGGGATATCGCAGTCAAACACATACTTATTCATGTATACCGGATCTCCTCTGTGAGTAGTTCCAAGATATACCATATGCTCCTGGTCTTCGCTGTCATGGCTGATGATCTGTCCTGTATGCCAGAACTCATTGAACAATTCTTCTCCGAAAATCGCTTTTGCATCAGACTCTTTGCTTCTTGGATGTAATCCGTTCGAGATGATGAAAAGAATATCCTTCTTCTCAACGCCTGCTGCATATAATTCTCTTAAAATATACTTAATGCTTAACTTTCTGTGGCTTGTTGCCTGCTCTCCACCTTTTACACGGTCAGGAACAACAAATGTAACTGTGCTTCCCTTATGTGCAAGCTCTGATAAAGCAGGCATTCCAATTGGATGAGCAAGGCTCTCAAGATAAGCCGCCTCTAATTTATCTTCCGGAATATAATCCGGATCCTTCACAGTTTCACCCGGAATAAAAATATCCGTGCTGTCCGGTAACTCTGCAGCCATCGTTCCCTGTCCATACTCGAAATCAATCTTCATACGCTTGTCTCCTTCTTATTTTATATTTTTGTTCGTAACTGTTCAGTACCTTCACAGTCACGGGCAAAAATCCATTGAAAATTGCC
>CAVHPN010000074.1:0-4781 GCA_963637995.1 Prevotella sp. CAG:279 | reverse complement strand
AGAGCATCTGCCTTACAAGCAGAGGGTCACAGGTTCGAGCCCTGTAGGCCCCATTTTATTTGAGATGATGATTCGGGTTTGATTCTTTTAGTTATTATATTGTTATTGCTGATGCAAATTATGAATGGCAACCTTAAATTAGTTAGAAAAAAACAAAAAAATAGTTGACATTCTTCTGAATAAGATGTATAATGCATTTTGTTCGTTAAGAATAAATAGTATGTGTGTGTAGCTCAGCTGGATAGAGCACTTGGCTACGGACCAAGGTGTCGGGAGTTCGAATCTTCTCACGCACGTCAAAGTCTCCGGATTCGGAGGGCAGAAAGCATCCTTTTGAGGATGCTTTTTTGTTTCATAGGAAAATGCGTCCTATGAAACAAAAACGCTCCGCGGGATCGCGCTGCGGCGAAATGGAATTATGTCGCTGAAGCGACCCGCCGCAGGCGGAGAATCCTGCGAGCAGGATTCTTTTTTTCATAGGAAAATGCGTTCGTCTATACTGAGAACAGGAGGAAGAATACATGCAATTAATTTATTTAGATATGAAAAACGTATCAAACGAAGAAGCAATTTATGATTGCCTTACAGGGCAGATGAGTTTTACAGATGCTAATGAAAAACCGGAGTGGATGCAGGCTATGGAGATGAATGCCCGTGATCCGTATGAGATGGACACCGAAGAGCAGGCAGAGGATCCTGAATTGAAAAAGATTCTTGAGACACCGGAAAAAACATTGGACGGTCTGGTGCAGATGCTGGCTGCAAGACTTTCAGGTGATTATTGTCTGGAGGTCAGCTGGGATGCATCGGCTGATGAGGATAAAAAAGAATTGGAAAAGAATTTAAAACAAGTGCTTGAAGATGCAGCTCGTACGATTGAGGAAAGAGACGGGAAAATGTATGCAATATTTGAAGATACAAAACCCATGGCCTTCTCCGTCATCTGATGAACCAGAGGAGAAATTGATACCCTACGAGATAGTCAGAACATCGAGAAAAACGATGGCTATTCAGGTTACGCAGGAAGGACGCCTGGTTCTTAGGATTCCGAACAGGACATCATCTCAAGTTGCTATAAGATTTGCAAACGAACATAAAGAATGGATTTGGACTCATTATAAAAAATTAATAGAACATCAAAAAGAACGGAAAATACATGAGCCGGATGAAATTCGTTCTTTCACTGAAAAACTGCGCCCGGTGCTCAGGCACCGGGTTGATTTATATGCATCGCAAATGGGGGTAACTTATGGGAAAATCACCATACGCAATCAGAAAACCAGATGGGGAAGCTGCAGTGCGGCAGGTAATCTGAATTTTAACTGGCGGTTGGCACTTCTGCCTGAGGAATTGATGGACTATGTGATTGTGCATGAGCTTGCGCATCGCATAGAAATGAACCATTCAGCACGATTCTGGGCACAGGTAGAAAAAATACTTCCTGACTGGAGGGAAAGACGCAGTAAGCTGAAAAATTATGAATAGTTCCTATCGATTCGGCAAATATTAACGAAACAGGAAAAGTCGAAAGTTCAGATATATGAAAGAGAGGTAAATATGGCAGAAGAGGTCTGGATGCTTCAAATGAAAAAAGCGGATTTTAATAAAATCAGTGCGCGTTTTCATGTAGATCCGGTTACGGTACGTATTATCAGAAACCGTGGAATTGAAGGTGATGAAGCGATAGATCGTTATCTCAACGGAACTTTGGACGATCTGTATGATCCTTTGCTGTTAAAGGATATGGAGTCGGCTGTTTCCATTCTTTCCAAAGCCGTTGATAATCATAAAAAGATACGAATTGTGGGAGATTACGATATTGACGGAGTTTGTTCTACATACATATTGCTGAAGGCCTTTGAGCGTCTGGGTGGAAATGTGGATTTTGAAATACCTGATCGAATAAAGGATGGATATGGAATAAATGAGTCGATTATAGAGCAGGCACACGCGGACGGTATTGATGTCGTATTGACCTGCGATAATGGAATTTCAGCATTTCATCAGGTTGAACTTGCAAAAAAATATGGCATGACAGTAGTGATTACAGACCATCATGAGGTGCCGATTGACGGAGAAAAAGAAATGATTCCTCCGGCAGATGCAGTAATCGATCCGAAACAGGCTGATTGTAATTATCCATTTCCGGAGATATGCGGTGCGGTAGTTGCCTATAAGCTGGTTCAGGTTCTGTATGAGCGCAGAAATATCCCGAAAGAAGAATGGCTCGATTTATTGGAATTTGCTGCGATCGCCACTGTGGGCGATGTTATGAAGCTTCAGGATGAAAATCGTATATTAGTTAAGTTTGGTCTTAGAAAAATGGCCAGGACTTCCAATCTGGGATTGCGAAAACTTGCGGAAAAAAACAATCTTGATCTTGGTTCAATCACGGCATATCATATTGGTTTCGTCATAGGCCCGTGTCTTAATGCAGGCGGACGACTAAAGACTGCAAAGAAAGCGCTGGCCCTGCTCAGAGCCGGCAGTGAGGATGAGGCGGAGCTTTTGGCGCAGGAGCTTAAAGAATTAAATGATACCAGAAAAGATATGACAGAACAGGGAACTGAAGCTGCGAAACTTCAGGTAGAGAGCTGGTACGCTGATGACAAGGTACTGGTGGTATTTCTGCCGGATTGTCATGAATCATTGGCAGGCATTATTGCGGGACGTTTGCGTGAATATTATCAGAAACCGGCTATAGTACTCACACGTTCTCTTGAGGCCGTCAAAGGTTCCGGACGTTCTATAGATGCATATCATATGTTTAAAAAATTGAACGAAGTCAGTGATTTACTGCTGAAATTCGGCGGACATCCACTGGCAGCTGGGCTTTCGCTGGAAGAAAAGAATATTGATGAATTCAGGCGCAGACTTAATGATAATTCCGGACTCACGGAAGAAGATTTTAAGGCAAAAATATGGATCGATGTACCAATGCCCATAGGATATGTGACAGAAAATCTTGTGAGGGAACTGTCATGTCTCGAACCATTCGGTCAGGGCAATGAGAAACCGATGTTCGCAGAAAAATCACTTCGTATTCGCTCAAGCCGTGTCTTGGGCCGCAACAGAAATGTTGTGAAGATGACACTGGAAGAGGCGGACGGACATGCGATTGAGGCACTTTATTTTGGAGACGGGACAGCATTTGAAGAAGAACGTGCCGGACATAATGAGATAGACATAGTATACTATCCGGATGTCAATGAGTATAATGGCAGGAAGACATTGCAGGCAGTGATTCGACGTTACAAATTTAGAGGGTAAATTAATGATAACGAGAAAAGATGTTATGCCGGTCAATTTTCTGAAGAAGGAAAAATTTACCGGAAGTGATACAGGAATGCGTTACCGGATGGAGATGGTAAAACGGGAGATACAAAAGGGAAATGATGCAGAGGAAAAGTCAGAGGAGGAGACAATTCTTCTTGTTACATCATGGCCTGAGCCCTATGGATATGATGCCACACCGGACGAACAAAAGATTCGAGAGGAGTTTCCGTTTTCAGAGGACGGAATCGTGAGCGGTGTGAAATGGCTTAATCAGCAGCATTCTCGATATGCCGCTCTTGATAGGTAGGATTAGTGCAATGAGTTGGAAAAAGACATTTTATGAGGGAGTAAAGAGCGGTATACCGATTGGAATCGGATATCTGCCGGTTTCATTTACATTCGGATTTATGGCTGTGACAGGAGGGCTGCCGGTCTGGATGGCAGTATTTATATCGCTTACAAATCTTACAAGTGCTGGTCAGTTTGCGGGTACAAATCTACTTTTGGCGGGTGCAGGATATTTTGAAGTAGCGCTTACAACATTTGTCATAAATCTTCGTTATATGCTGATGTCGCTGTCACTTTCACAGAAACTGGATGAAAAAACCGGTATATTGGCAAGACTTACGATGGCTTTTGGAATCACGGATGAGACTTTTGTTGTAAGCTCACTCCATCCAGGTGTACTTAAGGGTTCATACATGTTGGGACTTATAACGATGCCGATTTTAGGGTGGAATATCGGAACATGGCTCGGAGGTGCGATCTCAACAGTTTTGCCGCAGGAACTGCAAAATGCCATGGGGATAGCGTTGTATGCCATGTTTATAGCTCTGATTATGCCGGCGGCGCATAAATCAAGGGAAATATGCAGTGTTATTATCATGGCGATAGTTATGATGTGTGTTTTAAAATATATTCCTGCATTTTCCATGATTTCATCAGGATTTCGTGTAATAATGGTAACTGTTATTGCATCGGCAATCGGTGCCTTAAGATACAACCAGGATCCGGAAAATGATGTATCAGATGATGAGGATGCACTTAAGAATGCTGGTAATAATATTGGCGATAAGGAGGCGGAATGATGAGCTCATCAGGGTCAATCAGCCTTAATTATGTATTGGTGGGTGCCGTTATAATGGCACTGGTCACATATATTCCGAGAGTTCTTCCGGTTACGATCTTCAGAAAACAGATTCGTTCACGCTTTATCAGATCGTTTCTTGATTATACACCGTATGCGGTGTTGGGAGCACTGACATTTCCTGACGTATTTACATCCACAGGACATATTTATTCGGCAATAGGCGGAACAATCATAGCAGTGATTCTGGGGTATAAAGGAAAAAGCCTCGTGGTAGTGGCAATTGCCGCGATCGCAGCAGTGTATTTGCTGGAAATGGCAGGTGCAGCGGGAATTTTACCCGTGTAATATTTAGGACAATGGTAAAAAGAAAGGTACGTAAAATATGATTACGATGAAGGGAGCCGCCGTTTCGGCA
>CAVHPN010000073.1:0-4786 GCA_963637995.1 Prevotella sp. CAG:279 | reverse complement strand
TTGGAACGTATCCGCAAAGCGGGCAATGTGGTGCATTATTAACATTTTCGTAACTTTTCATTTAATTCTGTACCCTTGACATCAATACTACCGTCTCCACATGCCTCATTTGCTCTTGTTTGCCGCAAAGCTGAACCTGCGTTCATTGTGTTTGTCTGCAATCCAGAAATGAAATCAGATATGGTTTTCGAATAAATATCAACATCCCGGCGGGCACCTGCCGGTGAAGCAGATGCCCTCTTTTTCGACGCATTGAGTCTCGCCGGTCTGAAATGGTCTCCGTCTTTATAGTCCTTGAATCCTGTCCGATAAACAAAAGTTATCATCGATGGATCAGCATTTCCTTCTACATCATAACCGCCGACGATGACATAATCAACAATGCTTTCAAATACTTGACGATCAAATTCTTTTATGGTATCAGACGTTTCCAGCTCTTTACGCATGGTCCTCAGTCGGTCCTTGATGCTCATTTTCGAATTTTCCGCATTTTCCAGCTTACAAATTTCAGCCTGCTTCTCTTCCACCTGCGCCCGGAGCGAATCCCGCTTTTCCGCAAAAGTTGCAAAATCAAGCTTTCCCTCCAGATGCATATCCAGCAGATTATTGAGCTTACAGCTCATGTCCTTCAGCTTTTCCCGTTCCTTTTCCAACAGTTTCGATACGTCGTCCTCACTGAGCAGTGATTCGATTCTTTTGATGAACTCATCCAAAACCTCTTTATGATCTCGCGTCATAATTTTATAGGACTCTACAAACGCGCTTTTCAGAGCGTCTTCAGGAATCGCCTTACAATTCGGGCAATACTTCTTCCCATTCTTTGAAGCCGTTATACACAGCCAGATGATCTTTTTATATTTTCCGCTATGCCATCTTCTTCTGGTCAGCGTTGCTCCGCAAAAGCCGCATCTGCATTTACAGCTGAACGCATACTTGTTGGTATAGAGGGAACGGTATTCCCCCTCCTTCAGTCTCGCATTGGAATGACATTCTCCCCTTTTGGCGAGTATTTCCTGCGCTTTTTCAAACACTTCACGGGTGACAATGGCCTCATGATGATCCTTCAGAAGATACTTATCCGATTCTCCCTGATTTTCCAGACGCCTGTGTGAAATCGGATCGACAGTAAATGTCTTTCCCTGAAGCAAATCACCTACATACTTCTCATTGCGAATGATCCCGGCAACTGTCGTCTGATGCCATTTTTTCAGACCGGACGGGTTCAGGACCCCCATCTGCTGCAATTCGCGGGCAATCGTCGATGTGCCGGTACCAGTTACATAACGATTAAAAATAAACTGAACAATCTTGGCTTGCTCGTGATTCACTGTGATTTTCTTCGTTTCCGGATCATAATCGTATCCATAGGCCCCCGCAAAGCCCACAATCTCTCCTCTGGACATCTTCATTGCAAGGCCCTTTTTCACGTTATTGGAAATGTTCTCCACTTCCTGCTGCGCAACAGAGCTCAGCACCACGAGAAGCAGTTCTCCGTCCATGGATAAGGTATTGATTTTTTCATCCTCAAAATAGACCGCAATACCCTTCTCCTTCAGTGTCCTTACATATTTCAGTGTATCCAACGTGTTTCTTGCAAAGCGGGAAATCGATTTGGTGATCACCATATCCACTTCTCCATCAAGGCATGCCTTGATCATCCTCTGAAAGCCTTCTCGCTTCGCCACCATGGTACCCGTTATCGCTTCATCCGAATACACACCGGCCATCATCCAATCTGGTTCTTTTTCAATCAGTTCCGTATAATATTTCACCTGTGAGCTGAAGCTGTTCAGCTGTTCCTCGTCATCTGTACTCACACGGCAATAGGCAGCTACGCGCTTTCGCTCAATCCTCTTTCCCTTCAGTCTGCGATCCTCAATTGAAGATTTCGCCCGAATGATACTCACTTCGTTTCCCATATTCTCGCCCTCCTGCAAAAAGTCTATCAGGCCACTACTCATTCACAAGGATGTCAACCACGACACCGTAGTCCTGCTTTAAAGCATTCAGGCATCGGCGATACTCTTCCTCTGACAGGAGTTCCTGCTGCAAAAGCACCCCCAGGTAACTAACCTGCATAGAATAACGGAGAATTTTATCTCTCTGATCCATTGTCAAGCCCTCCTGCTTTCTGTCATCTGGTGCCAGGACGACTTCGTGCCGCGCTGGCACGAAGTCGCATTAAGAATCTCGGCGACTTCCCGATTCACATATTTTCGAATTTTGGATATCTTCTTAACCGCCGAGTGATACTCAATTCTGCAGCTTGATGCAATGTCAGTGAGATTCATTTCCTGCTTCAGGTATTTTTCATACAGGCAGCGATCCTCTCCGATCAGACAGGCGACCTGCATGTCATACAGATTTCGAATCTCCTTCATTTCCCTCAGGACTCTTGCCTCATTCATAACCCACTCCGGGTGATCGATTCCATCTAAAATATCTCCCGAAAAATCGCAGCTTCGGATCGCGCTCTCTAAATCCGCGCGGAAGCAGCCTTCATTACTTGTCGGATCACTGTAGCCATTTCCGGACTGTATCCTGATGCCCAATTCTCCATGATCTGCCCGTCTGTTCTTTTCCTTCTCTTCCCAGATGATGTATTTCATCCCGGCAATCCGCGCATTGATGATTCCGTCAATCTGCAGATAATGCCTGCAGATAATATCCACCTTGGACTCCGGCGCTGCATCCGCATATCTTCTGATAATATTTGCTTTAGTTTCCATCGGATCCTCCTAAACAATCGAATTAGATGTCACTAAAGCCGCGCGCTGCTTTTGTGTCTGCATCTATCTGACAGCATCTATGCTACGGTATCCGGCGCTGTAAATCGTTCCCGAATCCGTGAACATGGGTTACCAAATCTGTGAACCTCGAAGCTATCTTCATAACAGTATCCTCGACTTCTATGCCTCCATCATCGCAACCAGACGGATATGCTCAATAGCAGCCTTTCTGCCCTTTTCCGTTTTCAGGCACTTCAACAACTGTAACGCCATGGCCAGATCCGGATCCTCATCTGCCGTTGTTCCGACGATAAGGTAATCTATTGTTGTTCCCAGCTCACTTGCCAACATGGGAAGGACTGCCAACGTCACAGATCTCTTGTCATGTTCATATTCTGAGATAACCGACTTCTTATTCACACCGATCCGAAAGGCGAGTTCCTCCTGTGACCAGTCCTTCTGATCTCTGAGGTATTGAATCCTGCCTCCCATTGTTGATGTATCTATCTTCTTCAGCATTTCTGATTCCTTCCGATCTCGAAACCAGTTTGGTTATGCTGATCGGATTCTCCACATAAAAAGACGCATGAGAAGAGCTCCCAGAATCATCTGGTTTCTTTTCATGCGTCTGTGGGATGGCTATGTGCCCGGCTTATCGTTCGTCTCCGGAGTCTCCCGTATCATGATGACCATTCATTTCTTTATCTGCCGTCAAGTGTAATACTTTTCACTCTTTATGTGCTCCGTGATCTGCCGCTCTCGGCATCCCTTGAATTCCATAACTCTGGTACAGTGCACACATTTTATCGTAATGTTGGGCAGCACCGGAGACTCCAGATCTCCGGTAAGATCATATGCAATATGCAACGATTTTCTACAGCGCTTACAATACAAATCAATTCTTTTCGTTTTTCTTTCTAATTTCACTTGATCCCCTCACTCGGTCCCTGCTGTCCCATGTAGCGATGCCTTTACTTTAATTCCAATTTTCTTTCATTTCAATAGTCGTTTTAGCCTATTTTCTCCAATTCTTTTGCATTTTCACTTTTCTCGTTGTATCATATATGTGGAAATACGTCACAAGAAAAGAGGTCATTCCATGAAGGATATCGGCAAACTCCTATCCACATATCGCAAAAAGGCAGGACTCACTCAACCACAGCTTGCTGCGGAACTTAAAAAGAATGGTATAGAGATTGGATTTCGCTCTATTTCCACCTGGGAAAAAAATATTTGCGAGCCCAGCGTCACTGTTTTCCTCAATATCTGCAAAATTCTCAATATTCCGGATGTTATGGAGGCATATTTCGGAGAGAACACCAGCAATCCATTAAACAATCTCAATGAAGCCGGTCATAAGAAAGTTACAGAGTATGTATCTCTTCTAGAGGGATTCAAAGATGGCACATATCTGAAGGACAGAACCGGATTATACATATATGAAGAAAAGGAAGCCGCTACTGTTGTGGATTTTCATACCTTGTCCAAGCTGATACGCATTTACGACACACGCGTATCAGCCGGTACAGGCAATTTCCTTGACGGTGGTGGCTACGACGAGGTAAATCGATTTGAATACAATGTCCCGCGCGATGCAGACTTCGGTGTCAGGATCTCCGGTGACAGCATGACACCAAGATACGCAGATGGCCAGGTTGTATGGGTTCACCAACAGGAGACCCTCGAAGAAGGCCAGGTCGGCATCTTTGAGTTGAACAATGAATGCTATTGCAAAATATTGGGCTATAGCGACCAGAAGCCGTTGCTCATTTCTCTTAATAACAAAAAATACGGCCCAAAAATCGTTCAGGAATCAGATTCCTTCCGGACTTTCGGGCGCGTACTAAATTGATTTATTCGATTGGGGGTTTGAATATGGCAATCACCACCTGCTTAAAAAAAGTCCGCAAAAGCAAAGGCCTTACTCAGAAGGAAGTCGCCGATGCTCTTCTCATCAGCAAGGATTCTCTCTCCCGCTATGAGCGCGGATCCCAGGATCCAGGACTGGAAATAGCCATACGACTCAGCAAATATTATGAGGTATCCATGGATGTGCT
>CAVHPN010000072.1:0-5144 GCA_963637995.1 Prevotella sp. CAG:279 | reverse complement strand
ATCACTCTTCACCATCATAAGCAAAAATGCCTTAAAAAAGCACTGATATATATAAAAATTACGATAATCACACCTACGAAGGAGGCAATTATGGCAGAATTAGAATCTATGATAGAACAAAAATTGATAGAGCAGTTGATCTACGGAGAGTCCCAATGGACGTATCGTTCTGATCTGAAGACAGAAGAAGACCTATGGAGAAATTTTCGTTATATTCTGGAGCAGAATAACAAGGATCGACTGAATGGAGAAAGTCTGTCGGATGCCGAGTTTGACCAGGTGAAGAACCAGCTGCAGTTCTCATCCTTCTATAAAGCCGGTGAATGGCTGGTAGGTGAAAATGGCAAGGTCATGGTTCATGTGCAGCGTGACACAGAAAAACTCCATCTGGTAGTGATGAATCATGAGCATATTGCAGGTGGCAGCAGTGTTTATGAGGTTATCAATCAGTATCGTGCATTAACAGATGATGATGCACAGACAAGGGTGCAGGACAGACGTTTTGATGTGACGCTTATGATCAACGGTCTGCCTATGATTCATATAGAGTTGAAAAATAAGCAGCATTCCTATATGGATGGGTTCTGGCAGATTAAAAAATATATTGGCGAGGGCAAGTTTACCGGCATTTTCTCCGCTGTTCAGATGTTTGTCATCAGCAATGGCGTGGACACAAAGTATTTCAGTGCTGCTTCTGATACGGAGCTGAATCCAAAGTTTATCAGCGGATGGCTGGATAAAGAAAACAATCCGGTGACCGATTATATTGATTTTGCAAAGAGTGTTCTGCGCATTCCGGAAGCTCATGAGATGATTGCAAGATACACGGTGTTGGATGAGGATGCAAAGCGGCTGATTCTGCTAAGACCTTATCAGATCCATGCGATTGAGGCAATCCGTGAAGCTTCAAAGACCGGGAAGTCCGGTTTCGTATGGCATACAACAGGTTCAGGTAAAACCTTGACATCATACAAAGCGACCAGAAATCTCCTAATGGATATTCCCTCCATTGATAAGGCGATTTTCCTGATCGACCGTAAGGATCTGGATACGCAGACGACCATGGCGTTTCAGGCCTACGCGAATAATGACCTGATTGATGTGGATGAGACCGATAACATCTTTGATCTGAAGAAAAAGCTGAAGTCGGATGACAGACAGGTGATCGTTACCACAATCCAGAAGATGCAGAGGCTGATTACGAAGCGACTGGAGGAAGGGACATCAGAATATCAGAAAATAAAAAATCTGAGAATTGCATTTGTCGTGGATGAGTGCCACAGGGCTGTTACACCGGGAACGAAGAGGGAACTGGAGCGATTCTTTGGAAAATCCCTTTGGTATGGTTTTACCGGAACACCGAGATTTGCAGAGAATCCATACCCACAGATGGGAGACCTGCCTCGTACCACAGAGGAATTATACGGACAGCGTCTGCATCGGTATACAATCCAGAATGCGATTCATGATAATGCTGTGTTGGGATTCCAGGTAGAGCATAATGGACCGAAAAATATATCGGATGAGACGGATGCAAGCCTTTATGATAATGAAGCACATATGTTAAGCGTCCTGGATGTTATTTTGAACAAGTCCTACAATAAGTTGGGATTCCAGAATGGAAAAGGGCAGACCTATGAGGGACTTCTGACAACCAGCTCCATCCAGCTGGCACAGAAATATTATGAGCTGCTTAAGAAGGTGAAAAAAGGCGAAACATCCTTACAGATTGATGAGAAAATCAAGCAGGTGTTACCGGATTTCCCAAAGTTTGCCATTACCTATTCGGTGACAGAGAATGAAGAGGGATCCCATGTCAATCAGCAGAAAATGCAGGAATCCCTGGATGATTACAATGGGATGTTCGGAACAAAATATGAGTTATCACAGATACAGGGCTACAATGGAAACCTGAATAAGCGCCTGGCAAGAAAGGATGCAAAGTTTAAAAGCAGAAATGAGCAGTTGGATTTGGTAATCGTGGTAGACCGTCTCCTGACAGGATTTGATGCACCGTGCATGTCCACAATCTTTATTGACAGACAGCCAATGGGACCGCATGATCTGATACAGGCATTTTCAAGAACAAACCGTATTTTGGATAAGAACAAGGCCTATGGTCAGATTGTGACGTTTCAGGCACCGAAGCTTTTCAAGGAAAGTGTGGATAATGCAGTAAAGCTCTATTCCGCAGGAAGTACGGAAGTTGCACTTCTGGCAGAGTGGGAAGAGATAGAGCCAGCCTTCCGGAAATCGCTGAATGCACTCAGGGCATCCGCAGAGACACCGGCAGAAATACCTGGTATGTCTAAAAAGGAAAAACAGGTATTTGCAAAGATGTTCCAGAATTTTGACAAACTCTTTGCACAGCTCAAATCATTTTCACAGTATGACGACAGTATGCTGGAAGGATACGGAATCACCGAAGCAGAATATGAAGATTATGTTGGACATTATCTGAATGTAAAAGAAGAACTGAAACCGGATGGAGACGATCCGATCGAACCGGATTTGCCTGTGATTGATCTGGATTATGAGCTTATGGCTTATTCCCATACAAAGATTGACTATGAGTATATCATCAATCTGATCCAGAATATTGTTACGCCAAATGACGATACGGAAGTTACGCCGGAGCAGCGTCAGAAGCAGCTTGAGGAAGTCCGACAGTACATAGAAGACCTGCGGAAGGATAATCCAAAGGTTGCGGAGATCATGACAAATCTGGTAAGCGAGATTGAGCAGGATGAGGACAAGTACAGGGGACAGTCGATTCTCAATATTGTAGAAAATATGAAACATGATTGTATCGAGAAGGTGGTAACTGATTTCTGCATTGAATGGTATGTGTCAAAAGACGATGTGATGTATGCAGCTACCCATTACCGCAACGGCGAGATCCCAAATGAGAATGCCATTAAGATCACAGCGGATTTTACGAGCTATAAAGCTGCCAAGGAGAGAGCAATCCCGAAATTCAAGTATTATGCACAACTGCTGGCAGAACTTAAGAAAACATTGGATGAAGAGATAACACCTTTGATCAGCCATTAAAAGTCTATACTGTTCCTATCAGCGTAAGCAGCACAATGAAGGAGGTAGCTTATGCCAAATGATAGGAACAGTGCAGACCTGTTCTGCGATTATTATAAACAATGGATTGAAGTATACAAAAAGGATGCGATACGCGAGGCAACCCTGGCTAAATATCAAATGACACAAAAGTGGGTGGAAAAACTCATCCCGGAATTAAAGGTATCGGACCTTACGAGGACCGCTTATCAGCAGCTTTTGAACGATTATGCAAAGGAACATGAGAGACAGACAACGCTTGATTTCCATCATCAGTTAAAAGGTGCTATTCTGGATGCTGTGGATGAAGGTTTGATTGAAAGAGATCCTACCAGAAAAGCCATCATCAAGGGAAAGACACCAAAGGTAAAGAAAATCAAATATCTGAACCAGTTTGAACTTCATACGCTGATTGCACATCTGGATATAAAGGAAGAGCCCAACTGGGACTGGTTTATTTTGCTGGTAGCGAAAACCGGAATGAGATTTTCGGAGGCTCTTGCGATTACTCCGGCAGATTTTGATTTTGCAAGACAGACCTTATCGGTAAGCAAAACCTGGGATTACAAGGGAGACGGCGGATTCCTTCCAACGAAGAACAAGTCCTCTGTGAGAAAGATCCAGATAGACTGGCAGATTGTTGTAAAATTCTCGGAGCTGGTCAAGACATTACCGGAAGACAAGCCCATTTTTGTAGGCGAGGAAAAGATCTACAATTCTACGGTGAATGATGTCCTTTCCAGACATTGTAAGGCTTGTGGAATATCTGTGATTTCCATTCATGGACTTCGACATACACATGCATCGTTATTATTATTTGCCGGAGTGTCTATTGCAAGTGTGGCCAGACGCCTGGGACATGCCAGCATGACAACCACACAGAAGACGTATCTACATATCATTCAGGAGCTTGAAAATAAGGATGTGGATCTGGTAATGAGAACTTTATCGGGTTTATAGGATTATAAGAACGTAACAGATAACGCTTACGCTGATTTTTATAGTACGGATAGTGGTGAGGGAGGAATAGAAATGGTGTATGGAAAATCGATTGAGCTGTTTTTAGTGAATGGAACAGCGGATAGCTTGATAACTGCAGAGCTTTCTAACTGGAATGGAAAGGCAATTAAGATACCAAGGATAGAACTCTCTTCATGCAAACGTGATGATATCACTCAGGCGGGTGTTTACTTTTTATTCTGTAAAGAAGATGATGGGACAGATTCTGTTTACATAGGAGAAGCGGAAAATGTAAAAGAAAGATTGTTGCAGCACCTCAGAGATTACCAGACTGAGAAGGAAAAGTATTATTGGACTACGGCGGTTGCATTTATAGGACGGGATCTGAACAAGGCTCTGATTCGTTATCTTGAGAATCGCTTTGTAGAAATTGCCAGACAGTGTAGGCGGTATGTTGTTCTTACAAAAAATACATATCGCAACACAGTTATGAAAGAATCTCAGATTGCGGTTATGGAGGAATTTATCGATAACGTGAAGACGCTGATAAGTGCCTTGGGATATAAAGTGTTGGAGCCAATCAATAAACCAGCTATTACAGAAGAATATGCTAATTCTGATGTTGATGCAGAAGAAATTGAACTGCATTTGGAGCGAAGTGTGAAGGGCGTTGGAAAAATTGAAGCGGATGGTATGCGAACTTCGGAAGGATTTGTTGTTATTGCAGGAAGTCATATAGCACCGGAAGATGATGGCACAATACCTACCGGAATTAAAGCAAAGCGACAGAAGGCAAATATTGTAGATGGTATTTTACAAGAGGACATTCTATTCTCAAGCCCGTCTGGTGCGGCAATGTTTGTTGTTGGAAAGAGTGCTAATGGCTTGACGAGTTGGAGAAATTCAGATGGGGTCACGCTTAAGGAAATTGAGAATAGTGAAACGGGAGAATAGATAAACACAGGAGAAGTAGATAGTCAAATTTGTATTAAAGGAAAAGGTTTAGCGGCGCATGCGTGACAAAACAACGATAAATTATTATGATAGCAATGCGGACGAATTCACTGAAACAACAAAAAAGGTAGACTTTTCAGAGATTCAGCAGGTATTCA
>CAVHPN010000071.1:0-5382 GCA_963637995.1 Prevotella sp. CAG:279 | reverse complement strand
TTGAATACTACTGCTGTCTCGGAATTCAGACCAAGTTCTTTATAATTTTCAACTTTAGCCTTGGACGCATTGTATACAACGAAATCCGGCTCAAAATTTTCGAGTTCTTCCTCTGTCGGTGCAATGAACATGTTCTTTACAAAATGAGCCTGCCATGCCACCTCAACAATAAATCTGATAGCCATGCGGGTATCTTTATTAGCTCCGCAAAATGCATCAACAACAAAAAGTCTCTTATTGGAAAGCTCGTTAATTGCAATGTCCTTGACAGCCTTCCATGTTTCTTCAGAAGCTTTATGGTTATCATTCTTATATTCATCAGAAGTCCACCATACGGTATCCTTTGAATTTTCATCCATAACGATGAATTTATCTTTTGGAGAACGTCCGGTATAAATACCGGTCATAACGTTTACTGCCCCAAGCTCACTAACCTGACCTTTTTCATACCCCTCCAGCTCAGGCTTAGTCTCTTCTTCAAACAGCATCTCATAAGAAGGGTTGTAAACAATCTCCGTTGTTCCTGTGATTCCGTACTTGCTTAAATCGATTTTTGCCATCTTAATACCCCGTTTCTTTATATTTTTTACCAAAAGATATTACCTATTTATTCTAATCCATCAATGATAAAAAAGCAAGTTAAATTAAGGCTTTGACACCTTGCTCATCCTCGTCTCAAACACACTGTCCATGTACAGAAAATCCACATCAATTTAAACATAAATCATATATTTGCCATCTCAATCAATACAGCAAAAATGCGCCTCGTACAAACGAAGCGCATTTTAAATATTGGCTGTGAACAGTTGTCACAATAGACTTTATTTAAAGGCGGCAACTAATTCTTCCGCGTCATTGTAACCCTGTTTTTTAAGTTCTGCGATATACCACTCTGTTACAGGCTCAACAATTGCCTTGAATGAATCTACATCGAGTTCGTCATACGGAATAACCTCAACTCCGTTCTTTGACTGCCATCTGGAGAGAATTTCGTCATCTCCGGCACGGTTGATCTCGCGCTCATACTGAACAGCCAGTTTTCCGCACTCATCGACAACCGCCTGCTGCTCAGGTGTCAGGCTGTCATAAATATCCTGATTGATGCAGAAGAAGAGGCAGTCATAATTTGCATTCCAAAGGGAAACATATTTCTGGACCTCCTGTACACTTGCCGCATCGATAGCCGGGAGCGGGTTCTCCTGTCCGTCTACAGTTCCCTGCTGCAGTGCTGTGTATGTCTCAGACCAGTTCATGTTGGTTGCATCTGCTCCCCAGAGTTCGTAGCACTTCATAAGAAGGT
Source organism: Prevotella sp. CAG:279 (assembly GCA_963637995.1). Classification (GTDB taxonomy): domain Bacteria; phylum Bacillota; class Clostridia; order Lachnospirales; family Lachnospiraceae; genus Otoolea. The sequence goes on along the minus strand of CAVHPN010000071.1, from coordinate 4,082 downwards.
TTGAACCTGCCACACGAAGTTTGAGATTTTTCAAATCATCAACAGAACGAACCGGGCGTACACTGTTGGTAATCTGACGGAAACCGTTTTCCGCCATTCCCATACAATGCAGACCATATGAAGAAAGAATTTCATCCATCTTCTGTCCGGCCTCGCCATCCAGCTTCGCATCCGCATCCTCAACCGAGTCAAACAAATATGGCAAAGATACAACATTGAAGCGAGGATCAAATGCAGAGTAAATCAGGTTGCTGTGCATCGAAATCTGCACCGGATCACCGTTCATCAAAGCCTGAATACCTTCTGACTGATTACCTCCGGTAAGCTGATCGGCTGCATAAACATCTACTTTTACCTTTCCTCCGGTTGCCTGCTCCATCAGTTCACCGAATTTGCGTCCGGCCTGAGCCCAGGTACTTGTCTCCGTCGTAGAGCAGGTGAAATTCCAGGTTGTATCCGGCCAGTTAAGGTCGCTGTGATCCGCCACCTGATATGTCGAAGAATTCTCGATATTCGCTGTTTTTGAAGCATTTGCTGCATTTTCCGTAAATGTATCTACCAGTTCCTCAGCATCATCAAAGCCCTGATTTTTAAGTTCATTTATAAACCAATCTGTAACCGGCTCTGCTGCCTTTTTGAAGGATTCAATGTCAAGATCCTCATATTTCAGCACTTCTACGCCATTCTTTGACTGCCAGCGCTCCAATATTTCCTCATCACCGGCACGGTTAATCTCTCTCTCGTAAGCAACTGCCTTGCGTCCTGCCTCATCGACAACCGCCTGCTGCTCAGGTGTCAGGCCATCATAGATCTTCTGGTTAATACAGAAGAACAGGCAGTCATAATTTGCATTCCAAAGAGAAACGTATTTCTGAACTTCCTGTACACTTGCCGCATCAATAGCCGGAAGTGGGTTTTCCTGTCCGTCTACAGTACCCTGCTGCAATGCCGTGTATGTCTCAGACCAGTTCATATTAGTTGCATCCGCACCCCAGAGTTCATAACACTTCATAAGAAGATTTGAACCTGCCACACGAAGTTTCAGATTCTTTAAATCATCCACCGAGCGAACCGGACGAACACTGTTTGTCAGCTGTCTGAAGCCATTTTCTGCCATGCCCATACAGTGCAGGCCATAGCTTTCCAGGATCTCTACTAATTTATTACCTGCCGGTCCGTCTAATACCACATCTGCAGACTCAACCGAATCAAACAGATATGGCAGCGAAACAACATTGAATCTCTGATCAAAAGCTGAATAAATCAGGTTGCTGTGCATAGAAATCTGCACCGGATCACCGTTCATCAGGGCCTGAATTCCCTCTGACTGGTTGCCTCCTGTAAGCTGATCAGCTGCATAAACATCTACTTTTACCTTTCCGCCGGTTGCCTGCTCCATCAGTTCACCGAATTTACGTCCGGCCTGAGCCCAGGTACTCGTCTCCGTTGTGGAACAGGTAAAGTTCCATGTCATGTCCTCCCATCCAAGATCACTGTAATCTTCGATGGTATTAAAATCATCATTATCTGTCTGTGTAGTTCCTGAATCTCCTCCTGCCGTATCGCCATTTTCAACAGCCGCCGCACTACCGAGTGCAGCCGGAAGACATGTGGAAATCTGCGGTATGTAGGTAATCATGAGCAGTACAACCACGCAGGCAACTATCATAGGAACAACCGCACGTGAAATCTGCTGCAATGTTACCTGCATGCCGTTTTTGAGTTTCACGCCTATGGCCACAAACAGGTTAACTCCAACCGGAGGTGTTACCTGGCCGATGGCAAGGTTTACAGTAGCCATAATACCAAATGCAATAACATTGTATCCCAGTGCTTTACAAACCGGAAGCATGATCGGGATGAAAATATACATTGCGGAGTTTGCATCGATAAAGCATCCCGCAATCAGGAATATAATATTGCAGATAAGCAGGAAAACAAACTGATTGCCTGCAACCTTTGCAAGAAGTTCTGATGCAGCGGTGGAAATACCAAAACGCGTGCATACAAATGAAAACAGAGATGCACAGGCTACGATCAGCATGATGCCGCCGGTGGTTTTAGCTGAATCAATCAAAATATCCCAAAGGTCTTTGAACTTGACTTCTTTATAGATAACCATACCGACAAAGAGGCCATATACTACCGATACTGCTGCTGCCTCTGTTGGTGTAAAGATACCGCCGTAGATACCGCCAAGAATGATAACCGGCATAAGAAAGCCCCAAAATGCATCCTTGAATGCGTCAAGACGTTCCTTTGCCGTAGCCTTAACTACATTGGTCGGAACGACATGATTGTGACGAACCTCAAGCATAACCACAACGATCAATGCAAGACCCATCAAAATTCCGGGAATGATTCCGGCCATAAACATATCACCGATGGAAACACCTGTGATGGATGCATATACGACAAATGCAATACTAGGCGGAATAACAATGGCAATTGAACTTGCGGTCGCCATAAGGCCTGTTGAAAATGCCGCCGAGAAGCCGCCCTGTTCCACCATGGCAGGAATCAGAACAGCACCGAGAGCTGCTACAGTTGCAGGACCTGATCCGGATATCGCACCAAAAAAGCAGGCTACGATAATACATACATTGGCAATACCACCTTTTCTATGTCCGACACATGTATCAACAAATCGGATAAGTCTTGTGGAAATGCCTGCCTTAGCCATGATATTTCCCGACAAAACAAAGAATGGAATTGCAAGTAACAAGAATTTACTGATACCTGAATATATGTTGGTTGCTACAATTGTCAGCGATGTTCCTGAATATATAATAGCCGCTGCCGATGAAAGTCCCAGGCAGACCGCGATCGGCACATTCAGTACCAATAATACGAAAAAGGTAATAAAAAGAACTGCACTAACCATTTATTTATCCTCCTTTTTCGCACATTCATCGATACAGAATTCGATAAAATGAAGAATCATGCATACCGAACCAATCGGCACGAATGACCAGAAAATCCATTCCGGCCAGTTTAACACAAAAGTACGTTTCTGGTTGGCCAGCTGAGCCATAACCTTGTCCATGCCATAATAAAACAGGATTCCCATAAAAATAACGCAAAAAACAGTAATAATCACAACTACCGGTTTTTTTGCCGATTTTGGCAGGCGCTCTGTCACGAGATTCAGTCCTACCAGACCTCCCTCACGAGCAGACAATGCAGCGCCAAGCAGCGTAATCAATACGAAAATAGCAACAACCAGTTCCTCTGTGAAGGACCATGACTGGTGAATTACTTTACGGGAAAATACGTTTCCCACCGTCAGTATAAGGATAAGGACCATTGTGAGCACCAATACGGTTTTTTCAACCAATGCCACAACATCCATCAGCTTTTTATAGCCTTTCATACTGTGTCTTTCCTCCTAATGTAATACGATATTTCATCTTTTCAGTTTATCTTTCCACGCTTAATTCGGTAAATATCTGCCTCTTTGAAGGGCAAAAAAAACGCCCCCTCAACAGTTACACAGGGACGAATGAAATGCAAGATTTCTGCAAAATGTTCTGTTTTTCTCGGAAAACATACAAACACACACAGTTTCAGACAAACAAACGCTTTTCCCGATTTCACGGGATTAGTACATAGAACAGATCCTTTCATACCCTTGCTCTCAGTCAATCGAGGCATGAACGAATCTGTCTTTGTATGGAAATATAAACAATTAATGTTTATTTTACACTTTCTTTATAATTACGTCAACCACTTTATAGACTGTGGTCTACTTATTTTTCTTCTTCCTCAATAATACATTCATGAGCCTTTGTCTTTTTATTGTAATTTACACCAACCAATAAAATATTACCTTTATATTCCTCCAGGCTCCTGCAATAGTTCTTATTTTTTATCTGGTCAATTGCTCCTTTTGCATCCTTATCCCACTTGAGCTCCACTACCATTGCCGGTTTTTCCGGGAATTTTTTTCTTGGCAGAAACACAAGATCTGCAAAGCCTTTTCCGCTGGGCAGCTCTCTGTAAATAACATAAAAGTTTCTTGCTGCATACAGCGCAAGGGAAATGGTATAGCTTAATGCATTTTCATCGTTATACTGAATATG
>CAVHPN010000070.1:0-5400 GCA_963637995.1 Prevotella sp. CAG:279 | reverse complement strand
TCCTATAAAGTGAAAAAATCCCCTGAAGATGCAAGGCATCATTCAGAGGATTATCATCATTCAGCATTCTAAAGCAGATTATTTTACTAACTCTTTAACTTTAGCTTTCTTACCTACACGGTCTCTTAAGTAGTAAAGTTTTGCACGTCTTACTTTACCGTAACGAACAACTTCAACTTTTTCTACGTTCGGGGAGTGTAATGGCCAAGTTTTCTCTACGCCAACACCGTTGGAGAATTTACGAACTGTAAATGTCTCACGGTTGCTTCCGCCCTGTTTCTTTAATACAGTACCCTCGAAAACCTGAATTCTTTCGCGGTTACCCTCTTTGATTTTTGCAGATACACGAACTGTATCTCCTACGGAAAACTCCGGTACTTCAGCTTTCAGCTGCTCAGCTTCGATGCTTTTGATAATTTCATTTGCGTTCATTCTTGTGACCTCCTGTTATTTGGATGTTCTTAATACGTTACGTAACAGAGGACCATCTCTTCTTTAATTCACAACGTATGATAGTTTACCATACTTATTTATAAAAAGCAACACAAAATGCTGCATTTTTATTGTATTTCTTTCAATTCTTTTAAAATCTGTTTCACATCCGCTCTGGAAAGTTCTGCATCCTCTAAAAGTTCCGGCCGGTTGCGCAGTGTGCGCAGCACCGACTGCTCATGTCTCCATGCTTCCACCTTTTTATGATCGCCGGAAAGTAGCACCTTCGGCACTTCTTTTCCATTCCAGCTTGCCGGGCGGCTGTACTGCGGATACTCCAGCAGACCGCCTTCTAACGACTCCGTAGAACCGGATTCTTCATTGGTCAGCACGCCCGGAACCATACGTGAAATCGCATCTACCATAACCATGGCAGGCAGTTCTCCGCCGGTCAGCACATAATCGCCAATGGACACGTAATCTGTCACGATTTCTTCCAGCACACGCTCATCCACGCCTTCATAATGCCCGCATAAAAAGATCAGATCCTCTTCTCTGGCGTATTTCTTTGCCATGCCCTGCTCAAACACCCGTCCCTGCGGAGTCAGATAAATACAGCGTGGCTGATAGCCCACCCGATCCACAATGCTTTTCCAGGCATCATAAATCGGCTGCGCCTGCATCACCATGCCTGCACCACCGCCATACGGATAATCATCCACCTTTTTATGACGATCTTTTGTAAAATCACGGATGTTAATTGTATTTATTTCAATCAGATTCTGCTCAATGGCATTTCCGATAATACTCGTATTCAATCCCTGCATCACCATATCAGGAAATAATGTCAAAATATGAAATCTCATCGATTAATCCCTCAGTCCAGGCATCAGATAAACGGTCATCACCATCTGTTCCATATCAATGTTACGGACACAGTCTTTGATGGCCGGAAGTAATAACTGCGGCGCACCTTCCTGTTCTACCACATAAACATCATTTGCTCCGGTCTGAAGCACGTCTGTCAGCGTACCAAGCTCCTCGCCCTCTGTGGAAACCACACGCATACCGATCATATCTGCGATAAAATATTCATCTTTCTGCAGTTTCACCGCATTTTCCCGTGTCACATACAGACTTTTTCCGCGAAAACGCTCCACTTCATTGATGTTCTGAAACTCCTTGAACTTCAAAATTACCATCTGTTTAAAAAATTTCACCTGGCAGATATGAAGTGTCATTCGTTCTTTTCCGGTGTCTAAAATGACCTCTTTCAGTTTTTTAAAACGTTTTACATCATCCGTGGTAGGAAATACTTTGACCTCCCCGGCGATTCCATGTGTGCTTGAAATCACACCTACCTGTAAAAATTCTTCCATGTTCTCCCTTTCAAAAAAGGGACATAGCTTAACACCATGTCCCTTGTCGCCTTTTTACTGTACGATCTCTACGATAACTTTTTTGTCCTCGCGAGATGCGGCAGCTTTCACAACAGAACGGATTGCTTTCGCAATTCTGCCCTGTTTACCGATCACTTTTCCCATGTCGGCCTGTGCAACATGCAGTTCCAGAACGGTTGCCCGGTCTTTCTCTGTCTCTGTTACAGTAACTTCCTCAGGATTGTCGACTAGTGATTTTGCAATTACTTCTACTAATTCTTTCATCACGTTTCCCTCACTAATCTATTATTTCTCGATACCAGCTGTTTTTAAAATTTTCTCAACTGTCTGTGTAGGCTGTGCTCCGTTTGCTAACCATTTTTTAGCTGCTTCCTCGTCTACGCGGATCTCAGACGGCTCTTTTGTCGGATCATAATATCCGATCTCCTCGATGAATCTACCATCTCTCGGGCTTCTGGAATCTGCTACTACGATTCTATAGAAAGGAGCTTTTTTCTGTCCCATTCTTCTTAATCTGATTTTAACTGCCATGTGTTTCACCTCCTCAAATTTCTACTTCACTGCGCATGCGCGCTATATGGTTAAAAAGGAAACTTGAAATTTCCAAATTTACCGCCACGTTTACCTTTGCCCATCATGTTAGGCATCTGTTTCATCATCTTGCGTGCCTGCTCAAACTGTTTTACCAGCCGGTTGACTTCGCTGATATCCACACCGGCACCAGCCGCAATACGACGTTTTCTGCTTGGATTGATCAGGTTTGGATCCCCACGCTCCGCCGGAGTCATGGAATAGATAATCGCTTCGATTCGCGCCATCTTTTTCTCGTCCATCGCATCTTCAATCTGTTTTAACTGTGCGCCGCCCATGCCCGGCATCATGCTTAGGACATTTGCGAAACCTCCCATTTTCTTCATCTGGCTCATGGAGTCCAGATAGTCGTTAAATGTGAACTCTGCTTTTCGGAAACGTTTTTCCATATCAGCAGCTTTCTCATCATCAATCTCCGCCTGCGCTTTCTCGATCAGAGTAAGCACATCTCCCATACCAAGGATTCGGGAAGCCATTCGATCCGGATAAAACTGCTCCAGATCTGAAAGTTTCTCACCCATACCTGCGTACAGGATCGGTTTTCCGGTTACGGCACGAATGGAAAGTGCTGCACCGCCTCGGGTATCACCATCTAATTTTGTCAGGATCACACCGTCGATTCCGATTTTCTCATCAAAGGTGCTTGCTACATTGACTGCGTCCTGACCGGTCATGGCATCTACTACCAAAATGGTCTGTGCTACGTCCACATTTTCTTTGATCTCGATCAGCTCATCCATCATATCTTCATCTACATGAAGTCGACCAGCTGTATCAAGGATGATGATATTGTTGCCGTTCTTTGCCGCATGCTCTACCGCTGCTTTTGCAATGTTGACCGGCTTGTGTCCGTCACCCATGGTAAATACTTCCACACCCTGTTTTTCACCGTTGACCTGTAACTGCTGGATCGCAGCCGGACGATAAACGTCGCAGGCAACCAGAAGTGGTTTCTTTCCTTTGAGTTTGAACTTTCCTGCAAGTTTTGCAGTTGTCGTTGTTTTACCGGCACCCTGAAGACCAACCATCATGATGATCGTTGTCGCCTGTCCCGGACGAAGTTTGATCTCCGTTGTCTCTGAACCCATCAGGTTAACCATTTCCTCGTTAACGATCTTGATTACCATCTGTCCCGGATTCAGACCATTCATTACATCTGCACCAATCGCACGTTCCTGTACAGATTTCACAAACTGCTTTACTACTTTAAAGTTTACATCCGCTTCCAGCAAAGCCATCTTAACTTCCTTCAGTGCAGCCTTTACATCTGCTTCTGTCAGGCGGCCTTTGCTTCGCAGGTTCTTAAATACGTTTTGCAGTTTTTCGGATAAGCTGTCAAATGCCATACTTATAATTCCTCCAAAATCCGTCCGGAGATCTGATTGATCTCCTCCATTGTCTGTGCAATACAGTCCTCTTTATAATGAAGCGAAAGATCACGAATCTTGGAAACATCTTCTTTTGTCTTCCAGAACCGCTCTACCAGATGAAGCTTCTCTTCATAACCGGCAAGGATCTTATCACATCTTTTTACCAAATCATGTACACCCTGTCGACTAATTCCAAGTTCCTCAGCGATCTCGCTTAAGGACATATCGTTCAGCACAACATCTTCATATACACGTTTCTGATGCTCCGTGAGCAATTCTCCATAAAAATCATACAAAAAGACCTGACGTCCAATTTTCTCCATGTCAATCACCTTTGCTAGATTATCACACTTGTTTTACCCTGTCAAGTGTTTTTTCTTTACACTTATATGTTTTTTTCAAATTATTCAAATTTATTGTCATTTCCTATTTATAATGCATCTGATTTTTCCTTTATTCCTCTTTAATTTCTCTGATAGACCGATACAATTATGCTGCTATTTCATCCCTCTCCTAAAAAAACTTTGTAAAAATATATTTTTTTCTTGACTTTAGTATGGTAAATTGATAACATGGTAGCATGTTCAAACAAAGAATTACCAGAGGAGAGAGAAAAAAGATGAAAAAGAAATTATTAGCACTCGTTCTTACTGCAGGTATGGTAGCTTCCATGGCTGCATGCGGAAATACAAACAGCAACGGTTCTGCTTCCGCAGATAACAGCAAAGACACTTCTGCTACAGCAGAAAGCACAAACAGCGATCTGGCTTATGTCAAAGACAAAGGTACTTTAGTTGTAGGTATCACAGACTTTGAGCCGATGGATTATCAGGATGAAAACGGAAACTGGATCGGATTTGACGCTGATCTCGCATCTGCTTTTGCTGAAAGCCTTGGCGTTGATGTTGAATTTGTAGAAATTGACTGGGATAACAAAATCCTTGAGTTAGATGGCAAAACAATCGACTGTGTATGGAACGGTATGACATTAACCGATGAAGTAACAAGCTCCATGTCCTGCACAAACGCTTACTGCAACAATGCGCAGGTAGTCGTTGTTCCTTCTGATGTTGCCGATCAGTATCAGGATACAGACAGTTTAAAAGACCTGACATTTGCAGTTGAATCCGGAAGTGCCGGTGAAGCACAGGCTGAAGAACTTGGCTTAAACTACACAGCTGTAACTGCTCAGTCCGACGCATTAATGGAAGTTGCTGCAGGTACTTCTGATGCTGCTATCATTGATTCCCTGATGGCTGCAGCAATGGTTGGCGAAGGTACCGGTTATGCAAACCTGACATACACCATTGGCTTAAATGACGAGGAATATGGTGTTGGTTTCAGAAAAGGTTCTGACCTAACAGAAGAATTAAACAACTTCTTCAAATCCAGCTATGCTGACGGTTCCATGGAGCAGATTGCTGAGAAATACGGTGTACAGGCTGCAGTTGTTGAGCAGAAATAATCCTGTTTAGCCCAGCGGATATTCGCAATTCGCTTATGCTACTTGCTCATAACCAAATAGCCACTTCGTAACTTTATTTGGTTAAATACTTGTTTTGTTGAGAAATATTTGTTTGTTGAGATTTGTAAAAATAAATAGTGAT
>CAVHPN010000069.1:0-5727 GCA_963637995.1 Prevotella sp. CAG:279 | reverse complement strand
CTCCTTGAATAACGCCTTCGGTTCTGCTGCCGGGCCTCGCGTGAGGCGGTCGGCTGTTATGCTGTCGCTTTCTCACCCGCCATTTTCAGAAGCTTTTCTAGTGATATCCCGAAAAAGTCAGCGACTTTCTTAGCATTTCCAACTGTCGGCTCGCTTTCGTTCCACTTGGACACAAGCCCATTCGAAAACTGCAGCTCTTTTTCCAGCGCCCCCACCGTCACACCCTTCTCTCGGCACAATGCCTTTATTGCGTCATAAAGCATCGCTATCTCCTCCCTTCGTAATTTGTAGAAAATATTCTGTTTTTTTCGTTGCTAATGTTTAGAATTTATTCTATATTTGATTTGTCGAATCATTATAGAAATTACAGAAAGTTTTCTGCTGACATCCTGTATTATACCGAAAGTTTTCTACATGTCAATACACTTTTACAGAATTCTTTCTGCAAATTTTGGAGGTAGAAAATGAACGTATATGAGAGAGTTGAAAAATTGCGAAAAGAGCGCGGGATATCCTCGCAAGGCAAACTTGAGAAAGAACTAGGATTTTCTAACGGCTCAATTTCGAAATGGAAAAAAAGCGCCCCGACTCCGGAGCGCTTACAGAAAATTGCCACTTATTTTGACGTGTCCCTTGAATATCTCTTGAACGGTGATGAATCTGCTGCCATTTCTTCCCCCGCTCCCGATCCGTTCCGTGCCTACTATGACCGGCTCGAAGCCTTCCTGCAGGAAAGCCCGGAGCATCGCGCCCTGGTGGATTCTGCTGCCCATGTCCGGACGGAGGATGCCGAGATCGTCCTGCAGCTGCTTGCCCGGTTCGCGGACCCAGATTCCGCAGCGCCGGAGCTTCCGGGGATTGAGAATGCAAAGAAATCCTTGAGAACTGCAAATAATTCTTGCGAACGCACGAATAATGATGCGGACGAGATAGAGCTCACCGCCGAAACGCTGAAGCGCGTCACCAACTCCCCGGAAGTCCTCGCGGAAGATGCAGCCTATATAAAAAGTCGCAGGAATGCAGAGAAAAAGGCATTATCTTCTTCGCGCACTACCTCAGAAGGCCGTAAATCGGGCTGATGTCGTTTTGTGTGGATTTGTGTAGATGTATGTGGAATTATGTGAAATTTAGAAATCGAAGGAGTGAAAGGGTTTATGGCAAAGAATTTAACTAGTTCAAGATTAGACAGGCAAAATATCCTGAATAATAAAATTGCCGTTGCTGAAATTCAGGAGAAGTCAGACATAAAAGGAATTATTTTTGAGGATAAAATCTGTCTTACAAAAAATATGGTTGCTCAGTATTTTGAAATAGAAATGAGGACAGTAGAGCGTTATGTCAGTGATAATATTTCTGAATTGACAGCTAATGGTTATGAGATATTGAAAGGAAAAAGGCTGAAGGAGTTCATCAAAAATGTAACTTCAGATGATGTTCCCGACATTAATGTCGGGAACATCAGTATCAGGACCCCTCAATTAGCAATATTTGACTTTAGAGCTTTTCTGAATATGGCGATGCTTTTGTCTGAAAGTGAAAAAGCTCGCGCACTGCGCCAGTTAATGCTGGATATAGTCATTGACCTTATTAACAAAAAAACTGGTGGCAGTACAAAATATATCAATCAGAGAGACCAGAATTTTCTCGGTTCTTCTTTACAAGAGGAAAACTACCGTAGGCAGTTTACAGATGTATTGAGAGATTGTGTAGTTGATAACGGATATAAGTATGCAAAATTCACAGATATGATATATGTGAGCATTTTCAAGGAAAAAGCTAAAGAGTACAAGAAAATCCTTGATCTAAAGGCAAATGATAAAATCAGAGATACTTTTTACAGTGAAATCCTTGATATTATTGCGGCTTATGAAAGCGGTCTAGCGGTTGAGATAAGATCAGAGCGTGAAAAAGTTGGCCATAAGCTTTCTTTTAATGAGATGGAAGATTTATTTAGAAAATTTGAAAATATGGCGCTCTGGAAACCGCTTATTCAGAGAGGAAGAGCAAAAATGGCCAGCCGTGATATGGCCTTAAGAGAAGCATTTCATTCTCAATTGGAAGAATATATTCAACCACTGGAGCAGGAGGAATATGAGAAGTTTTTAGGCGCTGCAGGAGATGAGTTGGAACGTTTGATGCAGGAAAATCAAGATGTATTGCGCCGGTTGAAGGAGCGCGATTAAATGAATGATGGGATTATTTATTTAACGCTTGAGCAAGCAAAGATCATACATAATAAGACAATACAATATAGTGGTGGCGGTACGTATGAAGCTCTGGAGACTGGTAAACTGGATAGTGTGCTTCAGCATATTCAAAATGATGATTATTATCCGACTTTTGTGGATAAACTGACGCATTTGTTTTTCTGCACGTGTCAATTTCATTGTTTCAAGGATGGGAATAAACGCTTGGCCATTACATTGTCAACACAATTTCTATTGTTTAATGGATATATGGGAATCGCTAAGAACTTTATGGCTATCACAGAGAATGTCAGCTATCATGTGGCGGCGGGGAAGATAGATAAAAAATTGCTGCATAGAATATTGGCAGCGATAATGGATGGTACTTACGATACAGATGAGGAGTTAAAGCTTGAAATCTTAAATGCGATTGAAGAAACTACTTTTTCGTGCTAATATGGTTGCACAGAGAGAACCGTATTTATTACGGTTGAAGGGCACTTGTGCAAGCGATTGCACCGGTGCCCTTTAATTTTGTCTAAATTTAGTTTCAAAGGCAGCAAAAACGCCCGGCTTTCGCCGAGCGCCCCGCCTGAGTCTATTCAATTCAAGGAGTATTAGGTCTATGGAAGGACCATAGATATTTTACCACTGCCGCCGATGTTCTGTAAATGTATCATTTGTTCTTTTTTAGGAGGAGCTTTCCATGGCAACAATCAGAAAACTGCCGTCTGGGCATTGGCAAATACGGAAGATGCACCACGGTCAGGTATATTCGCTCACGGTCGATACAAAACCCAGAGCGAAAGAAGCTGAGCGGATGATCGACGATATCATCCACTCTGAACCGGACCCGGTACATGATTCATTTGAGATCTGCGCCGAGAAATACATAGAGGCCCGGTCTGCCGTACTTTCCCCGGCCACCGTGAGGCAATACAACGCCCTGCTTAGACTGATTCCGGTCTGGTTCCGGTCTAAGCCTGCCGGATCGATCACAGCGGAAGATGTGCAGAGATACGTCAATCAGATCCGGTTGTCCCCGAAAAGCGTGAGCGGCAGATATGCATTCGTCCGCGCTGTGCTATCTGTATACCATCCATCCCTTGTGCTGCGCACCAAGCTCCCCCAGCGAGAAAAGAAAGAGGTCTATATCCCGACCGATGAGGACGTACAGCGCCTCATGCGCCTCGTAGATGCCCATTCGCCAGGAATGTCTATTGCTGTCCGTCTGGCGTGCCTCGGCCTCCGCAGGGGCGAAATCTGCGCCCTTACGCTTGACGATCTGAGCGATGATAACGTGCTGACGATCAACAAAGACATGGTGCTAGATGAAAATAAGAAGTGGGTGATCAAACCGCCAAAGACACCGGACTCCACTAGGGCAATAACACTGCCGGACTATCTCGCCGACATGATCCGCAAGCAGGGATACATCTACGAAGGCCACCCCGGCAGCATTTCCTTTCGCCTTGGTCAGCTGGAGAAGAAGGCGAGCATCGAGCATTTTTCTCTGCACAAGCTCCGGCACTACTTCGCCAGCAATGCGCATACCCTCGGCATCCCGGATGCCTATATCCTGAAGCTCGGCGGGTGGAAAACCGACAATGTCATGAAGAACGTGTATAGGCACGCCCAGAAGGACAAAATCAAAGAGCAGGAGGAAATCATCTTGAAATCACTTGAGCACATCACTCCAAATCAATCCTAATTCGTGCCTAATCCGTGCCTAAATTTGCGCTCGTTTTGTGGGATATGTGTATCACATTCTGATTCGTCCAAATCAAAAAGGCACCCCGAGAGCCGCATGAATACGTCACTTGCCACAGCAAAGCACGTATTTTCAAGGCTCCCGAGGTGCCGCAATGAAAAATTAATAACTTATATGAAGTGCGCCAAAAATCGGCGTATTTACGTCATTTTTGGCACTCGCATGCCTAATTCGTGCCTAACGTATCACCTCGTGAGGTACGCAGAGCTGCAGTATCCGGTCAGGCCGCCGAACTGGATCAGATACCATTTTACGCCATTGACGGCGTTATAGTATCCATAGCACTTCACCTTTGCGCCCTTCTGGAGCGTGCCGAGGATCGCCGCGCCCGTACCGGCATTCACGCGGATGTTGAGATTCGCTGTTGTGGTATAGGTTCCTGCGATGGCCTTATCAAAGCTCTTTGCCGATGCTACGGAATTGGCCCCTGTTGCTGCCGTGATCGTGCTGGTGGTCTTTGCGGTTTCTGTATATGCCGGTCTGCCGTACCCGGCGATGGAGGAATTGCCCACCGGGTAAGACTTCCGACACACGCCGCCGCCGTTCGCAATGACGGCGCTGCCTCCGGATGTGTTGCCTTCGATGGTGTAGACGGTTCCGCCCACCACCTTCTCAACAATTCCCACGTGATGAATACGGGAGGAATTCTTGAAATAGATGATGTCCCCCGCTTTCGGATCCTTTGTGATCCACCGCTTCGCCGTCTTGAAGTATCCGGCTGCTGTCGGTGTGTAGAAGCACCAGATCTTTCCGGAGCCGCACAGAAGCTCCTTCGCCTTGACAGTGCCGAAGGCCTGCATGAAACACCAGTCAACAAAGCACTGGCACCATGGCTGGCCCTGCATGCCGTTTGACAGTGTTTTCCAGTATTTTGTGTAGTTCCCGGAACCGGCATTTGACGTCTTATCTTCAAGACTTGCCATGCTCTTCTTCTCCAGGTATCCCACTTCGGCCTTTGCGATAGCGATTACTTTGCTTTCTTCGCCCATTATCGTCTCCTTCCTAAACCTTCCGGATCTGCGTGATGGCCTGGATTACTTTGTCGTAGCCGACCATCGCAGACAACCACCCCAGAAGCACAAGAGCCACACAATACACCGCATTTGCATCTGTGCGCGGCACGTCATACAGCACGGCATATCCCACACAGACCAACACGGAAAGCGCTACCGACACGACCCCGGCCAATACGTTACTGCTTGGGAATTTCTTGTCCATAGAATCAAGCACAATTTTCACAGCCTCCGTGAAAAGGCTTGTAAACACCGACACCACCATCAGAAGCGTCAAAAACACGCCTATATTCATCCTTCTGCCTCACTTTCCGCCACCTTTGGCGTGATATCCTTTTCTCTATCCTCAAGCTGATATTTCCTGTCTATCTGCTTGTCCTTGGTGGTCCTGATCCAGCCCATCACGCCGCACTCTCCGCCGCAGATCCCGAAAACACAAGTGCAAAGAGTGTCCGGAATTCCTCCGGTGATGTAGTACAGCGTAAGCATGACCACGATGAATATAAGCAGGAAAACAGCCAGACCGATGAGGATAACGTCCATCGTTTTTCTCTTTTTCATCCGTTTCGCCTACGATTTCAGAACTTCCGCTCATCCATGAGCTTTTGATAAACCTTTTTCACGTTCGTTTCTGCCTGAACCGTCCGCTCGTTCTCAAACTCTGGATGGTTTCGACAGTAGCTGTTATAAGCTGTGATATCGTCCAAAACATTGCCAAACATTTCTTGACTGTGCCATGTTCCGCTCAGAAGTTCGT
>CAVHPN010000068.1:0-5748 GCA_963637995.1 Prevotella sp. CAG:279 | reverse complement strand
ACAAATGAAGAACGTAACATTGGTTGTCATGGCAGCAGGAATTGGCAGTCGTTTTGGCGGCGGTATCAAGCAGCTGGAGCCGGTTGGACCAAACGGTGAGATTATTATGGATTATTCCATCCACGATGCCTTAGAGGCAGGATGCAACAAAGTGGTATTCATTATCCGCAAGGACATTGAGGAAGATTTCAAGGAGATTATTGGAAAGCGGATTGAGAAACTGGTTCCGGTAGAATATGCGTACCAGTCTGTAGATGAGCTCCCTGGCGGCCGCAAGAATACCTGGGGCAGGACGAAACCTTGGGGAACTGGTCAGGCGGTTCTGTGTGTTAAAGATCTGGTAAAAGAGCCATTTATTGTGATTAATGCGGATGACTATTATGGAAAAGAGGCCTTCGTAAAGTTGTATCAGTACATGACTACGGAAATGGATACAGAGAATCCGGTTTATGATATCTGCATGGCTGGATTCATCCTTTCCAACACATTAAGTGACAATGGAGGCGTGACCCGCGGTGTTTGTACTGTGGACGAGAAGGGAGATTTACAGCGTGTAACAGAGACTTATGAAATCCAGATGAAGGATGGGGTGCTGACGGCCTGCAATGAGGAGAAAAATCCGGTTTCCGTAAATGCCGGTCAGCATGTGTCTATGAATATGTGGGGACTGCCGCCGAGATTTCTGGAGATGCTGGAGGGCGGTTTTGCCGAGTTCCTGGACAATCTTGGTGATGATGCCATGAAGACGGAGTATCTGCTTCCGAAGATCATTGATAAGCTTCTGGCAGAGCAGAAGGCCCGTGTGAAGGTTCTGGAGACCGGAGACCGTTGGTTTGGTGTTACTTATAAAGAGGACAAACAGGTTGTGGTGGATTCTATTCAGGCGCTGATTCAGCAGGGTGTTTATAAGGAAAAATTATTTTAATCAGGAGGAGATTACAATGTACGATTATCTGGTAGTAGGAGCAGGTCTTTACGGTGCGGTATTTGCGCATGAGGCAAAGAAACATGGCAAGTCTGTTCTGGTGATTGATAAGCGCCCGAACATTGCGGGTAATGTTTATACTGAGGATGTGGAGAAGATTCACGTACATAAATATGGCGCGCATATTTTCCATACCAATAACCGCAAAGTGTGGGAATATGTGAACCAGTTTGCAGAGTTCAACCGTTTTACAAACTCTCCGGTAGCTAATTATCATGGAGAGTTATATTCTCTGCCGTTCAATATGTACACGTTCAACAAGATGTGGGGCGTCGTAACTCCGGAAGAAGCTGCGGCAAAGATTGAAGAGCAGAAAAAGGCTGCAGGCATTACCGAGCCGAAGAACCTGGAAGAGCAGGCCATCAGCCTGATCGGTACAGATATTTATGAGAAGCTGGTAAAAGGCTATACCGAGAAGCAGTGGGGCAGACCGTGTTCTGAACTTCCGGCGTTTATCATCAAGCGTCTTCCGGTTCGCCTGACCTTTGACAATAATTATTTCAATGCGTTATATCAGGGCATTCCGAAGGGCGGCTACACAAAGATGGTGGCAAATATGCTGGAGGGCATTGAAGTAAAGCTGGGTGTGGATTATCTGGCGGAGAAGGAAGCTTACGACAAGCTGGCTGAGAAAGTGATCTATACCGGCGCGATCGATGCATATTTTGGTTTCAAGCTTGGTGCATTGGAATATCGTTCTGTACGTTTTGAGACAGAGCTTTTGGATAAGCCGAATTTCCAGGGTAATGCAGCAGTAAACTATACTGATGCAGAGACTCCGTGGACCCGCATCATTGAGCATAAATGGTTTGAGTTTGGTAAGGATGACGAGGGCAATGAAATTCCGAAGACCGTGATCAGCCGTGAGTACAGCTCCGAGTGGAAACCCGGAGATGAGCCGTATTACCCGGTAAATGATGAGAAGAACGGAAACCTTTATGCAGAATATAAAAAGCTTGCAGAGCAGGAAAAGAAGGTCCTATTCGGCGGTCGTCTGGGTGAATACAAGTATTATGATATGGATGCGGTCATTGCATCTGCGTTGGATTTGTGCGGGAAGCTTAATTGAGAACTCTGCATGCGAGTTCCACTAAAACACCTTTGTAGCCATGGAGGTTTCCTCTCAAAATATCAAACTGCGTGCCTGCAGCGTGTATTACATTTTTTTAACATTTATCTTAGTGCAATGTCATAAAATCTTCATTTTTCAGATAGTTGTGAAGAAACTTGATTTATGGTATGCTTCTATCATAAAAAAGAAATTCAGAAATTTACATTGGAGGTAAATTCAATATGAGAAAGAAAGCACTTGGTATTGCAGCAGTGACTGCCGCTATGACCTTATCCACCGGCATGACTGCATTTGCGGCAGGCTGGGTAACAGAGACTACTCCGTATGGTGATCAGCAGAAATACGTTTATGATAATGGCAACTGGCCGTCCGGCAACTGGTTTACAGATCCGGAGACCCAGTTGGTTTATTTCCTGGATCCGGACGGTTACCGCATGAAGGAGACCACAGTTGAGGGCTACTGGCTGGATGCGGATGGTGTCCGTCAGGAGAAGACGGAGGAGCAGATCGAGCGTGAGGCAAGAGAATCTGCAAAGAAGGCTGCAAAGCCGAACCCGGGTAAGAAGGTAGCATCTGACAAGGTAGCAGGAATTGAGGCAAAGGAGAAGAAGGCTGCAGTCAGCACCAACCGTTCTGCATTTATCTCTGAGTTAAAGAGCATTATCAACAACATCACAAAGGCGCTCAGCAATGACCGCACGGACAAGGATTCTGTTCAGATCCTGACCACAGAGAATAACCTGGAGGTGTCCCGCTATTTCCGTACGACCTCCGGAGTTGATTTCTATCACTTCAGCATGTGGGCCAGCAAGAAGGACAAGGCACAGACGGTAGACTTTATGTATATGTATGATGCAGCTCCGGAAGCAGACCGTGAGTTATACAATACTGCTTACGAGCAGACTGTAGTATCTGTACTGGGTGAGACTGAGGGCAAGAAGCTGACAGATTATGTTCAGAGCCAGCGTGAGCAGGGCGTAACCAGACTGGACAGCACCGGAACCACTGATACCGGCAACAGCTATACCATGAAGTACAGAAATAACCGTATTGACATCAGTGTGACCTGCAGCGAGATTGCTGCGGCAGACGAGTCTGAGGCAGAAGCTGAGACCACTGAGACTGCGGAGGCAGCAGCTCAGACCGAGGCAGCTGCATCTGTAACTGTAACCGCCGGAACATCAAAGTAATTGTGAGGGCAGCGGGGTTGGCCAATGCGGAACCTTAACTTCCAGAATTGAGTAGCCCTAAAAATAAAAATATTGAAAAAAAGCCCGTATTTATGCGGAAATTCTTGCAAAAATGCGGGTAATATGTTACTATGTATTTAGGACTATATAGCCCTAAATACAGGAGGCAAAAAATGTATCTGAAATCGAAAGTTAAGATACCGGATGTGCATGGGAAAATGACTCGCTTGAGACGTGGCGACACCGTATATATCAAGTATGAGTATGATCGTTATTATGATCCGGAGAAAAAATATACATACCCTCAGAGAGCGACGATAGGAAAGCTGTGTGCAGATGATGACACTATGATGATTCCAAACGAAGCATTTCTTAAATATTTTCCGGATGCGATATTATCTGGTATGGAAGACCGCGCTGAGCGAAGCAGCTGCCTGCGAATTGGTACCTACGCTGTAATACATAAAATCATAAATGACTATCAGCTAAAAGAAATGTTAGGGAACTTCTTTTCGGAAAGGGACCGGTCTTTGCTGCTTGACCTGGCAGCTTATGCTATTGTGGAAGAAAGCAATGCGGCACAGCATTATCCGGACTATGCGTATAATCATCCACTTTATAGTCCTTGCATGAAAATTTATAGTGATGCAACGGTGAGTGGATTTTTTAAAGGAATTGCCAAAGACAAAAGCACAGGCTTTCTGAATGAATGGAATGCCAAAAGAAATAAAAGAGAACGGATTTATATCTCTTATGATTCTACGAATAAGAACTGTCAGGCCGGAGAGATCGAACTGGCTGAATTCGGTCACGCAAAGACAGATATTGGCTCCGCAATCATCAATTACTCGGTCGGATATGATCTGAAGAATAAAGAACCTCTCTTTTACGAAGCCTATCCGGGAAGTATCAATGATGTCTCACAGCTTAGAGCGATGCTTGGGAAAATTACGGGGTATGGTTATAAAAAAATCGGATTCATTTTGGATCGTGGATATTTCAGTCGTGGAAATATCCGATATTTAGATGAATGCGGCTATAGTTTTGTGATTATGGCCAAAGGTATGGCATCTTTTATCAGTGAACTTATTCTTGAAAACAGAGGAACGTTTGAAAACAAACGTACCTGCGACATGAACGCATATGGTGTCTATGGCAAGACGGTGAAAAAGAGTCTGTTCGAAGGGGATGAAAGGAAACGATATATCCATATTTATCACAGTATCTCGAAAGAAGCGGAGGAACGGCAAAGTTTTGAAAATGATTTGCGGGAACGAACCGCTTTACTGATGTCCCGTCAGAACCAGACAGTAGAGTTTGGAGCAGCCTATGAGAAATATTTTTATCTTCATTATGATGAGAATGGTGTGTTTTTATATCCCGAAGAAAAGACAGCCGTAACAGAACGGGAAATTTCGCTGTGCGGATATTTCGTTATTATTACATCGGAACGGATGACAGCGAAGGAGGCACTTCATCTTTATAAGAGTCGAGATACTTCCGAAAAGCTTTTTGCTGCTGATAAGTCATTTCTTGGTAACAACAGTATGCGGGTTCACACGAATGAAGGTATGGAAGGGAAAATCTTTACTCAGTTCATTGCATTGATTATCCGTAATAAAATTTATACTTCATTACAGGAATCAGGCGAACAACTGGAAAGAAAGCAAAACTATATGACGGTGCCAGCTGCGATCAAGGAGCTGGAGAAAATCGAAATGACCCGCCAGACAGATAATATATACCGGCTTGATCATGCGGTGACAGCGAAACAAAAGAAAATCCTGAAAGCCTTCGGTATGAGTGATGGAACAATAAACTATCAGGCCGGTGAAATAAGCAATGTGCTCAAAGCGGCGGGATTACGGAATGAAGGAAGGAACTGAACATGGCACGGAAAATAAATGCTGAATTACTGGATGCTAAAATTGAAAAAGCGCAGGAAGAATTAGTAAAGTCAAAGCACAAATATGACGTGGCTGCGGCAAACCTTAAAAGTCTGCTGGATAAGCGAGATGCACTTCGGCAAAAGAAATTACTGGATGCTATTGCAGGAAGCAACAGGAGTTATGAAGAAATCATGCAGTATTTACAGAGTGATGGCAAGGAGGAGCAGTAATGTTAAAGGAACAGTATTTTGCCGTCAGATATGGTGATATCGTAGTACTGCTCTATCATGAAGATATGTTGGAAATCAGAGACTTGCTATTCGATAATAGTCGGAGGGAAAAAACACTGAAACGGTTTCTGGAGTACTGCTATATGATGGATGTGAAAGTGGCATTTGAAGGATTGAAAGGCGAAAAGACCAGAGGCTTAAAGGCCGCACTTAAATATGCGAAAGAGCATGACATCGGGATGACTGCTGAACAGATCCAGGGAGCTATGAATATATAAATTTCCGGTTCAAAATGCTTTTAGGGCTACTTTGGGCTGGAAATTAAGGGAAAGGAGCCCCACCATGTCACAAAAGGAACTGCCCTACATTAATTCCATAAACC
>CAVHPN010000067.1:0-5837 GCA_963637995.1 Prevotella sp. CAG:279 | reverse complement strand
TGGAAACAGGATGCGACCGGCTGGAAGTGGCAATGCGCAGACGGATCTTTCCACAGATCCACCTGGAAGGCCATTAACGGGCATTGGTACTACTTCAAGGATGACGGATACATTGCGACGGACTGGTGCCAGATCGGCAGCGAGTGGTACTATTTCCAGCCAACCGGAGACCTTCAGGGCGCATGCTATCATGAGTCGGACAAGAGAAACGGAAGCCTGGAAATCTGGAATATTTGAAAAACGGAAAGCGCTCTGCGGGGCGCTTTTTTTATGCAATAATATATTTTTCTATTGGCCATAAACCAAAATAGTGTATATTATAGACACGACAAAGAAACGCACCGAACGGAAGGATTGCCAGATGAAGATAGTTATAGATGAAAGAGAACTTAATCTAGTACTCGAAGAAAAGAAGCAGGAAATAGGAACAAAAATAGCGTGGGACAGTGTGGGCTCATCCGTCTCACTGGCCATATCGGCGATACATGGAAGCTATGGCGATATTGCGTTTGTACCGGGGTGGGCATTTAAGATGATTATGCTTGCTCTGGGAATAGGGCTCACGATTAAATGCATGGTAGACATTTGGAAATACGTGAAACATCCATATACACATAAGGATTTGCTTAGAGACATAGAAAGCAAAAAGGAAAACACACACGATCATTCGATAGTCGCAATCAAAGATACATTCAATGAATATCCGAACCGCTTTTTGCTGTACTATGATACAAGATGGCGGTGCTACCTGTTTCCGAGCTTCAAGGACAACTCGGATAACGAGAGCTTTATAAAAGAGGGGATCTCAAACAAGCTGAAGGTAAAAGCCGATGGAATAGAAATGATGTTCCTGACAAGAAAGAGACAGCAGAAGTATTCAGAAAGCCATAAAGAAAATAGAACATATCTGCATTCTGTATATAAAGCAACCATCAAGAAGTTCCCAGCGCTGGAAAGAAAAGACTCGTTCGAAGTAGATGGCGTAGAATACAAATGGATGAGTATACCGGAAATGGAAAAGGACGACAGAATCCAAAAGGTGAACGAAGATGTTGTGCAGCTTGTAAAAGAGTGCTGCAATTGACTAGCTACAAGATAAATGCCTTGCGAAAGCAGGGTGTTTTTTTCGTACCAAATTCATGCCAAATTTCATGCCAAATTTTTGCGGAAAAATAGGTTAATCGATGGAAAAATACTTCTACAGAAGAACAGAGCAAGGCAACAAAAAACCTCGAAAAGCCTTGAAAATACGTGATTTTCGGCTGTTTCGAGGTTTTTCTGGAAATATCCTAGCAGCAGGGGATGAGGGATTCGAACCCCCATCGGCGGTTTTGGAGACCGTTGCTCTACCATTGAACTAATCCCCTAGGATTGTCGCTTTCTTTCGGCGACTTACATATAATACGATATTTTGTGCCTGCTGTCAATGCTATTTTTTGATTTATTTTTTTCTTTGTGATATGATACTGCCATAGTCCGGGAAACAGTGCTGCGGTATGCGAATCCGTGTGATTTTCCGTATCCGGCGTTGCATTACTATGTGATAGTAAGGAGAAGCTTATGAGATATGAGATTGCAGGTGGGAATTTACCTTATGTAAAGTGTCAGCTGTCTGCCGGGGAGTCTATTCACTGCGAAAGCGGCGCAATGGCCTGGATGGATGACTGCTTTGAGATGGAAACGCAGGGCGGCGGCATTGGAAAAATGTTTGGCAGAATGTTCAGCGGAGAATCGATGTTTCGAAATCGCTATGTGGCTCGAGCCGATGGAGAAATTGCTTTTGCCTCCTGCTTTCCCGGTACCATTCAGGCATTTTCTCTGCAGCCGGGGCAGGAATTGATTGCACAAAAGCATGCCTATCTTGCCAGTGAATCCGGTGTGGATATGAGTGTCTATTTTCAGAAGCGCTTCGGCAGCGGCCTTTTTGGCGGTGAAGGCTTCATTATGCAGCGTTTCACCGGCAGCGGTATCGTTTTTCTGGAAATTGACGGGGCAGCAGAAACGTATACATTAGCGGCAGGAGAGCGAAAGATCGTCAGCACCGGAAATCTTCTTGCAATGGATGGCAGCTGCAGTATGGATGTCCGCGGCGTTGGCGGCGTAAAAAATGTACTTTTTGGCGGTGAAGGCTTCTTTAACACTGTGATCACCGGTCCGGGACGCATCGTTCTGCAATCTATGCCTATACAGAGTACGGCTATGGCTCTTTATCGTTATATGCCGCAGCCCAGCAATTCATCCGGTTCCGGAAACAAATAAAAGCGATACGAAAGGTAATGAGAAACATGACAGAGAATCAGGACAATGTGCTCTGCGCAGCCAATTCTTATATTGAAAAATTCTATCTGAATGAAGAATATAAAAATCTGCCGGAGGATGTGAAGAAGCAGCTGCAAATCATATGCGTGGAGTACACGGAGGATGTCGGCGGCGTACTGGTAATGAAATTTTCGGAAGAAGGCAAGCTCCTTCTGGAATCCATCTCGGATGAGACAGATTATCTCTATGACGAAATCGGATCGGAACTGAAAATCCGCGAAATGACAAAGAAGTATGCAGAGCTCTTTGAAAAACTGGAAGCATATTACCAGGGCATGCAGCTTCTCCGTAAATCCGGTCAGTTGGGAAAATGAAGGCGGTGCACAGACATCTATGAAGGACATTAAAATTGGTTCTCTTGTTATTCGCGGCGGTGTTTTTCTGGCGCCGATGGCCGGGGTGACGGATCTTCCCTTTCGTGAAATCTGTGCCGACATGGGACTGGGCATGGCAACCACAGAAATGGTAAGTGCAAAGGCCATTTTGTACGGGAACAGAAATACGGAAACTTTAATGCAGACCGGGCGAGAAGAAGTGGCATCTTTGGCAGCAGACGCTGCACCTGAAGGAAGGCTGCCGCTGGCAGTGCAGCTCTTTGGTTCGGATCCGGATATCATGGCAGAGATTGCGCATCGCATCGAAGACCGTTTCGATATGATCGATGTAAATATGGGCTGCCCGGTACCTAAAATCGTAAGAAACGGAGAAGGCTCGTCGCTAATGACTCAGCCGGAGCTTGCCTATAATATCCTGCACAGGATGGTACAGACCTGCCGGAAGCCTGTTTCTGTCAAATTCCGAAAGGGCTTTGATGAAAAGCATGTAAACGCGGTGGAGTTTGCACAGCTCTGCGAGGAGGCCGGCGTGTCACTGATCACAGTACACGGTCGGACACGGGAGCAGTATTATCACGGAAAGGCTGACTGGGACATTATACGGCGCGTAAAGGAAGCTGTGCGGGTGCCTGTCATTGGTAATGGTGACATTTTCTGCGGGGAAGATGCCATCCGTATGATTGATGAAACCGGGGTGGCCGGCGTGGCATTGGCGCGAGGCACGAAGGGAAATCCATGGCTTGTCAGGGACTGCGTGCAAATGCTGGCGGGGCACGGCAAGCCGGAGCCGCCGACATTATCCGAAAAGATCTCAGTGATGAGAAAGCATGCGGAACTCATGATCCGATATAAGGGAGAACATATGGCGGTACTGGAAATGCGAAAGCATCTGTCCTGGTATACGGTGGGAATGCCGAATTCCAGTCGACTTCGCGATGCCGTGAATCATATGGATTCTACGGAAGCATTGTTTTCAGTAATCGACAACTTGACAAACCTGTGATGGTTCATTAAAATACATTGAATCCAATACAAAGATGAGGAAACGGCTCCCGGGAATCTCGGAAGCCGCTCTTGTGTGTGCCAATACACAGAAAAGGAAGATAGTCATGGCAGAAGCAAAGAAGAATTTATTGACAAGAGATGGTCTTAACAAATATGAGGCAGAGCTTCATGATCTTAAGGTGAACCGCAGAAAAGAAATTGCGGCTAAGATTAAGGAAGCCCGTGAGCAGGGAGATCTGTCTGAGAATGCCGAATACGATGCGGCTAAGGATGAGCAGAGAGAAATTGAGGAAAGAATTGTACAGCTTGAGGCTCTGCTGAAGAATGCCGAGGTGGTGGATGATTCTGAAGAGGGTACCATTAATATTGGCTGCACAGTAAAGCTTCTGGATATGGAGTTTGATGAAGAGGTGGAGTATCTGATTGTTGGCTCTTCTGAGGCAAATTCACTGAAGAACAAGATCTCCAATGAGTCTCCGGTGGGTATGGCACTGCTGCATCACAGAGTCGGCGACGTAGTGGATGTGGAGACACAGGCAGGCGACCTGCAGTTTAAGGTACTGAACGTAGAGCGAGTGAAGACAGAAGATTGATAAAGGAGCAGTAATGGCGGACAACGAGAACAAGAATCAGAATCAGGGGAGTGCACCTGCTGTGGATATGAATCATATTCTTCAGGCGCGTCATGACAAGCTGTCTGAATTGCAGGCTGCCGGCATGAACCCTTTTGAAATTACGAAATTTGATCAGACACAGCATTCAGAGGAGATCAAGCAGAATTTTGAAACCTTTGAAAACCAGCAGGTTTCTATTGCCGGACGCATCATGTCCAAGCGTGTAATGGGCAAGGCCAGCTTCATGCACCTGCAGGATCGGCAGGGAACCATTCAGGCATATGTAACGCGGGATGCGCTGGGAGAGGAAGCGTACAAGCGCTTTAAGAAGCTGGATCTCGGCGATATTGTCGGCGTAACAGGCTATGTATTTAAGACAAAGATGGGCGAAACCTCGGTGCATGCAGAGACTGTGACACTGCTTTCCAAGTCGCTGTATCCGTTGCCGGAGAAGTTCCATGGTCTTCAGGATACTGATACGCGCTACAGACAGAGATATGTTGATCTCATCATGAATCAGGACAGCAAGGAAACCTTTATGAAGCGGTCTCAGATCATTCGTGAGATTCGCAACTTCCTTGCTCAGCGAGATTTTATGGAGGTGGAGACACCGATGCTGGTAAGCAATGCCGGCGGTGCCGCTGCCCGTCCTTTTGAGACCCACTATAATGCGCTGGATGAGGATGTAAAGCTTCGTATTTCTCTGGAGCTGTACCTGAAGCGTCTGATTATCGGCGGCATGGAGCGTGTATTTGAAATCGGTCGTGTGTTCCGTAACGAAGGTGTGGATACACGTCACAATCCGGAATTCACTTTGATGGAGCTTTATCAGGCCTATACAGATTATGAAGGCATGATGGAGCTGACAGAATCCATGTTCCGTTATCTTGCCGAGAAGGTTTGCGGCAGTACAACCATTTCCTATCAGGGCACAGAGATCGATCTCGGAAAGCCTTTCCGCCGTCTGACCATGACAGAGGCTGTGAAGGAGCAGACCGGAATTGATTTCGATGCGATTGCAAGTGATGAGGAAGCAAAGGCGCTTGCGAAGGAAAAGGGCATTGAATTCGAGGATCGACACAAGAAGGGTGATATCGAGAATCTTTTCTTTGAGGAGTTCTGTGAGGAGAAGATGATTCAGCCGACTTTTATCATGGATCATCCTGTGGAGATTTCTCCGCTGACTAAGAGAAAGCCCTCTGATCCCAGCAAGGTGGAACGCTTCGAGCTTTACGTCTACGGTCGCGAGATGTGCAATGCATATTCCGAGCTGAATGACCCTATCGATCAGAGAGAACGCTTTGCTGCGCAGGATGCACTGGCAGCTGCCGGTGATGAAGAAGCCAACCACACGGATGAAGATTTTCTGCATGCGATGGAGATCGGCATGCCACCTACCGGCGGCATCGGCTACGGCATTGACCGACTGGTGATGCTGCTGACAGACAGCCCGGCTATAAGGGATGTGCTGCTGTTCCCGACGATGAAGTCATTAGACAAGTAAAACTCACAAGGACATGAGTCGCGAATGCAGCTGTCCGGCTGGGTCTCAGAACTACAAAAA
>CAVHPN010000066.1:0-5839 GCA_963637995.1 Prevotella sp. CAG:279 | reverse complement strand
TTACAAAAAAGTACACATTATTGTAAATTACCCGAGAAGTTCATTACGGCAGCCAGAGGACAGGAATTGGAATGGTGCGATTTTGGGCCGAGCAGATGGAGTCTCATGAAACGTGCGGCTTCGCCAGCCCGACGGGAGCGCAGCCTGTTCGAGTCCAAGACGCAGAGACTGCCAAAGGCAGTCCTGCGGACGGACGAGTTTGCGCGGATCGGGCGTTTTGGCGAAGAGGCACGTTTCATAGAGAATCCCTGCGAGGCTCACCTGAGCACCATTCCAATTCCTGTCTATGGATTACCGGAAGTAATGCCATCCATTCCTATCCAATGGTTGCCGGAAATAATGCCATCCATTCCTGTTCTATGGTTGCCGGAAGTAATGCCATCCATTCCTGTCTACGGATTTCCGGAAGTAATTCTTCCTCTGCAAGCCATCATGAACCGGCTGGAGTACGCACCGCACCCGCAATTCATCGAAATTATAAAACTTTTCATCCACACTATTGATGATTTCCTGTTTCTATACTATAATGACTATTATACGCTTTAAAGTGCGAAAATCTAATGGATTAAACAGGAGGAAGAAACTCATGGGATTTGAATATGTCAGCAAGCTGCCGACCCCGGACGAGATTCGTGCACAGTTTCCACTTGCACCGGAGCTGGCCGCAGAAAAAGCTAGAAAGGATGCCGCCATCCGCGACGTCTTTACAGGCGACAGTGACAAGTTTCTTGTCATCATTGGTCCGTGCTCTGCTGACCGGGAAGACGCTGTTATAGATTATGTAAATCGTCTTGCCAAGGTTCAGGAAAAAGTAAAGGACAAACTGATTCTGGTTCCCAGAATCTATACAAATAAACCAAGAACAACCGGTGACGGTTATAAGGGACTCTTGCACCAGCCCAATCCGGAAGGCAAGCCCAATTTATTTCAGGGACTTATTGCAATCCGAAAACTTCATATGCGTGTCATCGAGGAGACAGGTTTTTCCACTGCAGATGAGATGCTTTATCCGGAAAACCTTACCTACCTTTCAGATGTTATGTCATACGTTGCAGTCGGTGCGCGTTCGGTTGAAAACCAACAGCATCGCCTTGTAGCCAGCGGCATCGATGTACCTGTAGGCATGAAGAATCCGACCAGCGGTGCGCTTTCCGTCATGCTGAATGCGGTTCATGCGGCACAGCATGGTCACGAATTTATCTACCGCAGCTGGGAGGTTAAGACTCAGGGCAATCCGCTTACTCATACCATACTGCGAGGCGCGGTCAATAAACATGATCAGTGTCTTCCGAACTATCATTACGAAGATCTCAAGTTGCTGCTTGATCTCTATAATGAACGTGATTTGAAAAATCCGGCCTGCATCATAGATGCTAACCACTCCAATTCCAACAAAAAGTACATGGAGCAAATCCGTATCGTCAAGGAAGTACTTCACAGCCGCCGTCACTCAGAAGACGTACGAAACTTCGTCAAGGGTGTCATGATTGAGAGCTACATCGAACCGGGCAACCAGAAAGTCGGCGAACACATTTATGGAAAGTCCATAACCGATCCATGCCTTGGATGGGATGATTCCGAACGTCTTCTGTATGAAATTGCAGAAGGACTGTAAGAGAAGCAATTTTCTATAAAAATGACATGCCGCCTGACGGCGGCATCACCATAACTGAAAGTCAGTCGCTTGGCAACACTTTCAGATCAAAAAAAGTTCCGTGCAATCAGCACGGAACTTTTTTATTAGGAATTCGGATTTCAAAAAGGTTAAAGGATTAAATCTTTTGTATCATGCATTTATTATGGTTATAGTATATCATGCCTCTCTTCAGAATGTTTGTATTCTCTTTGAATAAATTCTGAAGAAATTCTTAATATTATCCATTTCAATGCAATAAAAAATGTCATTCCTGCATTATATATTGAAAGTGTTGTCAGGTGGCGGTTATGAGAGTGCCAAAGGCACGGAACAACTGACTTTCAAATATGAAGTATTGTCAGGCAACTATGCCCCTATCCTTTTCTATTTCACATCCTTAAACAGATCACAGAAATCAAATGTTGCAAAATAGTCCTTCGGAGTCTCAGCTCGGCGAATCATTTTAACCGAACCATCTTCTTTCAGGAGCAGTTCAGCAGAACGCAACTTTCCATTGTAATTGTAGCCCATCGAAAATCCATGTGCACCGGTATCGTGGATGACAAGTATGTCTCCCATATCAACCTTCGGAAGCATGCGATCGATCGCAAATTTATCATTATTCTCGCAAAGAGAACCGGTCACATCATATTTGTGGTCACACACCTCGTTTTCTTTTCCCATTACGGTAATATGATGGTATGCGCCATACATTGCGGGACGCATAAGGTTTACGGCACACGCATCCACACCGATATACTCCTTGTATGTATGTTTCTCATGAATAGCTGTCGTCACGAGGCATCCGTACGGTGCAAGCATGAAACGTCCCATCTCGGTATAAAGAGCCACATCTCCCATACCTGCCGGAACCAGTACTTCCTCATAAACTTTTCTGACGCCCTCTCCGATGGCAAAAATATCATTCGGCTCCTGATCAGGGCGGTAAGGAATACCTACTCCGCCGGACAGATTGATAAATTTGATATCTGCCCCCGTCTCCTCTTTCAGTTTTACAGCCACCTCAAACAGAACCTTTGCAAGCATCGGATAATATTCATTCGTAACCGTATTGCTTGCAAGGAAAGCATGAATACCAAAATGCTTTGCACCCTTTGATTTAAGAATCCTGAAAGCATCAAAAAGCTGCTCAGTCGTCATTCCGTATTTTGCATCTCCGGGATTATCCATGATATCATTGCTGATCTTGAACAGTCCGCCCGGATTATAACGGCAGCTGATGGTCTCCGGAATATAACCGATAGTCTTCTCCAGAAAATCAATATGTGTAAAATCATCCAGATTGATGATGGCGCCCAGATCCGCAGCCATCTTAAACTCTTCCGGCGGTGTATCATTGGATGAAAACATAATCTTCTCACCATCATAATTCATGGCTTTTGCCATCATAAGCTCTGTCAATGAAGAGCAGTCAACTCCGCATCCAAGTTTCTTTAAAATATCAATCACAAATGGGTTAGGTGTTGCCTTTACGGCAAAATATTCACGGAATCCCTTATTCCAGGAAAATGCCTGCAGCAAACGCTCGCCATTCTCGCGGATTCCCTTTTCATCATACAGATGGAATGGTGTCGGATATGTTTTTTTGATCTCTTCCAACTGTTCCAGTGTCACAAATGGTTTTTTCTCCAATTCTACGTCCTCCGAACTAAACATTTTAGTAACTTTTCAGGCTGACATCAAAAATGCCAGTCTCTGAACAATTACAAATTTTAATACTACTTATACACTAAAAATTATGTTTTAGCAAGTAAATTCAACGAAATCCTATCTAAATACCGGTTAATTGGCCGCAATACAAGGATAAGCATTTCCTGAAATACATTGTAAAGCTCTGCGCCGCTATTCCACAACAATTACACGCATAATATTGGTGTCCGTTACCGGCTCATGTCGGTTTGCCCTTGTCACCACACCTGCGGTAGCAACGACTATCTCTCCTGTTTTCACTATATCCTTTTCCTTAAGAAGCTCAACCGATGCCGTAATCAAGGCATCTGTTGATTCCGCACGTTTTGCATGAAATGGTTTGACTCCCCAGTAGAGCTGCATCTGGCGCACTGCCGTAAGACTCGGAGAAAGTCCGGCAATCAATGCCTTGGGACGCCACTTGGAAAGCATTCTCGTAGTAAAGCCGCTGACACTTGGTGCCACTATAACAGGTGCGTCCAAATCAGAAGCCGTGGCAACAGATGAATAACATACGGTATTTGAAATATTACGCAGATTCTCAGCAGATACCTTTCTCTTCTGATAAAATGAATAATCCAGATATTTTTCTGATTCTTCCGCAATCTGACTCATCATGCGGACTGCCTCTATCGGATAATTACCCATTGCTGTCTCACCTGAAAGCATGACTGCATCAGTACCTTCATAGACGGCATTGGCCACATCTGAAACCTCAGCTCTGGTCGGACGAGGATTGCGAATCATGGAATCAAGCATCTGCGTTGCTGTGATAACAACCTTACATGCCAGATTACATTTTCTGATAATCATCTTCTGAATGTGCGGAACCTTTTCAGCCGGAATTTCAACGCCCATATCACCGCGGGCTACCATGATACCGTCACTCGCCTCAATAATAGAGTCAATATTCTCAATTCCTTCTACATTCTCGATTTTCGCAATAATCTTCATGGCAGAGCCTTTTTCTTCTAGAATTTCTCTGATTTCACGGATTGCATCTGCACTACGAACAAATGAAGCCGCAACAAAATCAAATCCGGCATCAACTCCAAATCGAATATCTTCCTTGTCTTTATCAGTAAGAGCCGGAAGCTTGATACGTACATTCGGTACGTTTACTCCCTTTTTCTCCCCTAATT
Source organism: Prevotella sp. CAG:279 (assembly GCA_963637995.1). GTDB lineage: Bacteria > Bacillota > Clostridia > Lachnospirales > Lachnospiraceae > Otoolea. The sequence continues at coordinate 1,351 of CAVHPN010000066.1, read as the reverse complement.
CACCACCGTTCTCTATCCTGCAGACGATATCGTGTCCATTTACTTCCTGTACATGAAGTTCTATAAGACCATCATCAATAAGGATGCGATCCCCAGGCTTTACGTCCTCTGCCAGTCCAGCATAATTAATATATCCTTTTGACTCATCACCTATGATTTCATCAGTAGTCAGAGTGTAAATATCTCCCTCTTTGAGGGTAACTTTCTTTCCATCCTTAAGTTTTCCTGTTCTAATCTCAGGACCTTTGGTATCCAGAAGTGATGCAATCGGAATATCCAGTTCCTCACGCACACTTTCAAGAATCTCAAGACGTTTCTTATGTTCTTCATGATCCCCGTGAGAAAAGTTAAATCTTGCAACATCCATACCATTTAACGCCAGTTCTTTCATGATCTCCCTGTCGTCTGTATTCGGTCCCATCGTGCAGACAATTTTTGTTTTTTTCATGATGTGATTCCTCCTTTAATCTTACTGCCCCTCTTTAATGTCTTCTTCAGTCACATGCTTGTGCGTATACAGGTGATCCATGCAATATTCAAGATTTCCTGCACATTTTGAACAATAACGAAATTCCAGATTCGGATCATCCTTTTCGGTACGCCCACAGACCGCACATTTATGTCTTGTCAGTTTAATCTTCTGAATTTGTGCCTTCTTTTCATTATTTTTAAAATTCTGTCTGCGAATCATTTCCTTAGGACTGACTTTTCGATAATTTCTTGTCATCAGGAAGAATATAATGAAGTTGAGCATCGAAACAACTATTTCAATTCTGGTTATAATTCCGCCTGCGATAAAGTTGTATACAATAACAGCTCCGTACATCATTCCAAGATATTTTGCACGAATCGGGATAAATATCAGGATAAACTGCATCTCCGGAAATGTACATGCAAAGGCCAGAAACAATGATTCATTCAGATAATATGGTGACATCGGCACAGAATAACCTGTCACGCCATATACCAAAAAAGCAGCTATGATATGACCCAGCACTCCCGTAAAGAAAAACATGTTAAAACGAAATGTTCCCCATACGCGTTCAAGCGTCGCACCAAGCGAGTAATACAGATACATCGCAATCAATGCAAAGAGCACACCTGACTGCGGAGGACATACAAGAAATGTCACTATTCTCCAGACCTGTCCCCTAAGAATAGCGGCTGCATCAAGTGCCAGATACTGCACGTAGAAGTACGGATTGAACAGATTCATCACGAAGCCCGTGGCATACATCATAATGATGTAATACATCAGATTCGGAATTGCGAATCGTCCGAATTTGTTCTCCATTTTTCTAAAAAAATTCATAATTCACATCCTTTATTGTTTTTTTCAACCGTCATGGCC
>CAVHPN010000065.1:0-6228 GCA_963637995.1 Prevotella sp. CAG:279 | reverse complement strand
CCATTTTCGATAATGGCAGCACGACCCAAGTTATCGTCCATCTTATCTACAGCAGACTGCAAGAACAGCATCTGCATATCCCCGGAGCCGGGAAGACCCGCACCCCAGCGTCCATCGAAGCCTTTTGCATATTCATCATTAACCGCCTGCTCAACACCCTCTGCTGCATCCTTTCCGCCCCACGGCGTCCCAAATGGAGGATTTTCGATTACGAATCGCATCTTGGTTCCCTTGAAACGGTCAGCCTTCATGGTGTCCTGATAGCAGATGTTCTCTGCATTCTGCCCCTTGATCATCATCTCAGCCAAGCAGATGGCGTAAGACTCAGGATTGATTTCCTGACCAAACAAACGCACATCAGCTGATGGATTGTAACGCTTGATAAAATTCCAGCTGGTGGAAAGCATACCGCCGGTTCCACAAGCCTGATCCAACACGGTAATAACCTTTCCGTCATCGAAGATATCATCGCAGCCCTCTGCCAGAAGAATATTGACCATCAGCTTGATGATGTCTCTGCCAGTATAGTGATCACCGGCTTCGGCATTTTCTGAAAATCTACGGATCAGGTCTTCGAAGATGTATCCCATCTTCACATTATCAATTGTCACCGGATTCAAGTCCAGCTCTGAGAAAGCCTTCACTACGCTAAGCAGACGATTGTTCTTGTCCATCTTGTCGATCTGTTTATCAAAATCCAGGCTTTTAATGATGTCCTGGATATTTGCAGAAAATCCCTGAATGTAGGACTTGAAGTTTGCGGCCAGATGATCTGCATCGTTTACCAGCTCTGCCAGATCAAACTCACTTGTGTTGTAGAACTGATATCCTGACACGCGATACATAGCCTTTGCCGGATATGACGGATTTGCCTTGAACTGATCTACCACCTTTTGCTTTGTATGTGCCAAGGCGCACTCAAACCTGCGGATGATAACCATCGGAATGATAACATCCTTATATTTGTCACTCTGGTATGTACCACGCAGCTTGTTTGCGATAGACCAGATAAAATTCACTTCTGTAGAAACGTCAACAGGGGAGTCATCCCACATTGCGTCTATTGTCTGTTTTTCGGCCATTGCTGTTTACCTCTTTCGTTTTTATAGTATCCTCGTTTTCATTTTATAGCTTTAGCTGTCCTATAATCAGGACTTGATTCGTTGCCCCGTCATCATTCTATAATGCTGACTCTGTCCAAGTGCCTCAAAAATCAACTCGAATACACGCTTATAAGCCGCAACATCCTCGCAATCCTCTACATAATTCAGTCCATCGCTGATACCGTTCGGATTATTGATATATGCCAGCAGAGAAGAAGCAAGCTGATAGTCGGTCATATCCGGCTTTTCTCCCTCCACCTGCTTGATGAACTTTTCTCGGTTTTCCTTCTTTTCCAGAACAATCGAACGCAGATCGCTGCCTTCATAGCCGCAAAGCTGAAGGAAATAATATTCGAGAATACGGCGCATTACATTCAGCGCTGGAATTGTGGAGTGAAGATCACGGAGTTCATCCCATAATGCTGCGTAGGAGTTTTGTACAGGATTGTAGTTTTCCTTTTCACTCGGAATGTCCTTGTTCTGACGTGTGCAAAATTTTACAGTGGACACATTATCGTTCTTACGAATCACATATAGAGAGGTACAGTTATAATAGCCAACCTGCTGATATGTAACCTCACGATGAAAATATACATTATGCGTCAGAATAAAAATCTGCTTGATATAATCCCCCGGCACCTTCGGATTCAGATATTCTGTGTTGTTTCGGCAAACATTGACCATTTCACGGACGATAGCACTAACAATGAAAAGCGCCGTACTATCCATACTGGATACGGGATCATCAATAACTACTATCTTTTCTTTCAGCTCCTCACTGTTCATGCTGCCGCGAACTCTGTGATAAAAATACAGGAATGCGATAAAATTGCGTTCGCCTTCGCTAAGATTTTCTGCTACATCGCCATTTTCACGCACGATTTCATAAACATTCTCAACACCTTCCTTTGCCCGAATGCTAAAGCCTTGAAATCCAGAGTCACCCAGAATTTTGTTAATGCTATCAATGGCGGCTTCGGTATTTGCATTGTGTTTGTTTAGGTCAGCGATTTCTCTTGTAATATCTCCAATTTCCTTTTTTAAAGCTGTTCCACGTTTGACTACATCCTCAACATCCTTTTCCAGCTTAGCAACTTCGTCCTTATAAAGTTTGACTTCAGAAGCAAGCTCAAACGCAAGATGCTGCAGGATTTCTGTTTTGCACTTTGCCTTACTGCTCTTTTTTGCTGAAATTACGTCATTATTAGCCTTAATCAATTTATTGATGTCATCAATCATCGCGCCAATATCAAGCAGTAACGTATCGGTATCCTCCAACGAAATTGCTTTTGAAGGTTCCTTAACCTTTTCGGCAATACGCTGACGATTGACTTCGAACTTGCTTTCCAACAGTGAGACTTTTTCCTGATATGCTTGCAAATTAATGGAAGGCATTACGGCATTAGCATTGGATTGCAACACATTCACAATATCTGCCGTTTCTCTGCCGTATGTGGTTTGAAATTGTCCTAAATCCCGTATATCCTGCTGATAGTGTGCATCAAATGTAGCTGCAATCTCATCCTCGAAATTTTCTGGCAGCTTCTGCTGGCAGTATGGGCATTTTCCAGCCGCAGCACCGGAAAAATGAGTATGTCCATCACGAACCCAATCGGAGGCTGTGCTGCCAAGTGCCTTTAGGAAACGTGCAAACGGGGTATCACTGCTACTGATGATAACCTTATCCAGCAGGTCTTTTCCCGGAAGACTACCATATGTTGTAGTTCCAGCTTTTCTAAACTCGCTATAAGCCGTTGCGGTATCATCGAACGCCACGTCATAAAGTCGCTCTAATTCAGACAAATCATACTCTTTGGGAGATCTCTCTTGAAGGATAGCATCGGCAAAACTCTTCTTCTGTTTTTTACCATCCATACACTTTTCAAAGCGTTTGCGCGTATCGGCTGTTTTAGAAAAACAAGTATCCTGAAATTGAACTAATGCAGCATCGATGCCTGCCTTTTTCTGTTTATACTCATCGCCTGCTGCAGTCTTTGCATCGGCTTTCTTTTTCTTTTCATCCGTTAATACAGCAATTCTCTTTTTTGCTTCAATATCTTCCTCTCCAAAGATGAATACGCCTTTTAGATCGCCATAATTTTCAAAATTGCTGTTTATATAATCTTGGTTATAGACCAGAACATCGTAGTCGGCTGCTGTCTTTCCGTCTGCCCAGACAACACCATCATTCTCGTCAATCGCATGACCTATTGATGATTTGCCCGCACCATTATTGCCGTAAAAGAAATTCACAAACGTAAGACCGTCAATCGGGACATCCGTAAAGGTTGCTCTATTGAGTCTGATCTGTGTAATTGCTGAAGGAACTTTGCGTTGCATTGATTTCACCATCCAATCTTTTTATTCACTGATTTTTCCGTTGCGAACCCATTCATCCACTTCAGAAATTTTAAACTTATATCTTTTCCCTGCTCGATAAAAGGGGAGCTTACCTTCTTTAATCCAAGTGCGAACTGTATCTCGGCTAATACTCAGATGCTCTGCAACATCATCCAGATTTACCCATTTTTCCACTTGCATCTCTTCATATTCGCGACTCATCGTCTTACCTCCATTTTTCCTTAACCATGAGTTTAGAGCTTAAATACCCTGTATCCTGCTTTCTCCAATACCTCTACCAAATTGATCCTTTTTATCGCCCAATGGGTACGGCTGAGTTCTGTAAAAGACCGCGCCCCTCCGATGCACAAATCTTCGGAAAGGTCGATTAAAGCCTGCTGCGGTAATTGATTCAGTATCTGGAAATATACCTTTATGCCATTATCTTGTATCTTTATGTCCTTCACATAACCGTAATAAGCAATGTGATCCGGATCTGTTGTAGAAAAATGATGGTTCTCGCTACAAAAGATAGCTGGATATGTTTTTATAATCGCAATTGCCTCCGGGGACAAAGCAGCGCACTGAGCTTGTATCTCTGTCGATGTACTTTCCGTCAATGCCCTGTTCTTCGGAACTATAAATGATTGATCTGTATATTGTTCCGTCCCTATGACAAATAAGTTGAAACAGTCATAGTTAAAAGCCAGTCCCTGTGCAACTACCGGAACCCCCATTGGGGAAGCCCCTGGCATGATAAGCACAGTCTGGTTTATAGTTCCGTCATAGTTTTGAACATATGCAATCTGTGTGCCGTCGGGACCGTACTGATTTAGATTTGCCTGAATTGGCTGCTGTGGTGGAACTCTCTGTGGGAGGTTCTCGCCAGTCTTAGCAATCTGAATATCATCGCTCATCGGTTTAATCCTCCTCTTTTTTACCGCGGTAATAATTCTCAATGTGTCCAATCTGCGTGCCGTTATTGCCGTACTGATTGAAATTAAACACAAATGGATTATTCACCGTCTGCTGTACAGATTGCTCCGGAGTCTCTTCAATTATCACCGTTTCTGCCGCTGCAGTATCTGTTTCTGTTTTATCCTCGGCAGCAACACAATAGGTAGTTAAGTCATCGAGAATTCCTTCGCCCATATGCGCTGTATATTTTCTTGGGCCGCCGCCAGTTGATGGACACCATATTTCATAAGTTTCTTTGCCCACAGAATTATCTTCTCGATTCATGACTACATAGTGCCAAACACCCAGAAGAAATGATGGAAGGCATACCTTCCTCAGACCGCCAAGTGCGGTCTTTTTCTTTGTTTGACCGTCCGATTCGATATAAAACTCATCATCCCCCTTAATGCTCTGATCCTGCTGAATCAAATCAATCAAGGCACGCACCAAACCGGCATCCTTGTAAACTGGTTCGCCCAAATCGAGGAATTTATTCACAAATTCAATCATCCGATTCAGGACAGACTGATAATCTGTTCTGACAGTCTTATCAAATGCCGCTATAACCTGTTCATCATCAAACGGAAAATAGGCGCTTGTCGATGTTCTGCATCTTTTGTAGTTGTTAGCGGTAGTTTTAAGTTTCTCCTTGCCCGGGTCGACATACGAAGGATTGATTACGCTTAATAAGCCCACCAAAACTTCCGGATCAGACAGTCCATCACTATCTCCGTCGTAATGCTCTCGTGCATTCATTCGTTGCCGGAGAGCTTGCAATATCAGCGTAAAAAAAGTACCTCCACATAGATGTGGATATTCATTCAAATCCATTATTCTCCCCTCCGATTTACTCTGATTTTCATTTAAAGTCACCTGAGAAGGGACACGTTCAATCCCCACCAAACCATACTAAAACATATTATAACGCAAATGTCGCAAAATTACAATCTGGCACAAATGTATGATATTTTCCGAAAATGTAAATTTTCTTGGTTACTGACCTTATAAACCTTATCAACTATAGCAGCTGACCTTATAGACGATTGGATAGCTCTTGTGAGAAATCACAGGAGCTTTTTTCTTTCCTGCGATTTCCACAGAAATTTTGAAAATCGCAGGAGGAAAAAATATGAAAAGCGATAAGACAAGCACTATTAGCAACAAGGCAGCGAAGAAGGTCATCACACGCAACTACAATGGCGAAGAGCTGAAGCCCGGTGAGGTTCTCGTACCGATCATGTACGATGCAGCTTTTGTAAAGGAGAACTGTACCAACCCCGAATGCATCAAGTCTATCCATAAGGGTGGCAGGTGTTTCAAGGTCATGTATATGGCGGTACCGAAGGATCTGGCTCCGCTCAAGCTTTCTTCTTTTAACCTAGAGCTGAACGAGCTTCTCGGACACTACTTCGTTCCGAATTCAGTTTCTATGGATCAAGTGTCTGATGAGTACGACCTCGACCTTGGTTCTGTTCCATCGCCAGAGGACGAGATGATTGCCAGAGAGACAAAGCAGGAAAACGGAGAGCTTTTCTCTGACCTTATCCATCACCTCATCGACCGCTCCCCGAAACACGGCCTCGCCGCACTGCTTCTTCTGAACGGCAGCAAGGGTGCCAAGTTCCAGGAGGAAATGCATCTCGGCCACGATGCTGCCAACACCGTCCGCAAGCAGGCAGAGGGATACCTGAAGGCTGGTCTTGCAAACATTAACATGGGCGAAATCCAGTTCAAGAAATCCAAGCACACCGTCTATTATCGTAAGGAGGCTTATCGCCTGTTGGATGTACTGATGGCAATGTATAACGAATAAAACGGAACCTCCGGG
>CAVHPN010000064.1:0-6930 GCA_963637995.1 Prevotella sp. CAG:279 | reverse complement strand
AACAACATGGAAGGATTTAACTTTAACGGAAAAATTTTAATCGGCATTGACCATGGATATGGCAACATGAAAACAAGACATTTTGTATTCAAGAGCGGTGTCAAGTGTTATGACAGCAGACCTGCCATTGCTGACAATGTGTTGGAATACGCAGGGAAATATTATGTAATCGGTGAGAACCACAAGGTATTCATTGCCAATAAAAATGAGGATGATGATTATTACATTCTCACGTTGGCTGCTATCGCAAAGGAACTGGAAATGAGGAATCTAAAGAAAGCAGATGTGATCCTGGCGGTCGGACTTCCGCTGCACTGGCTGAAGACGCAGAAGCTGTCATTTCGGGATTACCTTATGAGAAATCAGGAGCTTGATTATGTATTCAAGGGAAAATCATATCACATCAAGATCTGTAACGTAGTGGTATATCCCCAGGGTTACGCAGGTATAGCGGCAAACATGAAGAATTATACCGGCATGAACATGCTGGCGGATATTGGCAACGGCACAATGAACACTCTGGTGGTGGTGAACGGCAGAGGAATATCAGACAAGATGTATACGGACAAGATCGGTGTTCACCAGTGTGTGAAGCAGATCCGCAATGAAGTACAGGCTGAATGCGGAAAATTGCCGGATGAGTATCTGATTGAAGAATTCCTGATCACGGGAAATGCAGATGTGCCGGAAAAGATGCAGGCGGTTATGAGACGGGAAGCAGAACGATATACGGAGGAGATATTTAACAAGCTGAGTGAATACGAATATGATCCGGAACTTGTAAGACTCCATATCATAGGTGGCGGAGGATGCCTTGTGAAAAACTTTGGGAATTATGATGAGAGCCGTGTGGAAATTATCACGGATATCTGTGCGACCGCCAAAGGATATGAAAGCTTATATGTTGCAACGGAGGTGAAGAGGGGAGCATAAGCTTCCCTTGTTTTGACTATGGAAGAAAAGAGAATCAGCTTACGTTTTCGGTCAGATCATGCAAAGGATCAGAAAGCATGGGAAAAACTGGAACAGCTTTCCGCAGAGAAAAATATATCGAAGAATGCACTGATCGTGGAAATGATATGCAATTATTCATCCCGGCTGACAGTGCAGGACGAAGATATGCTTGCCGGAAAAATTGCCGGTTGTGTGGTAGATCAATTGAAACCCTATATCACAACAGCAATAACGGATGTTACGGCAAGAGGGGCGACTTCCACCATGAATCAAGCCGAGAATGTGGAAGAGCCATCCGGGGCGGACGAGATTGATGAAATCGATCCGGGAGCACTGGAGTTTTTGGCTGGATTGTAATGGCATGAATCTGATGCCACGACAATTACAACTGGCATAAATCTGATGCCATGAGCCAAAAACAAATGCAGTCCGGCATATTTTACCGGACTGTATCCAGCAGGTGTGTACACCGGATGGAAGCCCTCCGCAGGAGTCTCTCTGAAAGAGCCCCTCGGGAGAGCGAACGGTGTAATGGGGATACCCCATTACTGATAGTGAGTTATAGCAAGTGGGAACCGCTTGGTATAAGGCAGCAAAGCTGCCGGTGCTGCCGGAGCCGGAATATCAGCTGTCCGGTGAGGGAGCACCGAAAAAAGGAAAATGAGAAAACATGGAAAGAGAGGAAATGTATATATGATGATGGCACAGACAATCAGCGTTCACAACGGAAACAGTGCAACTGTGGGACAGGAGCACAATGCAAGAGAAGCAGAATATCTGAAATATCATGTAAATCAGGAACATGTAATACCGGATGGATATCATAAGTCCATCATCCATGAGCCATTGGAGGAAGCAATCAACCGGATTTTCGCAGATGCACTGGAAGAATACAATCGTAAAAAACGAGCAGACAAGAAGCATCCCGGCAGGGAGATTGATAATTATTACCAGCATTTAACCAGCCAGCTTGAGGAAAACAAGAAACGCAAGGCGGTAAAGGGGAATAAAGCCGGTTTTGAGGCTATGCAGCCCTGCTACGAGGTTATTGTGCAGATCGGAAACTGCGATACGGTAAACAGCAGGACGAATCCCCAGTATGATCCGGAACGCTTAGACCCGGAGCTTGCGGAAGAATTGCTGATGGAAGCTATTGAGAGAACTAAAAAAAGATTTACGGTACCTGCTGTCGATAAGAATGGGAAGCCTATATGCAATGAAAACGGAGTACAGAAAACATGGTGCTGCATTGAGATCGTGGGATTGTATATTCATGATGATGAGATCCAGAAAGGAATCCATGCACATGTGGATTATGTTCCGGTAGCACACAATTACAGAAGAGGACTGTCCATGCAGCCGGGGCTCAATAATGCTCTGACGGAAATGGGGCTGACGGCTGACCGGATCGAAGACCTTGCGCCAGAGCGAACGAGACTCATGATGGAAAAGTACGGAATCGAATATCATGATTCCGATTATATGGATGAAAAGGGCAAACAGATTCCCAAGGCAAAGGATACTCAAAAAGCATCGGATGATTTGGAGATATTTGCCAAAGGCGAAAATCCGTTCATGCTGACCGGAGTATGGGCATCAAATCGCCTGAAAAGCGACTATCATGCCGAATTTCATTATGAAGTAGCACCGCTTCCGATTCTGGAAGATGGCTCCCTGGTGGTAGTAAATCCGGATACCAGGCTTGCAGTGAATGCAGACAGCAAATATCCGGATGAGGCGAAGCTTTTTGTAGACTATTTTACACAGGCAGAAAATCTGCATGAGTTTTGCGAGGATCAGTGCTCGATATCGCCTCTGAGAGATGGAGAGTCATCCTCTGCAAAGGAGATTCAGCAGGTGATCCAATGCTATCAGGAAGGAAGAATCGTAATCGGAGGCGACTATCGGTTAAACCTTCCAATATGGGATTGGACAAAAGATGCGGTACAGAAGCTTCTGAATGGAATCTCAAAAAAGGATGTGCTGAAGGAACTGGATGGGGAAGCAGAAGAGTACCGTTCTGAAAATGATGAAGGAGAATCCGTGTGCCAATGAAACGTGCTTGGGGAAAGAAAGGATATCTGCAGATTATAGTCATTGGAATAATGATTATGTTTGCAGTGATATTCTATGGGATCTATATAAAGCAGGAATGAACGGACACATTATCAAGCCTGTCAGCCTTGAAGCAATCGCCAAAGTCCTTGATGAGATCTTTGCAGAAAAGGAGGCTGCTTATGGAGCTTGCAGCGAAAAATCTGAGCTATAGTGCGGTTGTAGTTTTCATGCTGGTGTTTGACTGTATATTGGTAAACAGATTAAGAAGGGTACCTGGTTTTGGAAAAAGGCAATACTGGATTTTGACACTTCTGGCTGCAACTGCAGTGTGTGCATTGTCAGATGCACTGTGTGTGTATATTGGTGCAGGCGCAGGCAGGACAGTAACCTTTTTATGTGGTGTATTTTCACCGAAGCTGATGGAGTATTCCAGAAGACCAGAAAGCAGTTTGAAATGTTAAAGAAATAATTTTCAGGAGTGAATTCCATGGAAAGAAAAGAGATATTTGAAAAGGACAAACAGATTGAGGCACTAGAAAAGGCCTTAAGGGAAGAAGAGCAGGAGCATAAGATTATTCAGGACAGATTGCAGCAGGCACTGGATGAGGCAAACCTGAAAAACGAGGTGATTTCTGCTATCAGTAAAAGCTATCGTTCCATTTACCGGATTGATCTTCGCAAGGATTTCTTTGAGGAGATTTCCAATGATCATGAGACCCATAAGCTGACCGGGTATAAAGGCTGTGCCTCGGAGAAACTCTATCAGATCTGCGACAACATGATCGTACCGGAGTATCGTGATTTGGTACGTCCGTTCCTTAATCTTGCAACGCTGCCGGAGCGGTTAAAGAACGATGAATATGTTACTACCGAATACCCGATGTGTGACGGAAGCTGGCAGAGGCTGCGTTTTATTGTGAAAAAACGGGATGAAGCAGGAACCGTGACCCACGTATTGTGCACTGTTCGCAGTGCCAGTGATTATAAGAGACGGGAGCTTGATTTGAAATTTGCGGCAGAGTCCGCCAAACGGGAAGCAGAGATGAAGACCAGATTTTTGGCAACCATGAGTCATGATATTCGGACTCCTCTGAACGGGGTGATTGGAATGATGAATCTGGCAAATCAATATGCAGATGATCCGGAAATGCTTAAGAAGATCCGAGAGAAATCTATGGTTTCGCTGCAGTATCTGGTCTCTTTAGTGAATGATATCCTAGATATGAACAAGCTGCAGAGCGGAGAACTGAAGATACAGGAGGTAGGCTTTAACCTGGTGGATACCCTGCAGAGAGTCAATCAGGATTACATGATCAAGGCTGCCAAGAAGAATATCGAATATCAGGTGATCTGGGATAAGAGCAGTATTCTACATCCGTTTCTGGTCGGAAATCCGGTTTATCTTGAGAGAATTCTGGCCAATATTGCAGATAATGCCGTAAAATTCAGTTCCGAAGGAGGTTTGATTACCGTATGGATTGAAGAAAAGCAGTTGGATGAGGAAAGACAGGAATTTACCTTTTACTGTAAGGACCGGGGCAGCGGTATGAGCGAGGAGTTTCTGGCACAAGCCTTTGATATGTTTTCCCAGGAAAAGGAATCCAGCCGTTCGAATTATGAAGGAAGCGGACTCGGTCTGGCCATTGCCAAGCAGCTCGCCATGCGTATGGGCGGAGATATTGAGCTTCAAAGCCGGTTTGGGGAAGGAACAACCGCCATGATAAAGCTGCCGTTTAAGATTGGCACACAGGAGATGATCATCCATGCACCCGTTGGGGAGCGTGTTTCTATTGAGGGAATACGTGCACTGGTCGTTGAGGATAATGAGCTCAACATGGAAATTGCAAAGACACTGCTTGAGAACAACGGACTGGAAGTAACCTGTGCAGTGGATGGTCAGGAAGCAGTTGAACTCTTTGAAAAATCATCTCCGGGCTATTTTGGCATCATTTATATGGATATCATGATGCCCAGAATGAATGGAATGGATGCAGCCAGGGCAATACGCGCGCTGAATCGGCATGATGCCAGGAGCATCGGAATCATTGCCATGTCGGCCAATAGCTTTGCAGAGGATATCATCGGCAGCAGACTGGCGGGTATGAATGTTCATCTGGCAAAGCCCCTGGACACAGATAAGATGATCGACGCATTACGGGAATGTCTGGAAGGTAATGAAGAAATCAGTCTGTATGATGAATTGTAACTCCTAACGAAGCCATTACTGTATGTGATAAATCAGCTGCGACAATCAGAAGGCATTTTAAGATCTTGCAAAAAACAGGATATGTTGTCAGCGAGGGAAACCTTGGAAAGTTGTCCCAGGGGGATGAGATCACCTTCACGGATATAGATGGAAAAGTTTTTTCTTATGAAGTAGTTTCCCTGGAAACTCTTTCTCCCTATGATGTGGAGGATATGACGGATGGTGACTGGGATCTGACTCTTTTTACCTGCACGGTCGGCGGACAGTCCAGAGTGACGGTGCGCTGCAGTGCAAGATAAATCATTGTTCCTGAGAGTAACCGTCAGTAACACACGTCGATACCTGTGTTATCATTGATACAACTTGCAATTTGAAAGTGAGATGATAATAATATGTCAGAACAAGAGTTGAAAAACTTGCAAGTATATATAGGCAAAAGAAATCAGAACCAAACAGATGAGCAAGTGATAGAACATATCAAAAATATAAACGATAAAAAACCGTTAACTGAGGAAGAATGGCGTAAACTAATTTTTCCTTGTTGTAATAATGGTTATATTGAAATATTGAAATTCGTTTTAGAGCATATTAAAACTTTGGATAATGTAAAAGAATATATGATCCATATTGTTTATGTTAGAAATGAAAATATTAACGAGCAAAGAATTGAAGTTTTAAAAGAACTTATAAAATATTTAAAAGATAATAAAAAAGATTGCTTAAATGAAACAATGATAAGTGCTGGTTGGTTTGGAGAAACTAAAATTGTAAAATTTTTAATTGAAAATGGTGCTAATATAGATTATAAAAATCAAAATGGATTGGGACTACTAGAATGTTCGGAAAGAGCTTCTCTTGGAAAGCCTGTTAAATGTGTTGATGCTGGCTCCGTTTGGATTTATTTTGAGGAAGCTGGAGGTGAAGCTTCGATATACATTGCTTCTGGGTGCAGCGATCGGGTGGGGGATTTGCACAGTTATCAAAGCACAAAACGGAGAAAAGACAAAAAGTGATTTGATAACTTGAATTTTCTAGGGTATAATAGTGTTATCAGATAGCGAAGGAGATGACTTTTGTTATGCTTTTTAAACGAGAGAAGTATTTGGAGAAGATAAGACCTTTTTACCATGCGGATGATATTATTAAAGTCATAACCGGGGCATACGTTAAAATAGGACTAAATCAAGAGAAACCTTATAAAACAAGGGTTTGAATGATTTAAGTCCTATTTTTTTTATACCAATTTTGAGGTAAGGATTAGGACGGCGCCGAACGAATCAATACCTACAATGTCATATTATCTGGCTGATTATTGGATAATGAGAAGATTGTGAGGTGAACTATGTAATTTGATATAGGACTTAGTTTATGCCTGAATTTTATGTTCAGGTGTAATCTGAGTCCTATTTTTTTAAAAAGTCCGCGAGAGAATATGTTTTTGCAAAAAAAGTCCGCGAGAGAATATTCTGCAATTTCAAATAATGAGTTAGACTGAATGCAAGTCAGGGATAACCTGATGAACAACTGAATATTCAATTACAGGTTTAATGAAAAAATCATTATCATACTAGAAATGTCGTATGGAGTAAAATTCTGCAACAGGCACCAGATAAGAATCAGTCCAAGCTTTGCGAAGAGAGTCGAAGAATCGAAAGAAGAAGATGAAGCAGCAGGGTGCATTTAATGTTTACGGAAGGATAATAAACCACAGA
>CAVHPN010000063.1:0-8000 GCA_963637995.1 Prevotella sp. CAG:279 | reverse complement strand
TTTGTTTTCCCTTTCGGTAAGTACATATTCGCTCTGAATGCGGATATTATCCAGTCATTTCTGCGCCATAATGTACACAAAGATCTGCCGTGAAAACTGTGTATATTATAATTGCTTTCTTTTATCTTCATACCCGAAAAGGCCTCCGCAGAGGCCTTTTGCTTGGTGTGCTTCATTCTTAAAGAGTCATTCTGATTGCCGGAATTCTTGCTTTCTCACCTGTTTTCCAGTCTGTATATGTTGCATTCACCTCTGTAAGCCCTGCCATCTTGATTCCCTCTTTATCAAATGCTGCAAGCGTTTCGATAAGACTTGAAAATGTACTGCTGATTGTAAATTCGCTGATGCCGTTTTCCTTTAATGCCTTTACAATTTCCGCAATGTCATAATCCCAGATAACTCCGTTGAAATCAATGTTATCGTTTCCTGTTTCCTGGCAGTCTCTGTATGCTGCAAACAATGTACCGTTTATCCCGTAATCTTTAAGGCTTCCTCCCTCGTTCATAGCTTTTTCAAAAATCTCAATTTTCTTCATGGTCTTGTACCTCCGCTTTTTTCTTTGTTTTCCCTTTCGGTAGGTACATATTCGCTCTAAATACAGATATTATCCAGTCATTTCTGCGCCATAACCTACACAAAGAATGGGCGGAACGGATGCCGGAACATGTCTATAATAATGTACCGTCATCCGTGCAGTAGTCCATCTCCATCTGCAATTTCACAAGGATGTTTATATATCGATCTTGTTCACTTCCCTCAGATCCATACATAGCGCGAAGAAAAAAATTTCTCCGCTTGCTCCCTTGATTCCCATTCTATTTTTCCCCATAGCAGACAGTTGTGACATTTCCCATCATCTCACCTTCTTCCACTCATCCTCTCCAGGAATCAGGGCGAGTGATCCGTTGTCTTCCCACACAGTGTGGATCTGTCCGGCATCATCGACAAATTCTACCGTACCGATGGTTCCTGCAGGGATCGTGCGGTAGGGATCATCCAGACGGATCAGCTCCACCCTGGTACCCGCCGGATATTCTTTTCTTAACTTTTCCAGTTCCTGCCTTTTTACTCCAAACATGTCTCTGCCTCCCTTTCGGCTTTTCGGTTTGCTTTCCACTTTTCCTCATCTGCAGCAGTTCGGAATGCGGTGTGACCTCTCAGATCTTTCAGAAAGAAGTTCCGCACTTCTTTTCCTTCTCTTCCCCCAAAACCGAGGCTTACCAGCCATGCTCTCATGTAATATTTTTCATTGGTCTCGACTGTGGCCTTCGGGCTGACTCGCTTTTGGGCATTTGCCTTCTGCGTCATGGCAGCAGCCAGTTTTGCATAAAGCATGGTGTTTTCTCTTTCCTGCGGATAAGGAAATCCTGCAAAAATGATATCCTCTTCCACAAAAGCAATCCCGATGCAATCTCCACGTTCCATGATACGATCCGTGACTGTCTTTGTATCTTCAAAGGTCTGTGCATTCAGTTCTTCCACCAGGCTGTCCGAAATGGAAAATCCGTTCTGCCCAATGCTCCGGTTGATGAGGTGCTGTTTGGAATGCAGCATATTGATGAGGTTTATGATGCCCTGTGGTGTCATGTTTTTAAATGGAATCCGCACCGTAAGTGCCTCCTGTTCTGCTTCTGTAGTTTCTTCCGCATTCTCTGCCGTTTCTTCTGGTGCTTCATCCACCATGCCATTCTCTGCAAGGCACTTCATGATCTCTTCTTTCAGGCTGCCATCTTCTAAAAGGATCAGCCCGTTCCGGTCGATGGTAACTGCCCCGATCTTATAAGCAAAGGTTGGTGAACCGGCATAAACCGCTTTCTGTCCAAAATATTCGGATAATACCCTTACCAGTTCTTTTCTCTGTGTTACATTTGCCTTAATCTCCATATCCTGTGGCTCCTTTCTTTTGGTAGTACCATATATCACTCTGAATCCTTATAAAGTCCAGTCAATTATGGTATTTGCCAAAAGAAAAATGCATCAGTCCCTGGATTCCGGCAGTGACATCGCAACTGCATAGGCTACTGTGGCAGTGACTGCATTTCCGGCCTGTTTATACAACTGGGCATCTGAATTGACAGATGCTGCTTTTTCAAACAGCTCATCAGAAAATCCCTGTAAACGGAAGCATTCCCGTGGTGTTAGTCTTCGGATCCTTCCACCCTTCATAAGCGTCCCCATCTGACCGGAGCAGTCCAACGTCTGGGAACATCCTTTACCAACCCTGCCCCGTCTGGTTGTGCTTTCCGGATAGGTCAGATTAATGCCATCTCCTTCCTCGGCAATCTCATAACCGGTCTTCGTGGCATTTTTCACTTTCACGGAATCTTTCCTCTCACAGACATACACCCCGTGTCTGTCCTGGGATGTCAGGGTGAACATTGGCTCTCCGTCTTCCTTCATCCTTCTCCCGTTTTGTCTTTTTTCCATCCGCTCCGGTGTCAGAACCGGATGTACCTCAAGGACTGCAGAATTCATGGCAGAATGGTTTGTCATTCCGGCTGTATATCTGGCAGTCAGGCACCTTGCCGTATCCGTGATCTTCGGATCATGCTTACTCTGATCAATGAAATACAAACCTGTCTTTGCCCCCACTCCTCCGGCATTCCCCACAAGCGTTGCTGAGATTCCTTCCGTATCATAGACACGGTAGCCCTGCATCCCGCCTACAAGTTGCTTAAGAGCTGCTTCGTTTTCTCCGGTGAGAGATAATATTTCTCTTCCACCTCGGCTTCTAAGATTTGCGATAATGAACACACGCTCTCGATTCTGGGGTACTCCGAAATTCTTGGAGTTAAGCACCTGCCAGCGACAGTCATACCCCGCTTCGTCCATTTCAGAGAGAACTGAGGCAAAATCGAATCCTGCATGAATCGATAGCAGGTTCTTAACGTTCTCAACAAGTAGGTATGTGGGTTTAGCACTTTCCTCTTTGCCTTTGAGGAGGTCAATAATGTTGTAATATATTCCACTTCTTTTTCCGACCAGTCCCCGCTGCTTTCCGGCAACGGAGATGTCCTGACATGGAAATCCGAAGCACCAGATGTCTGCGTAGGGGACATCTTCGGAATTAAGTTTTGTGACATCATACGCTTTCCATTCTCCTTTGGTATCATACATGGCCTCATAGGAGGCTCTTGCAAATTTATCGTATTCACAGTAACCGATACATTTATGGCCGGCAGTCTCAAGCCCAAGCCTGAAACCACCGATGCCGGAACATAAATCAAGGAAGGTCATCTGCTTCATCGACAGTACCTCCCTTCATCAGTTCCCCATATGAAATTTCTTTACCGTCACGCAGCACATGGATCTGATCCACAGAGCCTTTCTGCTCAATGTATCGGTTTACGATCACATCCACGAATTTCTCATCCAGTTCGATTCCGTAACAGATGCGTCCGGTCTGTTCACAGGCGATCAGCGTAGAACCGGAACCGAGGAAAGGATCCAGGACAATACAGTTACTCATACAGGAGTTCTGGATCGGATACGCCATGAGTGCCACAGGTTTCATGGTCGGATGATCCTTACTTGCTTTCGGGCGGTCATATTCCCAGATGGTGGTCTGCTTTCGGTCAGAATACCACTGATGCTTGCCACCCTTTTTCCATCCAAACAGACAAGGCTCATGCTGCCACTGGTATGGACTTCTTCCAAGAACCAGTGCATTCTTCTTCCAGATGCAGCACCCGGAAAGATAAAATCCTGCATCCTTAAATGCCTTTCTAAAATTCAATCCTTCCGTATCCGCATGGAACACATAGATGGAAGCGTCCTGCTCCATCGACTGCTCCATATTTACAAAGGCAGCGAACAGGAATTTATAAAAATCCTCGGAAGGCATATTGTCATTTTTGATTTTCCCGGCGGTCTCCTCCACATTTACATTGTATGGCGGATCGGTAAGGACAAGATTTGCTTTCTGTCCATCCATCAGCTTTTCGTAAGTCTCCGGCAGAATCGCATCACCGCAGATAACACGATGCTTTCCAAGAAGCCACACATCTCCTGCCTTAGCCACGGTCGGCTTCTTAAGTTCCGCTTCCACATCAAAATCATCTTCCTGGATTTTCTTATCATGGACAGAATTGAAAAGCTGCTCGATTTCCGGTGGCTCAAATCCTGTGAAACCCACATCAAAGTCGGAATCCTCCAGATCTTTAATGAGGTCTGCCAACAGTTCCTTGTTCCATTCTCCGGTGATCTTATTGAGGGCAATGTTCAGTGCCTTCTCTTTAGTCTTATCGATATCGACTACGATACATTCCACTTCCGTGTATCCAAGGTCTGAGAGTACCGTGGCTCTCTGGTGTCCTCCGATAATAGTCATGTCTGCATTGATTATGATCGGCTCGACATAGCCAAACTCCGTAATGGAATTTTTGATCTTTTCGTATTCCTTATCTCCCGGTTTTAGTTTCTTCCTCGGATTGTAGGCAGCCGGAATCAGGTCTGCGATCTTATACTTCTGAAATAACATCTTCGTCCTCCTTCCAGAATCGGTCTTTGATATAACAGTCATGGCAGCAATACTTCCGACCGCTCCGTCTGTATGAAATAAAAAGCTGTCCACATCGGATACATTTCTTCTCCGTGTGGGCAGCCGTATCAACTTTCATGGCTTCCGGATGTGCCTTCCACCATGATCTCCTGCAGGTTTCTGAGCAGAATCTTCTCGGTCTTCCCCGTACTGCTTTCGTGATTGTCCCTCCACAATACGGACAGGCTTCCCCTTTCTCGATCAGCATCTGCACATTTTTTGTAAGTGCGGAAGCATACCCTGTCAGGTTATGTGTCCGGCAGTAATTACGGACGATGTCACGGGAGAGTCCTACCACGGTTGCGATGGATTTATACCCCACGCCCTTCTTCCTCATCTCCACGATCTGCGCAGCCTGTTCTGCCGTCATCCGTATCACTCCCTTCCTGCCACACGAAAAAAGGCAGAAAAACAATGCATTTTCACACTGTTTTCCTGCCTAAAATCATGCGTTTTTCTATACTATCCGGCGAAATCCGGCACCCCTTAACTCCGCACAGAATAAACCATTTTGCGAAATTTACCCCCTGCCCTATATATCCCCCCTGTTTAATTCTGCGAAAATTCACGCAAAGGGGGCCATCGGTCTTCAGCGGTTCAGACTGTAGAGATTCAGATACCCCACGGTCTGCCGTCAGAAGCGATACTCAGGATTGTTGTCCTCGTTCCATGTCTTCTTATCATGACAAGGTTTGCAGAGGCTCTGCCAGTTCTTCTCGTCCCAGAACAGGACAGGATCACCACGGTGCGGTCTGATGTGATCGACCACGGTTGCTGTCACTGCATGACCTTCCTTTAAGCACTGAACACACAAAGGATGTGCCTTCAGGTACCTTGTCCTCGCCTTCTGCCACTGCCTGTTATAGCCACGCTTGCTACTGCTTGCCCTGTCACCACGGTGCAGTGCTTCGTGCTCCTCGCAGTACAGCCCGTCTGTCAGCTTCGGACATCCGGGGTGTCTGCACGGCTTCTTTGGTTTCATCGGCATCTGCTATTCCTCCCTTCTATGTACTCGAGGCGGTGTGAAAGGATCAGAAAGCCACCGCCTGAAGGCACAAAAAAGGAGCATCGCTGCTCCTTTTCTTTTTCGCCACTGTAATCATATCACCTGTAAAACAAAAAGTCAGTACACCCTTAGTACACCTTTAGTGCACCTCTAATACACTAGCACAAGGCAAAACCGGAATTTTTAAATGGAATTGACAAAAGCTTTTATTATCTTCTTGCTGTTTTCATCTTCCTCATAGGAGAATTCGGGATGCCATTGAACACCCACTATAAACTTCTTAGATGGCATATAGATACTTTCAATCAAGCCATCTTCAGAAACGGCCATCTCCCGAAAACTGGATGCTAGTTCTTTGATTGCCTGATGGTGATAACTGTTTACCCCAATTTGTTCCTTATCCAAAAGATTATAGAGAGGTGTATTCTTTTTCAATATAACCTGATGTGCCACCCTGTCATATGGTGGTTTCATATGATGGTCAATACAACTGGTATGCTCCGTCTCCAAATCCTGGTACAAGCTTCCACCATAGCAAGCATTCATAAGTTGGATACCTCGACATATCCCCAAAACAGATTTATCCTTCTCCACGGCTTCTTTTAAGATATATCGCTCCATTTCATCCCGTAACTCACAGCAGGAACCACACCAGGCTTCTTTTTTTGCATGATAAACAGATGGGGACACATCATGGCCGCCTGTCATCAAAAATCCATCACATATTTCAAGAAAATAATCTAACTCCCTCACTTCTGCTGTAAGAGGAAGCATCATAGGAATAGCATTTTCCGCTTCCAGCATTTTCATGTATCCGGGCAACATCCAGTAACTTTCCTTTTCATCATCATAAAGCGGCATAATGCCAATTATTTTTCGCATTATTGCTTTCAATTCTCATTCCTCCAAATCCTTGTTTTGTGTTTTATCAGAGCTGTGAGTGCACTCTACTGCCACCTCATCTGCCAATATAAAATCAAATCTCTGAAGCACCTTTTCATCCTTTGATTCAGTACTTTTTACTATAGCTTTTTAATCAGTCCAGCGGTTATAAATATTTGCCAAGATGGCTCCTGAAATATTATGCCATACTGAGAATATAGCTCCAGGAACGGTTGCCATCGCTAAATTTGGAAATGCGGTTGCTGCAAGGGATGTAGCAAGACCCGAGTTCTGCATACCAACCTCAATGGAAATTGCCTTCGTCTTAGATACTCCCATATGTAATAATCTTCCAACTGCAAAACCGCATGTATAGCCTAACAAATTATGTAAAATCACAACTGCAAAGACAACCAATCCGGCAGAGAAAATCTTTTCTGAATTATGCGATACAACAGCAGCAACAATCAAGCAAATAGCCACTACAGATACAGATGGCAAAATCTTGACAAGGCGCTGTGTGACGGTTCCAAACAGCTTGTTGATAAGAAAGCCTAATCCAATTGGAATGATAACTACCTTAACAATCGAAAGGAACATACTCATTGCATCTACGATAACAGTTGTTCTCAATAAAAAATAAGTAATTGCCGGTGTCAGAAATGGCGCAAGCAAAGTATTTACACTAGTCATTCCCACCGAAAGAGCAACATCCCCCTTTGACAGATAAGTAATCACATTGCTGGACGTTCCACCTGGGCAGGTTCCCACTAATACAACCCCTGCAAGTAATGCAGCATCCAAGCCAAAAACTTTCCCAAGTACAAAAGCTAATATCGGCATAATCGTAAACTGAGCAATACAGCCAATCAGAATATCCTTTGGTCTTGTGAATACCAATTTAAAATCTTCTAATTTCAGCGTCAGCCCCATACCGAACATAACGATCATCAGCAAATAGTTGACCCATGAAGTCTGAACCCACAGACTGCTTTTCGGAACGAATAAAGCCATAGCCGCAACGACAAGCACAATAAATGCCATATATTTCCCAAAAAAGTTACTGATTTTTTCTAATTTTTCCATTCTATTTTCTCCTTCTACATTTTTAAGTAGAGTATATATGTGTTACACAAGCATTTTTCTAATCGACTCAACGGTGTTCTTACTCAAACGATTCCTTCCAAATGTGTGAATTGCCCTGTCGATATCTTCGATATTTTCAAGAAGATATTTACTTTGCACTGGGCTGTTACCATGGATTAAAATGACATAACCTTCAACCCACACATGAAAACAATCCAGATATTTTGCAAGAATATAAATCTGTCGTTTTACCTGTTTAATCGGATTTCTAACTTCTTTTACAAAAGTGTTTCCATATCCGTCATTTTTGTATTTTTCCCAATTGAAGTCATCTTCATCTCCATAAAGATGCCCCTTATAATTCTTAACCTCGAAAATAAACACGCCATATTTATTTACAACAACATTATCAGGTTCTGTGCGCTTTCCCTCACAGGAGATTGAGACATTCGTAAATAAATAATCTCCCTCTCGAAGAACTTCTTT
>CAVHPN010000062.1:0-8417 GCA_963637995.1 Prevotella sp. CAG:279 | reverse complement strand
CAGTGACACGAGGATTTTCAGTCCTCTGCTCTACCAACTGAGCTATCTGGGCATCCTGAGAAATCCTGTGATTCTCATGTTCGCTCTTGTTCAGCGACGTGTGTTATTGTACCAAACACATTTTGAATTGTCAATAGCTTTTTTAAACTTTTGAAAAAATATTTTCAACTGATATATTTTAGATTTTTTAACTGCTATATTTTAGACTTTTTGAGTTGACAACACAGAGCAATTTTGTTTATAATGCAAACAATGAAAACACAGATAAACCTATGAGGAAGAGGAGTATCTGACCTATGTATCGCCGCAGAGAGTTCCGGATGGTGGAAACGGGACGCCTTACCGTCAGTGAATGGACTTCCGAGGGCAGCCTTGAACGATTATTTCAGTAGGGGCTGACGGGAACCCACCCGTTATCCATCGGGACACGTATGATGGTACGTGTAAGTGAGCGGACATTTTTAATGTCAATTTGGGTGGTATCGCAGGAGTTTACGCTTCTGTCCCTTTATTGGGACAGGAGTATTTTTTTACTCTGAAAGTGTTGCCAAGCGACCAGACAGACCGCGTGCTTGCACGAAGGTGTGGCTGGGCATTTGGCAACCAAGCCTGTATGAGTAAGTAGGGCGATAGCCCGAATTACGAATACGGGCGGCAGTTGTGAGAGTGCCGTAGGCACGAAACAACTGACTTTCAAACCAAGTGTTGCCAAGCGACCAGACAGACCGCGTGCTTGCACGAAGGTGTGGCTGGGCATTTGGCAACCAAGCCTGTATGAGTAAGTAGGGCGATAGCCCGAATTACGAATACGGGCGGCAGTTGTGAGAGTGCCGTAGGCACGAAACAACTGACTTTCAAACCAAGTGTTGCCAAGCGACCAGACAGACCGCGTGCTTGCACGAAGGTGTGGCTGGGCATTTGGCAACCAAGCCTGTATGAGTAAGTAGGGCGATAGCCCGAATTACGAATACGGGCGGCAGTTGTGAGAGTGCCGTAGGCACGAAACAACTGACTTTCAAACCAAGTGTTGCCAAGCGACCAGACAGACCGCGTGCTTGCACGAAGGTGTGGCTGGGCATTTGGCAACCAAGCCTGTATGAGTAAGTAGGGCGATAGCCCGAATTACGAATACGGGCGGCAGTTGTGAGAGTGCCGTAGGCACGAAACAACTGACTTTCAAACCAAGTGTTGCCAAGCGACCAGACAGACCGCGTGCTTGCACGAGGGGATGGCTGGGCATTTGGCAACCAAGCCTGTATGAGTAAGTAGGGCGATAGCCCGGATTACGAATACCGGCGGCAGTTGTGAGAGTGCCGTAGGCACAAAACAACTGACTTTCAAACAAGTGTTGCCAAGCGACCAGACAGACCGCGTACCGTTTTACTTTATTAATTAAACTATAGAATGGAGAAATGACTATGAAAAAGAATCTGAAAAAATTATTTGCACTCGGATGCAGCGCAGCTTTAGTACTCACAACCGCAGGATGCTCATCCAGCACATCAAGCAGCTCTTCAGAGGCTGCTGACACTTCTTCTGAGGCCGCTGCTGAAGCTTCGGCTGACACAGATGCTGTCTACAACGTAGCTATTGTAAAGCAGCTTGATCATGCCTCTCTCGACGAAATTGCAAATGCCGTGGAAGCTGAGCTTGATAAGATTGCCGAAGACAATAATGTTACGATTCACTATGAGCTTTATTCCGGACAAAATGACCAGACGACCTTAAAACAGATCGGTGACCAGGCAGTTGCCGACGGTGTCGATGCTATCATCCCGATCGCCACTCTGGCTGCTCAGGTTATGACCGTATCTGCACAACAGAGCGAAACACCGGTTGTCTATGCCGCAGTCTCTGATCCTGAAGCTGCCGAGCTTACCGGAATCGACTATGTAACAGGTACCAGCGACGCACTGGATACCGAAAAAATCATGGATATGATCTTTGCGGCAAATCCGGATACCAAAAATGTAGGACTGTTATATTCATTATCAGAGGCAAACTCAACCAAATCAATTGCTGATGCAAAGGCTTACCTGGACAAGAAGGGCATCTCCTATACCGAACAGACCGCCAATACCAATGATGAGGTCATCACTGCGGCCTCTTCTCTTATTGCCGACAAAGCAGACGCTGTCTTCACTCCTACAGACAACGTGATTATGGCAGCTGAGCTGGCTATTTACAAAGATCTTGCAGATGCAGGCATCCCGCATTATACAGGTGCTGACTCCTTCGTCCGCAACGGTGCGTTTGCTACCTGCGGTGTTAATTACACTGACCTTGGTACACAGACCGCTGATCTTGCATACAAGGCAATTACAGAGGGAATGGAAAATCTTGATGATTACTATACCGCAGAAGGCGGCATCGTAACCGTAAATACAGAAACTGCCAAAACTCTTAACATAGATACAGCAGTATTCAAAGATTTCGGTGATATCGTAGAGGTTACAACTACAGAGGAATAAATCGGAGGTATTTTTCCCATGCTTCATATCCTGCAAACAGCTTTGGAACTTGGATTTCTATACGCACTGGTACCGATGGCACTGTTCTTAAGCTTCCGTATACTTAATATCGCAGATATGACTACAGACGGCTGTTTCGTACTCGGAACAGCTGTCTCTGTCACTATGGCTGCATCAGGACATCCTTTTCTTGCGATACCGGCCGCCATGCTTGCGGGTATCTGCGCCGGATTTGTAACTGCATTTCAGCAAACCCACCTCGGTGTGCCGTCCATCCTTGCCGGCATAATCACAAATATGGGACTCTATACCATCAATCTCATGGTGATGGGTTGGAGCGCCAACGTAAGCCTTTTAAAGACAGAGACCATATTCTCGCTGCTTCAGAAAACCGGCATCGGCGGCAACTGGTATGAGGCACTTTTAGCACTCTGCGTGACCGCACTTTCAGGCGTACTCCTTATATATTTTCTCGGAACCCGTCTGGGGCTCTCCATCAGAGCTACAGGCAATAACATCGATATGGTACGCGCTTCGTCCATAAATCCGTCGTTTACCATAACCATCGGATTATGTATCGCCAATGCCCTCACGGCCCTCTCAGGCGCCATGGTCGGCCAATATCAAAATACGGCCGATATCAACGGCGGCACCGGCATCGTAGTAATCGGTCTTGCCTGCCTGATCATCGGCGAAACAATTCTCGGCCGCAGAGGTGTCGCAAAAGGCGTACTGGCAACTATCATCGGTTCAATAATATACCGTTTTATCTATGCAATAGTACTGTATACAAAAATCATGCCTGTTCAGGCGCTTAAGCTTGTAACTGCCGTGATCGTGGCTCTGGCCATCGCATTTCCGACAATTCGCAGATGGGCAGCATTCCAGGCACGAAAAAAATCAGCACTGCACCGGAAAGGAGGACGTATATAATGTTAAATATAAGTTCCATATCCAAAACCTTTAATCCGGGTACAGTCAATGCCAAACAGGCGTTGTCAGGTCTTTCGCTTCATCTGGACGACGGAGATTTCGTCACCATCATCGGTTCCAACGGTGCCGGAAAATCGACACTTTTTAATGCCATAGCCGGTAGTTTTTATGTCGACAACGGCTTTATCGAACTTGGCGGTGAAGATATTACATATATGCCGGAACACAAGCGAAGTCTTGTGATTGGCCGTCTTTTTCAGGATCCGTTAAAGGGCACCGCCCCGGGCATGACGATTGAAGAAAATCTCGCGCTGGCTTATCTTAGAACATCAGTCGGAAAATCACCGTTTTCCCGCATATCAAAGAAGGATAAGGACCTTTTCAGAGAACGTCTGTCTCTCCTGAATATGGGGCTTGAAGATCGCATGACTCAGCCGGTAGGGCTTCTCTCCGGCGGACAGCGCCAGGCGCTCACGCTTCTTATGGCAACGCTTATCACTCCGAAACTCTTGCTTCTGGATGAACATACCGCAGCGCTTGACCCTGGCACGGCTGAAAAAGTATTGGACTTAACAAAGAATATTATTGCAAAAGAAAAAATCACCTGTCTCATGATAACACACAATATGAATCAGGCACTTGAGCTTGGAAACCGCACTCTTATGATGTCAGATGGAAATATAGTGCTTGACGTCGGCGGCAGCGAACGCTCCTCGATGACGGTCGATGACCTGATCGCACGTTTCAAAACAGGCGCAGGCCATGAACTGGATAATGACAGAATTTTGCTGTCAGAGTGAAATTTGAAAAATATTATAACGTTGAAGAATATTATAAAGAAAAAAGGTGCCGCAGGTCCGCGGCATCTTTTTTACTTTTAAACCGGATATCATCTTATGGTTTATGGTGACATACCGATAATTAAGGTCTATATTATTTGCCCAGTGCGTCCGAAAGCGCTGCAAACTGCTCAAGAGTCAGCGTCTCACCGCGCACTGACGGTGATAATCCGAGTGACTTAATCGCGGCAGCAATCTCCTCTTTGCCAAATGACAAATCCTGTGCATTGGAAAGACCGTTTTGGAGAGTCTTGCGTCGCTGGTTAAATGATGCCCTAATCAGGCGAAACATAAGGTCCTTATCTTTTACCTCCACGGGTGGTTTGGTATGTCTTGTCAGGCGAATAACCGCTGATCCCACATTCGGACGCGGTATAAAGCAATTTGGCGGTACATTTGCCACTATATATGGCTCGGCATAATACTGGACTGCCAGTGACAGGGCACCGTAGTCCTTGGAACCCGGTCCCACCTGCATACGGTCTGCAACCTCTTTCTGCACCATAACCGTGATATTATCGATTGGCGCACCGCTCTCAAACAGTCCCATAATAATCGGCGTAGTGATATAATATGGCAGATTTGCCACCACCTTTACGGGACGACCGCCGCCCTTCTCTTCAGCCAGTCTTTTTATGTCAACCTTTAAAATATCTTCATTGATAACCGTTACATTATCACAATCCTGAAGCGTATCCTGTAAAATAGGAATCAGGTTCGTGTCAACCTCCACTGCTATGACCTGACCGGCCGCCTGAGAAAGGCGCTGCGTCATGGTGCCGATGCCCGGGCCGACTTCCAGAACGGTATCCTCTTTTGTCATTCCCGCCGCCAGAATAATCTTATCCAGCACATGCGTGTCAATCAAAAAGTTCTGACCGAACTTCTTCTGGAAGGCGAAATTATATTTCTGTATTACTTCTATCGTATTCTTCGGGTTTCCAAGATCCATTCCGAAAATCCTTTCTCAGATCGTGTACGGCATGGCAGTCGCTGTCGCCATGCCGCATACATTTTTATGTTAACCGGTGTTTTTATATTAAACGGTACTTTTATGTCAGCCGATATAGCCTCCGCGCATTTTTTTCGGTTGCGCTTATGATCTCCTCCGGCGTACATTGTTTGATTTCTGCCAGTTTTTCTGCCACGTACGTCAGATTCATCGACGAGTTTCTCTTGCCACGATTGGGAACCGGTGCAAGATATGGACAATCAGTTTCAAGAACCAGGCGGTCAAGAGGTGCTGTTTTTGTCACTTCCAACAGTTTTTTTGCATTCTTGAAAGTCAGGACACCACCGATGCCTAAATAAAAGCCCATCTTAAGATACTCATCCGCCATCTCTTTTCCATAAGAAAAGCAATGAATCACTCCGCCGATCTCTTCGGAGTGTTCTTCCTTCATAATATCAAGCGTATCCTTTGCAGCATCACGGCTGTGAATGATGACCGGAAGTTTTAATTCCCTTGCCAGGTTTAACTGGCGCCTGAACCAGATTTTCTGTGTCTCATGATCAGGCTCCTCCCAGTAATAATCGAGGCCTATTTCACCTATCGCCACAATCTTCTCTGACTGTGCCAGCATCTTAAGTTCGGCAAATTTGTCCTCATCAAGCTCGGCCGTACTGCTCGGATGCACACCGGCTGCGCCATAGATAAAAGGATATTTACCAGCCAGTGCAATCGTTGTCCTTGTGCTGGCCATATCAGCACCGACATTCACAACAGTGCCGATTCCGCCTGCCAAAAGACCTGAAAGCACTTCTTCGCGGTCCTCGTCAAATGCCTCATCATCATAATGAGCATGTGTGTCAAATATCATATAAAACTCCCATGCCGCCTGACAGCGGCACCACCATTAATGAAAGTCAGTTGTTTCGTGGCTGTTTAAGACTTAACAGATCTCGGCTCCTGCCGGCATCTCTTTTTCAGTCGTCATCAGGGACAGGTTTCCGTCCGCATCCTCCGCACAGAGAATCATGCCCTCTGACATAAGGCCCGCGAGTTTGGCAGGCTTCAGATTAGTAACGACCATAACTCTCTTTCCTACCATCTCTTCCGGAGAATAGTAGTTCTTGATGCCACTGACGATCTGGCGCACCTTGCTTCCCACCTGAACCTGGGAGCAGAGCAGTTTTCTGGACTTAGGAACTGCCTCACAGGAAAGGATCACGCCTACCTGGAACTGTAATTTTGCAAAATCGTCGTAAGTAATCTCCGCTTTAGGCTCAAGATCGATACCCTCAGCCTTATCACCTTCTGATTTATTTTCATCTGCTGACTCTGCTTCGGCTTTCTTTGCCGCCTCTTTTTTCTGAGCTTCCTGAATTACTTCCACCTTTTTCATCACATCATCAAGCTTCAGACGTGCAAAAAGCACCTCCGGCTCTGCAGTTACCTTATTTCCAGACGGGTATTTGCCAAATACATCCATTTCTGAGAGTTCACGTTTTACCGTATTTAATTCCTTTAAGATCTTTGCAGAAGTATCCGGCATAAAGGATTCAAGCAATGATGCACCGATGGTGATGGATTCAACCAGATTGTAGAGAACAGTGGCAAGACGATCCTGTTTGTCCTCTTCCTTTGCAAGAATCCAAGGTGTTGTCTCATCGATATACTTGTTGCTGCGGCGAAAAATGTTGAAAATCTCCGTGATGGCATCTGCTACACGCAGCTTGTCCATCTTTTCATCAACCTTACGGACTGCTTCCATAACGACGCTCTTAAGATCATCATCAACCGGCTCAGATACACCTTTATCGGCTACCAAACCGCCAAAATACTGATTTGTCATGGAAACCGTTCTCTTTACAAGGTTACCGAGAATATTAGCCAAATCGGAATTAAGTCTCTCTACCATCAGCTCCCATGTGATGACACCATCATTTTCAAACGGCATCTCATGCAGAACGAAATAACGCACGGCATCAACTCCAAAGAAATCCACCAAAGTATCGGCATAAATTACATTTCCTTTGGATTTACTCATCTTGCCATCGCCCTGAAGAAGCCACGGATGACCAAATACCTGCTTAGGCAGCGGTAAATCCAGTGCCATCAAAAAGATCGGCCAGTAAATGGTATGGAAACGGATGATGTCCTTTCCGATCAGATGCAGATCTGCCGGCCAGTATTTTTCAAACATCTCGCTGTTTTTGCCGTCACAGTCATATCCCAGACCCGTAATATAGTTGGTCAGCGCATCAAGCCACACATATACAACATGCTTCGGGTCGAAATCAACCTGAATGCCCCATTTAAAAGATGTACGGGATACGCAAAGATCCTGAAGTCCCGGAAGCAGGAAGTTATTCATCATCTCGTTTTTACGGGAAACAGGCTGGATAAACTCCGGATGCTCATTTATATAATCAATAAGTCTCTGTGCATATTTGCTCATACGGAAAAAATATGCCTCTTCTTTTGCCGGCTGCACCGGACGTCCGCAGTCAGGACACTTGCCGTCCACAACCTGAGACTGGGTCCAGAATGACTCACACGGAGTACAATAAAGGCCCTCGTAGCAATCCTTGTAAATATCTCCCTGATCATACAGCTTTTTGAAAATCTTCTTTACCTGAGCCTCATGGTCCTCATCCGTGGTTCTGATAAACTTGTCATAGGAAGTATTCATCAAATCCCAAATAGACTTAATCTGTCCGGCAACATTATCAACAAACTCTTTCGGCGTAATACCTGCCTCAGCTGCCTTAAGCTCTATCTTCTGACCGTGTTCATCGGTTCCGGTCTGAAAACGCACATCATAGCCCTGGGCTCTCTTATAACGTGCAATACTGTCTGCCAATACGATCTCATATGTATTTCCGATATGCGGTTTTCCGGATGTATAGGCGATCGCTGTTGTTATATAGTAAGGTTTCTTACAATTCTGACACATTGATATGTCCTCCTTATACCCTTTTTTGCTCATACCAGTTTAGTTTAATCGGTTTTGCATCCCTTTGTCAAGTATGCTATACTTTTATATATTGATGTTGGGGTCCCAAGGTCACAACTTCTCCTGCAAGCAAGCTTGCGTCGAATTTCTGACCTTTTGACCCTGGTATCATATGTTGGAGGTATTTTCATGAAAAAACGTTTTTTCCCCGGCCGTACGCGACATGCGGTGCCCGCCCTTGCCCTGGCGGCTGCCCTTACTGTTTCCGGATGCTC
>CAVHPN010000061.1:0-8831 GCA_963637995.1 Prevotella sp. CAG:279 | reverse complement strand
AAAGCCGGGGCTAATGTTTCAATTATTTTGGGACATTTTCAAAAATGCTTGACACTGTTTTTTTAACATGTTTTTTTATTTTTTTCGAATATGTTTTATCGTCTTTTTCTTTCTTTGATAAAGGTGCCGTATTTCATGCGAAATCACGGCACCTTTCGTCTGATTCAAAACCCTTTTAAAGATATCACCTGACCACGTTTTCCGAGCATATGTCCATGTCACCAGGCAGTGACATCACATTCTTTTTTATATAATCCTCTTCACTACTCCCAACAGCAATTCTCCCAAAATATTATGGCCATATAACCATGTAAGGCAAATATTGCCTTCTATCTGGCGCACAAAAATCTGTCCCAGAGAAGTTGTTGAGAACATTGTAATCAGCAATCCCGAAATCCAGATGAAAAATACCGCTTCTACTCCTCCGAGAGCCGCACCGGCCAGACGGTTAATCCCTGATATTATAGGAAGCTTTGCCACCAGATTTAATGACACCGATAAGATTCTCAGTCCGCCAAAGACTATCGTGAATAAAAGAAAAAAGCTGAATATATTGATCATGCTGTTTGCAAGATAACGGCTTACATAGTGTGTGAAACTGTTGACACCTAATGTCTTATATACTTCGCTGTTATTATTTTCGAGGAGTGCGTCCTTAAGCTGGGACGGCAATCCCATTTCCTCAATAATACTTCTCTGCATGGCAGGTGTTGTCGTATCGTCCTCTTCAACTACGTAGGTGCCCATATTCCCAATTCTCTCATAATCTTCGTCATCGCCCTGAAGAAATTTGTTTACGCCATCCTCTACTGCCTGATAGATAGCTTCATTGTTTCTGAGCATATTAGCCACAACAGGAGAGCCAAAATGCACTACTCCCAGAGAAAGTATCAGTGAGACCGCCGAAATCGACAGTCTGACAAAACCGCGGTAATGTCCATACAATATCATGGAGATCAGATATACTGCCACCACAACAAAAAACCAATTATCCTTTAAATAATCACCCATTGTTTTATCGCCTCCGCTACTCCGTCCATTTTATTTGATGGTGCGATTCGATCAGCACGTTCTTTTAAAAAATGTGATCCATTTTCCATTGCAACACCCGTACCCGCTTTTTTTAGCATAGGCCAGTCATTTTCACCATCTCCGAATGCCATTGTCTCATTCATCTCAATTCCAAGATAATTACACAAAGCTTCAAGTCCACTTCCCTTTGTCACACCTGCCGCATTTAACTCAAGATTCCACGGAAGCGACGATGTTACCAGGACTTCCGGCATTTTTTCCAGTTCTGTCCGAACTTTATCCTTTGTTTCGTTATCTTTAAAATTCAGGTTCATTTTCTGTACCCGGCACTTCATTTCCTGCAGATACAATACCAGATCGTCAACCGCACGTCTTGTTCTCCGTATATACCCACATTCCTGTTCCGGTATCCCATAGGCCTCAAGCTGCGCCAACAGTTCATTTTCACTCACACCGCCTTCATCTGTATAGATATCATAAATGACCTGGTATTGACGCAGAAGCTTAATAATGCTGATCGTTGTCTCCCAGCCAAGGCAGTTTTCTGATATCCAGGTTTGCCTTCCAAAGTCTCTTACGACCGCTCCGTTAGTAAATATCCCATAATGAACTCCCGGCAGATTGAGAACCTCCTCAGGCACCGCAGGAAGCGCACGTCCCGTTGCCGGAACAATTTCAATACCGCGTTTACTGCACAATTCCATCACCTGTGCAGTTTTTTCAGACACGTGCATTTTTTCATTTAATAGAGTCCCGTCTAAATCAAGGGCTATCAATCGTATATGCATCATATTATAAAAAACTCCTATCAGTCAAAAACGCTGCCGGGAGTTTTCCCCGCAGCGTCATATCCAAGGTCCATCTATCAATCAAAGAAGTGCTTCTCCTTCAAAATCAGAAGGCCATCTTTATCATATTTTGATGAAAAGAGTCCGCTGAATGATTTTTTCTCAGCTTTATCTGCCGCTTCCTCAATCAAATCCTCAGCACTTGTCTTAGTAAGTGCCTCACCGTCTTCTTCCATCATCTCGGCACGTTCATACAATGCCAGCATGCTCTTGCCGGAAATGCTGCAGTCTATCTCTGATGCGTATTTGCATGCATATTGAACAAACTCTTCGACATCCATATCTCCGGATTTTCCGGATGCATGATGTTCATTTTCGTCATCCGAATACTCTTCATCTTCGTCATATCCATTTTCAGATGATTGATTCTGATCGTCATAATCCCGGTCAGCTTCGTAATTATCTTCATAATCATCATCATAGTTATCATGACGATCTTCTGACTCATAATCATCATCAGAATCATATTCGTCTTTCTCATAACGTTCTTTCTCGTTGTCATAATCCGAATCATCGTATTGTTCTTTCTGGTTGCGAAGCTCTTCTCTCCGGCGAAGTTCTTCTCTCTGCTGCTGTGCCAGGAGACGATCTTCCTCGACCTTGCGGGCTTCTGCAGCTTCCTTTTCCGCTCTCTCCTGTTCCTGCATCTTTATGCGCTCTTCTTCTGCACGACGTGCAGCCTCAGCTTCGCGCTGCGCGCGGCGTTCTTCGGCATCCTTTTGTGCCTGTCTGCGAATCCTGGCCTCCCGCTCAGTCTGACGAAGTCTTGCTGCTTCTGCTTCCTGTTCTGCCAGACGGTGTCTTTCCTCTTCCTGTTTGGCAAGACGCTGCTTTGCTGCTTCTGCTTCGCGTTCAATCCGAAGTTTTTCTTCTTCGGCAGCCACATTCTGCTGATGCACATCGTCATTGTGCTTTTCACAGCCAATATACTGGAAACGTTCTGCCAATGCCGGATAATTGCGATGCATCTGCTCCAAACGCGCCTGAGTGTCAATCAGTACAACAATCGTTCCCGATTCATTCTGATCCATCAATTCTTCCAGCTCTTCAACCGTCAGATCATCCAAATCCGCTGCATGCTCAATAATCAGATCTCTGCCAATCAAACGTTCTGCTACCGATGCGATTCCGCGCCTTGATAAGTTGGCACCGCTAATCTTTGCGACCGGATTTTTACTTCCCAACTCACGATGAATCTTTTTCAGTGAATCAAGTGCCAGTTCAAGACCTGCTGCCGCGTCCTCAGCCTCTATCATAAGGTGGTTGGACTCCGCAAGATCTTCTTCATCGTCCTCAGGCTCAAGATCCCAATCTTCTACGATGGTTTCTTCCTCTTCCTCAAACTCATGAATCGGACCAGCCTCTTTTTTCTCCTCTGGTTCTACATCACGAACATTTTTGAAAATCCTGGTCTCACCGTCAAGGGCATTATCTTCCTCATCGTAAGGCGCAATCTTAGACACTTCTTTGGCCAGTGCTTCTTCAGCCTGAGCTTCGTGAAGTCTTGCAACCACGTCCTCATCCAGAGCAGATTTTCCCTGTTTTTCATTTTTTTCAGATTCTTCTGATTTTTCAATTTCTTCAGTCATATCTGTCTTTTCTGCCTCTTCTTCTGTATCTGTTTCTACCGCATCTTCTTTATTTTCTTTGTTCTCAGAAACAGCATCCTCATCGTCATAGGATCCACTTTCAGATTCGTCTTCAGGCTCAGCCTCATCAGAGTCCAGATAATCTTCTTCCGCTTCAGGCTTGCGGTAGGTGCCATTCTTATATTCTTCTTCGACAGCACGCAGCTTTTCTTCGTACTTCTCCCGGTTTTCCACCAGATCCATCTGATATTTAGTCAGCGGCGCATATTGAAGCTTCAGCTCCATGGCCTTATCAACATATTTTCCAAGGCCAAACATAAGCATGATCTTGTCACAGATTCTCACGCAATCGTCAGCCTGATCAGCCTGATGGTAAAGCTCTGCCAAATGATACAGCCACTTCTCGTCAAGCTCTTCCTGACAATATCTCTCCAATGAATTAATCTGCTGCTCCAGCGGTGCTCCCTTCGCCTCAAGAATAAGGAAACGAAGCAGAAACTGGCGAGGATCATCCCCGGACAACTCACAAAACTCACGATAGTAAGCTTCAGCCTCCTGAATATTA
Source organism: Prevotella sp. CAG:279 (assembly GCA_963637995.1). Classification (GTDB taxonomy): domain Bacteria; phylum Bacillota; class Clostridia; order Lachnospirales; family Lachnospiraceae; genus Otoolea. The sequence continues at coordinate 4,797 of CAVHPN010000061.1, read as the reverse complement.
TTCTCGCGCAGTGCCAGATCCGTCAGCTTGTATAAAAGTCCCTTGCCCAGGGGAGCTCTTTCGTATGCAAGCAGTAAAATATCTTTGGCATCCTGATATTCTGCGTTTGTTTCATAAATCTGGGAAATCATCGTAAGCAGACTGGTGCTGCGTACGCGCCGCCAGTCGATCGTATCGGCTATCTTCATAGCCGTATCAAAATCTCCCTTATTGACCAATTTTTTAATCTGCTCTACTTTGATGTTAAACTCATATTTATCCATCCCATGTATCTCCTGACTTCCTGCAATAGCAGAAGTTTTTAGTTGCAGTCATGGTGGTGTTACCACCAAGTGACATGTCCGTTCCACATTCTCACGACCGGAAAATATAACCGCTACAATTCCGTGCGTCCATCCAATGCGCGAAGAAGTGTTACCTCGTCAATGTATTCCAAATCCCCGCCTACAGGGACACCGCTTGCAATACGGGTTACTTTTATTCCGGTTGGTTTTATCAGCTTGCTCAAGTACATCGCAGTCGTCTCACCTTCCAGACTTGAATTTGTCGCTATGATTACTTCCTGTACTTCCTGTTTCTGCAGACGAGTCATAAGTTCTTTAAGTCTTATATCCCCAGGTCCGATGCCCAGCATAGGTGAGATTGCGCCATGCAATACATGGTACACTCCACTGTATTTGCCGGTTTTTTCATATGCTGCCAAATCACGTGTGTTTTCAACAACCATAATCGTCCCGTGATCCCGCCTGGTGCTGCTGCAGATCGGACATAACTCCCGATCTGTCAGTGTACAGCACTCTTTACAGTAACGTACATTTTGCTTCGCGTCCACAATTGCCCCCGCCAGATGTTTTACCTGTTCTTCCGGCATATTTATTATATGAAAAGCAAGACGCTGTGCTGATTTGCTGCCAATTCCCGGAAGCTTGGACAATTCTTCAATTAATTTACTAATCTGACTGCTGTAATAATCCATCAATTAGAACGGAAATCCGCCTCCCAGTCCGCCAAGGCCTCCTGTCAGCTGGGACATCATCTCACTGCTGTCCTCATCTGCCTGACGAAATGCCTCGTTGGTTGCAGCTACAATCAGATCTTCCAGCATCTCTATATCATCCGGGTCTACAACCTCTTCAGAAAGTTTTACAGACAAAACCTCTTTTTTTCCTGATACGGTGACAGTCACCGCACCGCCTCCCGATGATGCAGTGTACTGCTTTTCTTCAAGCTCTTTCTGCTTCTCCTCCATCTGGCGCTGCATTCTCTGCGCCTGTTTCATAAGATTGTTCATATTGCCCGGCATGCCGCCAGGAAAACCACCACGTTTTGCCATGGTAACAGTCCTCTCTTTCGTTTTGTTATATTTATTCTGACCACTATGTAAAGCCTTTTTCTTTTTGCTACTGTGGGTCTTCTTCAATAATCACATCAGCATGAATCGCATTTTTAAGGTCATCATCACTTACATACACTGTCTGCTGCATGGTCGATGTCTCTTCCATGCGTGCCTTGAACTGTAATGTTTTTTTATATTTATCCTGCACTATCTTCTGCAGTTCGTCAAATACCGGTTCTCTGTTAATGATGGAAAAAACACCTGCATCCGCACACCTGATACAAAGCATACCATCTCCTGCCGGCTCCACAACGGTATTATGCAATGCAGATCTCACTGCGCCGCTGTTTTCCACCGTAGACGCAATTTTCTTCCACTCTTTCTGCATCAGCATCAGATCTTCATACTGTGCCTGAGGCAGCGTTACTATCTTTGGTTCCTGAGATACTTCCGTTTTGCCGGTCACCGAAGCTGCTGCCTGGTGGCTGACACCAGCCGGCATGCCCGTCTCCAGTTTTTGAAGCGTTTCCGGTATTTTCTGCATTTCCTGTTCCAGCATGGCTATTCTCTGAAAAACAGAATCGAGATTTTTCTCCATAGTCGGTGTCGTCAGCTTGATAAAAGCAATCTCCACCAAAACCCTTTTCTGCGCAGCGAAACGCAGCTGTCCGGAAAGTTCAGAAAAAATACGTATATAACGCATCAGTACTTCTGTATCCACGCCTTCCGCCTCTTTTTTCAGAACCGCAAAATTTTCTTCTGATACATCAAGTATATCTTCCGCATCATCTGTTGTTCCTGCAACAAGAAGATTTCTCATATACCACAGGAAATCATTGACAAGCTGCGAGAGATCCCGTCCTTGATCGACCATTTCGCCAATTTGTCGGATACAATCTTTAGTATCATTTTTCAATACGGACTGAAAAAGCCGGCCAAATACCCGGTTGTCTACAGCACCCAGCACGTCCAGTACGTTGTCATAAGTCAATTTCTCTCCGAAATGGAATGCAACGCACTGATCGAGAAGGCTGAGCGCATCTCGCATGGATCCGTCAGCAGCCCTCGCAACATATCTGATTGCCTGTTCCTCGACATCGATCTGCTCTGCCGCGACAAGCTCCTTCAGCCGTCCGGATATGGTATCAATCGAAATCCGTTTGAAATCATACCTCTGGCATCTTGATAATATCGTAATCGGGATCTTGTTGGCCTCCGTCGTAGCCAAAATAAAAATAACATATGGCGGCGGCTCTTCCAGCGTCTTGAGCAGTGCGTTGAATGCACCTGCCGACAACATATGCACCTCATCGATAATGTAAACACGATAATGTCCGCTTGTCGGCGGATATTGCACCTGTTCGCGGATCTCTCGCACATTATCCACACTGTTGTTGGACGCTGCATCAATCTCAACTACATTAAGTGATGAACCATTTGCAATCTGGCGACACATACTGCACTCACCGCAAGGGCTTCCGTCTATCGGATTTTCACAATTGACTGCCCTGGCAAAAATTTTGGCAATACTGGTTTTACCGGTTCCACGTGTACCGCAGAAAAGGTACGCATGTCCTATTCTCCCGGACTCAATCTGATTTTTCAATGTTTTTACTATATGGTCCTGGCCACATACTCCGTCAAATGACGTCGGACGCCATTTCCTGTACAGTGCTGTATATGACATAAATAACTACTTCCTCACTACCTGTCATCAAAGATGCCGTCTTATGACTACCTGTCGCCAAAGCCGATGCTTGCAGGATTTACTTCACTAATTATCTCCGAAGCTGATGCCTACGGACTTCGCCTCACGAATAATATCGCTCTGCGGATCAACCATCTTCAATTTGCCCGCAATATCTGCAAGCGGTATCTTTTCGATCTTATCCTTATTGAGTGCAACCATGTATCCGTATTCCTTGCGTCTTATGAGTTCTGCCGCTTCTGCACCAAGACGGGTCGCAATCACGCGGTCATAAGGGCATGGCTCACCGCCGCGCTGCATATGCCCCGGAACAGTCACTCGAACTTCCTGACCTGTTTTTTCGGCTATCTGAGCTCCAAGCTCGTACGCAACTGACGGATAAACCGGTCCGTTCTTTTTCTTTTCCTTCAGCTCTTTTTTGCTGAGAGACGCATCTTCCTTAGAAATAGCTCCCTCTGCCACTGCAAGAATAGTAAAATTCTTTCCGTGCTGAGAGCGGCTGCGGATTGCTCCCACAACCACATCAATATCATATGGTATCTCAGGAAGAAGAATAATATCGGCTCCGCCTGCTATACCGGCATACAGTGCCAGCCAGCCGACTTTGTGGCCCATAATCTCCACAATAAAAACTCTGCCATGAGAAGCCGCTGTCGTATGAATGCAGTCAATCGCATTAGTTGCGACATCCACAGCGCTGTGGAAACCAAACGTAAGATCGCTGCCCCAGAGATCATTGTCTATGGTTTTAGGCAGGGAAACTATATTAAGTCCCTCTTCTCTGAGCAGGTTTGCCGTCTTCTGGCTGCCATTTCCGCCCAAAATAACAAGACACTCCAGTTTCAGTTTATAATAGGTGTGTTTCATCGCTTCTACTTTATCCAGACCATTCTCATCCGGAGTCCGCATCAGCTTGAAAGGCTGTCTGGAGGTCCCGAGAATAGTGCCTCCGCGTGTCAGAATACCAGAAAAATCTGATTGTTTCATAATCCGATAGTCCGCATAAATGAGGCCCTTATAGCCGTCTTCAAATCCAACTATCTCTATATCATCAAACATCTTATACAAGGATTTTGCCACGCCGCGCATAGTTGCATTTAAGCTCTGGCAATCACCGCCGCTTGTTAATATACCGATTCTTCTCATGAGCGCCTTACCTTTCTTTTATTCTGTTCTTTTACTAAAATCCTTTCCCCCTAAGGATAAACTACACCCATTGTGTAATTATAATACAATCAAATCTTTCGGGCAAGGAAAAATTACTGTAATGTAAAAGAACCTTCATGTCACCATCTGGCGACATGAAGATTCTACAGATAAATTGCAGAGCAATTTCCTACAATGAAAAAATCCGCACGCCCGGCTTCGAACGTATGCCACGGACGTTACCCTGACAGTTAACTCAATCCAGGCTGCCTTGCGGCACACAAAAGGTTCTGCTTAGTGCTGCTGCATTCCTGCCCTGACACGGTTCACAGATTTCTGTTGCGCAAGACCCAGACTTCAACGCCACTTATCAGGGGCAGCCCCACAGCAAAAACGCCCTAGGTCGGACATCACCCCTGCTATAGCGGATTGCAGGTACAGGGCACCGCTAACTCCCCGGCTGTGCGGAAACTTTATGACTTGGTCTCAAATGACGGAATGCTTTGCAGACCGTCAGCTTGTTTAGTATACATGGCAGCCACAGTTTTGTCAAGCTGTCAAAAGCTTTACGGCATTAGCGAAAACAAACGGTTTTGTAGATGCCCTG
>CAVHPN010000060.1:0-8848 GCA_963637995.1 Prevotella sp. CAG:279 | reverse complement strand
GCAACGTCTCGCGCTTTTTGCGAACAAGCCCGGTCGTACTCCGCCGTTCTGCGAACGTTCGAGGTCTCCGCTTCGCTCCGGTCGCCGCAAGGCAAACGTCCACAGGACGTTTTGCGGTGTCTCGCGCTGGTATCGTATAAGCGTTAGGACTCAGCTCTTTGCATGAAAACGGTCGTAGCGGAGCGCAGTCAGGTCTATTTCTGTTGTTCCGGTTGTGACCAGCTCGGCAAGCTGATTTCCGACTGCCGGAGCAATACCGAATCCATGTCCGCTGAAGCCGCAGGCAAGGATTAGTCCCGGAATTTCTTCTACAGGACTGATAACTGGAACCTTATCCGCCATGAGGTCCATCCATCCGGCCCAGGTGCGGACGATCTTAGCGTCTGCCAGCATCGGAAAATAGCGGATGATGCCGCGACATGTACTAGGTGCGGCGAGGCTGTTGCAGATAGGTGTTCCATTGTCTTTTGTGAAGCCTTCAAGGCCGAGAGTACCGCCGAATACGAAGGAGCCGTGCTTTGTTTGATGTCCATAAAAATCAGCCTCGGCGGTCCCAAGCATCTGATCAAACATATGTGGTTCTGCTTCCGTCACGAGTGCCTCCAGCATAGCAGACTGCATGGGAATATCGATCTCCACCGTTTCTGCAATTGCGCGGCTCGCGAGACCAGCGGCAAGAATAATCGTTTCAGCCTCGTAAATGTTATTTTCAGTGATTACCTGACGCAGCTTTCCGCGGATCTTGCGGAGCGAGACGACGGGTTCGCCTGTGATAAAATGTGCACCAAGACGGCGTGCCATTTTATAGAAGCCAAGAGTTGTTGTAAGTGGATTGGCATGTCCGTCGGTCGGACACCAGCTTGCACCGATCACTTCCTTTGAAAGATATGGATTGATGCGGCGAACTTCGTCACCATCTATCATTTTTACGTCCAGTCCGCATTTTACGGCACGGTCTGTCAGCCCCTGAAGGATCTGAAGATGCTTTTCTGTTTTTCCCAGGCGGAGATTTCCGTCCTGATGATATTCACAGTCGGTATCCAGCTCTTCCGAAAGAGTCGGCCAGAGATTGCGGATGCCGTACATCACAAGCGGTAGCTCACGAGGGTCACGGCCGGATTGACGGACACCACCACCGTTGCGGGAGGAACCGCCGTTACCGATATAGTCGCTGCCTTCGAGTACAAGGACATCTACGCCTTTTTTCGCAAGATAGTAGGCGGTCGAGCATCCGATGATTCCGCCTCCGATAATGATCACATCTGCTGTGTTCTTCATTCGGACACCTCCGTTTCTTCATTCGCAAGTATTTTCATTTCAGTAGGACGCATAGGAGCACGACTGGTTGCCGGTTCCAGTTCAGCTGGGGATACCTTTAATTCCCTTGCAATAATGGATTTTACCAGCTTGGCACAGGTCTGGCCCTGACAGAGCCCCATTCCAGTGCGCAGATAACGCCGCACTTCTGTTACTGTAAACATACCGTCATGTACAGCACGTCGGATCTCGCCCTTTGTGACTTCTTCACAGCGGCAGATCAGCATATCATCATCCGGGGCCGGAATAAATTCTCCTATATCTCTTGAACGATCATTAACATAGCTCATATTTTCATACCTCCATTCAGTTTTCCGCAAAAGACGGTGCCGCGCTGACTGCAGAACGATAGAAGCGGGCTCTCATTCCAAATTCGGACGGGACACGCATGGTAAGGAGATTTGTTTTATCATACGCAGGGGCAGTGCGGACAGAAACGACGGTTGCCTCGCAGAGCGCATGTCCGTCTCGGCCGAGTGCTGTTCCAGATTCACCTTCCTTTGGGAGAGGTAAAAATTCATAAGGAATCGTAATATCAGTAAAACCTTCTGTTGCTTCCTCGTTGACGAGGAATATGGCCTGACCGGAACAGGAGGCGACACAGAGACCGCAGCCGATGCAGTCTCCTGCCGGATCAACAGCGGGAAGAGCAGTGATCTGGGAACCGATCTTAATACAGTGCTTTGGGCAGGCATCCTGACATGGATTACATGGAATATTCTGGGTACATTCGATGACCGGATGAATGCCGGCCTTTTTTGTGACACCCGGGAAACGTCCGATCTCATCATCTGATACGAAGCCGTGGGTAAGAAGATTTGTGGAGATCGGAATTCCTTCTTCCGTCACTTCTATCTGTTTTCCGCGGTTTTTAGGAGCAAACATGCCCTGACGAAGCTCATCTAGTGAGTGTTCCAGTGCTTCAATCCGTGAATTCTTTTCAGCTGAGGAGAGGAAACCTAAGTACTCTGCAACCGCAGTTCCCGTCATTCGTCCTTCGATCATGGCGGAGCTGGCTTCTTCAATACCGGATACATCACCTGCGGCAAAAATGCCAGGAACTGATGTCATGCCGCTTGCATCGCAGAGAGGAACCTGTCCGCCGCGTTTTGGATTATCTTCCATTTTGCAGCCGGCCATCTTTAAAAGCTGTGACATCGGAGAAAGTCCGACAGCGATGCAGATCGTATCGACATCGAAATGCTTTTCTGTTCCTGGGATAAAATTGAAACTTGAATCAACCTCTGCAATGGTTACACCGGTGACATGGTCATCTCCCTCAGCCTTTAATATAGTGTGGGAGAGATAGAACGGAACCCCGGTTCTCGCAACCTTTGCAGCGTGAACTCCATATCCACCGATTCGTGGCGCAGCATCTGCGAGAGCTACAACCTCACAACCGCATTGGAGAAGCTGGAAGCTGACAACAAGTCCGACATTTCCGGATCCGAGCATCAAAACCCGTTTTCCCGGTTTGACATTATGCAGGTTCATCATCGTCTGGGCTGCACCGGCACCGATTACACCTGGAAGTGTCCATCCGGGGAAGGTTACCATGTTTTCGGATGCACCTGTCGCGATGACAATGGCATCTCCTTTATAATGATGGATTCCGTCACCGATCCGTACGACAACCTCATGGTCCAGATAGAGACCGGTGACGGTTGCGTTTAAAACGACCTCAACACCGGCGGCATCTGCCTCGGCAAGAAGCTGCTCACCGATTTTAAAGCCGCGGATCTTTGCCTTATGTTCCTTTGAACCAAAAAATTTATGGATCTGTTTAAAAAGCTGTCCGCCCGGACGGGAATTTTCATCAAAAACAACCGTTTTCAGCCCGAGACGTGCTGCCTCAATTGCAGCGGAGAGACCGGAGGGACCGGCACCTACAATAATCAGATCATAGCGTTTCATTCTACATCTCTCCCTTCTTATCCGGCTTTGCAGATACACCGTACTGCGTCTGAACCTTCATACCTTCGGTTAGCGGAGTAACACAGGTACGGATATTTGGCTTTCCGTCTACGATCATGACACAGTCTGTACAGCGACCGATTGCACAGAAAATTCCGCGGGGCTCATGTTTTTTTGCGGTATAGCGATGAACCATTACACCGGCAGCTTTAAGAGCCGCTGCGATCGGTTCGCCCTCATATCCGGTCATCTCTCTGCCATCCAGAGTGAAGGTAACTAATTTGCGTTCTGCAGGACATCCAAGGATCGGATGTTCAGAAATTCGATTATCCATAGAGATTCTCCTTTCCAGAAAAAGGGTGTAATCAAAAAACGCCAATACCGGTGGTATTGACGTCCTTGTCTGCTTCCTTACTTGCAGGAAAGTATACAGCAGATGACAGAAATAGAATTGTAAAAAAGCGAACAGCTGCGGGCGGCTACAGGATCGGGAGAACATCGGGAATGTCCTGTTTCCCAAATAGATCATAATCATGAAGCCGGGAGGCATAGTTCTTGCGTATGATGATTCCGGCGTATTTTTTCGGAGTGGTGCTTGTAAAATATTTAAAATCGCGAATAAGGTGTGACTGATCGTAATATCCGTTTTCGAGGGCGAGCTCCGTGAGCTTATACCGGGGCTTGCGGCTCAGGTCGTAAAGAAAATTTTGAAAACGCACAATACGGCAAAGTTGATTTGGACTGATGCCGAGCGTGTCCTGGAAGATCTTTTCAATATATCTTCGGCTGTAAAGAAACTCGTCTGCCAACTGTTCAATGGATACGTTTCCGTTCAGTGCCAAAATCCGTCCGACACATTCGGCAGTCAGTGTTGTAAATAGATCACTTCGAACCTCCTGATGGATATAAAAATCCATGAAAGTGGAGATACGATCCTGAAAACTGTCAGCAAGAGCAATTTTTTCAGCCAGAGAGGTATCCCAGCGACAGACACAATCGGAGAGAGGAAGCTCCTGCCCCAGAAGTTCCCGCATGGAGGACATGAGAAAACCGGGAATGAAACCGCATTGGAATCGGATACCGAAGTAGCGGGTATCTGGTTCAAGGTGTGGATCTTGAAAACTCAGACAGGTTCCGAGAAATGTTCCGGAAGGATGATCCGGGCGGCACGAAAAACGGATATCAAATGAACCGTGCGGAAATTCCGGAAAAGGATTATCGCCGGAGCAGTCTGCTGTAAATTCATAGAAATGGGAAATCCCGTTTGCGAGGCAGAGACTTTCTTTAAATCTTGTGGTACTCAGCACATATCCGGGCTGTACAGTAATATAAGGCATTCCGGTTCACCTCCTGAGAGAAACACTTTCATGAAGTGCAAAAACAGTTTCTTTAGGTTAGAAAAAAACTGACATGCCGCCTGGCGGTGACATCACTATGACTGAAAGCCAGTTGAGTTTCCTTGCTATTATCATATAATAATAGATGTAGGAAATAAATTTGTCAAACAATAAAACGCAGAACTGTTCGCATTTTTACTATTTTTTTTGAAAATGGCTGTCTATACTGGGAAAAAATAAATTACAGCTGTTGGACGAGGACGTCATTCATGTCGCTTTGGCATGAGGACGTCCTTAATTCATTTTAACAACAGCTGGATGAAGAGGAGGAAATGCGTATGTCGATCTATGATGTTTTTCTTGACTTTGCGATTGCATCGGCTCTCATATTGGCAGGACAGCTGATGAGGGCGTACCTGAAACCGATTCAGGAATTATTTGTTCCGTCCAGTATGCTGGCCGGAATCCTTGGCTTTCTTTTAGGCCCGCAGGTACTGAACGTTCTCCCGTTTTCAGGGGCTCAGGGCAGTTATGCGGGATTTCTGGCGATCATAGTATTTACAATCATCGGACTGAATGGTTTTGAATGTACATCATCCGGAAAGGGCAAAGAGGTACTTCGCCGTGTTATCAGTTTCCAGTTGTTTAGAAATGTCGGTTATTTCATGCAGTTTGGCATTCCGATCGCAATTGGTATTTACGTACTCACAAAGATTTATCCGGATCTGAATCCGGGATTCGGACTGCTTCTTACCTCAGGTTTCCTCGGAGGACACGGAACGGCAGCAGCTGTCGGAAGTACATTTGCAGAGTATGGCTGGGCAGATGCGGCAGATATCGGTATGACATTTGCGACACTCGGAATCCTGTCAGGCATCATCGGAGGCCTGACACTGATCAAGATTGCGACGAGAAAGAGCTATACCGCGCATATAAAGGATTTCAGTCTTCTGGGAAATGATATGCGGACCGGACTTATTCAGGAGAAAAACAGGAGTTCCATGGGAAATGAAACAATTTCATCGATCTCCCTCGACACACTCTGTTTCCATATGTCCGTGATTTTTACGGTAGCCGGAGTGGCATATTTATTAAACCAGTGGCTTGGTGCTCACGTCATTTCCGGTATCCCGACCTATACGATCGGATTTTTGTTAGGTGTCGCTTTTTTCATGATATTTGGAAAAACACGAGTATACAGTTACATCGATAAGAAGATCAACCTCAGAATTTCCGGAACATTTACCGACTATCTTGTTTTTTTCGGTATTGCCTCGATCAACCTCGGAGTTGTCATCAAGTACTGGGTTCCGATACTTGTCATGACACTGGTTGGACTTGTAATAGTTGTAGTGAATGTATTCCCGATTGGATGGCTGATGAATAAAAAAGACTGGTTTGAGCATGCAATCTTCTGCTATGGTCAGATGACAGGCGTATTTGCGATCGGACTTATCCTGTTACGAATCGTAGATCCGAACAACGAATCCAATACGCTGGAGGATCAGGCGATGACACCGTGGCTGTCATTTGTGGAAATGGTGGTCTGGTCGGCATTCCCGGCGATGCTTATCAACGGCAAAGGCGGCCTTATTGTTGCAATTTCAGCAATTGTCGTGATTGTTTCGTTTGCGATTGCAATCGTCGGAGGCTTCTGGTATAAAGAGGATCCGGCCGGAAGATAATGAGGATGGTGCCGCCGTAAGGCGGCATGTCGGTTTAATCTGAAATAAATACTACCGTGTAGATCAAGAACCGCTGCTCCTACAATGGAACAGCGGTTTTTTTGTTTCATTGGAAAATTGATCTACTTTTCTTCCCACTCCCGGCGCACGATCATCATGCCCTTCTTTACGGCTTCCTCAATCGGGATACACATCGGCGTTTCCCACGGATTCATAGGGGCTGTTTCAGCGTACCCAAGTTTGTTACCGTGTATATCAATACCTTCTCCGACAAAACGCATTTCTCTACTGTACGCATCTCTATTCGACTGTACGTAAAGACTCTCTGGTGCATTTGCGGGGTAACGCATCTTTGCGTAATATCGCTGTTCCTTTGTGGAGTCCCAGTTTAGCCCGTAATCATGATAATGATTATGATACGTCTCCATGTCATGAATGACCGGGATTACACGAGGAATTTCACTGACATCTGTACAAAGCCATGCAACATTCGAATCACAAAGATTTCTGTGATAATCTGACGGATATCCAAATGGGATATTTTCATTTCTAAATGCTTTTACTGTCTGATACAATAATGTTTGCGGAACGCTAAATATATAAGACGCTTTTTCCGGCTGATGATATAGTTTTCTTCCTAAAGAAAGCTCCGCATCCGTAAACATAGTCATCCGGTATTTAAGATACCAATAAAGAAAAGCACCTGTATCCGTTGAATTAAAGTGTATAGTAACATCATTTCCGGCATTATCTCGAAGTCCCGTATTGTTCATAAAATTATTTTCAAATTTCATGGTCTGCTCATATCCTTTAACTTCAAATTGAACACATGGGATATTCATGGTTTTCATACCGGCAATAATATAATCTGCCGCTTCCTGTGACAGCATTCGTCCACGCCATGGATTTAAATACCAATTTTTATCAGCAGCATGCTCCGAATAATCATCCACCCATTTCCGCTGCGAACGATAAAGCTTCTTTATATCTGAAAGCTTTGCGTGATAGCATGCATATCGAGATGCTAAAAATCCCTGAAAACCAGGATATTCACTTTTAGATGAAATAGGCCATTCGGGGATAAAACAGTCTTTATAATAAAACTCCTCCTGCATATCAAAAGACCATCGAAGACGAGACTGAGGAACCCGTTCGTTATCCAGTAATGCGACATAGTTAAAAGCAGGATCGTCAAAACCCATCTCACAACAATACATTGGAATATGAAGCTTGTGTTTCATACAACGGGCAGAAAAAAGATCCATCCACCGCATCAAATCTACGATCTTACCAAAGTTATCAGCTACTTCACCGCTGATCTTTCTTGTTTCGCAAAATAAACATACAACATCATAAGTATCGAGTTCAGGCACAAAATATCCGCATTTCTTTACAACGGACGTTGGGATCATGGAACCGCGCGCCTCGATAAAATCACCGTACACCATCGCTTCGTCGTAACCAAAAGCAACATAAATATCCTCTTCGCCAATGAGAAAACGACAATACATTCCTCTAAGCGCCGCCATATTAGGCAGATCACGCACAAATGGATTCTGGAAAATCTGGTTTACGATAGTAGGATTCTGAACATTATCTTTCTTTAATTCCTGTAAAAACACCTTATTGTTATTCATAAAGACCTCACAATCTATCAAGGGATTTAGTTATTTTTGATGTATTAATCATACCGCATTTACGGTGAAATAACGGACTTTCATTTATTGTGGTACCGCCGTCAGGCGGCATGTCAGTTTTCTGCGGATATCAAAAACAATACATGTAAAAAGCAGCTTTTCGGCTGCTAAAAAAAATAAAGAAATTAAAATGCAGGTTCCTGACCGCAATCATCAGCATCCTTCTTATAAAGTTTATAATAATGATGATGTTCGGCATTATTAAACATAGACTGTCTTTTACGTGGGTCTGTTCGTAGATTGTTTAACGCATCGAAATGCTGGATCGGATCAAAAATCTTACCGTTATTAAAACCGGATCCATCCTTACTGATCATCCAGTTGTAATTACTTGGGAAAAAACGACGGAGCAACTCGATTGCTTCAACCGGTCTTGTTTCCAAGTAAGCCATAACATCGGAATATATCTGGCTGTGATTTGCTGTCGAACCCTTTTCGTTATATACATTCGCCATAAGATCCGTAAGCATCAGCGCATTATACTGATCGATACCATCAAGTACATGATTCATCTCGGTATATCTTGCGTGGATAATACCAAATCCAAGATCGCCTCTCTGATCTTTTGTGCTTTCGCGGATATCAATTCTGCGTGTGCAGTTCGTGGCATACCCGATAGGAAGCTCCTGTCTGTACGGGTCCATTGATTTAAGGATCGGACTTTCTTCATACTTATGTTCTCTAAAATAATTTAACTGCTTTGTTGTATGTATTGTTTTCTTTGCGTTATCCATGTAAACCTCCAATATATATCGTAGTCTCGTTTTAGAGGACTGTTTCTTTTTATGTGGATATTTATTTTTATTATAATTATGGTAAGTAAAATCCGCAAGTGTAAATGCTACCATTTTGCTATGGTCTGTGTCGAAAAATGTGACTTAAAGCACTTTAAAAAGCT
>CAVHPN010000059.1:0-9299 GCA_963637995.1 Prevotella sp. CAG:279 | reverse complement strand
GTGTTTATATCACATATTCTTTCAGGTTATAATAAGCACTTTTTTGTCATTTTGTCCGTCATACAAATACAATTGCTGTTTTCAGAAAAACATACTAGATCTAATTGCTGTTTTTCATCCTTCCCACGGAAGATCGCCCGATTCAATGCGTGGATCCCTCATCATCAGATCACCCAACGCATCCTTGGGGGATTTGCCATCGAAAAGCACATGATTAACCTGATTGACAATAGGCATGTCACAGCCATATTTTTGTGCAAGCAAAAGACCGGCCTTTGCGGAGTAGACTCCCTCAACTACCATCTGCACTTCTTTCATGGCCTCGTCCATCGAATAGCCTTTTCCAATCAGAATTCCTGCACGTCGGTTTCGGCTGTGCATGCTGGCGCAAGTCACAATCAGATCACCGATCCCGGACAGTCCGTAAAAGGTCTGAAGCTTTCCGCCCATGGCGATACCCAAACGGGCAATCTCGGCTATTCCCCTGGTAATCAGAGCTGCTTTTGTATTATCCCCACAGCCAAGTCCATCTGCTGTACCTGCCGCAAGCGCTATTACATTTTTAAGTGCTGCACCAACTTCGACGCCAAGCATGTCAGGACTGGTATAGACACGAAATACCGGACTCATAAAAACACTCTGCATGAACTCTGCTGTTTTCCTGCGATGTGCTGCTGCCACGCAGGTAGTCGGAAGTCCCCGGCTTACCTCCTCAGCGTGACTTGGGCCTGAGAGAACTGCCACCTCTGCAAGAGGAAGTTCCTCCTCTATAACCTGTGACATCGTCATCAGGCTCTGCTCTTCAATTCCCTTTGCCACATCTACCACAATCTGACCATATCTCAGATATTCTTTCATCTTTGCCGCAGTGCTGCGCACATATACCGATGGAACAGCCATGATAAGCATATCCTTCTCCGCCATGGCCATGCGCAAATCCGACGTCATCCTGATTTTTTCAGGAATTGAAACTTCAGGAAGATTTTTGTGACGTCTGCTGCTGCTCATTTCCTTAATTTCCGAATCAAATGCTGACCATATGGTGACATCATGTCCATTATTGTTAAGAAGAACCGCAAGGGCCGTACCCCATGTCCCTGCTCCGATAATTCCTACTGCTGCCATATTGACACCTCCCGAACTTCCTTCTCGCTTCTCTTTTCCCATAAAACTTTCTTATTTTGATTTTTTCGCACCCAGTTTATTTTCTGTGCCTGACAATAATCTTTTTATATTGCTTCTGTGTCTCCAGATGGCCATACACATCAAAATGACACCCAGCGCATAAAAAATGACACGTGACTGCGCACTCACACGATATGAACCCATACTTTCAAAAATCACAAGTTCTGCGCAAAACGTAATCGCTACCAAAATCGAACCCAGCGACACATACCTCGTCAGAAGGACCACTATGGAAAAAAGCAGAAAACATGTAATGGTAATCCTGAAATCCATTGCCGTCATGATACCCGCCATGGATGCGATTCCCTTACCGCCTTTAAATTTAAGGTAAAATGGAAAATTATGTCCCAAAGTTACCCCAAGTCCTGCAAAAAGTGCAAAAAGATCGACATCCGCACTCCCCTTAAAAATGATCCTGCACAGTGACATTGCCAGAACAGCCTTAAAAAAATCTCCGAGAAAAACAATCGCTCCGGCTTTTTTCCCCATAACTCTCAGTACATTGGTCGAACCGGCATTACCGCTTCCGTACTGACGGATATCCATATGGTTCGCACGTCCATATAAATATCCTGATTGAATGAGGCCAAAAGCATAGCCAATTACAATTGAGATAAGAGCTTCCATCACTGATCCTTCCCCTTTCTCTCCCGGATCAGGAATTTGAGTGATGTTCCCTTAAATCCAAATGCGTCACGAATTCTGTTCTCCAGGTATCTTGTATATGAGAAATGCATCAGTTCCTTGTCATTTACAAATACAACAAATGTCGGAGGTTTTACCGCAACCTGTGTCATGTAATAAATCTTTAAACGTTTTCCTTTGTCAGACGGCGGCTGCTGCAGTGCTACTGCCTCTGCCAGAATCTCATTGAGGACTCCTGTTGCAATGCGAAGCGTCTGATTTTCACGAACCATATCAATCATTTCAAAGAGCTTATTCATGCGCTGTCCGGTAAGTGCAGAAACAAAAACAAACTCTGCATACGGAATAAATGAAAGAACCGTCTTGATTTTATTGGTATACTCGTAAATAGTTTTGTCTGTTTTATCAATGGCATCCCATTTATTAACCACGATGATAATTCCCTTACCACGTTCGTGAGCTATACCGGCAATCTTGGCATCCTGCTCTGTAACTCCCTCTTTGGCATCTATTACCATCAAGACGACGTCCGCTCTCTCTACTGCCGTAACCGTACGTATGATACTGTAGCGCTCCAGTTCTTCTTTAATTTTACTCTTTCTGCGAAGACCTGCGGTATCGATAAATACATATTCCGTACCGTTTCGCACGATCTCCGTATCAACGGCGTCACGGGTAGTTCCGGCAATATCGGATACAATAACACGATTCTCTCCCAGAAGCTTATTTATAATAGAAGATTTACCTACATTTGGTTTTCCGACAATCGCCACACGTGGGCGGTCATCGTCTTCTTCCTCACCGCCTCCTTCAGGGAAATGCGCTACAACGGCATCCAGAAGGTCGCCAAGTCCCAATCTCGATGCAGCTGAAATAGCTACCGGATCACCAATTCCCAAATTGTAAAATTCGTAGACATCATTTCCGAATTTTTCGGGATTGTCAACTTTATTTACAGCCAGAACGACCGGTTTCCTCGATTTACGCAGCATATCCGCAACCTTGGAATCCGAGTCAGTCATACCCTGACGCACATCTACTATAAAAAGGATTACATCCGCAGTTGAAATTGCAATTTCCGCCTGTTCGCGCATCTGCGAAAGAATAATATCTTTCGTATCAGGTTCGATACCGCCTGTATCAATCAATGTAAAAGAATGATCAAGCCAGGTACAGTCAGCGTAAATGCGGTCACGCGTCACTCCCGGAGTATCTTTTACAATCGAAATCATATCTCCGGCAAGGACATTGAAAAGGGTGGATTTTCCTACATTAGGGCGCCCAACGACCGCCACCACCGGTTTCTTTTTCATAACTTATGCCTCCATTCGGTCTATTGTGTTACTGTTTACACTCTGCAAAAACAGTAATCCGTCTCATTCATAATCATTTTATTTATTATCATTTTCAAGATCTGATGCATACACCTGTACGCCGTCCATATCTTCTTTCTGCCATTCACTTGACTCAGGGAAAAACTCCTCCTCATCCGGTTCATATCTGCCGTGTTCCGAGCTTTCTTCCTTAACCGGAGCCAGAATTGCCTCCACAAAATCACGTCCGCTTGATTTTACAATATCCACCGTGACTTGTAAAGCATTTTGTACATCAGTGCGGGTCAGGTCATCCAAAAATGTCTCCTCTCCGCTTCGAAACATGGCCGACGGCAGCAAAAGCCTGCTTCCGAGTGTTTTATCCTTAAGCTGTGCAATCAGATCTTTAGCCGTTATGAGTCCGGCAACAGTGATATTTTCTCCGAAGAAATCATTGCGTATGGGATATATGTTAACTTTTTTTTCAGGAAACTGTCGACATACCATATCGGCATATTTCTTTATGTACGGTGCTGCCAGAAAGCCCGTTGCAATAGATACTTCCTCACTGCATACGTCCATATCATTTTCAGAACTAAGGTCTAAAAGTGCCTCTGTGACCTCTTCGTCCATCAGTCTCATCATGCCGACACCATTTTCAAGCTGAATATAACCGTCATAGCGGTCGGCCTCCGGAAGCGGTCTTCCTGCCTGCATATAAAATTCGTCACTGGCATGAATAAAGTGGATACCATGCTCTGCATAAATTTTCTTCTGCCAGCTCTCAATAAGATCGATCGTATCCGCAAGTTCTTTGGCAGTAAACGGTTTAAGCGGATAAAGTCCTTCGCGGTATCTGGACAGTCCCACAGGTACAACCGAGACGCTCTGCATAGCCGGTATATATTTTGACAGATCTCTTATAGAACGGTCAAGCTCCGCACCGTCATTGACGCCACGGCATAAGACTATCTGGCCGTTCATGGGAATATTGGCCTCATACAACCGGTCTATCTTTTTAAGAGCTTCTCCCGCAAATCTGTTGTGGAGCATCCTGCATCTTAATTCCGGATTCGTTGTCTGCACCGAAATATTGATGGGAGCCAGTTTAAAACGAATAATTCTCTCTATATCCGCATCTTTCATGTTGGTCAGAGTTATATAATTGCCCTGTAAAAATGAAAGTCTGGAATCATCATCTTTAAAATAAAGTGTTTCCCTCATCCCAGGCGGCATCTGATCTATAAAGCAGAATATGCATTTATTGCGACAGGAACGATAATCACTCATCAATCCGTTTTCAAAGGTAATACCCAGATCCTGATACTCATTAACAATATCAAGCTCCCACTCTTCACCGTTTTTTTTGCGGACAAGAAGGGTAATCTCCTCGCTGTTTATCTTATATTCATAATCAAAAATATCCTCTATCTCATCTCCATCGATCGAAAGCAGCACATCTCCGGGCTCTAACTCCATCTCCTCTGCAATAGAGCCGGGATCAACCGATTTGATTAGATGACCTTTTTTCATATTGTAAATTCCTCTAAGTTTATATTAAGATGTTGGAGTCCCAAGATCACATATTCTCCCGCAGGCAGGCTCTCGTCGAACATCTGCTCTTTTGACCCTGGTATCATATTAACAGTATTAGTCTTTTTTGTAAAGTTGTCCGTTTTTTTTTATTTCTATTGACGTTTTTAACTGTAAGATGGTATAAAATAGTTGTATTATGTCCTGCAATGGCAGACAGAGTTGTACTCTCTGCCCTCATACATCGAAGGACCCACACAGTTTGGAGGTATAATCATGTCGAATGACTACGTGTTTAATGACACTCTCCCTGTTGCGCCTCTTAAGATTGCCGCACTGGAGAGCTGCCGGGAACTGGCTGAGAAAGTCAACTCCCACATCATCAATTTCCGCCGCAACGATATCGAAGTACTGAAAAAACGTCAGGAAAATCTTCAATATCGCGGCTATGATGCTGATTCCTACATGCTTGACTGCGCCTGCCCGCGTTTTGGAAGCGGTGAGGCCAAAGGTATGATCAATGAATCTGTCCGTGGTACTGATATCTATGCCATGGTCGATGTCACCAACTACAGCCTTACCTACAAAATGAGCGGTTTTACCAATCATATGTCACCGGACGACCACTTTCAGGATTTGAAACGTATCATCGGCGCATCTGTTGCCACAGCACATCGTGTCAATGTTATCATGCCTTTCTTATATGAAGGTCGTCAGCACAAACGCAGCGGTCGTGAATCTCTTGACTGTGCGATGATGCTGGAAGAACTGATTTACATGGGTGTAAGCAATATCATTACCTTCGATGCACACGATCCTCGGGTACAGAACTCCATCCCGTTAAGCGGCTTTGATAATTTCATGCCTACATACCAGTTCATCAAGGCATTGCTTAACCATGATAAGACCCTCAAGATTGACAAAGACAACCTTATGGTTATCAGTCCTGACGAAGGAGCCATGTCCCGTGCCGTTTATCTTGCCAACAACCTCGGTGTTGATATGGGTATGTTCTATAAGAGACGCGACTACTCCCGTGTTGTAGGCGGACGCAATCCTATCGTTGCTCATGAATTTTTAGGTTCCTCCGTTGAGGGAAAAACAGTTCTCATCATAGATGACATGATATCATCAGGTGAAAGTATGTTAGATACCTGCCGCGCCCTCAAAGAGCGTAAAGCAAAACGCGTTGTAGTATGCGCTACTTTCGGTCTCTTTACCAACGGACTCGAAAAATTTGATGAGTTCTTTGCAAAAGGTTATCTTGACTGCGTGGTTACCACAAACTTAAACTACCATACTCCGGAGCTCCTTAAGCGTGACTGGTATGTGGAAGCTGATATGAGCAAGTTTATCGCTGCGATCATCAACTCCCTAAACCACAACGTATCTCTGGAAAATGCTTTGACTCCTACTGCAAAGATCCAGAAACTCATTAAGCGTTATAACGAAGGACGGATGTAATCCGTATTTATGATATTCTTTGGCTGTTCAGAACCACCCTAAAAAGCTTGGCTCTGAACAGTTATAAATTTACTTTTTCGTAACTTTTTTCCAGATAAATGTCTATCTTACGCTTCAATTCCTGATTTTCCTCTGCCTCAAGCAGCGGATCCCTGTCTGTCAATATCTTCACCTCATCGGAAACTGCTTTTAACATATCCGCATCTGCAAATATGTCTGCCAGGCGAAATTCGAGATCTCCGCTCTGACGAACACCGAAGAGATCTCCGGGGCCTCTCAGTTTCAGATCTTCAGAAGCAATATAGAAACCATCATTTGACTTATTGAGTATATCAAGCCGTTTTCCGGCGTCTTCTTCTCCGGAAGCATTTACCATGATACAATAAGACTGCTCCTTACCTCTCCCGACACGGCCTCTGAGCTGATGGAGCTGTGCCAGACCGAAGCGTTCGGCATTTTCGATCATCATAACCGTGGCATTGGGGACGTTAATACCAACCTCAATTACCGTAGTAGACACCAACACCTGAATCTCATTGGCAGCAAATGCCTCCATGATCGCATTTTTTTCTTTTCCCTTCATCTTTCCATGCAGATATTCCACCCGTATCGACGGGGACAGTGCCTGACGCAGTTCCTTCGTATAATCAATAACATTTTCCGCTTCAAGCATCTCACTCGGCTCTACCATTGGACAGATGACATATGCCTGACGGCCGGCGCGCACCTCATTTTCGATGAAACGATATGCATTCGGGCGAAACTCCCGGTTTACCACGCAATTTTTGATCGGCTGCCGGTTTGACGGAACTTCGTCGATAATGGAAATATCAAGATCTCCATATAAAATAATCGCCAATGTACGTGGAATCGGTGTCGCACTCATGACAAGCACATGAGGTTCTCCGCCTTTTTTTCCAAGCATCTCCCGCTGTGCAACGCCAAAGCGGTGCTGTTCATCCGTTATTACCAATGCCAGATTGTCGTATATCACCTTTTCCTGAATAAGCGCATGGGTTCCTATCACAATATCAGCTTCGTGATTTGCGATAGCCTCTCTGGCAAGTCTTTTCTCTTTCACTGTCATCGATCCGGTCAGAAGTACAGGACGATATGTGATTCCAAGTGTCGAAAATAATTCTGTCATCGACTCGTAATGCTGACGTGCCAGCACCTCAGTCGGCACCATAAGTGCCCCCTGATATCCATTTGCCGCCGCCTGCAGCAGTGCCATTATCGCTATGATCGTCTTACCTGAACCGACATCACCCTGAATCAGGCGGTTCATGATATGGCCCCCAGATAAATCGTCATATATTTCACACAAGACTTTTTTCTGGGCATTAGTAAGCGCATACGGAAGTTTTTCAACAACAGATGCCATTTCCGATGAAATCGTAAATTTATATATGCTATTCTTATCTTCTTTTTTCCCTTTCAAAAAGCGAACCGACATCAGAAACATAAAAAATTCGTCAAAAACGAGACGTTTCCGTGAAAACATCAGCTCCTCACGATTTTCCGGAAAATGTATATGTTCCAAAGCATAGTTGATTTCTGCAAGAGAATACTTTTCACGCAGACCGTCAGGAAGATATTCACGCTCCATCCGGCGCATCGAAAGAGCCTGCGAGACTGCCTTTGCGATAGTCTTATTGCCGAGTCCCTTCGTCTGAGCGTAGACCGGCTGCATGGATGACACGACCTTTGCATACTGCTCGGGGCTATAGATCTCAGGCTGCTCCATCGTGAGTCTTCCGCGTTTTTTCACAATACGGCCGCGAAAAACAAAACGTTCACCTGCCTTGAGTGTTCCGCGCAGATATGGCATATTGTACCACACAAGCGTCAGTGTTCCTCCAATATCCCTGATTCCTGCAGTCGTAACCTGAAGTTTTGTCCCATACCTCACAACATCGGCTGTCTTTGCAAGAATTCCGCCAACTGCCGCAACCGTATCTTCTCTAAGCTCTGAGATCACCTGAGGCTCTTTAAATTCATCATAGGCACGCGGATAATAATGAAGCAGTTCGTCAATTGTTTCCACTCCCAGCTTCTTAAATAAATTTGCTGTCTTTTCACCGATTCCCTTGATGGTTGTTATATTTTTTTGTTCCATCTCCTGTTCCATATCTTTCTCCTGTATCTAGTGAAAACATGTGATTCTCTATGAAACTCCCATACCGCCTGACGGCGGCACCACCATGAATGAAAGTCAGTTGTTTCGTGTCTTCGGCACTTTCACAACTGCCGCCTGACAACACTTTCAGAGTAACTTAAATAGAGGCAGTATCCGAAGTTTTTTCTCCGATCTGCCTCATTTATAGTTATAGATTCTTTAGATCATACTTATTCGACTGAAATCATATAATAATAGATTGGCTGTCCGCCATTTTGACACTCAAATTCACATGACGTAAATTCTTTACGTGCCTTATCGCAAAGCTTTTCTGCATCATCTTCATTCACGTCGGCACCGAAATAAACAGTTACAAGCTCTGACTCGTCATCTATCATTTTACGAAGGGACTCCAGGGCCGTTTCTTCGATATTTTTGCCCACAGCCAACATACCGCTGTCTCCGATTCCCATGATATCGCCTTCGGTAATCTCCATGCCATCGATTGACGTATTACGGACTGCATAGGTAATCTGACCTGTCTTTACACGATTCATTTCCTCGGTCATCTGTGCCATATTCTCTTCCGGTGTCAGATCCGGTGCAAAATTGATGAGTGCCGTGATACCCTGAGGAACAGTCTTGGAAGGAACAACATAGACCTTGGTATCTTCAGAGAGACTCCTTGCCTGCTCTGCCGCCAGAATAATATTTTTATTATTCGGGAATATATACACAATATCAGCATTTACCTTCTCAATTGCTTCCAGCATATCTTCCGTACTCGGATTCATTGTCTGACCACCTTCAATGATATAGTCAGCTCCGATTCCCCTGAAAATCTCGGAAAGTCCGTCTCCTACAGATACCGCAATGAAACCATATTCTTTTCTTGGTTCTTTGGACTTATTTTTAGCCTCCGTCTCGGCCTTCTGCTGTGCGGCCAGTTTTTCTGAATCTTTAATCAGTTTTTCCTGATGTTCCTCACGCATATTGTCGATCTTGATCCGTGAAAGTGAACCATAGGTAAGTGCCTTTTG
>CAVHPN010000058.1:0-10534 GCA_963637995.1 Prevotella sp. CAG:279 | reverse complement strand
CCTATGTTTCTGGTTATGGATTACTTATAAAGCAGATACGCTACTTATAAAAAAGATATGCCGCCGTCAGGCGACATATCTTTTTTAGACAAAATTCAAATCAATTCAAGCAAATTCAAATCAATTCTCCATAAAATCAATTCAGGCAAATTTCAGATCAATTCCCCATAAACCGTGAAAGAATCTCTCTTAATTTCTCCACATCCACAGGCTTGGACAGATGTCCGTTCATGCCGCTGGCCAGCGAACGCTTCACATCTTCATCAAAGGCATTGGCGCTCATGGCTATGATAGGGATTGTCCGGCAGTCCTCTCTGTCAATCTTTCTAATCTCACTTGTAGCCTCAAGTCCGTCCATTACCGGCATCATGATATCCATAAGTATCAGGTCATAATAACCGCTCTTAGATTCCTTCATGCGCTGCAGTGCCTCTTCGCCGTTGTATGCACACTCCACGGTGATATTGCAATCTTCCAGTAACGACTGCGCAATCTCCATGTTAAGTGCATTATCTTCCACCACCAGCACACGCTTGCCGCTAAAGTCAGTGTTGCAATCGTCCGTCCGTTTCGGTTCCGGCGCATCCTCAGTCCATTTTAACGGAATCGTCATCTCAAATACACTTCCCACGCCCGGTTCACTGTGCAGTATAATATCCGCATCCATCATATGCACCAGACGGCTGCTGATGGCAAGTCCCAGCCCCGTACCCTGTTTTCTGGAATTCTGTGACTGATCGGCCTGTTCAAACTGCCTGAAAATCAGCTTCTGTTTCTCTTCCTGAATACCGATACCCTCATCTTTAACAGAAAAATGCAGCTGGGAGATTCCGTCTTTACCACAGGTTTCCTCCACCGTAAGCCAGATTCTACCGCCGGTATTGGAATATTTGATTGCATTTCCAAGAAGATTAACCAATACCTGATTGATTCGCAGCTCATCACACATGAAGCTGTGGTGCTGCAATTCAAACTTCTGTATAAATCGCAGGCCCTTTTCTGCAAATTTTGCCTCTAAAAGCGGCTCCAAACCGTGCAGCATCTTGTAAAGGTCACTTGGCTCCAATACAAGCCTCATTTTGCCGCTCTCTATCTTGGACATATCCAGTATGTCATTCAAAAGTCCAAGGAGATAATTAGATGAGCTCCGAATCTTCTCAAGACAATCTACTCTTCGCTCCTCGGTCTGCCCACTCTTTAATGCAATCTCAGTCATGCCGATGATACCGTTCATAGGTGTACGGATCTCGTGGGACATTCTCGCTAAGAAGTCAGATTTTGCCTGTGCCGACTGGTCATGGCGCTGTAAATTGAGTTTATTCTGGATTACCGAACCGATCTCATTGAAGGATTTGCGTAGCTTTTCATGATCTTCCAGTTCAAGTTCATCCGTAAATATCAAAATACTGCCTGAGTATGAACCCTGATCCGCCATATGAAATACAAAACCGGACTTTTCCACTATGAAAGGACTTATCGTAGGATCATCCGCCAGTTCAGGTGTTATAGGCTGCATCTCCTGCAGAACTTTTCCTGCAATATATTGCTGATACTCTGATCCGGTGCAGTGCACCAGTCCGTCCCAGTCCCTGTATTTTTCCCTATCAAGCCGGTGATACTCAAGACTGTTTACCAGTACCTCTCTCTGAAATTGTGTAATTACAAGGTCTTTTACCTTATATTGTTCCTTCAGTTTTCTGACAAAAATATCCAGCACCACGGATATTTCTCCGCTTTTATCCATCAGATTAAGTATCAGAGAGGCCAGACTCATATCTTTCCAACGTCCCAGAGAGGCCACTTCTCCAAAGGCAGTATCGCAGGGCTGTTTTTTATCATTCTCAGAAAGGTCATCATAGAAAACAGACCACGCTCGTCCGCGTCTTGCGACCTGCAAAGCTTTTTTAGCCTCCTGTACTGCCTCCTCCGGAAAAGTATCCCTTCTCCAAAGTGTGATACCGCATTTAAAATCCAGTACCAGCAGCTTATCATCCGTCATAGCAGCAAAAAGTTCGTGCGCCTTATCTAAGACGGATACCACTTCTTCCGGGACCCGTCCGGCAATCCACAGCATCATGTGTGTCGCACCGGCCCTGATTGCCACAATCTGTGTGAAACCTGCCTTGTTACATTGATCTATCAAAATATTTGCCAGCTGTTCGAGTATGAGATCTCCGAATACCAGGCCGTAGCGCTCATCGATATATCTCAGTTCTTCTATGTGCAGCAATACCACCGTACAGTCTTCCTGCAGCATTTTCACGGCGTCCATTCCGTAGTTTAAACGATAAAATGAGGTGACAGGATCATAATATTGCTTTTGTTTCTGTTCCTCCTCCAGCAGTTTTTGCTGATTAATATCGCGCACGCAGCCGACGATGCGGTCAGGCTCTCCTTTTTCATCCTCAATCACAGTACCGGTAAGATTAACCCATATATAATCTTCAGATCTCTTATAGCGGGCCCTGAACTCTATGTTGATATCACCTTTGGCATTATTTAAAATCCTGAGCACTCTGTCGCGATCCTTTGGATGAATGTAATCTCCGTCAGCAAACGAACTTGCGTAGTCTTTGTAACTCCACGCTCCGCTCCCGTAATCGTCATTGACAACCTCCAGTATCTGTTCCTTTTTCCGCATAGTGAAGAAGACATCCTGTGAGCTCTCTACGGCAATACGATAACGCTCCTTTTCCTCCGAGAGCCTGAGAGCCGACTGCCTCTCTGCATCCGTCAGGTTTTCCATCACGTCATGCAGTTCATCGATCTCCAGAATATCAGAATCCTTATATTCATGGATTCCTTCCACACCTCCTCTAACGCTTTCCATCAGGCGATATACCGGCTTGCCCACATGGCGAATCAGAAGATATGTGAAAATTGCTGCCAGAACCAGACTGCCTGCGATCATGGCGGCCATACGAAGATAAAGGCTGTATCCAAAACCATAGATGGAGTCTTCCGTAACCAGTCCGCAAAGTACCCAGTGATTGTCCTCGTAAGGAATATTGTTGCCATAGAGATTGAGGGACTGCATAACTGCGTAGATCTTCTGATTGCCAATTTTAGCACGATCTACCTCATACAGACATGTATCATCCTGCTGAGTAAATGTCAACAATTCGTTGCTTCTGGATACCGTATCATAGAGGGCTCCCTTACCCACAATACTTCGATACTGTCCATCTTTCTCTTCCAGCAGCAGTGCATAACCTGCATTCAGATTACTATCCAGATCCTGCACCGAAAAATAGCTGGTTAAATAATTTACACTGATTTCTACCCCCAGTACTCCGTATATCACTCCGTCATACTCAAGCGGAACCGAGTATGCGATCATCTGATGGCTGTCCATATAGTGGTCTTCCAAAATAAAAGCCGGTGACCAGTAGCCCAGATTTACCATCTCCGTGTTTTTATACTTCTGTGCTGCCAGATAAGGCTTGTAGAAGAAATCGTCTGCAGCCCGGTTTCCTGATCCCATCAGTTCAAAATCAGTACTCCATGCGTTGTCCAGAGATATCGAAAGGTTGCGGGACAGCTGCTTGCTTCCCCGCTCCAGCAACAGATCGGTATTTGTTGCGGTTTTATTCTGCGGATCGGAATCTCTCAGAAAAAATCCGCAGTATTTGGCCTTGCTTTCCACAGGTTGCTCATTGGCAAGCACAAGAAATACTCCTGATGTTGTGTTGTACTGCAGCACATTTATCAACTCAGGAAACACCTCTTCCAGATAGCTTCTCTGTGCGGTTTCAGAGTTCAGAAAGGCCGTGATATCGATACCTTCATTCTCCAGCTGTGTTTTTAACACATCTGACAGATACGGGCTTTCCTTATAGATGGATCGCCACTTTTCTACCATGTCACTCTCCAGAACCACCTGACGGTTTTCCACCGCATGCTGATCCATCT
Organism: Prevotella sp. CAG:279; assembly: GCA_963637995.1. Lineage (GTDB taxonomy): Bacteria > Bacillota > Clostridia > Lachnospirales > Lachnospiraceae > Otoolea. Next base: position 6,622 of record CAVHPN010000058.1, on the reverse strand, counting down.
GAATCGTATTACTCTCAAGATTTGACCGAAGCCCGCTGAAAATAAGCACCGCAAACAGCAAGATGCCTTGCATCAGTACCAAAAGCAGCATCGGCCACATAAATATTCTTAACAGTGTCTTTTTCTTGGTCATGTATTATTCTCCGGCTGCCGCCTTCTCCAAATCCTCACAAAAGCTCTGATACCATTCTTCAAATGACTCATCTGATGTGTATTCTGCCAGCACTTCTTCTCTGTCGGAACCTGCCGCAACTGCATCATCGATAGCCTTTTTATCTTGTGCCGCACGATCAGACAGGCTGGAATCCAATACTTTTCTGGTCTGATAACCATTGTCAAAATTTCGTGATGTATATGATTTCACTGTATTTGCGTTTTGAAGTATCGTCTTCAGGCAATCATATGTTTTATCGCTGATTTCCAGATTGTTATTCTCAATCACCTCGTCCAGTGCCTCCACGCTGTTGGCATCCTTGAGCACCGGCAGATAGCCGGAATCACATACAAAACGCATGTTGTTATCCTTCTGTGTAAACCATTTTAAGAATATTGAGGCCGCATATTCATGCTGAGCATCAGATTTGGTAACCGCCATTCCGGCTCCCTGCTGCACTCTCACATTTTCACCGCCCTCAAACACCGGTGCTTCCATGGCAATGCACTCAATCGGATAACTCTTATCGTCTTTCTCAATAGCATCCGGGAAATACATGGAGGAAGACGTGGAACCGGTATATGCCAGTATATCTCCCGTCTTTACATCATCGGAGCGAAATCTGCCGTAAGCCCCGAAATATCCCTTCACATAAGGTATATAATAATTCTCCCACAGGCGCTTAATCAGCTCCTTATCAGTATTTAGTGTAACTTTTCCATTACTTACCTGAAAGATCTCCTGGCCCATCTGTTTCATGCCGATGACAAAATAATTTGCCATGGAATCTCTGCCGTAGAAAGCCATACCGTCATTTGCAATCTCCGGAGTAAGGCTGTCCGTCCAATTATAATAGCGCTCTGCAACCCGGATGATACCTTCCGGAGTCTTAAGCTCTTCAAGTGTGCTTCCTGTAGCTTGCGCAAATAGTTCCCAATCTGTCTTGTTAAGTAAAAGGATCTCTGTGGCCTTCGCTACCGGCAGAAGATACAGTGCACCGTCATCATTGAAATAGCCTTCGCTTATGTAGGAATCTACATAGCTGTCCAGTTCTTCTTCTGTGAAATATTGTGTCAGATCCGCAAGCTTATCCTCTTTTTGTACGGCATAAGCGGTGTCAGCGTAGGAAGAGAATATATCAGGGAGATTAGCTGCTCCCACATCTCCTCTTATGGATGCGGAGACTGCCGATTCAAGATCTGATACCGAACCCTGGCTGTAGCCTTCCACGTAGATCCCCTGCTCCTGACCTACTGTAGCATTGAATTCTTCCACCAGCGTATCAAAAGTCGCCTGCTGGGCTCCGTTATAATAGTGCCATACCGTCAATGACACCGGATGTTCCGGGTCGAGCTTAACTGTTTTACTGTCGCTGCTGCCACAGGCCGTAAGCATCACTCCCGCAGCTAATACCGCAGCAAGCATGATTCCGACAAATTTACTTTTTTTCTTTATATGGGTTCTATTTACATGGCTCATCTCTATATGGCTTATCAGTTTTTTCATAATCTCCTCTTTCTACCCTATTTTTTATTCAACCATACATTTTCTATTATTAACATTTTCTGTAACTATTATTTTTCCCTGAATATTCGATCCAGAGTTTTTGTGACCGCGGCTATCTCAATAGGCTTTGCGATATGTCCGTTCATTCCTGCTTCATAGGACCTCTTTCTGTCTTCATCGAAAGCATTGGCAGTCATGGCCACAATCGGGATATTGGCCTTCCTGTTGTTATTCAATGTGCGGATTTCCCTTGTGGCTGTATATCCATCCATCTTCGGCATCTGAATATCCATCAAAATCATGTCGTATCGATCCTCATCTGCACGATTCATGATATTCACAGCCTCAACACCATCCTTCGCCGTGTCAACGTCAATTCCCGCATCTTCCAGAATAAATGTTGCTATTTCACGATTCAGCTCGTTGTCCTCCACAAGAAGAATTCTTTTCCCGCTGTAATCGCGATCCGTCATCGTAGTCTTTTCCACTGTCGAATCATTTTCCCGCTGTCTGCTCAGCACGCTTTTAAGCTCTGACATGAAAATGGGTTTGGAAACGAAATCCGTCACGCCTGCTGCCCTGGCTTCCTCCTCAAAATCAGCCCAATCATAGGCCGTGAGCACAATGATCGGGATCTCATCTCCTATGACCTTGCGAATCTGGCGCACCGTCTCGATGCCGTTCATATCAGGCATCATGTAATCAATTATGTAAACCTTATACTCGTCACAGAATTCTACAGCTTCCTTAGCGCGGATGATGGCCTCCTTACCCGAAGTGGACCAGTCAGGTCTCATGGCGATGCTGCGAAGCATCTTGCTGACACTCTGGCAGGTATTTATATTATCATCTACCACCAGTGCCCTTGCTCCCTTTAGTTCAGCAATCGGCGTGACATGTGTTGTTTCTTCTGCCAGTTTAAAATTTACCGTAACAACGAACTTTGAACCCTTGTTTAGTTCGCTGTCCACCGTGATGGTTCCGTTCATCATATCTACGATATTTTTGGTGATGGACATGCCAAGACCTGTACCCTGAATTCCGCTGACAGTAGATGTCCGTTCTCTCGAAAAGACATCAAACACGCGATCCGCAAACTCCTGCGACATTCCCATGCCATTATCACGAATGCTGAATACATATGAGGCATAGCCTTCCATATTGCAGGGTTTCTCTATGATACGCACCTCGATATTCCCGCCGCAGTCCGTATATTTGATGGCATTACTTACAATATTTAACAAAATCTGATTGAGGCGCAGCTTATCCGTAATGACGTCCTCATGAACCACGTCCAATGTGTCAATAAACAGATTCTGCTGTTTTGCATCCACCTGTCCCTGGATAATCGTGCGCAGCTCATGCAGCACATCAGGAAGGTGAACCACATTTTCCTCCAGTTTCACAATACCGCTCTCAATACGGCTCATGTCAAGGATCTCATTGATCAGACTGAGAAGATGTGTGCTTGAGGTATGAATTTTCTTCAGATAGTCCTGCACCTGTTCCGGATGCTCTATGCGGGTCTGCGCCAATGCCGTAAAACCGATGATGGCATTCATCGGTGTCCGGATATCATGGGACATGTTGTTTAAAAATGTTGTTTTTGCCCGATTTGCCCGTCTCGCCAGCATAAGAGCATCTCTCAATGCATTTTCCTGACTAATCTGTTTTTCGACAATATCATGCACATTTCTAAAGGCAAGAACCAGATACATCTTTCCGTCATCTGAAGTAAACTTGGCGGTTATCGCCTGCCAGTGCTGTCGTCCGTCTGCTACTATACGGTCATAGCTCAGAGAATGGATACCCGCATCCGGTGTCTCTGCTATCAAATTTTTTAATGTCGCATGTTCCAGAAGATATTCTCTGTCTTCTTCTGCCACGAAGTTCACAATATATGTGTGAATCGCATCATCATACCTTTCAGATGCCGCCGAGTGTGCCAGAGCATCCTGTATAAGCATACTGCCGTCTGTTTTGAATACACTCCACGTGTTGCTCTCACATTCAATAAGGTAGAGAGATTTATATTCACTGCTTATGGCATTGATGACCTGCAGCTGCTTTTTCAGCTGCTGCTGATATGTTTTTTCCTTTTCCTTCTGTCTCTTTTCTTCTTCCAGATGTTCTTCCAGTTCTCTTTGATGCTTTTCCTGCAGTTCTCTCTGTTTTTTTTCGTTTTCTATGATTTCATCCGTATTCTGGAAGCCGCCGACAATATACTTTATGCCTTCCAGTTTCAGAAATTTGAATTGGAAATAATGTGGTTCGCCATTTTCCAGGACATAATAATTTCCCTTATATTCCTTGCCCTCAGCCATTTTTCGCTTAATTGTTTCAAGGCTTAAAGCTTCCGACATCATCTTCCGATCTTTAGGGTGAACACGTTTTTGAACATATTGATTTTTTACAGCATCAAAGTCGTAGAAGTAATCTCTGTTTTTTACAAAAATTCCCTCTACAGCACCTTTTACCTTAAGTGTCTTTATCCTGGAATTCTCTGCATCAATAAGCAGTACGTTGGTATACGAATCTGCCAGTGCATCAAAAATCGCAAACAACTCATCTCTCGCTTCATCATACTTATTTTCCACTGGTTTATTCTCCACTGGTTTATTTTCCACCGGTTTCTCCCCCTATTTATTACACATCCATCCGCTCAAATTACTCTTTGGGGTTACTATTCATGTGTTGCCTGCACTCACTTTGGAAAGGCGGCATCTCGTATGAAATCCCCTGCTAATAACAATATAACACAGTTTTTTTTCACATTCAATTTATTCCACTTTTATTCCAATTCCCCTTCATTGGCCTCTTCCATCTCCACTCTCTCCTGACCTGTACCGTCGGCAAATTCCACCAAAAGTACGGCCTGAGGCCAGTTTACGGAAACCAAAGCATGTTTTTCTCTCGCTGCGGCTTCCTCGTTGAATATTTCCAGAAGATCTCTCAATGCTTCCCTCGTCAGATATCCGCCTCTCCAGTGGAAAAGCAGCACTTTTCCTTTTTTTGCCGCCTGACGGCTTCTGTTTTTCACTTCATCCAACGTTGTCCATGAAATTTTCTTCTCTTTATAGTAAAAATGATCATTGTCGTCACAGGGCGGCATTTTCCATATGACAGGCTCGTGATCCCTGAAAATTTGCTTATCCGAAAGATTTACATAATCATATCGAAGTGTTGATGATCTTGAGAGTGTATTATCAAAGGTGGCATCCAGATGATAGTATTTTCCGTCTATGCGGATGACATTCCAGGCATGGCGATACTTGATGCCCTTCTCGGGATTGTTTTCCGACAATGCCACGACGCACCAGATTCCAAGCCTGTCACACAAAAGCTTCACCGCCTTCGCGATACCCTCGCAAACCGCCACTCCATTTCCCAGTGCCCCTATGATTTCATGAGAGTATTCTTTTTTAAGTTTATCATAATGCACATTCTCGCAGATAAAATCATGAATGAAAAGTTCCTTACCCTTTTCGTCCAGTTTTTCCGCCTGCCTTACCAGTTTTTTCACTCTCGCTTCCATGGCAAGCCTGTGCTCTTTTATTTTGTCCCTGGTAAAAAGATATTGCGGAATAAGCTCTACATAAGCGGAATTATCATAATAACGGTATTTAAATGTCGTCGACCAGAAGATCATGGGATCATCCATTCGGATCATGAAATAAACATCCGAAAGTTCCTTCCGCTCCAGCCGCGGCACCGGAAATGATGGAGCCATCTCCAAAAGCCCCTGCCTGATTGCATAATAAGCCTTCTGCTGTTCTTTATTTAATTGATTATAATAATATTTTTCTGCTGCCATGTTCATTCCTTCTGATCTCTTCTGATGTGGTCACTTTTTATATATCGTGACTTCTTTTTATTTATAATACGGATTATGTAACGACTTGCCTGATTCGGCTAAACCGGAAGATATCAAAACGACAGTCGCATCTGATGCCATACAACATTTCCGTGCGTGGATTTTTCAGATACTCCTTCATCTTCAAAGCCGAATTTTGCATAATAATGAACCAGTTTTTCTTTACACGTCAGCACAAGGCCTTTGCGCCCTTGCTGTTTGGCATCAGCAATAGCACGGGAAATCAACTCCCCGGCATATCCATGTTTACGGTAATCCGGCAGAGTGTTGACCCCAAAAATCATCTGCCATGTGCCATTTTCATTGTGCATAGCTGCATTTTCGTACATTTCATCTGTCAAATCCGGTTCATCGGTAACAAAACCATCAACAAAAGCGATCAACTTCTCTTCATCGAACATCAACCAAAAGTGATTTCCGTAATACTCAACTCTTCCAACAAAATCTTTTTCTGTTGCGGCTTCTGCAGGTGGAAAACACTCCGCTTCGACTGCTGCAATTGCTTCGATATCTTCTTCTGTAGCATATTTTATAATCATTTAATTTTCCCTCTTTACTCTCCGGCAAATCCCCGCTTATTCTGCCTATAAATTTCATATGTGCACCCCACTTATCATAAATTAGTTTATGATAATCTCGTTTATATTATGCATTCACAAGTCAAAAAGTCAAGATTCTCTATTCCTGTTTCTGCGCTACCACAACGAACCTTCCACCTTCCGTATGGTAGCTGCAAGTAGAAAGGGTCAGCAATTGATCCCCTGGCTGTGTATCAACACCCGTATCATATATCGATGCAGTCTTTACCTGCTCCAGATATTCATTGAAAAGATCCGAATCTGTCAGGTCAGTATATTGATAGTATCGAAATACACCGGAATCTTCCTGGTTATATACTGACATTCCGGCAAAGCCGTCCTGCGGATGTGCCCTTTCACCGGTATCCGACACATCAAAAACATAGCGAAGCCTGTCGCGGTCGCCTCTGGTGTCGATCAGGGCAATGCCCTTGGAACCGCGCCGAACAAAGCGTCCCATGGTGTTGTTCCACACATCATACTCGGCGCAGGCTGTCGCGTCCGGTCTCT
>CAVHPN010000057.1:0-11727 GCA_963637995.1 Prevotella sp. CAG:279 | reverse complement strand
AGCCGGGGCTAATGTTTCAATTATTTTGGGACATTTTCAAAAATGCTTGACAGATTTTTTTGCATGAAAGAAAAAAGGATGTGCCTTGGCACATCCTCGCGCCGAGGCGCGGTTGCTTTGGCAACCATCTACCATTGCGCCGAGTGCGCATCCACGCGGAGCTTTTTTCATTATAGGCAAATTGCGGAGCAATTTTCTATAATGAAAAAAGGTCAGCGGGGTGGCTGACCTTTTTAGGAGAAGGTATTTCGTTTTATGGGGTGTAGCAAAAACTATATAATGTATTGGGGGGGGTTACGTCTATTATAATAGCATGTAAGCCAAAATAAGTGTGCACAAACATCAGTTTTTTTCTATTACTTTTTTGTGCAAATCAACATTCTCCCCTGAAGTGTTCAGTAAGGCCACTCTGAATTTTGCATAAAAGGATGCGCCTATACCTGGTTTTCCGTCTCTTCGGATGTTTTTTCATCATTCTTAAACAAAGCCTCGAACTCCGCCTGACCTATCTTTTCCTTTTCCATCAGCAGATCACAGCAGGAGTGAAGAACATATTCGTGTTCAAGAATAATCTGTTTCGCCTTGGCATAACACTCGTCAATTATGCGTTTCACTTCGCTGTCAATCTCGCCTGCCACTTCTTCACTGTAGGTTCTGGCATGAGCAAGATCCCGGCCGATAAACACTTCACTGTTATCACTGCCATAGTTAATCATGCCGAGTTTCTTGGACATACCGTACTCCGTCACCATAGACCTCGCCATGGAAGTCGCCTGCTTGATGTCCTGTGACGCGCCTGTCGTAATATCATCAAATATGATTTCTTCTGCTATACGTCCGCCGAGGGAAACCATGATATTCTGAAGCATTTTCCCCTTGGTCATGTGAAGTTCATCCTTTTCCGGCAGTGGCATGGTATATCCCGCCGCTCCGACACCTGTCGGAATAATGGATACCGTATGCACCGGTCCCACATCCGGAAGTACATGAAACAGTATCGCATGACCCGCCTCATGATATGCCGTAATCTTCTTATCCTTCTCAGAAATAACCTTGCTGCGTTTCTCCGCACCGATTCCCACCTTAATAAAGGCTTTTTCAATATCCTTCTGGGTAAGAAATTTACGGCCTTCTTTTGCGGTATTTATCGCTGCCTCATTCATCAGATTCTCAAGATCAGCTCCGGTAAATCCCGAGGTTGTCTGTGCAATTCTATGTAGATCTACATCTTCACCGAGAGGTTTTGCTTTTGTATGAACAGCAAGAATTTCCTCGCGTCCCTTTACATCAGGACGTCCCACAGCTACCTTTCTGTCAAATCTTCCCGGACGCAGAATCGCCGGATCCAGAATGTCCACACGGTTTGTGGCTGCCATGACGATGATGCCTTCATTAACGCCAAATCCATCCATCTCTACCAGAAGCTGATTCAGTGTCTGCTCACGCTCATCATGACCGCCTCCCATACCTGTGCCTCGCTGTCTGGCAACGGCATCAATCTCATCAATAAAAACAATACACGGTGCATTTTTCTTTGCTTCTTCAAACAAATCCCTGACACGCGATGCACCAACGCCGACAAACATTTCCACAAAATCAGAACCAGAAATCGAGAAGAACGGAACTCCGGCCTCGCCTGCCACTGCCTTGGCAAGAAGAGTTTTACCCGTTCCCGGAGGTCCTACTAAAATAACTCCTTTAGGGATGCGTGCGCCCACTCCGGTATACTTCTGTGGATTTTTAAGGAAATCTACGATTTCCTCCAATTCCTCTTTTTCTTCCTCAAGACCGGCTACCTTTGTAAAATCAACTTTACTGTTGGACACCATCTGTGCACGGCTGCGGCCAAAATTCATCATCTTGGCATTAGCTCCGCCTCCGGAACGTGAATTGATGAACATAAACAGAAAAATCAGCACACCGGCAGAAAGCACGATAGGAAGAATCACTGTCATGAAATAATTGTCCTGGCGGATACTGGATGTCGTATACGGTACGTTGGCCTCGCGAAGTGCCATCTCCACCTCTTTAACGTCAAGAACGTTAAATTCCTCACGATCGCCGGAAGTTGTCTCAAAAACAACCTCTCCGGTAGGCACTTCTTTGTTGGGGCGAATTTCTGCACTCACCACTTCTTTTTCATCCAGATATGAAACGAAATCCGGATAACTCAAATCCCGCTCTGTAGCCATTCCCGGGACTTTAAGCGAAAAAAACATAATAACAAGCAGCATGAGAATCAAAAGTCCCACGCCGCCTATCGACTGACGCTGCTTCAACTGGTTTCCTCCTTAGACTTCCACAACTCCGATATACGGAAGATTGCGGTATTTCTGATCGTAATCCAGACCATAGCCTACAACAAACTCATCCGGAATAGTAAAACAGGTATATTTGACCTGGACCTGCTTTTTCACACGGCGCTCCGGTTTGTCAAGCAGGGTACAGAGTTCAATATTATTCGGATTTCTCTGTTTTAATACTTCAATCAGGTATGCAAGTGTACGTCCTGAATCGATGATATCTTCTACAATAAGTACATTCTTGCCCTCAAGCGGCTCATCAAGATCCTTAATAATCTTTACCACACCGCTCGATTTGGTATCTGAACCATAGCTGGACACAGACATGAAATCCAGCGAAACCGGGACAGTCAGGCGCTTTGCCAGTTCACAGGTAAAGAATACTCCGCCCTTAAGGATACAGATCAGATGTACTTCCTTACCCTCGTAATCTCTATTGATCTGTGCTGCCACCTCGCTGATTTTATTGTTTACTTCTTCCTCCGTCAATAAGACGCGAATCTTATCCTCCACTTTTCTCTCCTCCGTTAAACTCCACCTCAAGGATGTTTTTTGTTTGTTCTGTTATCTTATAATATGCGCTGATTCTGTATCCCACTATCCATAGGACATGTTCCCCTTCTGCCAGAAGCCAGATTTCATCTCTCTCCTGTCTAGGAATCTTCTCATCTATCATCCAGGATTTCAGGCTTTTTTTGCCGCCTGACGGCAATGTCAGATAATCACCAGTTTTGCGGTGTCTCAGCGATAAATCGCCTTTTATTCTATCATAATCAAGCCATTTCGTATACTGCTTTTTAGGAAAATCCTCTGCGTTTTCACACGGGAATACATGCATCCGCAAAAGTTTACCATAGTCGGTACATTGGTCGTCACCATTTGACAGTTCTTCATTTGTCTGCGGCAAAGCCGAAAGTTGGATACAGATTTCGGACGGTTCATCCGCTACGTGTGGACTTATCTTTTTACTATCAGGATATATTGTAATACTTCCATATGTATTTTCTGCCCTGAAACCATGAGGCAGTGAAATGCTCTTTCCTGTCTCCTGATTTAGAAGTACGCGCACGGCATCTATATGTTTTTCCGTCACATTTTTAAGGGGCATCCCGTTTCTGAGAAATAGTTCTCTTATTATATAACTTTGCACTATATCAGGCCGTTTGGACAACTCCTTCGCGTCAGCTCCCCTGCCTGATGCATATTGTAAAAGCCAGTGTTCTGCCTCCATTTTAAAATATGCATCCGCCTGACGGATATATTTCCCCGCCTGATCTATATGTCTTACCGACTGTGCGTTCAGACGCGTCCTGACCGCCGGAATCAGTTCATTTCGAATCCAGTTTCGGCTGTATTCGCTCTCTTTATTTGTGGAATCTTCCACCCATTCCTGCTGCTGTTTTACAAGCCAGGCCTGAATTTCTCTTCTTTCAGCCCAAAGCAAAGGGCGGATAATGCGTCCGCGGACAGGAGCGATACCCGAAAGGCCGCCAAGGCCGCTTCCGCGAAACAGATTCAAAAGAATGGTTTCCGCACTGTCATCGGCATGATGGGCCGTGGCAATATGGACGTGAACTTTATTATTCATTTCACTCTCCCACGCCACTGCGACCTCCTCATAAAGCCTGTATCGCGCTTTTCTTCCGGCCTCCTCAAGCGAACACCTGCCGTCCCGTGCTTCCTTGGCCGCATCTATATGAAACTCATAGAAACGGACTCCAAGTCTATCGCAAAGAGCTTTTGAAAATGCTGCATCCCTATCTGCCTCCGCTCCACGCAAACCATGATGAACGTGTATCGCCCGCAGGAAAATGTGCAATTTGTCCCTCAATTTCCACAGAAGCAGCAGCAGCGCCACCGAATCCGCTCCGCCGGACAGACCGACAAGGACTGCGTCCCCCTCTTCTGTCATATAATTTTTTCTCATATAAATTTCTGTTTTTTCCTGCATCTGATCGTCACGCTCCTTTCTGCCGCAGATGTCTGGTCGCTTGGCAACACTTTCAGAATAAAAAAGAATCCTGCTCGCAGGATTCTTTTTATTTATTGGACGATGGTTTGAGCAAAATCTCATCTTTATTTACCAACCCAAGCTTCTCTTTCGCGACTTTTTCGATATATTGCTTGGTCTGGACATATACGCGGTACTCTTCAAGCTGCTTGGCACGTTCTTCCTCTTCCTCAACCTGCGCCTCCAGATTTTCCTCTCGAATCGAATAGTTCTTATCTTTTTCCTTGAGATCAATACCCTTGATGTGGACTGTAACAGCCAGGCTGAGAACTACCATGGTAACACCAACAAGTGCCATTCGGTTATTCAGATTTTCTTTTTTGTTTTTTCTTCTTCTTTCATCAGCCCTGTTTTCTGATATCCGCCTGCGCATCTTATTTCACTTCCTTCGTACCCTGCCTGTCATAATCTTTTTTCTATTTTAATTCATCCGCTGTATTTTTTCAATACTGCGGACAAAAAAGAAGCCCGAAACTTCTCTACGAATCTCGGGCTTTTTATTTCTATTTATCTATAGATATTCGAACATTTCCTTCGCATCTTCTTTGCGGATTGTCTCCTGAACGCTGGTCACGCGCACCTTAACCGACTTGTTGCCAAACGCAATCTCGATGACATCACCGACCTTCACCTCTGCGCTTGCTCTGGCTACTTTATCATTGAGCACCACGCGGCCGCTGTCACATGCCTCGTTCGCTACAGTTCTCCTCTTGATGATGCGGGATACTTTCAGATACTTATCCAGTCGCATACCGTATCTTCCTCCTGACACTCAAGACAGGAATTATGCGTTTACCATATCCTTTAATGCCTTGCCAGCTTTGAATTTCGGAGTCTTGGATGCTGCGATTGGCATGGTCTCACCGGTCTTCGGATTTCTGCCTTCTCTTGCTGCTCTCTCAGCTACCTCAAAGGTACCAAAACCAACCAGCTGAATCTTTCCGCCCTTTACCAGTTCCTCAGATACTGCATCTGTGAAAGCCTTGATAGCCTTCTCTGCATCTTTCTTTGAAATCTCTGCTTTCTCAGCTACAACTGCGATTAATTCTGTCTTGTTCATCGTATATTCCTCCTAGCTTATATCTTCGCACATGAATTTCTTTATTTTCTTAGTACATGCCCGCAAATCTTACCCTACATTTATATACATTTATCCCGGCTTTGTCAAGGATTTTTAAGCTGTGTCGTGCATTTTTATAAGCCGATCTTGTGTTTTTCTAATCCGGCTGTGTTTTTTCTGTGAAAAAGCATGGAATATCTGTGAAATGCCTTGCTCTTTTTTACTTTATATTCTAAAAATGTTGTCAGGCAGCCATGCAGATTGCACATCCGCACGCGGGGATGCGAAGGCGCGAAGCAACAGGCTTTAAGTCATGGTGCCGATTCTTAGAAAGGGAAAAACTGACTTTCAGTAAAGGTGGTATCGCCTTCAGGCGGCATGTCAGTTTTATAAAACATGATAAATTCTAATTCAGACAATTGTGATGATTTTTACGGAAATTCACGGGTCACCCTGGAGGGAGTCCTTGATGAATTTCTGTCATGCATAAATATGATCAGACGCTATCAGAAAATAAAGTCCGGCTGGGACCCGGTTTCTTCATATACCTCACGTATCAAAAGCCCGCAGAGCATGCAGGACAAGCTCATTCGTGACGGATTTGAACCCACGCTCCAAAATGCTCTCACATATGAACATGACGCTGCCGGCGTACGCCTGATCTGCCCGATGGTAGACGATGTATATCACACTGCCGATCTCATTCGTGAAATTCCGGGCATAAAAATATTCCATGAAAAGGATTTTATAGCACATCCAAAACCAAACGGATATCGAAGCTATCATATGATTCTAAAGATGCCTGTTCGTTTTCTTGGCAACAAAACTGAAATCGATGAACTCCCTTTTCTGGAGGTACAGCTTCGGACTATAGCAATGGATTGCTGGGCCAGTATCGAACACGAACTCAAATATAAGCACAATATTGCGAACCCCGAACTGATGCAGCAGGAATTAAAAAGATGCTCAGATCAGATTGCATCTACCGATCTTTCCCTGTCCACATTAAAAGATCTAATTATTGCACCCGAAATTGAAAGGACTCTTTGATTATGAAACTTCTTCTTGCCGACGATGAGCCGGATATGATACGTGCGCTCAGCACACTCTTGATCCACGAGGGGTATGAAGTGGATTCTGTCTATGACGGTGCCGCTGCTCTTGAAAAAGCGACCTCCGTAGGTTATGATGGGCTTATTCTGGACATTATGATGCCGAAAATGGACGGGCTTGAAGTCCTTAATAAACTTCGAAAAATGGAAATCCTTACTCCCGTACTGCTTTTGACTGCAAAGAGCCAGATTGAAGATAAAATTTCCGGGTTGGATTCCGGAGCCGACGACTATCTGACCAAGCCTTTTGACATAGGTGAATTTCTGGCCAGAGTCCGTGCACTTACAAGACGCCAGGCCGCGAAGCAACCTTCCGACTTAACCTGCGGCAATTTGACTCTCAATCGTACCTCCATGGAATTATCATGCAGCACTTCCTCTGTCTGCTTGTCCAGCCGGGAAGCAGCCATGATGGAATTATTTATGCGGGAGGAGGGTCGTTTTCTGACAGAAAAGCAGCTTCTTGAACATGTCTGGGGGAGCACTTCTTCTGATGAAAATAACTGTAATTTGCTTCCGGCTACTCAGGAGGGACAATTGGTATGGACTTACGTTTCTTATCTTCGAAAAAAAATGCAGGCGCTCGGAGCGGACCGAATGATTCAAAAAAGCGAAAAAGGATATCTGCTGACAGCAACGGACGCATGATCAGAAGTCTGCGCTGCCGTTTTCTTCTCATCGCCATGCTTTCTCTGGCTGTCACTCTTTTTGTAATAGGTGCCGGAATCAATCTCGGCAACTATATACGTCTGACCGACAGGGCTGACTCCATAATAACAACTCTTTATGAAAATGACTGGAACTTCCCAATGGTCAAGGAGCGCCCCAGTGTCTCCTGGCGTTTTCAGGTAACAAGGGAAACAGCTTTTGAAACACGCTACTGCATTATTCATCTGGATGAAAACGGTGAACCGGCAGATATAAATTCTGAACATATTGCTTCACTCAGCGAAAATGATATATTAGAGCTTACTGATGCCATCACGTCTTCCGGAAAAGACAAAGGCTATTGGGGATATTATCGTTATCAACTATATTCTTCTGATGATTCCGACTCCGCAAACGGAGACACTCTCGTGATAGTTGACTGTTTTTCCCAGCTTCAGGCTTTCTATGTGCTGCTTCGTATTACATTCTTTATTATTTTCGGTTGTCTGGCCGTTGTATTTTTGCTTCTTTTGTCCCTGTCAGACTGTGTCATACAGCCATTTGCCGACAATATCAAAAAGCAGCGCAGATTTATAACCGATGTCTCACATGAACTCAAAACTCCTCTCGGTATCATTTCCGCAAATGTCGGTGTCATGGAGATGGTACGCGGTAAGGATGAATGGACTGACAGCACCAGGAAGCAGGTTGAACGCTTGAACAGTATGATCGCGGAGCTTATCGAACTTTCCAGAGCCGAGGAAAATATCTGCCCTGAATGCCTGTCTGATTTTTCAGCCAGCGATCTGGTTTTGGAAACATCCGACAGTTTCCGAACTGCCATCGATGCACAGGGTAAAAAAATATCTCTTTCGATAGAGCCGGGTCTTAAAATGCGGGGCCAGAAGGACCAGATTGTTCGTCTGACATCAATTTTACTCGACAATGCCGTCAAATATTGTCTCCCCGACGGAACTATTTCAGTATCGCTGTATCAAAAGAAACGTCATCTGTGTCTCGATGTTCAAAACCCTTGCGAAAACATTGATCCTAAACAGGTTCCGCGACTTTTTGACCGTTTTTACCGGGCGGATGATTCCAGGGCACGTTCAAGCGGAGGTTACGGCATCGGACTCTCGATCGCAAAATCCATCGCAGATCGCCATGGCGGGCACATAAGTGCTCGACTTGTCACCGGAAAAACCTGTAATAGCAGAACCTGTAATGGTGAAGGCAGTGAACCCGGTTACAGCTTTGAGAGTATCTCCGCATGTAAATCAGCCGAGATTCTTTTTTCCGTTACTCTTCCGCTATTATTACCGTAAAGGAGCTTATTTTTTAATGAATCTTTTTCGTTCTCTTGATATCAAACTGCGTTCTTGCCTGATCGCGCTGTTTGGAAGTGCTTTTCTGGCATTTGGTCTATATCATGTACACTCATTTTCCGGTGTTACTGAGGGCGGTGTTTTAGGAATGACACTTCTGCTGGAGCATTGGTTTCATATATCACCGTCCGCTTCAGGCTTTGTCATGAATATCATATGCTACGCCATGGGCTGGAAACTTTTGGGAAAACAATTTATCGTATATTCTCTTCTTTCCAGCGCCAGTTTTTCTGTCTCATACCGGATTTACGAACAATTTCCGCCACTCTGGCCACAGCTTGCCGAAATGCCGCTTTTAGCTTCCGTCCTTGGAGCTCTCTTTGTAGGTATCGGTGCCGGTCTTTGCGTGCGAATCGGAGGGGCTACCGGCGGCGATGACGCTCTTGCGATGAGCTTATCGCATATAACCCATGTCAAAATTCAGTGGATATACCTCATCTCAGATTTTGCTGTTCTGGGGCTTTCCCTAAGCTATATTCCATTGGAGCGCATAGTATATTCTGTTTTGACCGTGCTTCTGTCAGGACAGATCATCGGATTTGTACAGGCAGCAGGCAAAGATACAGACATAAGCAAAACAAAACTTTCTGCAAATTTTCACGAAAAATAGCCAAAAAACGCTTGCCAATTTGCCCGTCATATGATAACATATGACATGTTGAAGCGATGCTTCAGAATTCAGAAAATGCGCGAGTGGCTCAGTTGGTGGAGCGCGACCTTGCCAAGGTCGAGGCCGCGGGTTCGAGTCCCGTCTCGCGCTCTAAATAATAAGAAAAAGGATATCCATTACAGGATATCCTTTTTCTTATTGTTCAAGCCCGGTCGGGCTTGAACATTCTTCGAATGTTCGAGGTCTACGCTTCGCTCCGGTCGTCGCAGAGCAAACGTCCACCGGACGTTTTGCGACGTCTCGCGCTCGTATCATTCAAGCTTGTTCAGGCCTAGCCATTCTGCGAACGTTCGAGGTCTTCGCTTTGCAACTCTGTTATTTCTATTTGATCTGTAAGATAAAAT
Organism: Prevotella sp. CAG:279; assembly: GCA_963637995.1. Lineage (GTDB taxonomy): Bacteria > Bacillota > Clostridia > Lachnospirales > Lachnospiraceae > Otoolea. Next base: position 2,194 of record CAVHPN010000057.1, on the reverse strand, counting down.
GGCTCTTGTGATAATCGATGAGACCGTCTTTTTTCATTTTTCCCAGTTCGAGCGACAGTCCGCTGCGCTCAACTCCTAAATAGTCTGCAAACTGCTGTCTAGAAAACGGAATATCAAATTCACAGGTTCCAAGTCGCTGTGCTTCTGCAGAAATGTAGGACATAATCTTTGACCTTGTGGTGCGTTGTCCCATATGCGTGAGTTTTTCGTTAAACTGCAAATTTTTCTCGGCAAGTTCGCCAAGAAGGTTCCTGATTACCCGACCATGATGCGAGCAGACGGACGGGCATACATTTAAGATTCGCTTTATATTCAAAAATATTACTGTAACAGGTGTTTCCGCTATAACACTTGCATTCAGTCTTGAGCCGGAGGCACAGGCATATGCAACAGCAAAAGTTTGTCCCGGTCCCGCCTTGGAAATAATATTGCGGTTTCCCCAAATATCTTCCTGCACGATTAGAACCGTCCCTTCCAGCACAAGCCCAATCGAATCGGCAGCATCACCGGCACGCAGCACAAAGGCCTCCTTCGGGAAGTCCTTTTGTTCGGCATTAAGGCAAGATAACATCGCTGTCAGTTCCTCCATGGAGATACCTGAAAAAAGCTGAGCTGAACGTATAACAGGTAAAAAATTTTTCATAAAATCCTCTTTCGTTGAAAATTCAACCGACTTATTGATTTGATTGTACTATAATCAGATCACAAAAGCAAGCGAGGAGAAAGCGAGGATTAAAAAATGGATCGAAAAATGTTTTGTTTTCAGTGTGAGCAAACAGCAGGCTGCACCGGCTGCGCGGGAAATGCCGGTGTCTGCGGCAAGACCGCTGATGTAGCGAAACTGCAGGACGAACTGACCGGTGCTCTGATCGGACTGTCCCGTGCTACAGATAATGCTCCGAATGTAAACGAAGATACATGGCGTCTTGTGATCGAGGGACTTTTTACCACCATCACAAATGTAAATTTTAATGAAAAGGCTATCCGCGAAATGATTAATCGGGTGCATGGTGAAAAAGCACGTCTTGTTCCTGATTGTTCTGTCTGTACCTCTGCGTGCGGGCGCACCGATGATTATGATATGGAGCAGGTATGGAATGCCCATGAAGACATCCGCAGTCTCAAATCTCTCATTCTTTTCGGTGTTCGCGGTATGGCAGCTTATGCTCATCACGCCATGGTGCTTGGCTATACTGACGAGGAAGTAAACCGTTTCTTTGCCAAGGCACTCTTTGCCATCGGCGAAGAGTGGGGCATGGACGAGCTTCTGCCCATCGTGATGGAGGTTGGCGAAAAAAATCTCAAGTGCATGGCCATTTTGGATAAAGCGAATACTGAAAGCTACGGAATGCCTACACCTGTTACTGTACCTCTTACTGTGGAAAAAGGACCGTTCATCGTCATCTCTGGCCATGACCTTCACGACCTGAAACTGCTGCTTGAGCAGACCGAGGGCAAAGGCATCAACATCTACACCCACGGCGAAATGCTCCCTGCTCACGCCTATCCCGAACTTAAAAAGTATCCTCATCTCAAGGGCAATTTCGGCACAGCATGGCAGAACCAGCAGAAAGAATTTGATAATCTTCCCGCACCGGTGCTGTTTACTACCAACTGTCTGATGCCTCCAAAGACCAGTTATGCAAACCGTGTGTTCACAACAGCAGTGGTATCTTACCCTGAAATGACACATATCGGAGAGAACAAAGACTTTACTCCTCTGATTAATAAGGCTCTAGAGCTAGGCGGTTACTCCGAGGACAAAACTTTCACCGGAATCAACGGCGGCAGCACGGTCATGACAGGCTTTGCCCGCCACACGGTGCTTGGCGTGGCAGATAAGGTCATCGAAGCTGTCAAATCCGGTGCAATCAGACATTTCTTTCTGGTTGCCGGCTGCGACGGTGCTCGCCCCGGTCGCAACTACTATACAGAGTTTGTAAAACAGACCCCTGCCGATACCGTCGTGCTTACACTTGCCTGCGGCAAATATCGTTTCAATGACCTCGACCTCGGCACAATCGGCGGTCTGCCGCGTTTGATGGATGTCGGACAGTGTAATGACGCTTACAGCGCCATCCAGATTGCCGTTGCCCTTGCAGATGCTTTCGGCTGTGGCGTAAATGACCTTCCGCTGTCTATGGTACTTTCCTGGTACGAGCAGAAAGCTGTGTGCATCCTGCTGACGCTGCTG
>CAVHPN010000056.1:0-12121 GCA_963637995.1 Prevotella sp. CAG:279 | reverse complement strand
CCTTATTATACCAAAAAGTTGCTCAGACCGCACGGTCTGGGCGACTTTTTTCTATGGGAGTTTTTTTACAGCCCCTCGCGCCAAGGCGCGGTTGCTTCAGCAACCATCTACCCTTGCGCCGAGTGCGCATCTACGTTCCACTTCGGTCGGTGCATAACAAGCGCCACCGGCGCTTTGCACCCTCGCGGAGCGTTTTAGTTTCATAGGACGCATTTTCCTATGAAACTAAAAACTGGCATGCCGTCATCAGGCGACATGCCAGTTTTTTAAACCTCAAATATCATATCTCCGTAGCTCGGGAACGGCCACAGTTCTTTATCTACCAGCATTTCCAGTTCATCCGCCGGTTTTCTGAGTGCCTGCATTGCAGGACTTACTTCATTGAGGTATGCAAAAGCCTTCTCTTTGTTGTCTTTGATCGTTGATGCCTTATCAACGACATCCTTAAGAGCTGCCAACGCCACCTTCATCTGTGAAAGCTTATCGGAGGTCTCCAAAAGCAATTCCTTCTGAACACTTACATCCGCCTCCTCGCAGGCATTTCTGACTGTGGACAGTGAATTAGCCAGCTGGGTTGTATATCTGACTACTGCCGGAATTATCTGCTTGCCTGCCATATCGATCATGGTTTTTGCCTCGATATTGACTGTCTTCGCATAAGCTTCATACTCTATCTCGACACGTGATTCAAGCTCTGTTTTGGTATATACACCGAATTTTTCAAAAAGCTCGACAGCTTTATCCGTTACAAGGGCTTCAACTGAATCGATTCCCGCTTTCAGGTTCGGAAGTCCTCTTCTTTCGGCCTCTTTTACCCATTCATCGGAATATCCGTTTCCGCTGAAAATGATGCGGCGGTGCTCAGCAAAGAGACGCTTTATCATGTCATGGACCGCGCTGTCAAAATCGTCGCTCTTTTCAAGTTCGTCAGCGGCTTCCTTAAATGCCTCTGCCACGATGGTATTTAAAACAACATTCGGTGAAGATACCGAATCAGATGACCCCACCATACGGAACTCAAATTTATTGCCTGTAAATGCAAACGGTGATGTACGGTTTCTGTCCGTGGCATCCTTGACAAACTCTGCCATGGTCGTAACACCGGTCTTCAATACCTCGCCCTGCTTGGAATGTGCAGCCTCGCCTGTGCTGCAAAGCTGATCGACAACATCCTCAAGCTGTTCGCCCAAAAAGATGGAAATAATAGCAGGCGGTGCCTCTGATGCACCCAGACGATGATCATTTCCCGGGATAGCCGTGGACTCACGGAGAAGATCTGCATGTTTGTCAACAGCCTTCATGATGCAGGCTAGAACCAGCAGAAACTGCACATTTTCATGAGGAGTCTCACCAGGATTCATCATATTGATGCCGTCATCACTGGTCAAAGACCAGTTATTATGTTTACCAGAACCGTTGATTCCGTCAAATGGCTTCTCGTGGAGCAGACAGGTAAGTCCGTGCTGCCCTGCCACACGTTTCATCGCCTCCATAACCATCTGGTTGTGATCTACGGCCAGATTCACCTGCGTATAAGTCGGTGCCAGCTCATGCTGTGCAGGTGCAACCTCATTGTGCTGAGTTTTTGCACTGACTCCGAGTTTCCACAGGGTTTCATTAAGATCTTTCATGAATGCACCGACTCTAGGACGGATGCTTCCGAAATAATGGTCATCCATCTCCTGTCCCTTTGGCGGCATCGCGCCAAAAAGTGTACGTCCCGTATAGATCAGGTCTTTTCTCTGCAGATATTTTTCTCTGTCGATCAGGAAATATTCCTGCTCAGGTCCCACATACGGCACTACACGGCGGGATGTGGTATTGCCAAACAGGCGCAAAATTCTGAGTGACTGTTCATTGATTACCTGCATGGAACGAAGTAAAGGTGTCTTCTTATCCAGTGCCTCACCGCGATATGAGCAGAATGCTGTTGGTATATAAAGTGTCACGCCGAGTGTATCTTCACGAAGAAATGCCGGTGAAGTACAGTCCCATGTGGTATATCCACGTGCCTCAAAAGTGGATCTCAGTCCTCCTGACGGAAATGAAGAGGCATCCGGCTCACCCTTTATAAGCTCTTTTCCGGAAAATTCCATGATAACCTTGCCATTTGAATCCGGAACAGAGATAAATGCATCATGTTTTTCTGCCGTAACTCCGGTTAATGGCTGAAACCAGTGTGAATAATGGGTTGCACCGTGTTCAATCGCCCAGTCCTTCATGGCATGTGCCACTACATCAGCAATAGACGGATCAAGCTCTGCGCCATCCTCGATGGTCTTTTTAAGTTTTTTGTATACACTTTTCGGAAGGCGTTCCTGCATTACCTTGTCATTAAAGACATTCTTTCCGAAAATCTCCGGTACATTAATAATATCTTTCATAAAATCCCTCACATTATAAAACAAACCGAACCACCGGCATGTATATCCGCAATATGCAGCATACATCCCGGCAGCCCGGTTCTTAATTTTAATTACTTATCAAGCTTTTCCGATAGAACCAAACAGCTCCATCTTGGTCTTAACTGTCTCTTTGATAGCTTCAAAGCCAGGTGCAAGAAGTTTACGCGGATCAAATCCCTTGCCTTCCAGATCTTTGCCTGCCTCAATGTACTTGCGGGTTGCCTCTGCAAATGAAAGCTGGCACTCTGTATTTACATTGATCTTAGCTACACCTAAGGAAATGGCCTTCTTGATCATGTCTTCCGGAATACCTGTACCACCGTGAAGAACGAGCGGCATGTCTCCTACCTTCTCTTTTACAGCTGCCAGTGTCTCAAAGCTGAGTCCAGGCCAGTTTGCCGGATATTTACCGTGAATATTGCCGATACCGGCTGCCAGCATATCAACTCCGAGGTCTGCAATTGCCTTGCACTCGTTCGGATCTGCGCATTCACCCATACCGATGACACCGTCTTCCTCGCCGCCGATGGAACCCACCTCAGCTTCCAGAGAGATACCCTTCTCTGCACAAACCTTAACCAGTTCTTTGGTCTTCTCAACATTTTCTGCGATCGGGTAATGAGAACCATCAAACATGATGGATGAAAAACCAGCCTCGATACATTTGTAGCAGCCCTCGTATGTGCCGTGATCCAGATGCAGTGCAACCGGAACTGTGATATTCAGCTCTTCGATCATAGCTTTAACCATGGCTGATACAGTCTTAAAGCCGGTCATATACTTGCCCGCGCCCTCAGAAACACCTAAAATAACCGGTGAATTCTGCTCCTGCGCTGTAAGTAATATAGCCTTAGTCCATTCAAGGTTGTTGATATTGAACTGGCCAACTGCGTATTTGCCGTCTCTTGCCTTCTGAAGCATATCCTTAGCACTAACTAACATGTACAAACCTCCTCATTGTCTCTTTATTCTATAACTACCTTTAACCATTATATAACAAAATTTCTCATTTGCCTAGTCTGTCAAAAAAATAACACAATTAAGTTTATGTACAGTTTCCACAGTAAACCAACATGCCTTTATTTTAACAGTTCAGAAACAGTTTTTTCCATATCTTCCGGCTTGCACTGGATGTTGTGGCGAATCTCTGCCTTGCGGATCTCTTCGATGGCCTGCGGAATCTTCACGCCTGATGCTTTCTCCATCTCATCGATAAGTTCAAACTCGCCTTTGCCTTCCTCACTGCCAAAGATAGCTTCCATGACGCTTCTTGAGAACTTGTACGGGCTTGCAGTGGATGCGATAACTGTCTTCTTTGCATCTCCGGTTTCCTTTACATAATTGTGATATACGCAGGATGCTACTCCCGTATGGGTATCTATCATGTATCCGGTCTCATCATAGAGACGCTTAATTTCAGCTGCGTTGGCTGCCTGATCCGCATAGCCACCGACAAAGTCTGCCATGCGCTCACGCATATCATCTGTCACGGAATATTTGCCATTCTTTGCAAGCTCTTCCATAAGCTTCTTGGTCTTAGCTGCGTCACAACCTGTAGACAGATATATAAGACGCTCCAGGTTGCTGGAAATCAGAATATCCATAGACGGTGATGATGTGAGAATGAATGGTCTGTTCTTATCATATGTGCCGGTCTTGAAGAAATCATAGAGAACCTTATTGTCATTGGATGCGCAGATAAGCTTGTCAATCGGTACTCCCATCTGCTTTGCAAAATATGCTGCCAAAATATTACCGAAATTGCCGGTAGGTACGGTTACGTTGATCTTTTCACCGTTTTCGATCTCTCCGCTCTCAAACAACTTTGCATATGCATATACGTAGTATACAACCTGAGGTACAAGACGGCCGATATTGATAGAGTTTGCCGATGAGAGCTGATATCCTCTGCCATCTAACTCTTTTGCAAATTCCTTATCTCCGAAAATTTTCTTAACTCCGCTCTGGGCATCATCAAAGTTTCCGGAAATGCCTACTACATTGGTGTTGGCTCCCTTCTGGGTCAGCATCTGAAGCTCCTGTACACGGCTTACGCCATCCTTAGGATAAAATACGATAATTCTGGTTCCTTCTACATCAGCAAATCCGGCCATAGCTGCTTTTCCTGTATCTCCGGATGTAGCTGTCAGAATAACAATGGTATTTTCCGCATGATTCTTCTTGGCAGATACCGTCATAAGATGCGGCAGAATAGAGAGTGCCATATCCTTGAAGGCAATCGTGCTTCCGTGGAATAATTCCAGATAATATGCGCCATCCGCCTTTACAAGCGGTGCTATCTCTTCTGTATCAAATTTATCGTCATAAGCACGCTCGATACAGGTTTTAAGCTCTTCCTTAGTAAAATCGGTCAAAAACTGCTTCATAACCTCATAAGCCACTTCCTGATATGTCTTATGGGATAATTCTTCCAGGCTGCAATCTAATGTCGGGATATGATCCGGCATAAACAGACCTCCGTCTGCTGCCAGTCCCTTTAAGATTGCCATCGAAGCTGTTACGTTGCTCTCACCGCCACGGGTACTGCTGTAGTTAATTGCCATGATTTTCATCCTCTCTTAATCTCACTCTGACTTTCTGATGCATGGACAGCCGCCAACATCTGTGATTGCACAAGATCTTGGCGGCATATCCATTTGGTTAAGAATTTTATCATATTTTACTGTGCGGTGCAAGAGTGTCGTCATACGAGAAAATACCTATCCGCGCACAGTAACAATGTTTACCCGTGTACAATAACAATTCCTACTCATTTACAGTATTATTTCTTGTTTCTTCTACTACTTTACGAAATTCAACGCAATATTCCATGAACTGTTCAAAGGTAATTTTTTCATATTGAAGCGCATCAAGCACATCTGCCCACACGGAGACCTCCGATATTGCATTAAGTATGGTTGCCTGTACTGTCAATGAAAGTGTGCTCTCATCAGTATCATTCGGAAGCAGTGTCACATGACGGTAGGAAAGCGCCGTTCTGTCAAGATTCATGAAAAATGTACCAAATGAAATCATGGAGTTGATAATTGTCACTGCCGCTGACATTTCATCCTGTACGGAATCCGACACCTCCTCGGAAAGTGTCAATGTCGAGAAGAAATACTGAAACGGTCCCAATTCCTTCGGTGCCGGAATAAAATAATAATTACCGAGAATCTCATCTATATCCCTGCCCACTTCAGTATGCTGCACAACAAGCATATCTGTACTTCCGACTTCCTCTCCCGGAGCCATAGCTGCCACGATATCATTGTCCTGATAAGCTTCGTATATCTTATTTAAAACTTCTTTCTGACGCTTTACTAATTCCTTGTTTTCCATAAAACATTCTCCTTATTATACATATTCTGTTTATAAGCTGCTACTTTGTCCGATTGATCACTTAAGGGATCTACCGGTATTTTCTTTTGTTTTTTTAGCTGTGCTGCTATTACCCTTATTTAAATTCTTATCTTTATTTTCGGTCTTATCTTTCTTTTCGGTCTTATCAGACTTTTTAGATGCGGGTTTGTTGAGTTTCAAAAGGCTCGCATAATCTACCATCAGTTTCTGGGCGTCTTTCACGTAATGTATCGCCTTACCTAAATTTAAATCTTTCTCATCTACAATAGTATTGTCCGGCTCATCATCTAAATCTTTATCAGGCTCTGATACCGACTTTCTGACAGCGTCGGTATGAATATCATTCTCTGATTCAGACTTTCTGACAGCATCGGTATGAATATCAGAGCTGTTATCCATATTTTTTTCATCCTGAGGTGATTCCACAAATCTTTTATCAAGGGTATCCAGTTCTTCTCCATCATTGGAACTGATTCCTTCCTGCACAGGATCCTGAGACTTCATCGCCTCTTTGCTGATCGTAGTCTTATAGCTTTCGTAGATTTCGTTTCGCAGACCCTCCTGGTTCGCACGGATATGCTGTCCGGCACGCAGGTTTCTGATTCTATTATCCAGTTTATCCCTGCTGGAAAGAATAGATTCGATTTCTTTATATTCAGCACTTCCTTTGGTGCAATTTTGAAGCTGTTTTTGATAATTCATGATCGCTGCGATTCGCTGTGAATCATCTATCGGATATTCAGCATTAATATATTCACGATTTCTCTTAGATGCTCCCGCATTGTCAATCATCTCAGACACTATGCTTAATACGGAGCCTGCCGGGCTGCCAATTACACTTGTCCAACTTGTGTATTTAAAAATTGTTTCACTGACAGCCTTACCATAAGCTTCAACAAAAGTACCAACTTTAATATATCCGGCTATACTGCCGACCAGGCTGGCCATGGAAGCCCCCCATTTACGGAAATTCGAATTCATCTCACGTCTCTTGTCACGTCTGATAAGTCTGGCTGCTTTGTCAAGTGTGCTCCATGCAGCTGTTTTCTTAACATTTTTAAGCTGCTGTGCAAGTTTTTTCTGCTCCGGTGTCATGTTTTTATTTTTTTCCAAATCATCCAATTCTTTTTGGAGGTTTGCCTGAAGTGCTTTAAAGCTATTATGCAATTTTTTCGCTTTATCATATTCAGCGATGGATATGACAGATTTTACCGTATTGACGCCGGTACATATTCCGAGTGCAGCAGTGCATGCATAATTGGCGATTTCACCCACTTTTCCCGTATCATCAGTACACATTTTCGCGATAGAATTGATTCTGCTTCCCAAAAAGCCGAGATCACTTGCTAAACCTGTAACTCCATAGGTCTTTTCAAGCCAGCCATTTCCGTTCCTGATGGTTCTGACGTCGTTTAACAGGTTTGCGAGGGTTGACGTAATCGTTAATCCTGCTGCAATTCCTCCAAACTTCGGATCTGCCGTTTCTTGAGTCATTAACTTATATAAGCCGGTTCCCAGCGATGTGCCATTGACCGTATATCCAGCCAAATCATTGGTTTGTTTGAAGAAATAGTGCTTATAACCTTCGAGGAACTTCTTCTCTTTCCTAAGATTCTCTCTTGCCTTCTCAATATCCTTAAGGCTTGTCTCAAAATCCTTCTTTTCCTTTTTTGACAACTTATCATCTTTATTCGGGTGCAGTTCTGTAAGCTCGGCAAGCTTATCGATACCCTTCACCAACTTCTGAAAGTTTTTACTAATATCTCTATATTTTTTTAATTTTTTTTCTTTTTCTTTTCTCTCACTCTCGGTTAATTTACCGCTTTTCACCTCGTTATCCAGGCTAGATATCTCTGTATTAATCTCTCCTAAAAAGGTACTTTTTTCATCCGGTATAAAAAACTTCCGTGCTTTTTCTTGAGCATTTTTCTTTTTTGCATCCGTAAAGCTCTTCAGGGCCTCTACACTGGCCGGACTGTTGGCTATACTTGCCGCCTGCTCAAGTTTATTCCAGAAATAACGGCTTCTATTTGCATATTTTCGTATAAAGAAAAAGCTGGATGTCATCCTTTTCTTCAGATTATCATAATTGGGCACATAATCCTGAGATATGGCATTATCTATATCCTCCACAGGATGTTTCCTTTTATTTGATTCAACCAGGTAAAGAGCCTTAAGCTGTACTCTTGCCGGAAGACGCATAAATCTCTCGGTGAAATCAACCGGAGAGCCCTTGTAACCAATTACAGCCCAATTTAAGGCGGCGCTGCCATTGTGCTTTCGCATCCAGTGATGGAACTGGTAAAGTGCTTTTCTCTGTTCGTCCGTGATAGTTGTATCTCCTGCCAGACTGTAATTATCGTCACTTTTTCCCATGGATAAATTTCCGGAAGCTTTGCGAACACTCTTCAATGTGATTTTGGCATCGTCCTTATTATCAAGCAGACGTGAATATTTATCTTTTACATTCTGAATTTTATCGTCCGAGATATCACCATATTTAATAGAGTCTATAGTCTGATCCTGCTGACGAGCTTCTTTGTGTTTTCGCAGATGTTCATTCGCAGTCGTCATACGGCCTCTCCACCGTGCTTGTTCCTGGTTTATCTCCAGGCCAAAGTCCTCACAAAGTATATAATCCATCATATCCTGATGCGCATTGATCACATTCCACAGACACTCTTGTTTAGTCTGTTGATCTATAGGAAGCTTGTTTATACGACGCTCCTCACGGTCAAATTCCTCTAGGATTAACTTGGCCAGCTCAATTTTCTCTTTAGGTGTCAGTTCTTCTGTCTTTTTCTGCATAAGATCCGTATATCGGCTCATATATATTCCCCTCCATTCCGGTCTGCTTAGCTACACAGACCTTTTTGCTGCACTTATTGATTGTATAATAACACTCAATGTAGGACAAATGTAGGACAGAATTATATCCATTTCAATATAATTTTTCCTTGCCCTAATATGTTATCTTCCAATGTCCGAATAATCCTTTTTTAAAATGCGAAAAACGTCTCGATGCACTTTCGTTTCCCATTTCAATCGCCTTCTGATAGCACTGTGCCGCCCTTTCCAGGTCCTCCGGGGACTCATTTTTCCGTTCATAGATAAATCCCAGCTCATAAAGTGCATAACCGTCGCACTCGGTCAGCGCCGCACGCTCAAACAGTTCCTTTGCCTTATTTTCATCAGCCGTGCAGCCTTCTCCCTTCATATAGAGATATGCCAGTTTGGAACACGACTGAAGACTTCCGGCCTTTTCACATCTGCTAAACCACTCAAATGCCTTCTTGTAATCACGGTCTATTCCTTCTTCTCCCTGAAAATACAGGCATCCAAGGATCTCCATACACTCCGGATTTCCAAGTAAAGCCCCCTTTTCGTACCAGGAAACTGCTTGTTGCATATCTATTTCCCCGCAAAGGCCGTTGCGGTAGATATTTCCGAGAGAAAGGCCTGCCTGCCCGTCCGTATCTATATCTGCAGCCTCTTTAAGCAGCTTTTCAGCCTTAAATACATCCTGTTCATCTGACGGACGCAGATAAAGGCTTGCTAACGGCAATGCCGCTTCCCTGATGCCTGCCGCATATGCTTTCTGATACCAGTAAAATGCTTTCTCGTCGTCCCTCTCCACGAGTTCATCCTTGTAAAACAGATTTCCCAGCTCATTAAAACTGTCTGCTTCTCCTCGCGAAGCGGCATCTTCAAGTGCCAGAACCGCAGCTTTTATATCACGCTCAGTTCCCTGCGCATTCAAATACATCTGACCTGTATAAAGCATCGCTTTCGAAGATCCTTGTCTGGCTGCCGCATAATAATACTGAAATGCCGCATCGGGATTTCCTTCCTTAGTGTAATATTCTCCCATCCGGAAAAGTCCCCAGACTTCACCGCAGCCGGCGCACTGATTAGCCCAGCGAAGTGCCTCTTTTTCATTCTTTTCACGGTATGTTCCGTCTTGACAGCATTTTCCCATCTTAACCATCGCAGGGATAATACCGCCGTCAGCGGCTATTTCATACCACTCAAGGCATTTTTCCCTGACACTGTCCGAAGCCGGCATGTAGTCCGTCAAATCTTCCCATTCGACGGCTTCGCCCATCTGCCATGCGGCATATGCATCTCCGGTTTCGGCTGCTTCCCTGACCTGACGGTAGCTTTCCTCAAGAGAATAACGGGCAGTCTGTTTCATCTGTTCATCATACTGGCCGGCACGCAGTGCTCCGAGCACCGCTCTGGCACTTCCGCCCGAAGCCGCACGCAAATAACATTCATATGCTTTTTTCTCATTAAAGCCGACAGCCCCGTCTCCCCAGCTGTAGCAATGTCCCAGAAAATACCACGCCTCGGCATCGCCTGCATGTGCTGCTTCTTCAAGCCATGTAATCCCCTGGCCATACAGCACATCATTGCACTGTTTCCAGATCTGATCTGCGCCTTTCTCACATAGGCCTGTCATCATGATTGTCATATATCATTCATCCGCCTTCCATAATGAAGTTTTTTAAAATTTCCTGCCTCCGCCGCCGTGCATATTGCCGCTGCTGCTATGATGCATCGTGGTTCTTCCAGCTGAACCTCCTGATGGACCCGGTCCGTTTTTTCTGGGAATTCGTCTTGTCACAACCGATCTGTTTACAAATCTTTCCTCATTTTTTATAAAATTCAATGTACTGTCCGCACGGTATGACATATGAAATCCCAGTGATCTGCTGCGTTCTTTCTTCATCTTGTACTTTCTCACTACGCCAAGGCACGAAAGTCCGCCTGCGATAGCTGCGACGGCTGCGGCTATAAGGACTTCATACCATTCCAGAGACCGTTTCTTATCTTCACGGACCACACTATACTGATCATCAGGCACTCCCAATTCCAGATATGTCTCTATACTGTCTATAGCTGCAAGTGCTCCGTCTGCATAATATCCGTCTGACACCTCGTCATATGCTGCATCAAGCACAGCCTCTATTCGGTTATCTGTTAGAACCCTGGCCGCATAACCGCTTGTGGAAATATATATCTCACGATTATCCATATCTATAAGGAGCAATATGCCGCTTGCATCATCTCCCACGCCCATATCGTGACTGTCATAGAAATCATCTGCATATTCCTCTGATGTTTTTCCCCGGGCATCATCGGTAGTCACAACTGCAAGATCCGCATTTTCTGATTCACGCACCCCTGCTATCCGATTCTCAAGCTCTTTTGTGTCATCTTCATCGAAAAGATTTGCCTCGTCAAATACTCTCGCATCTTCCGCTGCAAAGACCGGATATAACTGGGAAAATGATAAAAGTGCCGCAAAAGAAAGGCATATAATTTTATTTCCCATCATATCAGATACCCTCCTAAAAGAAGCAGTGCAAATACAGGGATAAAGACAGTCAGAAACAGTCTAAGCAGCTTTCTTTTGTCAATCGGCAGGACTCCGCATACCTTTCCGGTTTCACCGTTTATGGCAAAATAGTACATCTGTCCGCTCTTCGGATCCGGATATGTCATCATCCACACAGGCAGCATGGCATATTTCCACTGCTCTCCCGTAATATTTTCCGAATGACTCCTCACATTCACATGATCATATCCGACCAGGCTGTTTTCCAGAGATTCCTTTGTGTATTCTCTTACTTCCTGCTCTATCTCCTGCTCAAATTCTTCCTTTTCACGATCCCTGCGTTCTGCCCGAAATCCCAGGAAATAGCTTTCCTGAAATGGTTTCATTTTCTTCATATTGAAGGGAAGTACGGTCTCCGCAAGGCTTCTGTCTGCAGATTTAAGTGCATTTCTTGCCACGTCCGAGATCGGAAGATTTGCCTTTTTATCTATGTAGTAATGACTGGTCTCGATATATTCCATCTCTCCGGCCACCGTCACATGTTTTTTTATGGCTTCAGCCTGCATCTCGCCCGATACCTGACAGCTGTACATCCAGTACGGATAATATATTCCCTCCAGATACTCCATCTGACGTGGTGAATAGAAGTCATTCGGTACGTATTTCTTATTCTGAATCCAGTTTTTAAATATTTCCTTCGCCTTTTTATTATCAATTTCGAATGGAATCAGGCCATCCGGGCGGTAGCTTCCGTCAAGTCTGCCCGACATAATGACCGGATTATGGCAATAGCAGCAATACGTGGAGGCTGTCGTCTCCTGCGCCACTACTTCGGCACCACAGCTGGGGCAGGTATACACCACAATTTTGTCGGCCGACTGCGTTTTTGCAGGCGCTTCCTGCTCCTTTGCAGCACCCTCCGGCTCTTTCGTGACCGCCTCCTGTGACACTGTGTCAGCTTTCTGATCTTTCCCAGCCATTTCCTGCGCACTTGCTGACGCCTCTTCCATCT
>CAVHPN010000055.1:0-12956 GCA_963637995.1 Prevotella sp. CAG:279 | reverse complement strand
ACAAGCTGCACAGTGTTCCTGTAAAATTTCTTCCAGTGCGGTTTTGCTGCTGGTATGACAGCGGACAACCTCCGTACGGCTTCCCTTGGCGCCGTCAACTGCCGTTCTGATCATCTTATGCGAAACAGTGCTGGTAAAGAGTACAAGCAGGTCCGGTGCTCCGATCTGTTTTCCGAAATCTGCTGTCATCTGTGTAAACACTTTTGCCTTACAGTTAAATGATTTACATATCTTTACGTACTGACTGACCATACGATCATGGCCTCCTACAATTACAACACTCATATTTTTATCCTCCGATTATACTCTACTTATATTCTGCAAAAGTTAGTCCCTTCTAACTGCTGATGGAGTTAGTATACACTAACTTACATTATTTGTCTAGCGGAAAGTTAAAAAAAACAGATCCAGACCATCATTTCGGCTGCCGCCGCACATTTCTGAGCTGAATCTGTTTTATTTATTTTTCAATCATTTCTGATCTTACATCAAAAGAGTACTTCTCAATAAAGCGTTTATTTACATTTCTTTCGGCCTTTTTGCGCACGCTTCTACGCCTTCAATTCTTCTTCTGTCACTCCTGTTTTTCCCTTTCCTGCCCTGTACACCTGCATGCCAGAAATTGCCATATCAAAAGACCAGTCCTCCTCGCAGAGGAATCCCATTTTCTTGTATACATCCCACCGGTTCATGGATTCGTGGTCTTCTAGCTGATACTCTCTTCCAAGCTGTCGATAAGCGTGAAGTCCCAGCCGGTGATAGGGCAAAAATTCAAGCTCCTGACAATTCTTAAGCCCTTGACAAAACTGCGCTGTTTTCCTGATATTTTCCACATCATCGTTCACACCGGCTATAAGCGGCAGTCTGATATGGATGGACTTCGGTGCACAGATCTCATCTGACTTTCGAATATTTTCCAAAATGATGGTATTGTCCTGCCCCGTCCATTTCTTATGTTTCTTAGGATCCATACATTTCACATCTGCATAAAACATCTGCAGGCGTGG
The DNA here is from genome assembly GCA_963637995.1 of Prevotella sp. CAG:279. Lineage (GTDB taxonomy): Bacteria > Bacillota > Clostridia > Lachnospirales > Lachnospiraceae > Otoolea. Next base: position 11,949 of record CAVHPN010000055.1, on the reverse strand, counting down.
AACAATCTGTCTCACATTTTCAAATGAGGTAAACATATCAAGCTCTGCCGCAGCATTGATGCAGGCATCATCACAGGCTTCCAAAAGTGCTTTTGCAAAATCAGTCTGACAGAACACGTCGCCGCCGGAGAGTGTCACACCGCCGCCGGAATAGAAGAAAAACATCTCATCTTTCTGAATCTCGCGCATCACTTCTTTTACGGTCATCTCCCTGCCATAAATCTGTCGCGCCCGGTAGTTACAGGCTTCAACACAGCGAAAACAGCTTTTGCACCGCGCTTTGTCCCGGACAATCTCCCCGGTCTTATCACTCCTGGAAAGTGCCTGATTTGGACATACACGGATGCAGGCGCCGCACCCGGTGCAACGCTCTTTCATATAGTAGACTTCCCGCTGCCCCGACTGCGACTCCGGCGTTGAACACCAGGCACAGTGTAGAGGACAGCCCTTGAAAAATACGACGGTACGCATTCCCTTTCCGTCCGAAAGAGATAAACGCTCAATCCGAAGAATATTTGCCTTTAATTCCATACGCTGTTCCTCCTGTTTAATGCCTGCTGCCCTACTAGCAGATATTGGAATGTGATGTTCTGGAAATAATATCGTCCTGTACTTCTTTTCCAAGTTCTGTGAAATATGCTGTATATCCGGCCACACGTACCAGCAGTCCGTTGTAATCCTCCGGATGTTTCTGTGCCTCTTTTAAAGTCTCCGTATCGATGACATTGAACTGAGTGTGGAATACGCCCAGAGAGCAGAGACTGCGCAGATAGTTCATCAGTTCTTTAGTCGAATTCGGGCTGTCTCTAAATACAGTATCCATCTTTACATTCAGCAGAGTTCCCTGATTGAAACGGCCATGCGGAATGTGGGAAATAGATTTAAGCACAGCTCCCATACCCTCTGTATCGGTTCCTTGATTCGGTGATACGCCGTCTGCCAACGGCTTCCAGGCCTGACGTCCGGACGGAAGCGCACCGACCTCCAGACCAAACGGAGTATTTCCGGATACCGGAAGAATACCCGGTGTCATCTTGCCAAATTTGCTGTGGAAAGACTCGATGTAGTCCGCGATAAAGCAGAACATATCACCGGTCACCTCATTCACTTCCTCATCATCGTTGCCGTACTTCGGAGCTTCATCACACATCTTCTTGACATCCTCGTAGCCTACAAAGTTCGCATCCAGCGCATCCAGAAGGCGCTGCATCGTGATCTTTTTATCATCAAATACAAGTTTCTTTACCGCCATCAGACTGTTGATTAAGTCTGCTACGCCAATCGCATCTATACCATTTCCAAGGTTATATTTGGCACCGCCCCATGCATAATCCTTTGCATTCTCCACGCACTCATAGAAAGAAAGGGAAAGTGCCGGAACAACTCTCTGAAAACCGATATCGTCACATACATGGCTTGACGCCACTGTTCCGCGAAGTTCATAACGGATCTGCTCTTTGACCGCTTCCTCAAACTGTTCATATGTATCAAATGTAGTCGGATCACCGGTCGCCTCGGACGCCTGCACGCCGTACTTGCGGCTCTTGCCATTTAACAGGGCAAATTCAACTGCCGAACCTAAGTTAAAGTCTGCATATGCGGTATAGCATCTCTGTTTTCCTTCCAGGTTGGTCTCAACACAGCCGCACGGGTTCCAGTTGTATGCTTCTTTTAACGGGATTCCCTTATTTAACAGCATCTGAATACCGATCTCATCATTGTGGAATGCCGGGAAACCGGTTCCCAGTTTGATAACCTCTGCAATCTTCTTTAAGAAGCTGCTCGGGTTCTTCGCCATATTGTAGCGGACCGACAGGGACGGCTGATACAGCTGTACATCTGCGGTCGCCTGTAAAATCAGATAGGAAACGTCATTGACTGCATCCATGCCGCGCTCATCCACGCCACCGCAGCACACGTTTTGGAACATCGGATATCCGGCCGAAAACTGTGCAGTCACTTTATCCTGAAACAGGCACTGCTCGGAGAATTTTACCCACAGGCAGTCCAAGAGTTCCTGCGCCTCGTCTTCTGTCAGACGTCCAGCCTCGATATCTGCCTTATAGAACGGATAGAGATACTGATCCATGCGTCCCGGGTTGTAGCTTGCCGCATTCTGCTCCATGAAAATGCAGTTCTGGTAAATATACATCGACTGAATCGCCTCGCGGAAGGTACGCGCCGGTTTTTCCGGAACCTGATCGCAGGTCTTGGCAATCTGTAAAAGTTCTTTTCTGCGCTTCTCATCCGGCTCTGCCTCTGCCTGTCTTCTCGCTTCAGCCGCATAGCGGTGTCCCAGCGTGGAGATGCCGTCGGCTGCCAGTTCCATTGCTTTCAGATACTCGATTTTCTCATAGTCACCTGGACGGGTAATATCTAGTGTATCAAGCACTTTATGGATATGTGCCTTGATTCCTTCCATGCCCTCTTTGATGACCCTGGAATAACCCGCAGTCGTCTCGCCCCAGCCACGAACAGATTTACGGTTGATGTAAAGGGCGCCGCAGTCTCGTAAGGTTGCAGCAAAATCCGGACACTGTACCAGCCACTGCTCATATGTGGAACGTCCTTTCCAGTACGGGCGGATGATCTCCTCAAATGCCTTGCGATCCTCCGGACGCAGGTAGAAAGGGTCATACGGACGTTCACTGATTGTATCCAGCTCATCATTCAAAACCGACCAGCATGTATCAACACTTAAAATACCGCCTCGCTGCTTGCTTCCCGCATTTCCTACGATCAGCTCATCTTCCCAGATGGTTACAGTTTTCTCCAGACACTGCTTTTTAAACGCATACGCCTTCCGGATGCAGAGCGGCTGTCCCTCTGATTCCTGAAATCCCTTTGTAAGTATTATTGCATTTTCCAGATCCATCTCCGGTTTGGTGTCAAGCACCCTCTTTTTTAACCGTTCGATACGATCCATATATGGTTTTCTTTCATTTGCTGCCATTTTTACGCCTCCTTGTCTCTACGTTTTTATGATTTCAAAACACTTTTTTCTGCCGCCATTTCGTATTTCCTTTGTTTTGTGATTTTAGTATAGCAATCCGAGTGCTGCAAGAGTACAATATTCATAGCAGGAAATATCAAATTATTATCAAAATAACAAAATACAACAAAAGGGGATGAATAATTTGAAAAATCGAAGGGAGCTTAAAGAGCTAAACCATTATCAGGATTCGGACTTTCCGGTCAACATTTATCACGCTGATATTCATTCCATGCAGCCACCGGGAAGATGGCTGCATGACTTTCACTGGCACGAAGAACTGCAGTTTACCCTGGTGGTAAACGGAACTCTTACCATGCAGGCGGATAATTCCACCATCCATGCCAAAAAAGGAGATGTCATCTTTGTCAACAGCACCATCATACACGCCGTGACAGAACTTTCAGAGGATGGCGAATATGCCAGCTTAAACTTTCCGTTTCGCCTGCTCTCCTTCTTTCCGGGCAGCCGCATGGATAAGGACTACGTTCTCCCCTTTACCACCGGTGAAAAACTTTCCTCTCTTCTCATTGTTCCCGTGGAACCGTGGCAGAAAAAAATCTCTCTCTTTTTAAGGGAAATCACAGATTATTTCGTTTCAAAACAGATACAGGGACATGAATACTCCATCTGCGTGATGATCGTCGCCATGTGGAATGAGCTGATCTCCAACTATAAAGCCGAAGAATCTAACCTGTTCGTAAATGTTCTGCGCCAGCAGCGCCTGCAGAATATCCTAACCTACATTTACAGCCATTATCAGGAGGATGTACAGCTTGGTGATATAGCAGATGCCGGAAATATAAGCAATGCTGAGTGCTGTCGAATTTTTAGGGACATTCTTCACACCACACCGTACAATTACCTGAAAAACTACCGTATACAGGCAAGTGTTTCCCTCTTAAACAGTGATATGTCCATCTCCGAAATAGCCGGATTTGTCGGCTACAATCAGGTCAGCAATTACATCGCCACATTCAAACGAATCATCGGATGTACACCGACCCAGTACCGGAAACAGCAGAAAAATGAACCTGAAAATGCTCAGTAAACTGATATGACGCCTGGTGGCCCCATGACTGAAAGTAAGTTGTTACAGATTTCATATAGATAAAAAGCACTCTTTTTCTCTGCCTTTAATTTCCGAGAAAAAAAGTGCTTTTTTAATTATTCAGTATAATCTCTCTTTACTGCCCAATCTCCGCAGCCGGTCCCACCGCAGGCTCCTGCGCCGGTCCATGTCCCGGTCCGACTGTATCGCTGCCCGGTCCTGCCGGTATAATCGTAGTGCCTGTTTCGGCCGGATCCACGGCTGTCTCAGCTGCTTTTTCAGTCTCATCCGAATTCACTGCCGCCGGAGCTGAATATTTCTTTCCTGCAGTTCCCGTCTTATAAATCCGCTGCATGCGTTCCTTCATGGATTCGCTCTTGATCATTTCAATCTTGGCATTTGCATCTTCTTTAAGCTCTGTACTGCTGCGTTCCGACTCACCGCTTTTTGCTGTCTCCAAAAGCATGGCAGCCTCGTCCGCCAGATCATGGTCATTTCTGAAATTAGCCGCTGTATATCCGTCTTTGGTTATTTGATATGTATCTGCATGGCCTGCCAGATAAGTTCCTTCTCCGCGTCCATTGTCAGTCTCAGGTGTATCAAATGATGCTGCCGGAAGTCCTTCTACAAACTTTTCCATAGCATTTTTCCAAATCTTTGCCGGATATGTGCCACCGTACAGATTGGAAAGTGTCTTCTGCTGGTCGTATCCTACCCAAACAGTCATCGTGTAATAAGGTGTAACACCGCAAAACCATCCGTCACGGCTTCCGTTGGTCGTACCGGTCTTTCCGGCCGCCTCAATATCACTGCTCCAGCCCATCGAAGCCGCTGTACCCTTGGTAACAACTCCCTTCAGAATATCAACCATCATTACGGCACTGCTTTCCTGATATACCTGAATCGGGTCATAATCCTCAAAAATATCTTCTCCCTGGTTATTGACCATCTTTACTATACAGGTAGGTTCACGATACTGGCCGTGGTCCGTAAGTGCCGAGTATGCGCCGGCCATCTCCTCCGTTGTCACGCCGGTTGTAAATCCGCCAAGTGCAGACGCATGATAATAATCCGATGCCTGAACACTTGCAAATCGCATCTGTGTAAGATATGCCATGCCGAGATCCGGAGTCAGATCATCATAAATATACCATGCAACGCCGTTTTTACTCTTTTCAACAGCATTTCTAAGCTCCATCATCTCACCGGAAAGGGATTTAACATCCACGCCCTTTTCCTTTGCTGCATCCACGTCAATATTAGGTACTCTGGTCTCTGATGTATATCCGTTTTCAAGAGCCGGTGTGTATACAATCAGTGGTTTTATCGAGCTTCCAGGCTGTCTCGGACTCTGGAATGCGCGATTTAACGTGTACGTATCTGTTTCCTGGCTGCGCCCTCCTACGATGGCAACAACCTTTTTGGTCTCATTGTCAATGACGGTAGAAGCACCCTGAAGCTTGTAAATTCCGCTGTCTGATGTATTACCATCGAAAGACAGCACACTATCCAGAGCCTCCTGCAGAATTGTCTGTTTATCGGGGTCCAGTGATGTATAAAGATTATAACCTCCGGTATAAAGTGCATCTTTCTCCTGACTGTATACCTCATTATAATTCTCATTATATGCCTTATATTCCTCATCACTGCGGAAACCGTATTTGAATTCAAATCCGTCCTTTCGCATCAGATATCTGATTGCACAGTCGATAGCATATGTTGTCTCATAATTATGCAGCGGAACTCTCTGTCGATTAACCGTAATCTCCTCAGCCTTCGCCTCATTACATTCCTCCTGCGTAATATATCCCATGCTCAACATATCATCCAAAATCTTATCACGCCTCGTCAAGGCATTTTCCGGATGTCGGTATGGATTATAGTAGGTCGGAGAATTCGGGATTGCACATAAATATGCCGTCTGACTGAGAGTCAGTTCGTCCGCATTTTTACCAAAATATCCTTTTGCCGCAGCCTGAAGTCCATAATAGGTATTGGCAAAGCTGATATCATTGATGTAAAACTCCATGATCTGCTCTTTTGTATATTTCTTTGTCAGATCAAGGGAAATCAGCATTTCCTTGACTTTACGTTCTATCGACACCTCACGTGTCAGAAAACGGTTTCTGGCCAGCTGTTGGGTAATGGTGCTCGCACCATGCTTTTCCGAACCTTCGCTTAAGAAGTAATTTACCGCAACACGGAAAATTCCCTTTACGTCTATACCCGGATTCTCCCAGAATGTTCGATCTTCAATTGCCACAAATGCATTGATCGCATTTTTAGGGATCTCGTCATAAGTCAGATAACTGGAGTCCTCATCACCCGTGAGTTTCGCAAGCACATCTCCGTTGGCATCATAAATATAGCTTGCCTCCTGCAGCCTGAAAGTGTCCAATGTACTGTTTTCAACCACACCTGCTATCTCGCTTTTGTATTCTTCATAAAGCGGAAGCAGCTTATATGCACCAAAACCGGCTCCGGCGATCACAATCAGGAACAGACATACCAGAAGGGTTTTGAACATGGTTCCAAAGATCCTGGCCATCGCATGAAATACAATCCATCCGCCACTTCGACTGCTCTTTTTCCCATTTTTCTTTTGTTTTCCGGAAGTCGTCCTGCCGTTTCTTTTTGCGGTACCACGCTTCCCTGAAGTTCGTGCGGAGGAAGCCGCCGGTTTTCTTCGGTCACCGGATGTACTTTCTCTGGTTTGTTTCTCCCTCATCTCTTACCTCATCTTCCTACCGGAATCTCTTCTTAAAACTGATTTTTGGCATCATTTGCCTGCGGCTGCAAAGCAGGTTTGCGTTCCATAGGTGTATAACCCTCTTTTTTACGCTGCATGGGCTGAGCTGTAACAGGTGACGCAGCACCTCTGAATTCCGGAAGACTTCCTGTCTCTATGCGTGTACGAAATGGCTGAACATTATCTTCCTTTGCACTCATCTTAGGCTTATTATTTGGCACAACACGCTCTTTCATTTTTCTTTCACGGATCTCCTCCGGCACAATGCGCTCTCTTGTACTCTTTTCCCGATTTTCCGCATCTTTCGCGCCGCGCCCTCTCGCTCTGCGCTCTCTCATGTCTTTTTTCTGAAATTCACCTTCACGCAGTCCGCGTTCTCTTACTTCGCGCTCTTTTACATCCCTTTTTGCAGCATCTTCTTCACGGTGACCACGTTCTCTTTTATAACGCTCTCTCGTATCGCGTTCTCTTGTATCCCGCTCTCTAAAATCGCTTTCTCTCACGTTTTTTTCCTGAATCTCACGTTCTTTCGCATCGCTATCCTGCACATTATCTTCTGTTTTTACACTCTGAGCCTGATCCATAGCAGAATCTGCGGTGACTGTAGCCGGAGCTTTATCGGAAATCAAACGCCCCTGCATCTTATTTTTCTTTTCCTTCTCACGGAAACTCTTCAATACAAGCGATGCCGAATACTGATAAGCATAAATACAGCTTTTCATCAGTTCCTGCTCCTCTTCGGTCTTGCAGGAATTCAAAATCATATCTTCCTCTTCTTTTTCAAGATATGCCTCTCCATTGGCATCACGCTCTTTAACCTGCTTGTAAATCCTGTACTTCTTACAATACGGCGGACTCTGAAACTGTTTATTTTTCATCGGCTCCGGTACAATGCGAAGCTTGTAGGTATCTGACATGCGTGCAAGCACATTGTGTATCTTTTCACAATTTTCTCTGGTATTTGTCTCCTTGTCAGGAAAACAAAGTAAATATTCCATCTGTCTTTCCTCACATTTTTAATTGCTTTCCTGAAATGCGCGAATCGCATCTACCGACTTTTGATAACATTCCTTAACTGCCGAAAAATCAGATTCGTATTCTCGAACTTCTCTTCCTCTGAGTTTTTCTGTCAGAGCGGCACTTACTTCGTAAAGCTCCTTAAATCCCAGATTCAGGCATATTCCCTTAAGAGTATGTGCTGCACGGAATGCCTTCTCCATGTCTTTTTCATTTAATCCGTTTTCAAGATCCTGAAAGCTTGCATCGTTCAAAAATTTAACAGTGAACTTTTCTACAAGCATCGGCCCTCCGAAACGCTTTTTTACCTCTTCAAAATCTCCACCCATTTGTTTATAACATTCCTCTATTGTCATGACACCCTCCTGCGGTTTTCTTTCTGATTTTTATCATTCTTGATTTATGAAACTCAGTTCCTCTCCTGCAGTTCCATATTCTTTTTCAATCTCCTGTGTTACCGTTCCGAAGAACTTTTTCTTTGAACTGTCATAAAGTTCAAATTTTTCATCTTTATGCGGTGAATCGCTCTGCTCATTGCGATATGCCATTTCATGTAATTCCTTTTTTATATTGTCCTGTATATCGCACATACATTCGATCAAAAGCGGATTAAATGACCCGCATTCTCCGTCTTTTATCATATGTATTGCCTTCTCATGCGAATATGCCTTTTTGTATACACGTTCGCTTGTCAACGCATCATATACATCAGCCAACGCCACAACCTGGGCGGAAATCGGTATCTCATCGCCTTTCAATCCATCAGGATATCCCTTTCCGTCAAATCGCTCATGGTGCCAGCGGCAAATCTGGTATGCCATCTTCATGAGCGGCTCATCGCTGTACATCTTAAGCTCTGAAAGTATGTCGGCACCTATAACCGTATGTTTCTCTATTTCTTTGCGCTCTTCCGGTGTCAGACGACCGGGTTTATTTAATATTTTCTCATCAATTCCGATTTTTCCGATATCATGCAAAGACGAAGCCGTACTTATAAGCATCCTGTCAGACCAGGTAAGATCGTACTTATCTGTCTTCTTAACAAGCTGTTCCAAAAGCATCGTGGTTAATACATTGATATTAAGCACGTGCGCACCGCTCTCGCCATTTCTGAATTCCACGATCTGGCTCAGAACACTTATCAGCATACGGTTATTTTTCTCTTTTTCAAAAATTTGGTTTGTAACCAAAGCCACCAGACGCCGCTGTTTTGCATATAACTTGATCGTATTCAGGACACGTCTGTGTACAACTTCACTGTCAAAAGGTCTCTTAATATAATCCGAAACACCGCACTCATATGCCCTCTTTATTACTTCTCCGGAATCTTCTCCTGAGATCATGATTACAGGTATATTGTCGATCATATTGTTGCGGTTCATGTATTCAAGAACACCGAAACCATCCATTATCGGCATAACAATATCAAGAAGCACCAGAGATATCTTTGTCTCATAATTTTCAAGCATGTTGATGCCTGCCTCGCCATTTTCCGCTTCTAAAATTTCAAACTCATTTTTCAGCATTTCGGTGAGGATCATACGATTCATCTCAGAATCATCTACTATCAGAATACGATAACGACTGGTAGTGCGCATCCGTGTCGAAGTTATCTCTTCTATGTTCCGCCTTCCGTCATCATCCGTCACAATCATATTTTTGGATGTCTTGGCCTGGTACATATATTCGTCGGCACGATGCATCGCCTGCTCAATGGTATCTCCATTGGTCAGAGTACCGCCGATGCTGACCGAAAGCTTCATTTTGGGACAGCCTTCAACAGTAATACTGCAAAGCGTCTCCTGAATCTTGCGCAGCTTCTTGACAAAAACATCAAGTGTTATCTCAGGCATAACAAGTAAAAACTCATCACCGCCATAACGGACCAGCCTGTCTGTCTTTCTGATACATTTTTCAATTACATCCGTCACAGTCATCAAAGCCTTATCACCTGACATGTGACCATAAACGTCATTGTAAACTTTCAGATCATCCAGATCGATCATCGCGACTCCGGCGTCCATCAGTTTTCCTTTTAAACAGTCTTCAAAATATCTTCTGTTATAGACACCGGTCAGTGCATCAGCATATAACTCACGTCTGTAATCGGCAAATTTTCTGATCAGCTCTTCCCTTCCCGCTGCATCGAGAAGAGAATCTCCATCCAGACAGGAAATAAGCTCTATCACACATTTCTGATCATCCACTTCCAGATATTTTGCGATAACCTGATACATCTTAGTACCGATAAATTCGATCTTGGTACACTGACTCTTTGTCAAAAGTGCCCGCTGTGCCACACAATTATCGCATCTTTCTCCTCTTTCCCAGAAAGCATAACACTTGCAATCCACAGAATGGATTTCTCCGGATTTAACATCGATACTGCATTCCTGTTTTTTGTCTAAAACACGTACTACCGTAAATACTTTTTTCATTTGCGCAATCATTTTTTCCAATTCTTGCGCTGTCATCTTAATCTTGGAATCCATCTTTATATTCCTTCATCATATTTCTTCATCATACTTCTTCATCATACTTATTCAACTCATTCACAATCTACTCAAAAATACTGTTTCGACATATGAATTGTTCTTATTCATTTCATCTATCTAATTTTATATGATTTCCCATATAACCTCAACCCTTTTTTTTAAGTAACACATATATTCCTCAGGCGCATAAAAATATTCCCTTTATTTTTTTTGTGTTTAGTATTACAATAAAAATGATAATTTTTTTACAGAGAGGGGTAACGACTATGGCTAAAAAGCATTTTGGCAAATTACTGACACTGGCAGCTATCTTTGGTGCTGCGGCAGCCGGTGTTTCTTATGTATTACAGTATAAATCATTTCACAAGGAGCTGGATGAAGATTTCCATGATTTTGAAGATGATTTTGATGACTTTGATGAGTCAGATGAAGACAACAATTATGATAATTCTGAATCAGGAACTTCAGAGCGCAGCTACGTTTCGCTGAATCCGGAGAAAAAGGAATCTGCTCCCGAAATGACATCTGATACCAAAGATGAAAGTGCTAAAAATGAAAGCGCTGAAAAAGAAAGTGCTGAAAGTGCCAGTCCTGATGATGCTTTAAATGAAAGCACTACCGTAACAGTTGAAGAAATAACAGAATAAACTTGGGAGGCCTCTTTGCATGATTCAAAGTCTTCTCCGTGCGATGGAACTTCTGGAACTTTTAAAAGAATCTAACCACAAGTATACTATTGCAGAACTTTCCCAGTCTACTGAGCTTCCGCCCAGCACAATTCATCGGATTTTGCAGACTTTTTGTGAAAAAAAATACGTAATCCGCAATGATCAGGCCCATACCTATCAGCTTGGTCCTGCCCTGATCTCTCTTGGAAGGGCAGCTGCAGATAATGTCAGGATTCAGGATTTGGCGCTTCCTATTCTCAAAAACCTTTCCTACAATACAAGAGAAGATTCATATCTGATCATTCAGGTTGGTGATAAAGGCCTCGTTCTCGACAAGACCGACGGTCCAAATCACCTTAAGGTTGTTGAAGAGTTCGGTTACGAGATGGATCTGCACTGCGGTGCCATCCGCAAAGCACTTCTTGCATTTCAGAGCGATGATTATATCAGACGATACCTTGAGACCCGTCTGAACCGCCCAAAAGCATTTCCTAAGGCAGATTCTAAGGAACTTGCTGCCGAGCTTAAGTCTATACGTGAAAAAGGCGTTGCTGTATCTCATGGAGAATATGTTCCTGACGCCATCGGCATAGGAGCCCCCATATATGGCATTGACGGCAATGTATCCGCTTCGGTTGGAATTATCGCACCTTATTCCCGTGTCACGGATGATACTCATCTTTCACATCTTGAAGAGCAGGTCAGACACAGTGCGGCAGAATTGTCCTACTACATGGGACATACATTCAAGCAGAATAATTAAAAGAGCACGTCACTGTGTGTATGCACAAGCCTCCCTATCGCCTGACAACATTTTCGGAATATGTAAAAATACCCCCGCAGGTTTTTCCTACGGGGGTGTTCTTATCTCATGATATCAGTCCGAAATCAAATTCCGGCACCGTTACCATATTATTATTTATTGATACCAGGGTCAAAAGGTCAGAAATTCGACGCAAGCTTGCTTGCAGGAGAAG
>CAVHPN010000054.1:0-13266 GCA_963637995.1 Prevotella sp. CAG:279 | reverse complement strand
TTTCTTGCCATTTTTTCTCTCTGATGATATAATATGCAGTAATTGTGCGGTTGTTTTCGTCTCATATGCGAAACCGGGATATTATTTCAGTCCAGCCGCTAACTACAACGGAGGTATATATATGACATTATGGAGTGTACTGCTGGCTATCATCGTCATTCTGGCTATCATTCTTGTCGTTCTGTATTTTCTTGGTTCCAAGATGCAGAAGCGTCAGGCTGAACAACAGACTATGCTGGATGCCGCCAAACAGACGGTATCGATTCTGGCAATTGACAAAAAGAAATTGAAAATCAGAGATTCAGGTCTTCCTAAAACGGTTATCGACCAGACCCCATGGTATATGAAGTGGGCTAAGCTGCCTATCGTCAAGGCAAAGATCGGGCCGAAGGTTATGACCATGATCGCAGATGAGAAGGTATTCCTTCAGCTTCCGCTTCGCACAGAAGCTAAGGTTGTAATCAGCGGTCTTTATATCACGGAGATCAAGAGCGTACGCGGAGGTATCCCGCCGCTGCCAAAGAAAAAGAAATTCTTTGACCGCTTCAAAAAGGATGCTGCACAGACATCAAAAAATGGTTCCTCTAAAAAGGAATCCTCCAAAAAGGACTCTACTGCATCCAAGAAAAACAAATAATTGCAGCAAATTTTTAAAGAACCCGGTGATTCTGCCAATTGCAGATTACCGGGTTCTTTCTCTTATTTATCGCTTCAGCTTGTTGATTCAGCTTGTTGCTTTATCTTATTTTTTCTTATTCCTTTTCTTTCAGATTCAGCTTTGCCGCAGCCCTTGAGCTTACATCAATATCGATATGGCTGTGGTCACATACTTCATCATCGTATGCCAAAGCATAGTCGATCCTGACTTTTATGCTGTCCTCATCCTCTTCTATAATGAGTTTCTCTGTCGTGACACCTATAGTCATCTTTCCAAAGGGAGTATCATATGAGCTGAGATCGGTATGATTCTCTTTAAATATCATATGCGCCCGTATGTCTCCGCTTTTTATCATCTCGACACAGTCATCTTGTATTCTTATGGTATTACGGATACTTCCCTCGTCATTCGGAAATTCATCATATACAATATAGTGTTTGCCGTTTTTCAAATAATAGCTGCCCGGTGTGATGACCTCCAGCTTATCAAAATCATCGTCAACACGGTGAAGCCCCTGTACGGATACAAGCACATCTTTTGTCATATCTTAATACTCCTCAATATTAATCTGCTCAGTGTCTTTGACCTCTTTCGGCAAAATTGCCTTTGCAAACCGCGTAAAGCTCTCTGCCCTGTCGCTTACAAAAAACTGATACGGTTCAAGAATCGGCTTTCCCTCAGCCACTCGGCGGCTGTTTTCCTCAGAAAAACATTCCAAATCTTCCGATGTGCGGGTCATGTCCATGCTGTTTAAAAGTCCCTTAAGTTCTACTGCCGTCTCGTATGCCGGATTGACCAGCGTGACATCGTCTCCCATCAGCCTGTGAAGTGTGGAACGAAGCAGAGGATAATGTGTGCAGCCCATGACAAGAGTATCGATATATTTTTCCTTAAGAGAAGAAAGATACCTTGATGCAATCTCGTCTGTCACGGGATCATGGTACAGCCCTTCCTCAACAAGCGGCACAAAAAGAGGACACGGCTTTCCTATTACCTCTATGTCAGGGCGAAGTTTCTGCATTTCTCTGGTATAAATGCCGCTGCGGATAGTTGCCTCGGTTCCGATTACTCCAATCTTTCCGTTGTGAGTTGCCCTAGCTGCCGTGCGTGCACCTGCATAGATCACACCGATAATCGGAATATCGAGCTCCTGTTTGACAGTCTCAAGCGCACATGCCGAAGCTGTATTGCAGGCAATTACAATCGCCTTAACTCCCTGTGTTTTCAGAAAACGAATTATCTGTCTGGAATATCTCAGCACTGTTTCCTGAGATTTATTGCCGTAGGGAACTCTTGCCGTATCACCGAAATACACCATGCGTTCCTGCGGCATCTGCCGCATAATTTCCCGGGCTACCGTCAGACCGCCGACACCTGAATCAAAAACTCCGATCGGGGCATTTCTATCCATCTTAACCTTCTTTCCAGCCAGTGTGCTGTAATGTATGCACTGACTTATCTGTCATTCATATCGTCTTAATCCGTGCTCGATAAGCTTTGTAACCATTTCCTTCTTCGGTATGCCTGCTGCCTCAAAAAGCATAGGATACATGCTGATAGCAGTAAATCCCGGCATCGTATTGATCTCATTAAAGATGACTTCTCCGTCCTTAGTGACAAAGAAATCGACACGGGACAGTCCATATCCGTCCACTGCTTTAAATATGCGTCTTGCGGCCTGGCGAACGCGCTCGGCTGAGTCACCCGGAAGTTCCGGATTCACTACCGTTTTAGACTGCGCATTGTAATATTTTGCATCAAAATCATAAAAATCAGCCGCTGCCAGAATTTCACCGACTCCGGATGCAATCACCGGTTCTGCGCCGTTTCCAAATACCGCACACTCTATCTCCCGGCCGACGATAGTTTCCTCAACCAGAATCTTGCGGTCATGGTGCGCTGCCTCATTTAAGCCTGCGATCAGCTCATCGCGGTTTGACGCCTTGCTGACACCTCTGGAGGAACCCGCATTGGACGGCTTGATAAATACCGGATATGCGAACCGGTTCTCGATGCGCGCTACAACCTCATCCATCTTATCCAATTCTTTGCGAATAACCAGCTCATAGGCAGCCTGTCTGATGCCTGTGTGATCTACGATCTGCTTTGTATATACCTTGTCCATCGATACGCTGGAGGCCAGCACTCCGCAGCCTACATAAGGAATCTTTGCCAGCTCAAATATACCCTGGATAGTTCCGTCCTCGCCCCAAAGTCCGTGAAGAACCGGGAATACCACGTCAATCCGGATCATTTCCACACCGCTGTCCTTAAGGACGATCACGGATTTTTCTGTTGCATCAGGTGAGAGAATCGCCGTTGTCGTATTCTTTCTCCAGCTTTCATCCTCGATCTGGGAAACCGAATCCACCAGAAGCCATTTTCCCTCTTCAGTAATACCTATCAGGGTCACATCATAGCGATCTGTGTCGATATTTTTTATCACATTGACAGCCGACATGCACGAAACGATATGTTCCGACGACTGTCCTCCAAATACTACAAGTACACTTTTTTTCATAATAATCTCCATTCGATTCTGACTGTGTTTTGGTAGCAATTAACAGTCCTTTTTTATTTTTCCGGCCAAAAGACTGGGCGTGATGAAATTTTCATAAGAATAGTTCCACAAGGTTTCTGAGCCTTTGGCTGTATTTTTATTTCTTCCCAGTATCTGGCTTAAATGTACCCCGCGTGTCTCCCATGCCTTGCCGTTTGAGGCGTCATTGAGCATGGTGGGCTGAATATTGTCCATGGTATGGGCAAATTTTGCCTCCGGAGTCTCACCGGCTTCAAATTCATCCCAGAGAGCCCTGAGTTTACTGCCCTGATCCGGCGGCAGCATGCCAAAGATTCTCTCTGCGCCCTTTAGTTCGCGCTCCCGCTGGGTCTTCTTCGCCTCTTCATCATAGGCATATGTGTCTCCTGCATCAATCTCTACCAGATCATGAATCAGAAGCATGGTCACAGTCTTCAGCACATCAATCGGCTCATTGGAGTACTCCGATAAAAGCACTGTCATAATCGCCATATGCCATGCATGTTCCGCGTCATTTTCCTTGCGCTCCCCATCCGTCAGATATGTCTGACGGCCGATAAATTTTTCCTTGTCAATCTCACGGATAAATGCAAACTGCTGTTTGAGCCGTTCTGCCTTTTCCTGGTTTATATCCATTGTTCAGACCTCCTACAGTTCCTTTCCTGCCAGAACCTCTTTGTAGTCCTTATAATTCTCCTCAAGAAGTCTGGGAGTGTTGAGTCCGTACGGACACATGGACTGGCAATGTCCGCAGTGCAGACAGCCCTCGATCTTCTTCATCTTGGCCTGTCCGTCAGGTGATAAAAGTGCTGCTGACGGTGAACGGCGCAGATACAATGACATGCGGGCACAGGTATTGATCTCGATTCCGGCCGGACACGGCATACAATAGCCGCAGCCACGGCAAAATTCACCGGCCAGCTCTTTCTGATCCTTTGCTATGACGGCCTTAAATTCGTCTGTCAGCACAGGCGGGTTGTCTATATAGCTTAAAAATTCATCCAGCTCGTGCTCTCTCTGAACTCCCCATACAGGCAGTACATTTTCAAACTGTGCCATATATGCATAAATTACCGCTGAATTATTGAGAAGACCACCGGATAAGCCTTTCATCGCTATAAATCCCATCTCATGTTCTTCACATGCTTTAGCAAGTGCGATCTCCCGCTCTGTGGAGAGGTAATTAAACGGATATTGCAGTGTGTCATAAAGTCCCGACTCTATGGCCTCCTCAGCGACACCGATGCGGTGGTTGGTGATACCGATAAAACGGATTTTTCCCTGCTTCTTTGCCTCCAACATGGCCTCGTAAAGTCCACTTCCATCCCCCGGCTTCGGACAGACCGCAGGATTGTGGAACTGGTAAAGATCTACATAGTCAGTTTTTAAGTTATGTAAACTTGTCTCCAAATCCTTCCAGAACTCATCTGCTGTTTTGGCTGCTGTCTTAGTCGCAATATAGATATTCTCTCTCACATCGCTTAAGGCATAACCGATCTTTTCTTCACTGTCGGTATAAAAACGTGCCGTATCGAAGAAACGTACTCCGGCGTCATATGCCTTGCGAAGCAGCAGCTTAGCCTCGTCAAAGGAAATGCGCTGAATCGGCAACGCTCCGAAACCATTTTTATTTACGATAATGTCTGTCTTTCCAAGGGTAACCGGAGTACCGGCCACCCTTTCTCTTGCATCAAGCATATCTTTAAGCGCATCATCACCATCATCAATCCAGACATCTTCCTCATCTGCATTAAGGCCAAGATATTTGGCTAATGTGCGCTCATCATCCGATCTGTTCCAACGTGAAACGTAACGATCGATTTCTTCAAACTCAATCTTCCCCGATAAATATAGTTCTTTAAATTTCATATATCCTGCCTTTCCTGTAAATTTTTCAGCACCGTGATCTCCTGATTATCTATGTGCTCTCTGGCTGCCGACTTAGCATCCGCCATGTGTCTTAACCGAAGCGCCTCCAGTATTTTCTTATGCTCTAACTGCAAAATCTGGCGTTTATCCTCATCCTTGATATATTCGAGGCGGAAACGGTACATCTGTTCCCTCAGATTGTTTAAGATCTGTACCAGACGTTTATTTCCGGTGGAATTGTAGATGACATCATGAAATGCCTCATCAGCCTCCGCCATCTCTATCGCACTGCCGCTGCTGATCGCCTTCTCAAAATCTTTCCCGGCCTGCTCAAGTTCATCTATATTTTCTTCTGTCATGCGCTGACACGCAAGCTCAATCGCAAGCTCTTCCAGAGAGCGGCGCACCTCCAGCACATCCTTAAGACTTTTCTCCGAGATCCTGGCCACCTCAGCACCGCGTCTCGGAATCATGAGCACCAGTCCTTCCAGCTCCAGTTTTCTGATCGCCTCGCGGATCGGTGTGCGGCTGACTCCCAATTTCTTAGCTAATGCAATCTCCATCAGACGCTCTCCCGGTGCCAGTTCTCCCTTCAATATGGCCTGCCTGAGCGTATTGAACACAACGTCTCTGAGCGGAAGATATTCGTTCATCTTGACTTCAAAATTATTTCCCATCTGCATGTCCCCTCCTGTTATAAAAACCTGTCAGGTAAACCTGTTTTGCCAGTTCCCGGCTGTTTCCGTAGCGGAGTTCCTCATATGCCGCCTGCGCATCCGCCTGATTTGTAAAAAGTCCAAATACAGTAGGTCCGCTTCCGCTCATCAAAGATCCTTCTGCGCCCATCTCCATCATTTTGTCTTTAATTGTCTGAATTATCGGATTTTCCGGAATTGTCACTGTTTCAAGTATATTTCCCAGATTTGAAATAACTCCTGAAATATCTTTCTTCTCAATCGCCGCGCGCATCGCATCTATATCAGGATGTGCGTCTTCCCCAAGAGAAGGCAGATTGAGGCTTTCATAAACATGCTTTGTCGATACACTGACGGCCGGCTTCGCGATCAGAACATGACAGCGAGGCATCGGCGGAAGCGGTGTAAGGATCTCTCCTATACCTTCCGAAAGAGCCGTTCCTCTCATGATACAGTATGGCACGTCAGCTCCCAGCTTTACTCCGCGCTCCATAAGCTCTTTCTTTGACAGCCCCAGTCCAAACATTTTGTTGACCCCAAAAAGGACTGCTGCCGCGTCGCTGCTGCCGCCTGCCATGCCTGCAGCCACCGGAATGAATTTGTTCATCTTGATCTCCAGACCGTCATGAATATCAAATTCATCCATCAAAAGCTTCGCTGCGCGATAACCCAGATTAGTTTCATTATTTGGCAGATAATAAAGATTAGTTGAAAGACGGATCCCCTCTTCTTCCGTCCGATTCAGTTCGATCGCATCATATACGCGCACCGTCTGCATGATCATCCGCACTTCGTGGTAGCCATCTTCCCTCCGCCTGACCACATCGAGACCGAGATTGATCTTTCCGTAAGCCTTAAGCTCCAGATGCCTGATCATCTGTCATTCCTCCCATCGTTCCCTAATGTTCTTTCGGAATTTTTTGTGCCAGACTCCGAGAGAACATCCCTATTGTATTTTTTATTTTTTTGTATACAATCCATTATATCTTTTTTGCATACAAAATACAATAGTATCATTGAGGTTTGTAAGGGTAAAGCCCAGCTTTTCGGCCAGCTGCCTTGACGGGATATTGGAACTTTTCACTGTAAGCTTAAGCTCGTCTAATTCAAGTACTTCAAAACCATATCGGATAATCGCCTGACAAGCTTCCAGCGCATATCCCCGGTGTCGATACGGCTCATAGATGTGATATCCCAGTTCTCCGTCGGTAATACCTGCCTTGCCCACCAGTGCTCCGTCGGTGCTCCGCTCTAGCGCCCACAGGCCGCACTCTGCAAAGCGATATTGATGCCTGCGATATTCTTCACGTTTTTCTCTATCTGAAAATGTCGAATCTGCGTCATATTCGGAAGGTATCTCCAAAGGGTCATATGAGGCAAATTCGCGGATGATCAGTCGATCGGTTTCGGCGATAATCCACGGGAGGTCGAGATGTCTGCGAACAACCCGCTCTAAAAACACATCATCTGCATCATCCGGATCTGTAATGAGATATAAGCACGAAGAATAATCTACAGAACCTTTGTTATTTTCCCTCCATAAGCCAACAATAGCTCTCCCGGCCGCTTTGGCGGCCTGAAGAGCTTCGTTTTCATCTGAGAGAATAACCGGATAGCTATGTCCGTCTATGGTTACTTCCCGTTCGATTGTCATAATTATCTTGCTTTTCCTTTTTCCGGTTCCGGATACTCCTCACCAAAGGTGTCAACTGTCATCTTTTTGATCTTCTGCTCTTTCAGAGGACGATCACCCCAGTCAGTGCGGACACCTGCAATCTTATCCACGATATCGAGTCCCTCGACAACCTTTCCGAAGGATGCATATTCGCCGTCCAGATGCGGTGATGTCTCATGCATGATAAAGAACTGGGAACCTGCGGAGTTCGGGTCCATAGCACGAGCCATGGAAAGCACTCCCTTGGTATGCTTGAAATTGTTGGTAAAACCGTTGTTAGTGAACTCACCCTTGATCGTATAGCCCGGGCCGCCCATGCCGTTGCCGTTCGGGCATCCGCCCTGAATCATAAAGCCCTTGATAACGCGATGGAAGATCAGTCCGTCGTAAAAGCCTTTATTTATAAGGCTGATGAAATTGTTTACTGTATTCGGTGCAATCTCAGGATACAGTTCTGCCTTCATGACATCGCCGTTTTCCATCTCAATAGTAACTACCGGGTTTTTCATGTATATTTCCTCCTGTATCAATATGAAGATGTTGGAGACAAAAGGTCTTTTGCCCCCATTTGTGTCTGTCCATTGTATCAAAGAACGTCCGTAACTGCAAGAGAACGTTTCTTGACGCATCTTGAAACCGTTTCAATTACCTGTTTCATATCCAGCGGTTTCGCCAGATGTTCATTCATGCCGGCATTTTTGGCGGCAATCTTATCTTCCGTAAATGCATTGGCAGTCATGGCTATAATCGGTATACTGCCTGCATCCGCCCTGTTCATCTTGCGTATCGTTCTGGTGGCATCATGTCCGTTTAAAACAGGCATCATGACATCCATGAGAATCGCATCTATCTCAAACAATGCACTTTTTTCAAATATCTGAACCGCTTCCTGTCCGTTTACAGCCGCTATGACCTCTGCTCCGTCCTCCTCAAGCAGAAATTTTGCAATCTCCATATTAAGATCGTTGTCCTCAACCAGAAGAATCTTGAGGCCGCTTATCGACGGTGCCGGGGCATCACCCTTTTCTTCCGTTTCCGATGTCTCACTGTTATCAATCTCAAACGGAACGATCACATCAAAGGTGGTTCCTACTCCTTTTTCACTCTCCACCGTGATTGTGCCTCCCATCTTCTCGACAAGATTTTTCGTGATGGACATGCCGAGTCCGGTTCCGCCATATCTTGAACGTGCCGTCTCATCTTCCTGGGAAAAAGGCTCATACAGGCGCTCAAGGAACTTTTCTGTCATACCGACCCCGGTATCGCGGCATTTAAATTGTATATATGCCGTCTTGTCATCATACTTCACTTCACGGCAGGTAACATATATTTTCCCGTTATCTTTGTTATATTTTATCGCATTGCTGAGAATATTGGTCATGATCCGCTTGAAATGAACCGGACTGCCTATAAGTCTGCCATGAGGCACATGGCAATTGTCCTGAACTATCTCTATCCCCCTGCTTTCTGCCTGCCTGACAATCACGGTATATACACTTTTAGCTACATCTATGATGTTAAATGGTATATGTTCCAGTATTATATCTCCGGACTCAAGCTTATTCATGTCAAGCACTTCATTGATAAGTTCCATCAGAACCCTGGCCGAATCCCTGATCTTTCTCCTGCAGTCGTCGCGCTTCTCCAGATCATGCTGATATCGCTCGGCTATATCAAGCATGCCTATGATACCGTTTAAAGGAGTCCTGATATCATGGCTCATGCGAAGTAAAAAGTCCGTCTTCGCCCTGTTTGCCCGCTCTGCATCCTGTTTGGCAGCTAAAAGGGCCTTCTGATAAGACTCTTCCTTCTCCCGCTGCTCTCTCTCTCGGGCCAGATGCTCTTCAAGCTCCCTCTGATAATCTTCCTGCAGTTTTCTCTGTTTCTGCTCATTTTCTATGATTTCATCCGTATTTTGAAAACCTGCAATGATATATCCTATCTCTTCGATATTTATGTATTTATACTGGTAATAATGAGTCTCACCGTTCGAAAGTATACGATAGTTACCGCTGTATTCATGTTCCCTTGAAAGTTTCCTCTTGATCTCCTCCAGACTTATCGCCTCATACATCATCGCCTGATCCTTCGGATGAACTCTCTCCGAGACATATTGTCTCTGCACGCTAGTATAGTCATAGACTCGCCTGCTGCCCTTTTCGAGTCCCGATGTCACATAACCGTTAAGCTTGAGGATTTCCAGCGTTCCCGTGTCATAACCAATCAGATATACATTGAGGTATGTATCCGCAAGGGCATTGAACACTGCCAACTGCTCCTTCAGTTCCCTCTCATATTGCTGACGTTCTTCCCACTCCACCGAGATATCCATACCGTAGATAATGCACTCCAGATGGCCGTTTTGCGGATTTTTGATAAGACGGGCCGAAATTCTGGCCGGACGTATACTCCTGTCATCGAAATAGGAAAGCGTATCCATAGTGAGCTCTGATTTTCCTGCTTCATAGGATTTTATAAGGCTCTCCCTGCAGAAGCAATGATAAAATTTATCAACTTCATCCTTCTCTGGGATATATCCTGCCATCGTAAGTATAGTCTCATCCACACTCGCAAGATTTCCCATATTGGCAACTTCTTTGGAGCTCCCGTTCACGGAAAAGACCGTATCGTCCGTCACATCCAGGTGGAAAACACCCTGTGCATTGGGAATTGAGGAAAACAGCGTCCGTACCTGGGATTCATAAATCTCCTGCGAACGGCGGATACCGGTAATATCCCAGGCATATTCTATAAACGCCTCTTCTCCGTTCCACTGAATCTTCCTGGTTTTGACGGCATAGACCTCATTTCCGTTGTCTACCTCTGTCTCAAAGCTTTCTCTGTCTCCTATGTCCCGCATAGGGCAAAAAGGGCACTGTTCTTTAAATCCCATCATATATTCGTAGCAGTGGCAGCCTTCATATGGCTGGTTCTCATGTCCTGTATACCTCTTCGCCGTACTATTGGCATACATCATGGAAAATGTCTTAACATCGCTAACCTGTATCAACTCATCGGAATTATCCAAAACCTGCTCAAGCAGCATCGCTTCTTTATCCATACCGGCTTCCTCCCCGCAAAGTCCCCTGTCACATTTTCACCAAACCAGTTATCTCATAATACCACAAAACAGCATGCATTTCCAGTTCATAAAACGTCAGACATTCGCGGTAACTTAATAAACCAAAAATTGGTTACACGAAATTCCTCCACCGACATGCAAGCATGTCGTGGACTCAGACTTTTGACACTGTAACGCAATTTTAACATTTTATCAGTCTTGTATTGATTTTTGTACAATCAGGAATATAATGTAACTGTACATATATAAATTTTATTATAGGGGGTGCTTGTATGATAAGCTTTATTGTCTGTCTTGCTCTGCTGATAGGAGGTTATTTCGTCTACGGTAAAATCGTTGATAATACCTTTTCTCCGGACGATCGTGAGACTCCTGCAGTCAGAATCAACGACGGCGTCGACTATGTAGTCATGCCGCAATGGAAACTGTTTCTGGTACAGCTCTTAAACATCGCCGGTCTGGGACCGATTTTCGGTGCCATGCAGGGTGCTCTGTGGGGCCCGGTAGTATTTTTGTGGATTACCTTTGGTACGATCTTTGCAGGCGGCGTACATGATTATTTCTCAGGTATGCTTTCTGAGCGAAATGAAGGTGCATCTATCTCAGAGGTCTGCGGTATCTATCTCGGTGGCTTCATGAAAAACGTTATGCGTATATTTTCCGTTGTACTTCTGGTTATGGTCGGTACAGTATTTGCAGTCGGACCGGCCGGCCTGATTGTTACCCTGTTTAAAAATGCAGGTATTGGCGGTGCACTGACTAATTCCGAGATGTGGCTTTGGATCATTTTGGCTTACTACTTTGTAGCAACATTTATCTCAATCGACCAGATCATCGGACGAATCTATCCGATATTCGGTATCTGTCTGATCCTCATGGCTGTGGGCGTTATCTTTGGTATCTTTACCAATTCCGCTTATACCATTCCGGAGATCTGGACGCATTTTACCAATATGCACCCGGACGGAAAACCGATCTGGAGCTTCATGTTCATAACAGTAGCCTGCGGTGCTATTTCCGGTTTCCATTCCACACAGTCACCGCTGATGGCCCGCTGTATGAAATCTGAAAAACAGGGACATTTTGTATTTTACGGTGCCATGGTAGCTGAGGGTGTCATTGCTCTTATCTGGGCTGCTGCAGGATGCTCAATCTACGAAGTTACCGGTGGTCTTAATACCGGTCTTAGTACGATTCTTGCCAATGGTCAGTCCGCTGCTATCTATGACGTATGCCTGAAGACCATGGGAAGCGTAGGTGTTGCACTGGCAATGGTTGGAGTTATCGTTTGTCCGATCACTTCAGGTGATACCGCATTTAGAAGTGCACGTCTTGTACTGGCTGACTGGTTCAAGATCGACCAGAACAAGTTCCAGAAACGTCTGCTTCTGTGTGTTCCGCTGCTGGCAGTCGGAGCTTTCGTAGGACATCTTGACTATGCCGTCGTATGGAGATATTTCAGCTGGACCAATCAGACTCTGGCTATGATCGTCCTTTGGACCGCCAGCATGTATCTGTTCCGTGAGAAGAAGAACTACTGGATCACTGTAGTTCCGGCAACCTTCATGAGTGCCGTTTCCATGACATATTTCTTCTGCGCATCGGAATGTCTGAATATGTCTACCTTGATTGCATATCCGGCAGGCATAGTACTGGCAGCTCTCTTCCTTGGAATCTTTATACATGCGACGAAGAAACCTGTGAAGGATTAAACCTATATGAAACCTCAAAAACTGGGAAATATATCTATTCCGGATGATGAATTAAAGAATGATAAAAAAAATTGCAAAAGATTCGGCCCCTGCGGTGTGGGCGAGCTGGCGCTATATCTAAACAGCTTCTATCTGGAAAGACGATATTATATACGGGTTGCGGAAGTAACCCGTATATTTAAACGAATAGCCATGAGCAAGGGCGGTTTTACGGGAAAAGGGGCATTTGGAACCATGCCTTACCTGGTTGTCCAGTATGCAGATGGCAAAGAAAAACAATGTAATTTCAAATATGAGGATGACGTGGACAGACTGCTTAACTACATGAGCGTGCATTTCCCGTCTATTCCGCTTCACAGCCTTGAAGCTGAGCAAAAGCTTCGTGAAAAGGAAGAAAGACTTAGAGAAAAGCAGAAAAAGGTCAATCTGCCTGAAGATGTGCAAAAATGCGTCGACACGCTGGAGGCTGCAGAGCAGTTTCTAAACAAAAATGTCTCTCTCGCACTTAACTTAAGTCAGGCGGCAAAACGCAAACGGGTCTATGAGCGAAGTAATCCGGCCTACAAATGGGTTGCCCTGGCAATCACACTTATGGGTGCCGCGGCCTTTGTCTACGGCATATGGGCGCTTATGACCCATGCGGGTTTCGGCATGTATTTTCTGCTGTTTGGCCTGGCGGCTATCTTCCTCTTTGCGGGAGCCAATGTGCTTCCTACAGCCAAAAATAACCGCCGCTATATCGAGAGACATCTAAGGGAATCTGTCGAAGCCATGCAACGTTATATCAGCGATTACAGTGATTTTCCGATTCCGGCGTATTATGCGCATCCTTATGTCCTTAAACGCATGAGAGACATCCTGCGTGAAGGCCGTGCCCGGACCACAGCCGATGCCCTGCAGGTTTTAAAAGACGACCTCAAGGCACTTAATTCCGATGTGGTGGTAGAACAGGAAGATTATGATGAGGTTGTGGCAATCAAACCTATGTTTCTGGTTATGGATTACTTATAAAGCAGATACGCTACTTATAAAAAAG
>CAVHPN010000053.1:11933-13457 GCA_963637995.1 Prevotella sp. CAG:279 | reverse complement strand
AGGAGAAGCGGAAGAGAAGAACGTGCTGTGGCAGGCGGCTGCAAATGCGCAGGGGACCGATGCAAGGTCGGTGAAGTCCATACTGCAGGAAGCTGAGGCAGAAGGAAATGAGGCGGGAATCCGGCAGAATGGAAGGCAGCTGGATTTGTGGAAAACGGCAGAAACCGCACAACCTGCTAAGACTGCGGATGCAGGAAAGCTGAACAACGAAGGGATATTCTGCCAGAGAGCGCAGAAGGAAACAGAGAGTGTTCCTCTGCAGGAGTCTGTGGGGCACATCGCAGCAGAATACGTCATGGCCTATCCGCCGGGCATTCCGATTCTGATTCCCGGGGAGAGGATTACGCAGGAGGCGGTCGACGAGCTGCTCAGGTTGCAGAAATCCGGGACAAGACTGTATTTTTCCGTGACGGGAAGCAAAAATATTGGAAAGGAACTGCGAGTCTGTGTGGCGCTGGGGGGAGTAAGCTTGCGCCTCA
Source organism: Prevotella sp. CAG:279 (assembly GCA_963637995.1). GTDB lineage: Bacteria > Bacillota > Clostridia > Lachnospirales > Lachnospiraceae > Otoolea. The sequence goes on along the minus strand of CAVHPN010000053.1, from coordinate 12,978 downwards.
CAGGAGGGAGAAAGAGAACTTCGGCTGCAACGACTACCGCATTCGCAAAACAGAGAAACTCCTGCTGACGCTGAGGAGGATTTTGCACAGCCTATTCCAACCGTTATCGACCGCCCAGTGGATTACCGGGGGTATTTGAGCTGTCTGATACATTTTTGAAAAGCCGAAAAAGTGGGTCAACCTAGACGCCTCAATAGGGTATTTAAAGAAATGCTGGAAATAAGGCATTTTTGAGGATTGTGTCTTTATAGGTTGACCCACTTTTTTTACAAAAAACTTGAATACGCGCAGATTGTATGGTATGCCTGTACTAGAAAACAGTGAAAACACTGTTGTGAGAGAAGCCCGATATAGAGGGCAATAACCTTCCTCGATGGAGGCTTCTGCCGCCGGCGCGGTCTCCTCTGCAGGAGGTGAGAGAAGCCCGATATAGAGGGCAATAACTCCTTGGGAACCTCTTTTTTAGGCTCCACAGGGATTACTTCCTGGGGAACCTGTGAGAGAAGCCCGATATAGAGGGCAATAACCCGCAGGAGCCTCCTCGATGAAGGCCTCTTCTGTAGCGTGAGAGAAGCCCGATATAGAGGGCAATAACTTTTTTCTGCCAGATGCGTAGCCGCTGCAAGCGCACTACTGCGTGAGAGAAGCCCGATATAGAGGGCAATAACACAGTGGGTTCCTCGGGAGTTACCTCCTCCGGAACCTCTGGTGAGAGAAGCCCGATATAGAGGGCAATAACACATCAGTAGCGTCCTCTCCTTCTCCGGCGCGGCCGTGAGAGAAGCCCGATATAGAGGGCAATAACTGTCGGTGTGGTCCATATACTGGACGCCATAAGCGTCCCGTACAAGGGCCTCCCGCGCAGCGTGAGAGAAGCCCGATATAGAGGGCAATAACTTACTACTTTCGGGGCCTCCACTTTCTGGATGGCCGTGAGAGAAGCCCGATATAGAGGGCAATAACTAGCAAGCAGGCATTAGAGCAAGCGCTGTTCCGATGAACACCGCTACACCGTGAGAGAAGCCCGATATAGAGGGCAATAACG
>CAVHPN010000053.1:0-11673 GCA_963637995.1 Prevotella sp. CAG:279 | reverse complement strand
GTGAGAGAAGCCCGATATAGAGGGCAATAACATCTCTGCTTCATGGACAGACCCTTTCAGGTTGTCCAGTGAATCCAGGTGAGAGAAGCCCGATATAGAGGGCAATAACGTCTCCTCAGAGACGATATACTCGTCCTGAGAAGAAGGTGAGAGAAGCCCGATATAGAGGGCAATAACCTTTGTTCGTGAGGGTGAACCGCCCGATGTACTCGGGATAGTGAGAGAAGCCCGATATGGGAAATAAAACTAGGACTTGTTTTATGTTGCCGGGTACAGAGATACTGGCCCGAAATGAAGATCGATAAGAGTGAAGTGAATATAGAAAACAGAAATCCCTTGCATATACGTGCAAGGGATTTCTCGTTTGTAGAAAAGATATATATTTGACGATATGCTTACAGGAGGTATAATGAATTTGTTGCAGATTCTACAAAAAAATAAAAAGTAAGAAATAAAATGTATATTGAATAACCAAAACACAGGGGGAGATAATGAAAATATCAAAAGAGGGGCACAAGAGAGCTGCTGTTATTGTGAAGACATCTTCTACAGGCGGTGTTCTTTATAAGGTACCGGGTTCAGAGAAAATTGATTTGCGGAATGAATTAAAAAAGCGAAACAAAAATGTCAAGATTCTGTACAACATTTTTAATCAAGTTCAAACGGGAAAGGAGCCTTCAGAATACAAGAGAATTGAAGGCTTATCAGACAGAGAGAACAAGGAACGGAAAGAGAGAAAGGATACACAGCGTAAAAATTATTTCCTCAGAAAAGATTGCGCAAAATATGTGGGATATGCGAATCGCGCAGTAAAGGGAATCGTCTTTTCCAATCACCAAATGCTTGATGAGCAGACAGTTCTGAACAATTTGAGAAAAATGAGAAAAGAAGATTTACGGCCGTTTTCTCAGAAATTTAGTCTTTCTGATTTCGTGTTGGTTGCATTGAGACGGAGTCTTGTCGTCGACCAGTTTAAAGGAGAACCTTTTGACTCGAGAGCAGCAGTTGTTGTATTTCTGAACAACATCGGTAATAAGAGTATTCCTGCGCAGGATGAGAAGAAAATCAAAACCCTTATAGCTTTGATTCGTGAGGATTATTCCAAGTGGGATCCGAACAGGGAGGATTCGAACGGTGTGAAGGCAATTCGATCCATCCAGAATCAGAACATGGTCATTCAGCCGAAAAGGGATAGATTGGCTCTTTCAGAAATTTCTAATCAGGATAAGAAGACAAAGACGAAAAGCGTAGAGAAATCCGGTTTGGATGCATTCCTGCAGGAGTATGCACAACTTGATGAGAGCAAGCGGATGGAGAGTCTGCGCAGCTTGCGCAGACTGGTTGATACATATTTTGGAGCACCGGCTTCGTTTGTGAAGAACGATGCAATTGTTTTGCCGGAAACTGTGGATACAGCGGAATTTGACGTATGGCACAAGCATGAAGACGCCAAGAATGCAGGGAACAACTATGCACCTATACCGAAGCAATTGCTGGATGCGGAACAGGGCGGCAGAAAGCTGGAAACGGTTGATCAGAAGAGAAATGTAGAGAAGCTGAAGGCGGACATTCGGAGGCGCAACATAATCTGCTATCGCTTCGCATGTGCAGCGGTTGAGGACGAGAGATATCGCCCGCTGTTTTTCAAAAACACAGCTATCAATCAGTACTGGATTCATCATATAGAAAACGCGGTGGAACGCATCCTGAAGAAATGTGATGTGGGTACTCTGTTCAAGCTGCGCGTGGGGTACCTCTCGGAAAAAGTGTGGAAGGATGCGCTCAACCTTCTTAGCATCAAATACATTGCATTTGGAAAAACGATATATCATTTCGCGCTGGATGATCTGTGGAGCAATGCCGCCGATCAAAAGCTTGGCACAATTAACAAGAGTATCGCAGCCGGAATTACGTCATTTGACTACGAGCTGATTAAAGCGCAGGAGGATCTGCAAAGAGAGCTGGCTGTCAGTACAGCATTTGCCGCCAACAATCTGGCAAGAGTTGCCTGCAATATGAGCAATCTTGAGGGAGATAAGTCTGATTTCCTGCTATGGAAAAAGAATGGAGAAGAGAAGAAAGACACAGCGAACCTGGTAAAAAACAGGAAGCAGCCGACAGAGGATGAGACATTGTCTGCCATTCTGCAGTTCTTCGGCGGCATGTCATCCTGGGAGAGGGCATATTTCAAGAACGCATATCCCGGACAGGAAGACTATGCTATCTGTTTCCTGGATGATCTGCGGCGTGCCATTTATGCAGTCAGAAACGAAAGCTTTCACTTTAAGACAGCAGCCATTGACAATGGCACATGGAATACGGAGCTATTCGGCGATCTCTTCCGGAAGGAGTCTGAAACCTGCCTGACGGTGGAAAAGGATAAGTTCTATTCTAATAACCTTGCGATGTTCTACAGGCAGTGCGATCTCGAGAAGATTCTGGACAAGCTTTATGGGAAAGAAGTCTCTAGAGCAGCACAGATTCCTTCCTATAACACTATTCTGCCCAGAAAATCTTTCCCGGACTTTTGGGTGGGTGAACTGGGCTATCAGCGACCGGGGTATGGTTCAGTGGATGCTGATAAGTGGTACAGCGCATGCTACTACCTGTTCAAGGAGGTGTATTATAACCTGTTTTTACAGTCTCCGAATGCAAAGAAGCTGTTCGGTGATGCCGTTAAAGGCTTGACGGGGGCAGATCAAGATCAGGAAAAGGCGGTAGATGATTTCAAGGCACGGTATGAGGAGATTGCAGAGAATGCTTCCTTAGCAGAAATATGCCAGACCTTTATGACGGAATACAATCAGCAGAACAATCAGCGCCGCAAAGTAAGAACAGCTGATGAGGGACTGTTTGATAAGCCGATCTTTCAGCATTATAAGCTCTTATTAAAAAAAGCGCTTGTTTCTGCTTTTGCACAATATGTCAGGAACGAGAAGAGCCTGGCGTTTGTGGCAGATCCCGTGAAGCCGACAATAGAAGTGAATCAGGAGGACTTTCTGCCGAATTGGACGTCGTCCAAATATAAGCAGCTGACAGATCGTGTGAAGACGATGCCGGAGCTGCAGAAATGGTACATCGTTGGCAAATTTATGAATGCCAAGACGTTAAACCTGCTCCTGGGATCTATGCGTTCCTATCTGCAATACGTAGGAGATGTACAGAAGCGAGCTAAGAGTATTGGCAGCGCCACGCATGTAAAAGTGGAGAATATAGAGCTCGTCTCAGAATGGATCAAGGTTCTGGAGGTCTGCCTGCTGTTGGCAGCCAGAACATCTGTTGAATTTACGGATTATTACAGCGATAAAGAAGAGTTTGCGTCCTATCTGGGAAATTATGTGGATTTTCATGACGATGCAATGCCGTCAGAATTCAGCGCATTGATGGCATTCAGCAACGATATTAGAACGGATATGGCGGCAGATTTGTATGTCGATGCGGAGAATCCGAAGGTCAATCGAAACATCATTCAGGCAAAACTTTATGCGCCGGATTCAATCCTGGCAAAGGTTGTTAAGAAAGTCAGCAAACAGGACGTTGAGGAGTTCTATAGCCAGAAAGAGCAGATTGCAGACTGCAAGGTAAAGGGCGATGGAGCAACTTCGGCCGAACAGCAAAAGATTTTGAAATATCAGAAGCTGAAGAACCGTGTGGAGCTGCGTGATCTTGCAGAGTACGGAGAACTGATTAATGAGCTGTTGGGACAGCTGATCAACTGGTCCTTCATGCGTGAAAGGGATCTGCTCTATTTCCAGCTGGGCTTCCACTACAACTGTCTGATGAATCAGTCAGAGAAACCGGATGCGTATAAGGAATTCGATGGCACGGATGAAAAAGATGAAAAGCATGTAATTCACAATGCCATTTTATATCAGATCGTTGCTATGTATATAAATGGATATCCGGTCTATGCTCAGGGCGACGAGAAAGAGACGGGAACCTATATTGGAAAGCTGGCTAAGGGAAGTGCTGGCGCGAAGATCGGAAGATTCCTCAAATATTCAGAGGATATCGGGTTTTCAAAAGATTCCAAAAAGAATGAGGCGGTCTACAATGCGGGGCTGGAGCTTTTTGAAAATGTCAAGGAGCACGATAATGTAGTCGGTCTGCGGAATAAAATTGATCACTTCAGATACTATCAGGGGCAGGATAGTCTGCTCTCGATGTATGGGGAGGTTTTCGACCGTTTCTTTACCTACGATATGAAGTATCAGAAGAATGTGCTGAACCATCTGGAGAATCTCCTGCTAAGGCACAATGTTATTATTAAGCCTGTCATTACAAGCGGAATCAAGGAGGTTGGAAGGGGAAAGTCGGCAATAAAGAAGAAATGTGCGGTATTTGATGTGTCAGAATTTTCTTCCGATCAGTTTACCTATAAGGTGAAGGGCGACACGCTGGTGACAGATGCCAAGAATCACGACTATCTGGAGACTGTACGCGATATTCTATTCTACCCGGCAGAATCTGACGCAAGAATCATTAGCAAGGCAGATAAGAAGGACGGAGGAAATCCGGAAAAAAGTGACAAGGGCAAGAAGCATAAGTCAAGGGACGGATATGAGAATTCTATGGTGTATAAGCAGAGTGAATCCCTTGAAAATTATGCTTTTGCGGATATTTTCAAGAATATTAAATTGTAAGAAAGACATAGGCCTGTTCCATGTCTGATGATGTTTCGGTCAGCGGATGGGCTGCAGACATATTTGAAATTCGGCAAGGCAATGGATGAATGATTCAGGATAAACGGGGATACTGCCAGAGAAAATGTTCGTGATCGTGACCTATGACGTGGCGCAGAAGAGAGTAACCAAAGCGATGAAAACCTGCAGAAAGTATCTGAATCATGTGCAGAATTCTGTGTTCGAGGGAATGATCACGGACGGAAAGCTCAGACAGCTTAAACGAGAGCTGGAGAAGGTTATTGTTCCGGCACAGGACAGTGTGTGCATTTACGAAATACAGAACATTAAATACACACGGAAGGAATCCATTGGCGTCATAAAAGGTGAGGACAACATTTTGTAAAGAGAGGCGGTTGTGCAATTCTGTAGGGAACATTTTGAAACATCGGTGCATAAGCTTTTGTCCAAACCGAACAATTGCGGCGCAGACGGCATTCTGATCACTGAGTTCGAGGATTACTGGAAGCTAAACGGCGATAAGATACTTTCCCTCTTAAGTGAGGGAAAGTATAAGCCGTCTCCGGTGATGTTAGAGGAACTGGTGTTCAAGGCTGGCAAAAAGCGCTTGATTTCTAAGTATACCTGTACCGATCGGGTGATTCTCGATGCGCTGAAGAATGAACTTACACCACTGTATAAAGGACGATTTTCAAGATATTCCTTTGCTTATATGGCAGACAAGGGAACGCAGGCTGCGGTTCAATGCGCGGCCAGCCTCATTGAAAGCGGCAGGAAGTATGTTGCAGAACTGGATATCAAGGATTTTTTTGAACATATAAATCTGCAGCGGCTGGAGCATTTCCTGTCGGCTGATATCAAGGATCCTGCGGTCTCAAAGCTTCTGCATGAGTATCTGTATATCTTTGTAATTATCGACGGCAAAAAGGAGAGGAAGACCATTGGCCTTGTGGAGGGGAGTCCGCTTAGTCCGCTGCTGAGCAATATTTATATGATGGACTTTGACAGATATCTGGAATCCCATTATTCTTTCTGCCGCTATGCAGACAACGTGAATGTGTATTGCGAAACGGAGGAAGCTGCACAGAAAGCATTCAGCGATGTTGCGCATTATCTGGAAACGAAACTGGGACTCAATGTCAATCACAAGAAGAGCGGTGTATATCCTGCGGCAACCAGAAGCTTTCTGGGCTACAACTTTAAGACCGATCGGGCAGAAAAGGCAGTTACAGCGGTAAGGACGAAAACAGAGAGAAACGAGTATTATGGGACCTGGCATCCGTCAGCAATTCGAAAGGTAGAACAGGATTACCACATTGTAAGTGATGGAATACTGAATCGAAAAGATTTTACCATTTTATTTGAAGAGGCAGACCGGAAAATCTATGTTCCGGCAGAGTCCTGTGCCTCGATTAATATCTATTCAAATGTCATATTCGGAAAGTCCTTTCTGGAGTACGCGAATCGACGCGGACTGACTGTCAATATGTTCGACAAATACGGCAACTTTCTGGGCAGCTTCCATTCGCAAAACCATTATAAGCGCTCCTGCGTGCTGTTAAAGCAGGTGACGATGTATAACGATACACGCAAAAGGGTGGATCTGGCTATCAGGATTGAGACAGCATCTCTGCACAATCAGCGGGAAAATCTGCGATATTTCTTCAAACACACAAAGAACGAAAAATTGAAAGCCGCCATTGATTTCATGTCAGAATGTATGACGCAGATGAAAAAATCCGGCGACGTCAACGAACTGATGACAATAGAGGCCAGGGCCAAACAAAGCTACCTGCAGGCTTTCGATCTGATGATTGACAACGAGGAGTTCCCGTTTGAAAAGAGAACACGGAGGCCTCCGCAGAATGCCGTGAATGCACTGATCAGCTTCGGCAATACCTTTCTGTATCGGCATATTGCCAATGAGATCTACAAGACAGCCCTTGATATCAGGATCGGAATCGTGCACTCTGCAAACAATCGGAGTGAATCACTGAATTTGGATATCGCAGAGATTTTTAAGCCGATTATTGTTGACCGGGCCATTTTCTCTGCAATCCATAATCAGCAGCTGCACGACAAGGCGCATTTTGAAGTGACGGAAGAAGGCGGCATCTATCTCAACAATGTAGGGCGCCGCATTTTTATCCGGGAGCTGGAGCAGAAGTTAAACAGCAAACTATCGGTTAACGGCCAGAAGATTACCTATGACCGCGTGATCAAAAACGAAATCCACAGCATATTGCAGTACATCGAGAACGGTGAAAAATATAAAGCATTCAAATATACCTGACGGTGAGGATGCAGCACATCTGGGCGAGGAAATGGCAGTGAACGTAAAATTTGACTACAAGTACGAAAAAAGGGGTGCGATCTTTCCGGGGCATCAGGAGCCATACAGTCTTTGGATTGATATCGGAAATACGCTTAGAGATGGAGTATTTGATCATCATCAGGATAGTGAATATAGAAGTGCTTTTGACTGCGTGATGCGAAGAGCAGACTGCTTTCAAAGCCTGTTCGACTATCTTGAGAAAGAAAAGACTACGAAAAACCCGGTGGTTGAGTTCCATGTGCACGAGGAACCGGATTTGGACTGCATCTTCAGCATTTTCGTCATCCGAAAGATGATTACAGAAGGGGCAAAAAGTCCCTCTGAGCCTTTTTCACAGGCTACCGTGGAAACATTTCTGAATTATGTCAATCAAATCGATACAGGAAGAGGAAAGTACCTGTCTCGGATTACGTTGTATGCATATTTCTGCAACATCGGGCGAAAGCTTTGTGAAGATAACGACAGCGATCCGAACAATGCTAGAAAAAGAAATTCAGAACTGATAACGGAAGGTTTAAATCTTCTGGAATTGGTGGCGGATCGTTTAGAGAATGGAGAAGGACCTGTTAATCTGTTTAATACACCATTGGAGAATTATATCGATGTCAGCGGACTGAAGTACTATTCCGAACAGCAATGCAATCTGCACCGGTGGATAAAAGAATACGAGAACGAAAAGAAGAATGACATCGTAAGAGTGGAGCCGGTGAGGCTTTGGAATAAAGATACATGGGCCCTTGAGGAGGTTAAGGCCGCAATATGGGAGCAAAAGCCAACCGGAGAGGATGAATATATTTTTGCCAGGGACGATGACCATTGCCTGCTGACCGTTTATCCGCGCAGTATTAAGGAAGAAAATTCAGATGAAGGCGTTACCAGGGTCATCCTGGCGCTGAATCCCAATATGCCGGAAGCAGAGCATTATTCCCTGATGCCGCTTGCAGAGGTAATTGAACAATGCGAACAAATTGAGGAAGAGCGGTATTCCCGGCAAACGCAGCGGTATCGGCGAGATCACAGCTGCTGCAGGGGAGATATAAACAGGCCGAATCCTGATGATAGGTTTTCAAAAATACCATTTTGTGAAACTAGTGATCCGTGGTTCATTACAAAAGAAGAGGATCTGATTGATGCACCGAGAGATGGGTCAATCTTACCGTACAGAAGAATCCTGTCGCTGGTCCGGGACGAATCTTTCCTGACGAGGCGTGTAAGCATATTGCAGTATATGGAAAACAGCGGGCAGATTCAGGCGGGGCAGGCGGAAAACCTTGGGATGATCAGCTTCGGACACTTATATCACGAGATTCAAGGGAGGATAAAAGAAGCTGAGGAAGAGAAAAAAGCCGGCAAAATGAGTCATTTATTTGTGTATGTAAAAATCTCGCCGTCAATGATTAAATACAACAACAATTGGTTGAAGGCGTGCTGTCTGTACATGGTTGGACAAGGGGTCTCTCGGTCGACACAGGAAAACATTCATTTTATTGATTACAGGACCTGTCTGTACACGGATCAGACCATCACCATATTGACTGCAGTTGATGAGCATAATTCATCGTTGTGTGATCTGGTGGATGAAGAACATTTGGAAAAATCAGCCATCTGCAAAGACCTTCAAAAACTCCTGGTGCATCGAAATGAACTGAAGAGCATCGGCAAGAGTCTGTCACAGAAGGTTAAGGAAATGTCCTACGAGGACAATAAAATTGAACAGTTTAACAACGAGTTAATCAGGCTCAATACTGGCATGGAAGAAGCTGACCTGAACATCCTTGATCCTGTGGAGCAGGATGCATACGTCTTCCTTCGAACTGTGTTGGGAATTGAACCATTAAGAAACACCGTCACCACATCAGCACAGCTGCTGATTGAAAACGCAAAGCAGCAGTATGAAAAGAGAGAGGCAGAAAGAGATGGCCGTATCCAGGCGGGGATCGGCGTCGTGTCGATTTTTGCAATATTCTCGGCATTTACCGATTCGTTCGATTTCATTGCAAAGTTTGTGCCAGGCACGGAAGGGGGCTGGTCAGAACTGAGGTTCTGCGCTCCGGCATTTGTGGCCACTGGGATTACATGGCTTTTGGTATTTGTGCTCGGTCTTATTGCCGTTGGTTATACGTTGATTTCATTGAATGTTCTCCGGGGCAAAGCAGGGAACTGGCTGAAAGACAAAGTTGTCGGCATAGGGAACTGGTTAAAGCATAAATTCCGATGAATCCATAACAAAACAGGAACAAGCGCAGGGCGACCAGAAAAATACAGCGAAGCAGCAGGAGGGGATCATGATTACCATTTCACTGGATGAGTGTGGAGATTTCGAGGGAGTAAGAGAAAGGATAGAGCCTGTCTATATCGGCGGGTTGATCTTTGATGATCATGGTATAAGCGGTGAAGCGGACAATGAGCGAAAACGAATCAGCGCCTACTACAGAGCCGCCATAAAGGATGCAGGAAAAGGGGCACAGAACCCGGACGAATTTATCTACCCTGAAGCGCTGCACTCGAAGAGCGATTTGGATTATTCACGTAAAAAGAACAGAGATCGAACGGTTGTTAGAGCAGTGAAGGAACAGGTACGAATGTCGATTGCGGAGTTTATACGAAAGGGTACATACCTGAAAAGAACGCTGATCGATCCGGATGCGGCCTCAGGAAGAACGATGGAATGCCCTCCGCGTAAGGGCCAGTACTATTTATTCATAATTTTGAAAAGCAAACGAGGGATGACTAGACTGCTGAGCGGGCAGACAAATATTTTCGCAAGAGATAATTATGCCAGCAACCTCTATTTTCATATGGCAGATACGGTGGTTTCTAGGCTAGTGTTCTATAATCCTGTGCTGCGGGATATAAATAATGTCTCGTTTGACATTGCTACAAGGAGCAGTGGGAATCTCTGGAGTAACAGCAAGCTGTATCAGGAGTACGTTGCACAGGGATACGTTGCCAGAAAAAGTGGTGCCAGGAACAGAGCAGAAGAGGATCAGGAAGATGCACAACCGAAAAAATGTCACTTTAATCTGACGAACGCTGACGTATATCGAACCGTAATTGCGGAAGAAATTCTGGATGCAGAAAGACCGGATATCAAAATCTCCGGATTCAATGTGGTATCTATCAAGTATGAGAATTCCAAAGACGAGGGAATGGAATTTCTATACATGGCGGACAGTATCTGCTCAGTTCTGGGATATCAATTGGAAGGCAGCCAGCCGGATGACTGGCTGAAAGGCATCATTAAACAAGCCGAAGAAATTACTGGCAGGAAAGATAATTTGATCTTTGGATATGATGAGATTGATACTTATTATGCAAAGGCCTGGCGGAAATATGAGGAAAAAGATTACTACAGCGCTCTTGGCATTGTATTTGAGGCAACGAAGGATACAGGAGCATTTGCAGAATTCTATAAAAAACAGTGGTTCAAGAATTTGATCGATCAGATGACCAAGGAAGTGACAGTATCCAGTTTCACCATGGCGGTCCGAAAACTGAACGAGACGTTGTATAACAATACACTGGATCAGGATAAATGCTATTACATCCTGAATATATTGAAGAAGATGGCAGGCAGGATACAGGACAGCTTTAACACTACGGAAGCCAGGAAGATCCTGTACACATTCTACGACATCGGAATTACGGCATGCTGTCACATCGGAGACAGCAAAGAGGCAGAAAAATATTTTAAAAAGTGCCAGGAATATGCAGGTTATATTGGAGTTGAAGATTACCTGAATACCCTGAACAAGGCTGTTGTGTTCTATTGCGATTATTTTAAACTGGATGACGCAGCAAAAATCGCCACAACCAATATAGATTACCAGGAATTGCTGCTGGGACTAAAAAACGAGTTGGAAATTCCCGGGATGAGGGACGAGGGCGCTGTGTCTATCGGAAAGGCCTACAGTCAGCGGGGACAAGTGTATGCCTTTAAACGTGACGCCAGAGCGGTTGAAGATTTTAAAAAGGCAATGAGCTATTTTGCGGAGGAATCTGCAAATTATAAAATTACGCAGTCTTATCTGCTTCAGCATTATCTGGATACAAAAAACAGAACTGACTATATGACAGAAGCCGAGAGGTATTTTGGTGGAAACAGAGACATTGTAAATCAGCTGAACTATATTCTCACAGAAGGAACAAAGGCAGACCCGGTGATCAACAAGAAGTATGCGTTTTATCTTTATGTGAAAGCTTTGTACTTATTCCGTCTGCAGGAGATGAACGACAACGTGTGGAATCGGGTACAAGAGGTCGAAAATTCCTTCAAGGATAAGTCATGGAAGTTTACGGGACATCCTAGCGAGCTTGTATTCAAGTATCTGCAGCTGCTCGCAATTACAAGAGGGGATAGCAAGCTGGAAAAATCCTATAATGTTCGAATGAACAATTGCCTTGGCTTCAAAGGAGCAACAGAAGAAATTATCTGTGATTTTGCAGAGATTGAAATTATGAACAGTAAAAAGGAGATCTCTCGCAGAAATCCGCTTGTCGGAAAACTGTGCAAAAAACTTGTGAAGGAGTTCGAAGTCTTTGCCGATGCGGATATTCCGATGGATTCAGATGGACAATACCAGTGGTTGGAAAGTCATATTACGTTTATGTATCGATAGAGATTACTGGAACAGGATGTAAACATCGATGATACGAGCATTGATTGTAGAGGACGAGGCAACCATACGGAACGGC
>CAVHPN010000052.1:0-14582 GCA_963637995.1 Prevotella sp. CAG:279 | reverse complement strand
ACAAAGTAAGCGCTATGTGGTTAAAAAGTGTTGCGAGATGTAGTTAAAAAGTGCTTGATAAATAAAAATACACATGATATAATTACAAGGCTGTATTAACAGACGGTAGTTCTGACATTCACGTGAGTCGTCCTTACGAGTGAGAGGAACGCTTAAATGATGGAATAGCGTGCCCGGATGTGCGGAGCTTTATATAAAGCCGTTTTTGGACGGCTGTAACTAAAAAAGCGGTCGGAAATCGCAATGAAAAATTCAGAGAGGTGAAAGAAATGAGAGAAGGAATCCATCCAGCCTATTATCAGGCAAAAGTAGTTTGCAACTGTGGTAACGAGTTCGTAACCGGTTCAACAAAGAAAGATATCCACGTAGAGGTTTGCTCCAAGTGCCATTCATTCTATACAGGCCAGCAGAAAGCAGCAGCAGCTCGCGGACGTATCGATAAGTTCAACCGTAAGTACGGCATCAACGCAGGCAAATAATTTTGGACTATGTAAAGGTTGGGTTTTAGTGGCGACATTAAACTCAGCCTTTTTGTTTTTCTCTTTTTTGAAAGGACAGCATGAAGTATTCAGGAATTGGCGGTCAGGCGGTAATTGAAGGCATCATGATGATGAAGGGAGAGGACTATGCAGTAGCGGTCCGCCGGCCTGACAAGGAGATAGAAGTTAAAAAAGATACATACCGCAGTATAACAAAGAAAGCAAAGATATTGCAGCTGCCTTTTGTCCGCGGGGTATTTAGATTTGCGGATTCGATGATCATCGGTATGCGCAGTTTGACATATTCGGCCAGTTTTTTTGAGGATGATGAGGACGCGGAGCCGGGAAAAATCGAAAAGTTTCTGGATCGTATATTCGGAGAGAAGCTTGAAAGTGCGATCATGGCGGCTGTCATGGTTATTTCTTTTATTCTTGCAATCGGTATTTTTATGATTCTTCCGCTTGCAATAGCAAATTTATTTAAAAATGTGATTACATCGGAACATCTCATGGCGGTTTTGGAAGGTTTGATCCGAATAGCGATATTTATCATATACATAAAACTCGTTTCACGTATGGAAGATATAAGGCGGACATTTATGTATCACGGAGCTGAGCATAAGTGTATCAACTGTGTGGAGCATGGACATCCGCTGACTGTTAGATATGTAAGAGAAAGTTCGAAGGAGCATAAGCGCTGCGGCACCAGTTTTATATTGATTGTAATGCTGATAAGCATTCTTATGTTCATGATAATCCGTGTTGATACGATATGGCTGCGTATGCTGAGTCGTATTATTCTGGTTCCGGTTATTGCAGGTATATCTTATGAGGTATTGCAGTGTGCGGGCAGAAGCGATTCTAAATTAATGAATCTGGTAAGCCGCCCGGGCCTTTGGATGCAGGGACTTACCACTAAGGAACCGGATGATTCCATGATTGAGGTGGCAATTGCCGCTACAGAGGCAGTGTTTGACTGGAGAGAATATCTGACGGAAAATTTTCCGGGATGGGAAAAAGAGCTGGATGAGTCATAATGGTGAATGTATTTAACGATACGTGAAGGGATGATTCGATGAGTTGGGATATCAAAAAGGCAGGCCTTACCTGGAGAGAACTGCTGGATGAGGGAGGCACAAGACTTATGGAAGCCGGTGTCCCTGATGCGGGGACAGATGCCTGGTATCTGATGGAGGCGGCGTTTGGAATCGACAGAGTGCATTACTATCTGGAACAGAACCGCCCGATAAGAGCTGAACGTCTGGAAAAGGGATATGGCATTTATCAGGAATTGATTCAAAAAAGAGCAGAGCGGATTCCGCTTCAGCAGCTTCTCGGAACACAGGAATTCATGGGGCTGAAATTTTATATAGATGAAAATGTACTTATTCCGCGACAGGATACGGAGACACTGGTCGAGAGAGTACTTAGGGACTATCCGGAAAAAGAAGTGTCTCTTTTGGATATGTGCACCGGCAGCGGATGTATTGCAATAAGCCTTGCAGTGCTTGGCGGTTATAAAAATGTGACCGCGGTTGACATTTCCGGACCGGCACTTAAGGTGGCTAAAAAGAATGCCAGACATCTTTTCCTGATTCAGAAGGGAAGTGCCAGATCAGAGTCCTTTCAGGTATCGGAGGATCCATGGTGCATACGTCTTAAAACGTGGCTGACCAAGGGAGCGCGCCTGCAGGCGGAGATCGAGGAACATTGCCTGACGCTTTTGCAGAGCAATCTGTTTCAGGCGATGAATGCGGATGATATGTATGATGTGATTGTATCAAATCCACCATATATTCCGTCGGCGGTGATCGAGGAGCTGGAGCCGGAGGTGCGCGATCATGAACCGCGAGTGGCACTGGACGGCAAGGATGACGGACTGTATTTTTACCGCGTTTTGGCACTTGAGTGCAGCAAACACCTGAAAAAGGGCGGAAGTGTATATTTTGAGATAGGATATGACCAGGCAGATGCAGTCAGTCGGATACTGACGATTGCCGGTTACAAGGAGATAGAAGTGATTAAAGATGAACCGGGACTTGATCGTGTGGTAAAAGCCCGGTGGAATCATTAGATAATAGAGGAGGATATCATGTTTGACAGATTGGATGATTTGCTGATCCGTTATGAGGAACTGATGGAGGAGCTTGGCAGTCCGGAAGTGGCAGGTGATACGAACCGTTTCCGCAAGCTGATGAAGGAGCAGTCTGATCTGGCTCCGATTGTGGAGGCATATAAGGAATATAAAAAAGCAAAACAGGATGTGGAGGACAGTCTTGCACTTCTGGATGAGGAATCCGATGAGGAAATGCGTGAGATGGCCAAGGAAGAGCTGAACGCAGCTAAAAAGCGCATCGAAGAGCTGGAGCAGGAATTAAAGATTCTGCTTCTTCCAAAGGATCCTAATGATGACAAGAACGTTATTGTGGAGATTCGTGCGGGTGCCGGTGGAGATGAAGCAGCGCTTTTTGCTTCGGAACTTTATCGTATGTATGTTCGGTTCGCAGAGAGAAATCGCTGGAAAACTGAGCTTGTCAGTGTCAGTGAGAACGGAATCGGCGGATTTAAGGAAGTTGTCTTCATGATTACAGGTCAGGGAGCATATTCCAAGATGAAGTATGAGAGCGGTGTGCATCGTGTACAGCGTGTGCCTGAGACGGAGAGCGGAGGACGTATTCATACATCGACGGCGACAGTTGCAGTGATGCCGGAAGCAGAGGATGTTGACGTTGTTATCGATGACAAAGATATTCGTATCGATGTCATGCGTGCATCCGGAAATGGTGGACAGTGTGTCAATACAACCGACTCTGCGGTACGACTGACCCATATTCCGACCGGTATCGTGATCTACAGCCAGACCGAAAAATCACAGTTACAGAACAAGGAAAAGGCATTTCGCCTTCTGCGTTCAAAATTATATGATTTGGAGCTTGAAAGACGTCAGAATGAGGAGGCTGCGGAGCGACGCAGCCAAATCGGTACCGGTGACCGTTCTGAAAAGATTCGTACATACAACTTCCCTCAGGGCCGTGTGACAGAACATCGTATCAAGCTTACTCTTTATAGAATAGATTCGATCATGGACGGAGATCTGTATGAGATTATTGACAGTCTTATTGCAGCTGATCAGGCTGCCAAGCTTGCCAAAATGAACGAGGGAATCTAAAAAGTAAACGTATAGAGTATGAAAGGGGGACTCTGCGTGGAAAGAAGAGACAAAATCAACTATTATCTGGATCTGGCGGAGATGGTTTCACAGAGAAGTACATGCTTGCGTAAGCACTATGGTGCGGTGATCGTAAATAATGATGAGGTTATCTCAACCGGATATGTGGGAGCTCCCCGCGGAAGGAAAAACTGTTCGGATATAGGAAGATGCATCCGTGAAGAGCTTCATGTGCCGCGAGGCGAGAGATATGAGCTGTGCCGCAGTGTCCATGCAGAGGCCAATGCTCTGATCAGTGCGTCAAGAGAGCGCATGATTGGTGCGTCACTGTATCTTACCGGTGTAGATGCTACAACCGGAGAATATGTGGAAAGGTCAAGCTGCTGTTCGATGTGCAAACGCATGGTTATCAACGCAGGCATCGAACATGTATATATTCGTGATACGAAAAATGAGTATCGCAAGGTAGATGTTGAAGAATGGATTCGCGAGGATGAATCGCTGGAAGGAAAATTTGGATATTAAAAAAAGCATGGAAGACGGCGTGATCCGACTGGCACGCCGGTTCTTCTGTGCTTTTTTTATTGTTGCAGGTGTTATGATTTTGACAGACGGTGTTACGGATTTTAAGCCGGTTAAACATAATGCAGAAGAAAGAATTGAGGAAGATTCGGAATATGGCAGATCTCAATATGAAAAACAAAATTCTGAAGAAGATGAATCGGAAAAAATCAATTCAAAAGAGCCTGCTTCGGGAGAATTTAATTCTGAGGATGATGCGTGCGCAGCTTTGCGCGGACCGGATTTTACTGCCTTGAAACTCAAAAATCCGGATATAGTTGCATGGATTTGGATTCCGGGTATGAGTATAAATGAACCGATTGTACAGGCAGAGGATAATGAGTATTATCTGCATACTGATTTTGAAGGGAAAAAGAATCCTGCAGGAGCTGTATTTATGGATTTCGAGTGTGCTCCGGATGCGTCGGATTTTCATTCTGTTTTTTATGGACATCACATGAAAAACGGCAGCAGATTTGCAGAATTAGTCAGATTAAAGGATGAGGACTTTTTTCAAAGTCACAGGAGGGCATATCTGTATTTTTGTGACGGAAGTAAACGCAGACTTAATTTTATAGCTGCACTTACTACAGACAGTGCCTCAGAGCGCAGAAAAACAAGGTTTTCATATTGCAGTGAATTGTATTCTTATATGGAAAAAATGACAGACGGCTGCAAATTCAGGGATCTCCCGAAGAACACGGTATCACATTTATATTCCTTTGTAACATGTAGTTATGAATTTGCCGATGCCAGAACCATTGTATATGCGGTGGAGGATCCGACTGCCAGATAATTTTTTTTGAAATGAAAATGCTGCATGGAAACACTGGCAGCAGCGAATACATTTGCAAGCGGCACGCAAATGTGCTATATTACTTACAGTGATGAATTCTGCCCTTTTTTAAGGGAAAATATATGAGGAGAACATTATATGAAGGGTATCGTTTTAGCCGGCGGTTCGGGTACTCGCCTTTATCCGCTGACACGTGTAACATCTAAGCAGTTGCTTCCAATCTACGACAAACCGATGATTTATTATCCGATTTCTGTCCTGATGAATGCGGGAATAAGAGATATTCTTATTATCTCAACACCGGATGATACACCGCGTTTTAAAGAACTGTTGGGGGATGGACATCAGTTCGGACTGCATTTAAGCTATGCCGTACAGCCAAGCCCTGACGGACTTGCCCAGGCATTTATTATCGGAGAGGAATTCATTGGGGATGACTCAGTAGCCATGATTCTCGGGGACAATATTTTCCAGGGACAGGGACTTGTGAAACGTCTGCGCGCAGCCTCATCCAAGAAGGACGGAGCTACGGTATTCGGATATTATGTAGATGATCCTGAGAGATTCGGTATCGTAGAGTTCGACGATCAGGGCAAGGCCATCTCCATCGAAGAAAAGCCTGAGAAACCGAAATCAAACTATTGTGTCACGGGACTGTACTTCTATGATAATCGCGTTGTTGAATATGCAAAAAAACTCAAACCGTCAGCTAGAGGTGAGCTTGAGATCACCGATCTGAACCGTATTTATCTGGAAAATGGTGAGTTGGATGTCATACTTTTGGGACAGGGCTTTACCTGGCTTGATACGGGAACCCATGAGTCACTGGTTGAGGCGACTAATTTTGTAAAGACGGTGGAGACTCATCAGCACCGTAAGATTGCATGCCTTGAAGAGATCGCATATCTGAACGGCTGGATCAGCAGGGAAGAAGTGCTGGAGGCATATGAAGTATACAAGAAGAACCAGTATGGCAAATATCTGAAGGATGTACTTGACGGAAAGTATGTGGATAAACTGGTAAGCGCTTACGAGTAGGCGAAATGTAGAGTGCATTCTTTATAAAATATCAGAATTTAAAGGAGTTAAAGCAATGAAGATTATTGTGACAGGCGGAGCCGGATTTATCGGCGGAAACTTTGTACACCATATGGTAAATAAATATCCGGAGTATCAGATTATCAATCTTGATCTTCTGACTTATGCCGGAAACCTGGAAACACTTAAACCGGTGGAGGATAAGCCGAATTACAAGTTTGTACACGGAGATATCGCTGACCGTGATTTCGTTTTTAAATTGTTTGAAGAGGAAAAGCCGGATGTGGTCGTAAACTTTGCGGCAGAAAGCCACGTTGATCGCTCAATCACGGATCCTGAGGCGTTTGTCCGCACCAATGTTATGGGAACTACCACGCTTTTGGATGCCTGCCGCACATATGGAATCAAGCGTTATCATCAGGTATCGACGGATGAGGTATATGGCGATCTTCCGTTAGATCGTCCTGACCTTTTCTTTACAGAGACGACACCGCTTCATACATCCAGCCCGTATTCTTCTTCCAAGGCAAGTGCAGATCTGTTTGTTCTTGCATATCACAGAACATATGGCTTGCCGGTGACGGTATCACGCTGTTCCAACAACTACGGCCCATATCATTTCCCGGAGAAACTGATTCCGCTTATGATCAGCCGCGCACTGGCAGATGAAGAGCTTCCGGTATATGGAGATGGTGCCAATGTCCGTGACTGGCTGCATGTATCCGATCACTGTGAAGCAATCGATCTGATTATTCATAAGGGACGTGTAGGAGAGGTCTACAATATCGGAGGACACAACGAGAGAACTAATCTTGAGGTTGTAAAGACAATTCTCAAGGCACTTGATAAGCCTGAAAGCCTGATCCGTTATGTCAAGGATCGTCCGGGCCATGACCGCCGTTATGCGATTGATCCGACTAAGATTGAGACAGAGCTTGGATGGAAACCGAAGTATAACTTCGATACAGGTATTCGTCAGACTATTGACTGGTATCTTAATAATCAGGACTGGTGGAAACACATTTTGAGCGGTGAATACAGCCAGTATTTTGAGAAAATGTATGGAGACAGATTATAATGAGAGTATTAGTTACGGGTGTCAAGGGTCAACTTGGCCATGACGTGATGAATGAACTGGAAAAACAGGGTCTTACCGGCATAGGTGTAGACGTTGATGAGATGGATATTACCGATGCACAGGCGTGCCAACGTGTGATCACAGAGTCGAAGCCGGATGCAGTTATCCATTGTGCGGCATATACCGCAGTTGATGCAGCTGAGCAGAATATGGAACTCTGCCGCAAAGTCAATGCAGACGGAACGAGAAATATCGCCAAGGTCTGCAAGGAGCTGGATATTAAGATGATGTATATCAGCACGGATTATGTATTTAACGGTCAGGGAGAGCGTCCATGGGAGCCTGATGACCATAGAGAGCCTCTCAATGCCTACGGTCAGTCCAAGTATGAGGGAGAGCTGGCAGTCGAGGAGCTGGTAAAGAAGTTTTTTATCGTACGAATCGCATGGGTGTTTGGTGTAAATGGCAAAAACTTTATAAAGACTATGCTGCGTGTCGGAAAAGAGCGCGGAGCGGTCAGCGTGGTAGATGATCAGATAGGTTCTCCGACATATACCTATGATCTTGCTCGTCTCTTGGTAGATATGATTCAGAGCGACAAGTATGGCCGTTATCATGCCACCAATGAAGGACTTTGCAGCTGGTATGAGTTTGCAGTTGAGATTTTTAAGCAGGCAGGAATGGATGTAAAGGTAACACCGGTCAGCACCGCAGAGTATACTGCTTCGTATCCGGGACAGGCTAAACGTCCGATGAACAGCCGCATAAGCAAAGAAAAGCTTTCTGATAACGGATTTGAAAGACTTCCGTCCTGGCAGGATGCGGTAGGACGCTATCTGAAAGAAATTCAGTAAAACTTCCATGCCGCCTGACAGCGGCACCACAATAAATGAAGGTCATGTATGTCGGTGGTATGTTTCCATAGATATACATGACCTTTGGACGCTGTATTTGATGATTTAGGAGGTAACTCTCACAATGGGTAAATATTTTGGAACAGACGGTTTTCGCGGCGAGGCCAATGTGACACTGACAGTTGAAGATGCATATAAGGTAGGACGTTTTCTCGGATGGTATTATGGACAGGAGAGCGTGGGAAACCGCTGTCGCGTGGTAATCGGAAAGGACACGAGGCGCAGCAGTTACATGTTTGAATATTCTCTTGTATCCGGACTCACTGCCTCTGGAGCGGACGTGTATCTGCTTCATGTGACAACAACTCCGAGTGTATCATATGTGGTACGAACAGAGGAATTTGACTGCGGCATTATGATCTCTGCAAGTCACAATCCATATTATGATAACGGTATAAAGGTTATCAACGGACGGGGCGAGAAGCTTGAGGAGGAGACGATCGAGAAGATTGAATCTTATCTTGACGGAGAGATGGGAGAGATTCCGTTTGCCAAACGCGATGCGATCGGACGCACAGTCGATTATGCGGCAGGACGCAATCGTTACATAGGCTATCTGATTTCGCTGGCCACCCGCTCATTTAAAAACATGAGAGTTGGACTGGACTGCGCAAACGGCAGTGCATCTGCCATTGCGAAAAATGTATTTGATGCACTGGGGGCTAAGACATATGTCATCAATAATACTCCGGATGGACTGAATATCAACACAAACTGTGGGTCTACCCATATAGAAGGTCTGCAGAAATATGTTCTTGAAAATTATCTTGATGTCGGCTTTGCATATGATGGAGATGCAGACCGCTGTCTGGCAGTGGATGGTGACGGTAAACTGGTGGACGGCGACAAGATCCTGTATGTTTGCGGAAAATATATGAAAGAACAGGGAACTCTGGTCAACAATACCGTTGTCACAACAGTCATGTCAAACTTCGGCCTTTATAAGGCATTTGAACGAGAGGGCATTTCTTATGAAAAGACTGCAGTCGGTGATAAGTATGTTTATGAAAATATGTCACAGAATGGTCACTGCCTTGGCGGAGAGCAGTCAGGACATATCATTTTCAGTAAACATGCTACGACAGGCGACGGTATTTTAACCTCCTTAAAGCTTATGGAAGTGGTTCTGGAGAAAAAGGAAACACTTGCAAAACTGGCGGACGAAGTACAGATTTATCCGCAGGTTCTGAAAAATGTAAGAGTCAGAGATAAAGAGGCAGCTCGGTCAGATCGGGATGTGCAGGCAGAAGTGCAGAAGGTGGCAGATGAGCTTAAAGATACCGGGCGTATCCTGGTTCGTCCAAGCGGTACGGAGCCGCTTATCCGGGTTATGGTTGAGGCTCCTACAGATGCAATCTGTGAGAAATATGTGGCACAGGTTGTAGAGATGATAGAGAAAAAGGGACTGGCAGAGTAAGACATGAGAGAGCAATTGACAGAGAGTGATGTAAAAAAAATTCAGGAAGAGATAGATCATCGTAAGCTTGTTGTGCGAAAAGAGGCAATAGAAGCGGTCAAGGAGGCCAGAGCTCAGGGTGATCTGAGTGAAAATTTCGAGTATTACGCAGCCAAGAAAGACAAAAACCGCAATGAAAGCCGTATTCGATATCTGGAAAATATGCTGAAGCATGCTAAGATCGTTTCGGAAGAATCCCGCCCGGATGAGGTCGGAATGAATGATACGGTCACCTTGTATTTTGAGGATGACGATGAGGAAGAAGTATATCGTCTGGTAACGAGTATCAGGGGTAACTCCATGGAAAACAGGATCAGTATCGAGTCACCGCTCGGAAAAGCGATCGAGGGACATCATGTGGGCGACCGGGTGGAAGTGAAGGTTGGCGATAAGAGCAGTTATGTTGTAGAGATCAAAAAGATCGAGAAGACCGGAGAAGAGGATTCAGATCGGATCCGGAGTTATTAGTATATTGTGTTTTTAAACACCCCAGCTGTCATTTGGCAGCTGGGGTTAACTATGCTCTTAAGGATTTGTAAACTGCAGTTCAATATATCTTGCTGCCGCCAAATTTTGCCGTGTGATCGCCTGAATGAGCAGCTCCACAAAATAATTCATATATCCGGTAAATCTGAGGTTTTTCGGATACAGGAGGTGTACATTAAGGTTGTCCTGAATATTTTTGATGGGGAGAATCACAAGCTGTTCCTTGTGGGATAACAGACGATTTTGTTTGATTGCCAGCTCTACTGCGGCTGTCGGGCAGATCGTGGCCATGCGGTTGTGGGCACAGAGATCAAAATGAGTGCTGTAGTCGCTGATGGCGAGAGTGTTTTTGAGGTATATATTCTGCTGACTGAGAGTCCGGTCAATCAAGTTGCGCGTAGTGCTTTCCGGGAGGCAGAGCAGAAATGGAACTTCCTGCAAAGATGCCAGATCTATGCCGCCCTGAAGATATGAAGGCAGATTAGATGCATCCAGCTGCAGTGTCTCCTTAAGAGTGCCTGCGGAGAGAACACAGTAGAGCGGATTCGGACAGATCAAGCGTGAAGCGAGACGAGGCTGGATGATTGCATCGATACCGAGGCACATGTCAAGTTTGCCGTTTAAAAGCTGTGGTTCCATAGTGCGGGTTTCATTAAGGCGGATATTGACATGGATGTGCGGGTAGCGAGCATAAAAGGCCGGATAGATATCCGGCAGCAGGCTGCGGGCACGGGTGGCATTTATTCCAAAGGAAAATTCACCGCGTTCATCGCCTTTTATGGCCTGAAATTCATGCTCAAGATTTGTTTCGATGAGCTTGATATTCTGTATGGATGTATGTAAAACCTGGCCATAGGGTGTCAGTGATATCTGGGGTTTGCGATAGAAGAGCGGAACCCCGTAGGTAGTTTCAAGACGCTTTATATGGTCGCTCAAGCATTGCTGTGTAACGTAGGCACGTTTTGCAGCCTTGCTGAAATTGAGCTCCTCGGCGGCGAGCAGAAAAAGTTCGAGACTTTGTTGCATGGCGGTTCCTCCATTGATTGTCTATGTTCTCCTGAAATTTTTCGTTGGCGGTAAATTGATAGCCGCCTGAGAACACTTTCATTGTATAAATCTTATCACAAAAAGCATCTGACTTACAAGTTTTTACTTGTGGTCAGGTGCTTTTTTCTCTGTTTTACGGATGGCTACGGGAACGTTAAGATATTATCAGGCAATAAGGTTACTGCTAAAAAAGGAGAAAAAAGAAAAGGAGGCACCCATATGGCATATATTGATGAAAATGCGGAAGCTTACTATATGGGACTGATGAATTCGGTCGGATATCGCAATAAAGATATTCGAAAACCAATCATCGGAATCGTAAATTCCTGGAATGATGTTAATCCGGGACACAAGCCACTTAAGGAACTGGCTCAATACGTAAAAGAGGGAGTATGGGCAGCAGGAGGAACACCGGCAGAGTTTTGTGTACCGGCTCCGTGTGACGGTATGGCGCAGCTGCGCGGCATGCAGTACATTTTAGCATCGAGAGACCTGATCGCAGGTGCAATCGAGGGAATGTGGGGAGCACATCATTTTGACGGACTCGTATTTATGTGCGCCTGTGACAAGATTGTTCCGGGCATGCTCATGGCAGCAGCATCTATCAATGTACCGAGTATTTTCCTTACACCGGGATCCATGATGCCGTATGAGGAAAATGGTCAGCGTTTCGTGACACCGGATCTTAAAGAGGCCATCGGACAGTGGAAAGCCGGCAAGATAGATGATGAGACATTTAATCGTTATAAGGCCAATATCTGTTCTTCCTGCGGCACATGCTCAATGTATGGAACTGCAAATACAATGTGCGTATTTGCTGAGGCCATAGGACTATGTCCAAATGGTTCGGCGACTATGCCGTTCTGTGCGTCGGCAAAGTATAAGCAGGCACGCGATGTGGGCGAGAGAATCATGGATCTTGTGCGTGAGGGCAAGACTGCACGCGATTTCATCACCAGACAGTCTCTTGAAAATGGTATTCGCCATGTATCTGCTACGGGTGGATCGAGTAACTTTGTTATGCACGTGATGGCTATAGCCAAATGTGCCGGAATAGACATGGATCTTAAGGAATTTGACGAGATACAGGCAGAAATTCCTCTTATCGCAAAATTTAAGCCCTCCACAAAATATAACCTGATCGATTACGGACGTGCGGGCGGTTCTCTGGCATCTTTAAAGAGAATTGAAAAATATCTGAATCTGGATGTACCGATGGTAATGGGCGGTACTTTGAGGGAAGCGCTAGAGGCATTTGATCGTCCGATCGATGCAGAGGTTATCCATAGCATTGATGATCCGCTGCATACAGGCGGTTGTTTCTCGATCCTTTACGGAAATCTTGCTCCGAAGGGCGCGGTTGTAAAGAAGAGCGGCGTCGATCCGGAGATGTACTATCATCGCGGCCCTGCAGTGGTATTTGATTCTGAAGAAGATCTGATGAATTGCATGATGAATTCAGAAATCAAACCCGGATGTGTGCTTGTTATACGTTATGAAGGACCTAAAGGTGGTCCGGGAATGCGAGAAATGTCGATTCCGGCGGCTCTTCTGGTAGGTATGGGACTTCACAAATCTGTCGCAATGATTACGGACGGTCGCTTCTCCGGAGCTTCGAGAGGACCGTGTGTTGGTCATATTTCACCGGAAGCCTGGGATGACGGTCCGATAGCGGCGGTTCAGAACGGTGATATTATCACAATTGATCTGGATAATCACATCTTAAATGTGGAGCTTAGTGATGAGGAGATCGCAGAGCGCATGAAACATGTGGTAAAGCCTGATCATAAGGCAGAGGGAATACTAAAAAAATACCGAAAGGTTGTGGACGGAGCAGATGAGGGTGCAACTTGGCTGTATTAATAAATGTAATAGGGGGAATTACGTATGACTAATTTAGTGATCTTTTTGATAGGTCTGGTTATCATGCTGGGTCTGATGATGAAAACAAAACTTGGACCGTTTATCTGCATGCTGCTTGCAGGTCTTGGCATAGGCATTGCCTGCGGACTTGGCTCTGACGGAGCGATTTCCACGCTTGTTGATGGTTTTGGCGGAACATGTAAGAGTATTGGATTACTCGTCATTTTCGGTACTATTCTCGGTACATATCTGGAAAAATCCGGTGCATGTCAGAGGATTGCATCATCTCTTTTGAAATTAACCGGAAAGAAAAATTCCACGGCTGCACTGGCAGTCACGGGATTTGTGGTAGCCATCCCGGTATTCTGTGATGTGGCGATGGTACTTCTTTCTCCGTTGGTAAAATCCGTGGCAAAGAAGAGTGACAAAAACGCATGTGCGCTGGGAACAGCTACCGCATGTTCGCTTCTTTCAACAAATGCGTTTGTTGCACCTACCCCGGCACCGCTTGCTATCATTGCCGTACTGGGACTTGACATAGGAGTTTCTATTGTCTGGGGATTAGTTGCCGCAGCATTTGTGACACTTTGTGTCTGGATATTCTGTGAATTCTATTTAAATCGCAAGCCGGATGGCTGGTTTACGAAGCTTGAAGGAGAGGAAGCGGTAGAGGATTCCATGAAGGATATGCCGGAAGGACCGATGCCATCATTTTTCAGCGCAATCTTACCGATTTTACTTCCTATTGTACTGATTTTGCTTTCTTCCGTAATAGGAACATTCTTCTCTGAGTCTGCAGGTTTGGTAGCAGTATTTAGTTTTCTAGGAAATAAAAACATTGCACTTGCACTCGGAATAGTTGCATCTGTTCTGTGCCTTGGCAAATATCTGCCGGAAGAGACCAGATACATGCCTATGACGGATGCCCTTAAAGTAGCCGGACCGATTGTATTTATTACTGCCAGCGGTGGCGCTCTTGCAAAAATCGTAAGTGCCACGGGAGTTGGTGATACACTGGCCAATATTCTTGTATCATCTCCGATTCCGGTTATACTGATTCCGTTTTTAATTACCGGATTTTCCAAATTTGCACAGGGTTCTGCAAGTGTAGCAGGACTTTTGGCAGCAGGACTTTCCCTTCCGCTTTGCGAAGCGGGACTTCTGACTCCGCTTGAGGCTTTCCTTTCCATCAGCGCCGGTTCAGCTCTTGGCTCTCATGTAAATAACAGCTTTACCTGGGTATTCAGTGAATTTATGGGATATGATATCAAGACTACTATGAAGACTCTGTGCGTATGTCAGAATGTGGTTATGTCGTTGTCCGGACTTCTGGCTGCAGTGGTAATCAGTTTTATCGCATAAGTGTTAATGAAATTTGTACCTTCTTCGTAAATAGTGCTCGTATAGATGGCCGCCTGTCTTTTGTGCAATCAGAGACAGGCGGTCTTTTTACTATATATTATATAGTAAAAAACATAAATATATTCTGTTTTAGATAAGAAACACATAAATATATCTGTTGCAATCTATGTCGGTTTGAAAGTATAATTAGAACTGAAAGTCAGTTGTGTCGTGCCTTCGGCACTTTCACAACTGCCGCCGGTATTCGTAATCCGGGCTACCGCCCTACTTACTCATATAGGCTTGGTTGCCAAATGCCCAGCCATCCCCTCGTGCAAGCACGCGGTCTGTCTG
>CAVHPN010000051.1:0-16051 GCA_963637995.1 Prevotella sp. CAG:279 | reverse complement strand
GATGCGGCTGAAAGAAGAGAGGCATTGGAGGATGCAGGTCTGGATCCGGATGATTATGATTTTGACTAGGGTGAGGCAATAAAAAAACAAAGTTGCTGACAAGGAACTATAATGCGAATAATTGAAGGAGCAATTAAAGATGGCACTTAGAAGGGCACAAATGGAAATTGCAGTGAGCTTGTTTACGAAAGCTTTCAGTACTTCAGAAGATAAGCAAAGCAGAAAAGAACTTTTTATTCAATTTTGTGATGCTTTTGATGGGAGTATTTGTGATTGGAAAGAAACAGTAGAGCAGGAACTAGAGGACGAACATCTACGATCGGAATTTCAGGAGCTAAGCGATAGCAAAGGTAAAACTGATATAAAAAAGTATGTAACTATTGAACCATTGACGGTTGATGATTTGAAAGAAATAAGTTATTTGGCAAGCAAAGAATTGGATACTGCTCCGTGGGTAAGAGCTGATGGAATAGATTCACTCGATGATTTTGTGGACGGAGGATATTCGTTTGTCGCAAAGAGGGAAAATGTGATTTTAGGATTTATACTGGCATATAAATGTCCAACCTACGGCGGATATTATTATCTTTACATTGATACTTTTGTTGTAGAAAAAGATGCACAAGGATATGGCATTGGAAAAATGCTTTTGTCAAAGATTCGTGAGAATATGTTCAAAAATCGTATTTTAAGTGTGAAGTTGATGACACAGCGTGAAAAAAATGCGTATCAAATATACAGACATCTTGGATTTGAGGAGATGGAAGATTATGTACATGTGAGCAAATATTAAAAATGAGACAGAATTGGTATGGCGCTTTTGAGGGCGAACGAAGCGCTTGCATGTTACTGGAGGAACGTATGAGTGATGAAGATGGAAACTGGATCAATGATTTGATCGCATATGAAAGCGTGGTTGGCAGCGCCTGTCTTCATTAGTGATGATCACATTTCTGGCAATGAGACATAATGTGTTCATTGTCTTCCTTGTAAAAGATTCCTGACCATTTACAGATGCTCTGTAAAATGGGAACGACGGATTTTCCCTTATCTGAGAGGGAATATTCTACTCTTGGCGGAATTTCATCATACGATTTGCGTATGATAATTTCATTGGCAATCAGCCCTTTCAGAGCGGAAGCCAGCACGGCATCCGTGATATTTGCCATTTCACGGCGCAGTTCACTGTATCGAAGTACTTCCTTAGCTGCTAATACACATATAATTCTTGAATCCCATTTCCCACCGAAAATTTCCATGCCATATTCCAATGGACATCTGATATCTTTGTCAAGTTTTCTTTGATACATAGACAGGACCTCCTTTTCAATGTCACACATATTATAGTAAATCGGTGCTTACCTGGTCAATAAGCTACTATTAAATTTAATAGTAATTTAAGATGGAAGGTAAGCGGGTTATAATGAAGCAAAACAATAATTAGTGTGTCATTTTAAAGGCAAGAAACAGGGAGGATAGCTTATGTTTACGTACACAGAGGAAAAGAAATTTACGAAAGAACAGGTGCAACACTTATTTTTATCTGTCAACTGGGTATCGGGAAATTATCCGGAACGATTATATAAGGCACTCATGAATTCATCAACCGTGCTTACTGTATGGGACGATGAAAAGCTTGTTGGTCTGACGAGAGTACTGGATGATACCGAGATGCTGGCACAGATACATTATGTGTTGGTAGAGCCCCAATATCAGGGGAAAGGTATTGCAGGCAGAATGTTAGAGTATATCAAAGAAAAATATAAAGATTTTTTTTATATTGAGGGAATGCCTGAAGATATAAATAACGTGCCGTTTTACACAAAACATGGTTTTGAAGTTATGGAGAACGGAGCAGCGATACAAATCTGCAATTATGGCAATATGCGGTAATGAGGCTGAATATGAAAAATAAGAATGATTTGCTGGAAGATATGCCATTATTGAGGGCATTTTTAAGACTGGCGGTTCCTGCTGTGGCGGCACAGCTCATCAATATATTATACAATCTAGTCGATAAGATGTTTATCGGGCGTATCCCCGGAGTGGGGAAACAGGCTTTGGCAGGTGTCGGCGTGACGGCACCGGTAATTTTGGCGCTCTCAGCTTTTGCAGCTCTTGTAAGTATGGGCGGTGCACCGAAGGCATCCATCTACATGGGAAAAGGCGATAATGAACAGGCAGAAAAGGTAATGGCCAGCTGTGCGTGGTTACTTATCATATTGTCAGTGGTACTGACAGGAATCATGTTGATTTTTGGCAAACCGATATTGCTGTTATTTGGTGCAAGCAGTGACACAATTATCTATGCCACAGATTATATGAATATTTATTGCATCGGTACGTTGTTTACGCAGCTGACATTGGGACTTAATGCTTTTATAACAGCTCAGGGAAAAACCATGACCAGTATGTGCAATGTAGCTGTCGGGGCATTTGCCAACATTATTCTTGATGCGTTATTTATCAATGGAATTGGTATGGGAGTAAAAGGAGCGGCACTGGCAACAGTTATTTCGCAGGGGGCATCAGCATGTTTTGTTATCCATTATCTTGTAATGGGGAAAAGCAAATTGCATTTACGATTCAGGAATATTCGCTGTGACAGAGAACTTCTCTTTTCTTGTATTTTACTTGGAATTTCACCGGCACTGATGCAGCTGACAGAAAATATGGTTGCAATCAGCTTTAATACATCCTTGCAGAAGTATGGCGGTGATATGGCTGTGGCATCCATGAGTATCCTCAACAGTGTCATGCAGTTTGTTATGCTGCTTCTGCCGGGACTGGTACAGGGAGCACAGCCATTATTAAGTTACAATTTGGGAGCCGGAAATATTACAAGGGTAAAGAAAACATTCAGGCTGTTGCTTATATGCTGCGTTAGCGGTTCATGCTGTATCTGGTTTATATGTATGACATTACCAGCCGGGGTGGCTTCCATATTTACGAGCGATGCTGCCTTGATTGCATATACAAACAGAAGTATGAGGATTTATCTGGCAATGCTTTTTATCTATGGGATACAGGTTGCATGTCAGTATAGCTTTGTAGCATTAGATCAGGCTCGCAAGGCGATATTTCTCACCATCTGGCGAAAAATTATCATACTTATCCCATTGATTTTTATTTTGCCACATTTATTTTCTGATGCAGCAATGGGAGTATATCTGGCTGAACCGATTGCAGATACTATTGCAGTATGTACTACAGCACCCATGTTTTATTTATATTTTCGAAAATTAAGATGAATGGAGAAAAAATGTTAAGTGGCGCAGCTACTGAAAAGGGAGTTCTTATCATCACACCTGAGAAAGTTATCGTAACTATTCTGGGAGAAGGCGGTTCGGATGATTCAGGATATGTCCGATGATAATGTAGGTTTTTTGCTTGAAGTAATCCAACGATTAATACCCCAAAAGGCATATACCAGTGTTATCTATCCGTCTCAGAAATCCGATGAAAAAATGCAAGCGTTTAAAGAACTGGTGGCGACCAGATATGAGGAAAAAAATATATACCAGATGACTTTGATCCTGATGCAGAGTTGGAAGCAGCCAGAAAGGAAAGATGCTAAGTAATATTGATGTTGTCAAAATTACTTTTCAGATACTCAACATATGCCTGCATCAGTTTGTACTTACCGGATCGACGAATACCAGTGATGATCTTGATGTCAGGAGTGCCATTCAGTTCAGTGATTCTGTCGAGATGGTTGGTTTTCGTTATTGTCTTCCTTGTAAAAGATTTCTGACCATTTACAAATGCTCTGTAAAATGGGAACGACGGATTTTTCCTTATCAGAGAGGGAATATTCAACTCTTGGCAGCATGTCGGTTTACTATCAAATTTAATAGTGACTCATAAATTTGTTTATATCTTTTTACTTGCGAGTAAAGTGGCTATGATAAAGACAGCTTGATACAGCAAATAAAAGCAAATTAAATTTGGAGGTAATGAACATGATGAACGAAGCTGTTATTAATCTGCTTAAAAATGGTATGTGGGATTTAGCTACTTGCGCAAATGGAGAACCAAATGTAGTGCCTGTTGCATTTAAGGATGTATCTGAGGATGGCAGATTACTGGTTGGCGATGTTTTCCTTGAGACTACTATTCATAACATTCAGGCAAATAATGGGAAAATTGCAATTTCAGTTTATGATGCCAAAAATCTGGAAGGCTATCAGATCAAGGGCACAGCAGAGTATGTAACATCCGGTGCAGTTGTAGAAGCTTTCAAGGCTGCAGTGGAAAAAATGTTCAATGGCGCAGCTACTGCCAAGGGGGCTCTTATCATTACACCGGAGAAGGTTATCGTAACCACTCCGGGAGCAGACAACAAGAAAGTGCTTTAATAAATAGCTTCATTAACAGTGTAAGTGGGCCGATTGAAAAATAGGTTTACAATAGAAATGAATGCGAGATAGATGGGTAGAAAGCCTAAGGGAGAGCATGATGTTTTCTCTTGGGCTTTTTTATGTCCAAAATCCTGATGCAGATAAGGAGGCAGCAGAACGGAATCAGCAAAATATAATAAGAGCTTCGGATATATGTATTTGTCCTACATTTGTCCCACTCAAGGTGCTATAATGAGTCCAAAAGAAAAACAACTGAAATCTCATATTACAGGAGGATTTTTATATGCCAAGGAGCGTTGCTGAATACATAGTGAAACTTCAGAACATGAAAAAAAACGTAGCATCTTATTTCAACGGACCGGTTACAAATGTGCAGCTGGATATGTTTTTGGACGATTTGAGATCGATGAAAGAGGCTCACGATGCCGGATACCTCGAAGGTCCGGCTGAGAATTCCTATGAGGATCTTATCCAAGAACTGAAAACTCCGAATAATGAAACTGCAATTCACCAGGAGATCAAAAAACGTGCCATTAATGCGTTTACAAATATGGCTGGTGATCTGACCTGTGATGCTGCCTTTGATGCCGACTACTACAGCAGTTTATATGAGCTTATCTCAAACGACGAAAAACTCAGAGAAGAGCGCACGGAATATGAGCAGAAAAAATGGGCCGAGGATCAGTACAATAATGAAATGCGAAACGCATTCAAAAATCACGACCGAAATGCTCTTGATGAAGCTAAGACAGCCAGAGATGCTGAAGGCTTTACAGATGTAAGAAATCAGTTCATAAACGAAGGTTATGAACAGGGAAAGCTTTTCAATTCCTGTAATAAAATTTCCAATTATATTGTTGAAAATAAGAATAAAGGAAATAAAACAGATGAAGAAAAATACCGGTTTGAACGCATAGAGAGAATGAGCAGTTCACACCTGTTTCTTCCCTTTATGAAGGTTGCAAATGACATCAACAAAGACAAGGAAAAAACACTTTATAATGAAAATGTTATGAAGGCTGCCATGGAACAGGCAATCAAGGCTGCAGAGCAGAAACAACAGGCGGAAAGAGAAAAAAAGGTGGCAGATTTTAAAAACGCCAGAGATACTCACATAGATAATATTCAGAACCAATTTAAGCAGT
This sequence comes from Prevotella sp. CAG:279, assembly GCA_963637995.1. GTDB lineage: Bacteria > Bacillota > Clostridia > Lachnospirales > Lachnospiraceae > Otoolea. The sequence continues at coordinate 10,545 of CAVHPN010000051.1, read as the reverse complement.
TCAATAAAATTCGAGACAGACTGGGCGAGCTTAATACAGGTAAGTCAACAAAAATGTTTGATCAGATGTTCCAGCAAATGGACATATTCAATACCCTGAGATGGGATCAAGACAACTATAAAGAGAGCTGTCTCTCTAAAGATCTGCCAACGCACTACAGTGAGTATATCAAAAAAATGATGGAAAAGGTTGATGACTATATCAAGTATAAGCAGAAGCAGTTTTTTCCCGGAAAACTCGGAAAACAGCGTCTGCAGGCAGCAAGAGACATGAAAGCTCTGCTGACCGAGATGCAAAACGAGATGAATCACTTCAATGATTATAGAAGCGAACATACTGATGAAGCTGATGCACTGAAAGTTCAGATGAACCTGGAAACCGCACAATCTGCTCATAAAAATAACGCTGCCGAGGAAAATGTTGCCAAACAGGCTGAGAATAAAGACGCTTTAAATGATGCCCTGGATCAGACCCAAAATCATGCAGATGAAAGGCATGTAGATGAAAGGCATGTAGATGAAAAGCATGCAGATGAAAAACATGCAGATGAAAAGCATGCAGATGAAAAACATGCAGATGAAAAACATGCAGATGAAAAGAATGTCGGGAAGCAGACTGAACAAAATGTTGCCGAAAAAGATCAGAACATTCCTCAGGAAAATCAGAAACAGCAGCCGGATGGTCCGACCAGAGAAGAGCTTCTTGCACCTTACAGTGCAATACTTAAACCCCTGCACGGTGAATTTCGTGAAATAGTTGAAAGAGATCTTTTAAATGCCATATACAAAAAAATGAATGCTCAAAAAGCAGCTCCGCAACAAAAGCCGAAAGAGAAAATCTCATTTGATCAGCTTCGCAAGGAGATGACTCATGAAAAAGAAGTTTCTGGAAAAGTGAAACGTTCAAAAGAGGCCGACGAGCTCAGAGCAACTGTAAAACGTCCCACACTGGATGCACCATTAAAAAAATAGGATCCGTCTATTCAGCTCCCCCACCCATCAATCTTGAGAGGTGGAGGAGCTCTTATCATCACAAAAGTACAAACGAGTGGAAGGTAAAGTTTATCTTATAAGATCTTATTCGCACGATAATGGTATAAATACAGGGAATCACCGGAAACATGACACTTGTAAAAGTATTTATCATGTCTTTCTACCTGTTTCGTTATACCTAAAACCTGCTTTTCCAGCTGGTATCCGGCTTCTTTATATTCCTTCAAAAAGGCCTCAATGGAAAATGGAATTTTCACTCCCTCCGGATATTTTTCAGCCAGAAGCTTCTGACTTTGATTATGTCCATGATATCCCAAAAGGCATCCCAGAAGGACTGCCTGGTCTTTCAGATACGGAGAAATTACCTGGATATACGGAAGTCTGCTGTACATAGATTGTTCGGTAGTACTCATACAGTCGATCAAGATGTCCACGCAAGATCGTTTAATCGGCAGTTTCATATCAGCGTCCGCGATAAAAAGTATCCTTCGCTTTAGTGGCAGCATCTCGATCAGCATTTTATACATTTCCAACATTTCGGGAAATTTATCCGTCACGATGTACAGGCAGTCTTCCGGAATAGCATCCAAATGATTATACGCGAAGAAATGTCCATTGAGATTCGTTTCCATCATCACTTTTCCATGGAGATCCATTTCCGAAAGATCTTTTAACAAATGCTCCTGCAGCTTTTTCATCTGTATCAAAAAAGATTCTCCGCCATACAGGCAAAGTCCGCGCTTCAGATCCGGCCAGTCATAATTACCCGTATAGAGGTTTCCCGTCTGTATAATTCCATTCTGTATTTTGCATTTATAGCCGCAGGAGCATGAAAGATCTCCCTCAAATATTGCTTGCGCATCCAAAACTGCACCGGAGAGTTTTAAAGGTTCACCACAATGAGGGCAAATCAGCAGCTCCAGTGCTGAGATCGGTACTCCCATAATCTTTTTTGCCCTGTTGACATGTTTTGAGAGTTCCCTGATATCCTCCTCAATACTGCTCACAGCTTCTTTTTTTGCACGGATCTCCTGTTCCAGCTTGATCTTTCTCTTTTCCAGAATTGCAATACCGTCCGCGATCACATAAGGCTCGACCATATTGCTGGTATAACGAAGCGATATCATCTCAGCTATCTCTTTTAATGAAAAATATTGTGCTTTCATTTTAAGGATCAGCTTTATGTCCTCTTCTTCCCGCTTCCCAAACTGATACTGTGGTCCGGCTTCGGGCACCAGAAGTCCATGTTCTATATAGTAGCGCACAGTGTTTTTGGTTATACCGTATTTTCTGGCAAATTCACCGATCTTCATTCTGGCATTTCTCCCACTTTTCTTCCGTAGGTTCACAAGTTTCCATTAGAAAAAGTGTATTCATTTCCGGTTTTCATGTCAATTAGTTCCTACCGTTATTTTTTTGTTAAAGAACCATCCAATCACAAATCCGACAACCGCAGGAAACACCCAGCTGAACCCAAGAGATGAAAGCGGCAGGTGACTGGTAAGGTCTCCGGCAGCGGATAATCCTAAGCTTGAGAGACAATCAAACACTCCGACGATCATCGCTCCAATCACTGCACCCTTAAATGCGCCATCGTTCGGAACGTACTTCTTAAATACTCCAAGAAATGTGATTGCAAGACCTGACGGATATAATAGCATAAAGATCGGAGCAGCAACGCTGATAATGTTCTCCACACCCGTGCAAGCCATTACCCCGCCAAAAATACTGAGTCCGATGACCCATGTGCGATAGCTGATTTTCTTATTTGTGACCTGTTCCAGAAAAGTCGCTGCAATTCCCACAAGACCGGATGCAGTGGACAGACAGGCAAGAGCAGCAGATGCAGCGATGGCAATCGTTCCGAAATTTCCCCAAAGGCGGTTTACCATATTTACTAAAAGAGTGGTACGGTCAATTCCTTGCTCATACAGAGCAACAGAATCCGCACCCATGAGCAGTAGTCCGCTGTATACGATAACCGATATGATTCCGGCGACCCATACAGCCTTTATAGCCATTTTTTTCCGTTTTTCCTGTGAATCATAACCTTTTCTTGTCAGGTCAGCAAGGAAGATCGTGGAAACAAATAATCCGGAGAACAGGTCTCCTGTATAGTAAAATTCAATGAATGCAGTTTTGAAGATATGATCATGACCGGTAGGTTGTGGCGTTCCAAGAGGTGTGATCATGCCTTTCCCGATAATGATAATAAGGAAGACTAACATTAACGGTGTGATATATTTTCCGATCTTGTCAATGATATTATTTTCATCAAAAGCAAAGAACAGTACTAAAGCGAAAAATACAAGCGATGTGACCCAGATTGGGCAGGATGGGAAAAATGGTGCGATTGATACCTCGTGGGTCGTAGCAGCCGTTCTTGGAAGATTGGAGAAGACTGCCATACCGATTGTCGAAATAAAAAACACACCTTTATCATACCAGGCGCCTACCGGTTTACACAGATCACTCCAGCTACTTCCTGTATTTGCAACAGCGATGAGAGCTAGAAACGGAAGAATGACACCGCAAATGACCATTGCAAGCATGGCTGCCGGCCACTGGTCTCCGGCGACCAGGCCTACCGCCGCCGGGAAGATTAGATTTCCGGCTCCAAAGAAGATCGCGAATACAGCAAATCCGGTAACCAAACTGTCTTTTATTGATTTTTTATTCATAGTAGCTCCCTCCTTATCCGTCAACGATTTTCTGCTGCGTTTATCAGTGCCTTAAATAATTTCTTCTGTTGTTCTGAATCAGTCATCATTTCAGGATGCCACTGAACTCCTATGAAAAATCGATTCTCGCTGTCAAATTCTATTGCTTCGACTAATCCATCTGCCGATACAGCTGTCAGTTTTGCTGTTTCCGGGATCTCTCTTACTGCCTGATGGTGGAAAGAATTGACTCCGATGGCTTCTTCCCCGAATATCCCTGCCAGACGGGAATTTTCTTTTATCGTAACTTCATGAGTCGGATAATTTTTCGGTACCATCATAAAAGCATGACTATCTGTGCCAGCCTCCATTTTTATGTCCTGATATATTTTTCCACCGAATGCGGTTGCCAGGATCTGAATGCCGCGACAGATTCCAAGAGTCGGGATTTTTTTCTCCCAGGCTAATTTCGCCAGTGTGATGTCCTGTTCGTCACGCATCGGCATCAGGGTTCCGCAATATACTCTGATCTTTTCACCATAGGAATGCGGATTCACATCATGTCCGCCCGTTAAAATCAGTCCATCCAGATGATCCAGAATATTTCCTGTGTCGTCTGCTTTCTGAAGCTGTGGAATGATTACCGGAATTCCGCCGGCGTCCTCGACTGCGCGAATATAATCAGCTGCCACAAAATCCCAGTCCTGCGTCTCCGGTCCCATATGACTTGCCAGACCAACATCATCTCTGTAATCATAGTTACAGCTTACACCAATCAACGGTTTCATTTTCCATTTCCTCCTTAGTCTTTATGCTTAGTCTTTATTGATACTGATACAGCGCTGTATTCGGTCCTAACGTCTTTCAATTTCGCTTGTTTTGTGATGCTTTTATTTATATCACGTACACTAAAGAGCAGTTCAAGATAGTATTTTTTTGATTTTTGAAAAAAACGCGCATCCAGGTGCGCGTTTGTATGCCTAGGCCATCTATTTTCAGTCTTGACGTTCTGTACGGATATGGATGTATTCTGTGCGTTGTTTGCGAACGAGATTTTTGAGGAGGTATTTCTAATGGGTATATTAAATATTCTGGTAAGCATTTTTTTCTGCCTGGGTGCCGTTGATTTTCTATTCGGAAATCGTATGGGGCTTGGAGACTCATTTAAAGAGGGTTTATCATCGATTTCAGAACTTCTGCTCTTAATGACTGGTTTTATGGTACTTGCCCCATGGATCGGGGCAAAACTTGTGCTCTGCGTAGGCCCATTCTTTCAGCACGTCGGCTGCGATCCTTCTTTGATTGCAGGGATGTTTATCAGCTGTGACAGCGGAGCGGCCGTACTGGCAGACGCTATGGCACTTTCTCACGACGCAGCCCTGTTCAACGGCATCATCGTTGGCGCGTTTATGGGTATTACCTTTATCTTCACAATTCCGTTTGTACTGTCACACTCTTCAGGAAAACAGCAGGAATTGGCAGTCAAAGGGCTGCTGATTGGCATTATTCCCCTTCCTGTGGGCTGTTTCATCACCGGATATCTGGCAGGCATCCCCTTGGGTGTGATCATGTCCAATATCTGGCCGGTAGCTCTCTTTTCCATATGTTTATTATTTGTTTTTCTCTTTTTAAAGTCCCGTATTGTCCCTGTTTTTCAGAATGTATCATACCTGGTTCGAGGAATTTCCATAATAGGATTCTGTCTGGAAATGCTGGATGAATTTGCAGGACTGAAAATTCTCCCCGGCCTGACTCCTTTTGACGAGATATTTCCGGTCATTACAGAAATCGGTGTTTTCCTGGCCGGAATTCTTCCTTTTATAGCATTGGCAGAAAAAGTACTTCAAAAGCCATTGGCTACTGTTGCCAGAGTTCTTGGCATTAATTCTGACTCCGTTACGGCCATGGTCCTTTCCATGGTAAATCCAATTCCGGTTTTCCTTGACTTTGAAAAACTGGATCTGAAGGGAAGTCTTTTTGTCACTGCATTTCTTACTCCGTCCTGTTTTGCTATCGGAGATTATCTTGCATTTACCATGCAGTATGCACCGTCCGCTGCCATACCATTAATGGTCGGAAAAATTTTAACAGGCTGCATCGCCATAATTTTGGCCATTATATGCGCACCGATTCTGCTTCCTTGTGTTCAGGATGCTTAGGCCAATTTTTGTTTTGCCTCATTTTATGACAGATGCTATAATGGGTGTATATTTTGCGGGAGAGGTTTTGCACATCGGAGGATGACACATTTTGGCAGATTATTTCATTTGTCTGAGTTTGTGGATGTACCGGAGGAGGAAATCAACACCACCGGTTATGTGATTGATTCTATCGAGGCGGCTGTATGGTGCCTGATTACGACAGATTCTTACAAGGAATGCGGCATACAGGTAGAGCTCTTTGTAAGAAAAAACAAGGATGATAAGATTTCAAAGGAATTTTATTATCTTGGTCACATGACAGCCAGCGGAAATACGAGAGAGTTTACGATGGCAAATACGAAGAAAACGGCAGTAGAAATCGAATGGATACTGGACACACCGGTCCGTGAGGATATCTATGAATACATAGTGAATTCATAAGGAGAACAGATGAAAACAGTAAGAGTAGTTGCAGCGGTTATTAAGGCTGCTAATAAAAATGGAGAACCAATCATTTTTGCAACACAGCGGGGATATGGTGATTTTAAGGACGGCTGGGAGTTCCCGGGCGGAAAGATCGAACCTGGTGAAACACCGCAGGATGCTATCAGGCGTGAAATCATGGAAGAGCTTGACACGGAGATTTCGGTGGGAGAATTGATCGATACGATAGAGTACGATTATCCTGAATTTCATCTTTCTATGGATTGCTTCTGGTGCACAATTGAGAGCGGCAGTTTGGTGCTTAAGGAACATGAGGCGGCAAGATGGCTGACACGTGCACAGCTTGATGAAGTGGAGTGGCTGCCGGCTGATCTAACAATTATTCAAAAAATAGCACTCAATTTGCAAGAGCAAGAGAAGAGATTGCCTGATTCGATAAGCATACGAAAAGCAACCAAAAACGATATAGACAGCATCGAATCTATATACGAAAACATCCATGACGAAGAGGAAAAGGGACTAACTACAATTGGCTGGATCAGGAACATATATCCAACCAGGAAAACGGCTGAGGATGCCTTGGCGAGAAATGATTTGTTCGTGATGGAGGATGAGGGCAAAATTGTAGCGGTGGCTGTAATCAATCAGATTCAGGTGGATGAATATAAGTATGCAGCGTGGAAACGTGATGCAAAGAATGATGAAATCATGGTTCTTCACGGACTTGCGGTAGATCCATATCAAAAGAGCAAAGGTTATGGACGGGCATTTGTGGCCTTTTATGAAAATTATGCCAAAGAGCAGGGGTGCATAGCACTGCGTATGGATACGAATGCGAGAAATACAAGAGCGAGAAGCTTATACCGGAAACTGGGATATGAAGAAATTGGCATTGTAAAATGTGTATTTAATGGTATTCCGAATGTAGAACTGGTGTGCCTTGAAAAGCTCTTATAGCCGGCATGCCGCCATCAGGCGGCATGCCATTACTAACTTTTGTCTAACAGTAAAAGTTACTCTTTAAATCTTCTTGGCAGCTTCAAACGCATCTTTTGTTACAATAACAGCGTTGCCGGGCGACTGCAGTGCCTCTCCGATGATAATTACTTCCTTGACGGAAGATGCTGCGGCCTCACTTAGCGGGTCATATTTGCGGGTTCCCATGGCAAGAATCACATTGTCAAATCCGCGAAGAGAGCCGGCACTTCCGTCGCTCATGGTGTAATCAACACCGTCTGTGTAGAACTGTCCTACCTTGGCACCAGGGTGCAGCATCACATGATTGCGCCTGAAATTTTCAAACATATATTTGCGGTTTTCCGGTACTACATCAGCAGCGATCTCATCTTTCATCTCGATGACAGCAACCTCGTGTCCGCGTTCTGCAAGATATTCCGCTGTCTCACATCCAACCATACCACCACCGACAACAAGCACTTTCCTTCCGACTTCTGCCTTGCCAAGAAGCAGATCCTGTGCGGTTATGTAGCCACTCTCTTTTAGTCCAGGGATAGGGAGAATAAGAGGTGTTGAACCTGTCGCAAGTATGATGGCATCTGCCTGCAATTCTTTTAGCATATCCGCGTTAACTTCAGTATTTAAATGTATATCCACTCCGGCCTTCTCGCAGCGGACGATCATCGCACGAATTGCGGCTGAAATCTGACCTTTTCCTGTCGGAAATGATGCAATCCTGAAGCTTCCGCCGAGTTCTTTGCCTTTTTCAAAAAGTGTTACATGATGTCCTTTCTTGGCGCAAAGTGCGCCGGCATATAAACCGGCAGGACCACCGCCGATAATTACAACCTTCTTTGACACTTTGGCAGGGGCAATCTCATTTTCACGTCCTACACATGGATTGACAGCACAGGATATCGGCTTTCCGGCGAACATATTCGGGACACAGCCGAGCAGACAGCCGATACAAGGCATCAATTCATCCAGTCTTTCGTTTCTGGCCTTGTTCGGCAGCTGTGGATCAGCTATGCTCTGACGTCCGAATGCGATCAGATCCGCACGCCCCTGCTTTACGAGAAGTTCTGCGTATTGCGGCTCAGTGAAACGACCTACCGCAATCACCGGAATGGTTACAGCACGCTTGATCTCACTGACCAGATCGGCATTGAATCCGCTGTGAGTTATGCCAGGAGCCCACATGAATTCATCGTGAAGATGTACGGCACGAGAAACGTTGAGTGCATCGATACCGCATTCTTCTTCAAGATAAGCAGCTACTGCGGCTGCGTCCTGAACGCTCTGTCCTCCCTCGATTTCATCACTTGCATTGATTCGGCAGATGATCGGGAGGTTGCCTCCGGTTTTCTGTCTGATATTTTCGATGATCAGGCGCGGCAGGCGCATACGATTTTCAAAACATCCGCCAAATTCGTCAGTACGGTGATTTGTGCGCTCTGAGATAAATGTGCTGACAAAATATCCGTGCGCGCAGTGTACTTCAACCATATCGATTCCGGCCTGCTGTGCACGTCTTGCTGCATCTCCGTAGCACTCGATGATACGGTAAATTTCTTCATTTGATACCGCTTCGGGGACTTCCCTTCCACAGGCAGCAGACATTGCGCTTGCTGCTTTAAGCGGATAACCGGTCAGCTTGGAATTGCCCTCCGGGCCGGCGTGCTGCAGCTGGATCGATACCTTAGCACCATATTCGTGACAGACATCCGCAACCTGGCGGAAACTGTCAATCATATAGTCCGAGAAAAGACAGGATTTTCTCGGTCCGCCTTTTGCCTCAAGATAAACAACTGTCGACTCGATAGTAATCAGACCAAACCCGCCTTTGGCGCGCTCCTTATAATAGGCTTTGGATCGTTCGCTGAGCGTGCCGTCTGTATTGGCAAAATTGTTTGCCATCGGCGGTACAACAAAACGATTTGGTACTGTAACATTGCCGATGCGAATCGGACTGAACATATTTGGAAACTTCATTTTTTCTACCCCCTGTTTGTTACTAAATGTAATGTCATCTTAAGATAAAATTTTTGTTTTTGCTATCACATTTACCCCTGTCTGAATACATCAAGATTATCAGAATTTTAAAGTGGTTACAAGTTAAATGTTCAAACAATTCATGCAATTTTTTCACGCATCAATATATAACATTCATGCTTATGCCGCTGTAAGGCGGCATGTCGGTTTACTTTATTATTATCCCGTGATACAATTTTATGCATAGAAAAGAAAGTGAGGAAAACACAAATGAATTTTGTGAAAGATAAGTGGAGCGGAATCTTGAGCTGCCTTTTGATAGCTATTCCGTCGTGGCTGTTCGGAAAGAAATTTCCGGTAGTAGGAGGAGCAGTCATAGCGATTATCGCCGGAATGATTATTACAATGTTTTGGAATAATAAGGGAAAAGCAGCAGCCGGAATCAAATGGACATCAAAGATAATACTTCAGACTGCGGTTGTCCTGCTCGGATTTGGCATGAATCTCGGCGTGATATTTCAGACGGGAAAGCAATCACTCCCGATCATCATCTGTACCATTACAACATCTCTCGTTATTGCGTGGATAATGCGTAAGGCTCTCAATGTAACGGCAAATACATCTATTCTTGTAGGCGTAGGCTCATCTATCTGCGGTGGATCCGCGATTGCGGCAACCGCACCTGTAATTGATGCTGACGATGATGAAATCGCACAGTCGATAGCGGTTATTTTCTTCTTTAACGTGCTGGCGGCCATTTTCTTTCCGATTCTTGGAAAAGCTATCGGATTTGATACGGTACATGGAGATGCTTTTGGTATTTTCGCCGGAACGGCAATCAATGACACATCATCGGTCACAGCGGCTGCCTCAACATGGGACAGTATGTGGAACCTGGGAAGTGAGACGTTAAATAAAGCCGTAACGGTAAAACTGACAAGAACACTTGCTATCATACCGATCACACTGGTGCTGTCCATGATTCGTGCCGGAAAGAACGAAGAAGGAAAAAAAGGCGGCAGTTTCAGCTTAAAGCGGGCATTCCCGATGTTTATACTTTACTTTGTGATAGCGGCTATCATCACTACGATCTGCGCGCATATGGGAATTGACACGGCTGTATTTGTACCGGTCAAGGAATTATCCAAATTTATGATTATTATGGCGATGGCTGCGATAGGACTTAACAGCAATGTGATACAGCTCATAAAAACAGGAGGAAAACCTCTTATGACAGGAGCATCATGCTGGTGCGGAATTACGGTCGTAAGCCTTTTGATGCAGCATATAATGAAAATATGGTAAGATACCAGGGTCAAAAGGTCAGAAATTCGACGCAAGCTTGCTTGCAGGAGAAGT
>CAVHPN010000050.1:0-18170 GCA_963637995.1 Prevotella sp. CAG:279 | reverse complement strand
AATTTTCCAGCAAAAGAAAAATCAGGAGTTTCTTCCATATATTTATAGAAGAAACTCCCTGACATCATATGTTTAGTCCATTGAATCTAAACACATTAATCTTCCCAATACGTCGGCTCTACAGGTGACCTTGCCTCACTGGATCCGTCATCGTTGACCCCATCAACCTGGGCAACGCAGCCGTTGGAATTGGTCTTGAACTTGACTCCGTCAGCATTCTTTACCGTACCGGATTTTACTATCTTACCGCCTGTTGTTACAAGGTAGTTCTTGCCATTAACCTTGATAACCTCATACTTGGTGCCGCTGTCCGCCATCTGAAGTTTACCCATGTAATACAGATATCCGTCTTCAACACCTGTATAACCTCTTCCGGCCTTGTTTCCGGTGTCGGTAAAATAGAACTGGCTGACTGTTCCGTCGCCTTCAGTTACTTTGCCTTTGCCTTTCACAACAGAGCTTGTTGCCTTATCAGCGCCGAAGAAGTAGCATGCATATTCACCGCTGCTTCCGATCTCAAGGCGTCTGAGGCCATAAACCGGATTACCCTTTTCGTTAAACAGATATGTAATATTATTTATACGCACCAGGTCGTTTGTCGAAGCGTCAGAGCTTTTCGGTCCCACCTTCGGCTCTCCGCTGCTTGAGAAGTAATACCACTGTACATCGCTGCCAAGATCAAGATTATAATCATCGTCCTCAGGCGGAGTCACAGAAAGCCAACCTGTCTGCACTTTACCGTTGCTCTGATAATAACGGTAATTCTCGAATCCGGCCGATGAGGATGTCCCCATATTTACCCAGCCCGTCTGCATAGCACCTTTGGAATCAAAACAATAATATGTTCCGTCTATCTTATATTGTTTATAATCTCCGCTGCCTGTAGAAGGAACATACTTTTTTCCGGAACTCTGGAAATAATACCAGTGATGATCCTCGTCATCTCCTGGAGTCACGTCATCATCATCGTCATCATCGGGATCTTCAAGATAAGCCCAGCCAATCTGCATACTTCCGTCAGCGTTGGTATAATATGTATCATCATCTACCCAGCCGGTCTGCATCACGCCGTCACTGTCAAAATAATAATATTTACCGTTAATCTTGGACCAGCCGTCAGATATCATCTTGCCGCTGGATGTGAAATAATACCATACGGTATCGGATGAAGACTCATTCCATGATAGATTCCTCTTAGGCAGCTTAAGCCACTTGTCCGATGCCATGATGCCGGTGCTCTCGACAAAATACTCGTCATCAACCCAGCAGTTTGAAGCTATATTTCCCTGGGAATCGAGATAGCGCCATAAATTATCCGCGCCCTTTTTCCATGTATTCGTCACTTTATTGCCATTGCTGTCCACGTATATCCAACTGCTGCCGGACTGCTGCCAGCCCTCTGCCGCATAAGATGTAATAGCTGCAGCCCCTATCATCAAAGCTGCAGACAGCACGCAGACCGCCAGTTTCTTTTTTCTCATATGATACCCTCCCAGTCTGTGGTTAGTAGTAATGCTCAATATATACATTCTATCAGGATAAGCTTAGATCTTCAAGAAGATTTATCTTTCAATTTAATTACATTTCCTGTTTGTAAAATGCCTGCCGCAGGGCACAGACAAAACTATCTTTCCGGCATACTTTTTAAAAGGTTTGACACGTCATTCAATGACCTATATAATTAGTAAAGTTAATGACTATGATGTCGGGAGCAAAAGCCCCCGACTTTGATGACTATGAAACGCCGCCGTCAGGCGGCAAGGAAATTTGCTCTGTTTTTGAAAGGATAAATATTTTTATGTGGATTGCAAATGGATGGAAAGATTATGAAGTACTTGACTGCTCTGAGGGTGAGAAGCTGGAACGCTGGGGCAGTTATCTTCTGGTTCGCCCCGACCCTCAGGTTATATGGAATACGCCAAAGACTAACCGCGGCTGGAAAAAAATGAACGGACACTACCACAGGAGTTCAAAAGGCGGAGGCGAATGGGAATTTTTTGACCTTCCGCAACAGTGGTCTATACACTACAATGAACTCACATTTAATTTAAAACCATTCAGCTTTAAGCATACCGGTCTTTTCCCTGAGCAGGCAGCCAACTGGGACTGGTTCAGCGGATGTATAAGAAATGCGGGACGACCCATCAAGGTTTTAAATCTTTTCGCATATACGGGAGGTGCCACCCTCGCAGCCGCAGCAGCGGGTGCCAGCGTTACCCATGTAGATGCTTCAAAGGGTATGGTAGCCTGGGCCAAGGAAAATTCCCGTTCCTCAGGGCTTGAAGATGCTCCAATCCGCTGGATTGTCGATGACTGCATGAAATTTGTCGAACGCGAGATCCGCCGTGGAAACCACTATGACGGAATCATCATGGATCCGCCTTCCTACGGGCGCGGACCAAAGGGTGAAATCTGGAAAATCGAAACATCAATCTACCCATTTGTACAACTCTGTGCAAAACTGTTGTCGGATAATCCTCTTTTCTTCCTTATAAATTCATATACCACAGGACTGGCGCCATCAGTTCTGACATACATGCTTTCAACCGAGATTTCCCCTTCTCACGGCGGCACAGTCGTATCAGATGAGCTTGGTCTTCCGGTCACCCGCACAGGCCTTGTACTTCCATGCGGTGCTTCCGGCAGATGGCAGGCAAAACAGTAAAAGGGTAAATCAACACTAGTAATCAAAGAAAAAGAAAAAAGCTGCGGCACTTTCAGTTCATTATGTTCTGATAAGTGTCACAGCTTTTTATTATGGCATCTGAGTCCTTGTTGTTTATTCAGTCCAGTCACGTATATCCAAAAGACCCGGAACCAGTTCTTTTGCACTCATCTCTAATATAATACGTCCTTTTTCAGCTGTTGCCCCTGATGGAGCGCCTCCGATTCCTGTTTTTTTGATAGTTATACCGCACACCACAGTGCATTGCATTAGCATTGCGTTGCCTGTAAATTGCAACTGCGATTGCATTTACACGGTCTTCGGCACAATCTTTGCCGCACGAAGACGTACAAACAGAAGCTGGCCTACTATGTAATTCAGTCCTATCTTCAATACATTAAACGGAATCGTTGCCATAATTATAAATCCGTTCAGATCTTTGATAGCCGGATTAACCGAAGCCACCATACGAATCACCTCATCAAGAGGCAGGCTCATCGCTTTAGCATACAGCGGAAGTGTAATATTGGCATTGACAAAGCATTCACATGCAGTACGAATAACGATACTGATAAGAAGTGCCTCTATAGCTGCCTTGCGGTTTTCACCAAGTTTTCTGTAAATAAACCACAGCGGCCATACAAAGAGAACTGCTGATATCAGGTTTGCAAGTTCACCAACATACATAGTGTTGGTTCCGACTGTAATCAGTTTGATTAACAGCTTTATAACCTCTACACATAATCCGGATACCGGTCCCATCATAAATACTGCTATCACTGACGGCACATCACTGAAATCGACCTTATAAAAAGGAGGCATCATCGGAACCGAAAATTCCAATGACATCAGTACACCTGCAACTGCCGCAAGCATAGCAGTATAGATTAATTTCTGAATACTCCATTTTCCTGTCTTCATGTCAAATCTCCCTCCAGGTTGCATTTTTCTTGTAAACGAAAAAATCCCAGGTCTCTCGGGACCTGGGATGATGAATCTTTGCTAAGCCAATATATACGCCTGTCAATCAGGCTTCCAATTATCTGACTTCTGCCTCTTCTCTCATCCAGACTTTACTGTCGGTTTCGGAATTACACCGAATCGGCCGCTTGCACGGTTCGCGGACTATACCGCCGGTAGGGAATCTCACCCTGCCCCGAAGAAACTATTTAAAAAATGTGCCTTGGCGAATTTTCTCGCTCTCACCGGTTCATATTAACACATATAAATCAGAAGTTCAATATTTTTTTAACGAACTTTCAGCCATAGTGATGCCGTCATCAGGCGGCATGTCGGTTTACTGTCCACGCACTCTACCTGCAGCTGTCATCGCCGCATCCACGTCCAGCATACCGCCCGTCGCGACCTTACCTGACAGACTCTCCAGCTGATGTACTGACTGAAGTATACTCATTCTGACATCACCAAGCGATAAGGACGAATCATACGAATAGAGCATCGCTGCAGTTCCCGTAACCATAGGTGCTGCCATTGAGGTTCCGCTCATATATGTATAATCATTCCCCGCAACTGTACTCAGAATATAATTTCCCGGTGCTGCCAAATCAACATTTTTTACACCATAATTAGAGCCATGATCAAGCTCCCCGTCAAATCGCAGATTTGCGACCGAAATAATATTATCCAAATCGAAAGCCGCCGGGTACATCGGCTGCTCATCAATGCTGTAGCCGTTTCCCGATGCATCACCGTTTCCCGATGCCACGATAAACAACATTCCGGAATCTTTGATTGCCTGATACAGTTCCTCGCTATATTTTGTCGTGCCAAAGCTGAGGTTACAGATCGATGCACCATTGGCCTTTGCATAGTTGATCGCTTTTATAACACTGCTTACCTTACCCACTGCCGATGAGGTTCCAAGTATTTTCAGCACCATAATCTTAACATATGACGGATCACATATTCCCACCGTTCCGAGTCCATTGCGGGCAGCCGCTATAGTCCCCGCAGAGTGCGTTCCGTGATTATCATCGGTTCCGGTAAAAACCTGAGGACTATTATCATAAAAATTCCAGCCATAAACATCATCTATATAGCCATTCCCATCATTATCGATGCCATCTCCCGGAATTTCTCCCTGATTGGTCCAGATCGAGCCATTCAGTTCCTGGTGCGTGATATCAACACCCGTATCGATAAGTGCAACCACAACCTGACGTTTTTGCGCCTTTGCGTCATATTTTTTCCATGCCGGAATAATATTAATATCAATCCCATCCTTAGAGCGCACTGTCCCATTGATGGAAAAAGCCGGCCCCCCGGAAAGCTCACCAAGCGCAGCGTCAATCGATGCAGTGTGGCTTGGCACCAGACGCAGCTCTCCGGTATTTAAAAATGCCCACTGATAGGATGCATATGAATCTGTATATGGGATCGAAGCGTGCCCCGGCCCGGCCGCATATGCCATAGACATGTTGACGGCAATCATCAGAGCAGCACACACTGCAGCTGCCATCACTCTGAACAGTTTCTTTTTCAATTCGACTTATCCTCTTTCGCAATTTTTTGCATTTTATCAGGTACCGGTCCGGATTCAGATTTCTTATCATTTGTCCGGTTACACTTAGTACCTACAGTGCCGTTACCAAAGCTTTGAAACACCACGATACTGCGTGCCGGAACCATATACCTTCTGAGTTCTTCCCGCTTATCGACCTCGTCACACTCCAAAGGACATATTCCGTTATTTTCCGCATCATCGGTATTGATGCAGGTTATCCAGTGCATCCCGCGGGGAAGCTTCGGCAAATCAAATTCATGGGGTTCCCAATGCATATTATACGCCACAAAGAAATAATCATCGCTTGTCCCGTCATCCCTGCGTCCATATTCACCGCAGTAGAGGATCCCCAGCTGGCGTCTGAAATTTTCAAACTCAGGGCACCAGGTTTTAACTCCATGGTAAGAGACATCAGGATGTCCGCATACAAGATAATCAATATTTTTAGGCTCAACCGGTAAATGAAATACCGGATGTGCTTTTCTGAATGCTATCATATATTTCACAAACTCATAGATATCCCTGTTGCTCTCAAGCAAATGCCAGTTAAGCCATGAAATCTCATTGTCCTGACAGTAGGCATTGTTATTTCCGTTTTGCGAATTGCCAAACTCATCACCGGCCATAATCATCGGTGTTCCCTGACTTAAAAAGAGCAGTAAAAATGCGTTTCGAAGCTGTTTTTTCCGCATCTGAACTACCTTTTTCTTTCTGGTCGCTCCTTCTATACCGCAGTTCCATGTATAATTGTAGTCATTTCCGTCCCGATTATTTTCACCGTTTGCCTCATTATGCTTCTGCTCACATGATACCATATCCATCATGGTAAATCCATTTGTCGCAGCCATATAGTTAATCACGCCGTAGAAGTCCGGATTTCTGCGTGTATGATATATAAGGCGCCCCACCTGGTCCTCATCTCCCTTCAGGACCCGGCGCATATCAGTCAGAAATCCCTCATTATATTCACCGAGGTGCCAGCGCCGATCCCTGGGTTTTGGCGTATCCGACCTGTGCACGCCGCTTAACCCGTCCCACGAGAATGCCAAAAGCTTGGTGTCTGCCAGAAGCGGATCCGTTGCCAACAGTTCTGCCGGTGCAAATCCAGACAGGTGAACTCCGTCCACATGATACTCATACACCCAGAATCTCACTGCCTCCTGTGCAAGTGCAGCACTTTCTTTGCCGGTAAAATATAACTCAACCAGCACTTCTATATCATTTTTATGAAATTCCTTTACAAGATCCTTGAATTCGCTTTCAGGACATTTATCCTTACCCGATGTATACGAAGCCTTCGGAGCAAATAGATAACCCGCTCCGTATCCCCAATAATTAATACGTCCCGTCGGTGCACCGGTTGCATAGGGATTGCCGTCCGCCCCGTCCTCCATCATTACTTCCTGAAATTCATTAGGCATCATCAGTTCTACCGCAGTAATACCAAGTTCCTTCAAGTATGGGATCTTCTCAATCAGAGCACGAAATGTACCCCTGTTTTCCACCTCTGATGAGGTATGGCGCGTGAATCCACGGACGTGAAGTCGATACAAAATCGTCTCATCATACGGGTGCTTTAACGGTCGATCCTGCTCCCAGTCGTAAGGCTCTTTGGGGAATCGACAGCGCATCGGGCGTAGTGCCGATTTAAAATCAGCCCAACGTTCGTGTCCTGTGTATACACGGCCGCATGGATCCGGCAATTCCCCCCGCTCTGTCTCTATACTGTATTCGAGGTCGGAAAAATCGTCTCCGGCCAGATCCATCGTCCATATATCTCCTACGCGGTTTTCTTCAGGAAACGGAATCCTGATGCCATGTTTTTTTCCTGACTCATAGATGACAAGACGACAGAATGCTCCCGGCGTTTCAACGCACAAATGCATTCCGTTTTTTGTACGCTTGATTCCCGGTGTAAAATCAGGTGTTACCGTATTCTGTCTCACTATTTTCTCTGCCTTCACCTGCATCCCCTCCAATTATATAAGCTCTCTCACGCCTTCTTCTGGGTCTCTATCTTTTCGGCCAGATCATTCAGATACATCCAGCGCTCCATCTTTTCCTCCAACAGCCGCTCTTTTTCCTCTTTTTCCTTCATGATTCCGTTTAAAGCCGCATAGTCTCTGGCAGAATCCTGCATCTGTTTTTCGAGGTCGGCAACCGCATCTTCAAGAAGTGCAATATCAGACTCTATCGTCTCCCACTCTTTCTGTTCCATATAGGTGAATTTAAGCTTCTTTTCTCTCTGTCTGCCTCGATTTTTATCACCGGCCATATCCGCTGAAGCTGCTGATTCTTCACCTTGCAGGCCTGATGCTTTTCCGGATGAATGTCCCTTTGTCTTTCCTTTAGCATACTCAGATGCTGATATTTGTGCATCTGCCATCATTTTCTGTTCGCATGCCGCCTGATAATCGGTATAACCGCCCTCATACTGGCAAATCTGTCCATTTCCCTCAAAAGCAAATATTCTGCGCACCATACGATCCAGAAAATATCGGTCATGGGATACTGTGATCACGATCCCCTGAAAATGGTCAAGATAGTCCTCAAGTATCGTCAGCGTACCTATATCAAGATCATTGGTCGGCTCGTCGAGAAGCAGCACATTTGGTGCTCCCATCAGAATATGAAGCAGATAAAGTCTGCGCCTCTCGCCTCCGGAGAGTTTGCCAATCAGCGTATATTGCATATGAGACGGGAAAAGGAAGCGTTCAAGCATTTGTGATGCCGATACCAGTCCATCAGACGTCCTCACATACTCTGCCACATTTTTGATATAGTCGATCACTCGCATCGACATATCCATATCTTCGCTCTCCTGCGAAAAATATCCCATTTTCACGGTCTGTCCGATGACCGTCTCTCCAGAATCAGGTTTTACCCAGCCTGTAATCATCTTCATCAATGTGGATTTGCCGCTGCCGTTAGGTCCTATAATTCCGATGCGGTCATCCTTAAGGAAAATATACGAAAAATCGTTAATCAGAAGACGTTCGCCATAAGCCTTGTGAAGATGATGAACCTCTACGGTAGTTCTGCCCAGACGGCTTGTAATAGAGCTCATCTCCACATTTCCATCCGTTTTCGGTGCCTCCACGGCACTCAGCTCCTCAAAACGCTTAATTCTGCCCTTCTGCTTTGTACTTCTGGCCTGAGCTCCGCGTCTTATCCATGCCAGCTCATTTCTCAAAATATTCTGACGTTTCTGCTCTGAACTTTCCGCCATCGCCTCACGTTCTGCCTTCAGCTCCAGATATCCCTCATATCCGGATTGATAGCTGTAAAGCTTACCCTTATCCAGTTCGACAATACGGTTTGTGACATTGTCAAGAAAATAACGGTCATGCGTAATCATAAGAAGTGCACCGCGGAATTTTTTCAGATAGTCCTCCAGCCAGTCCGACATGGCGCTGTCCAAATGGTTCGTCGGCTCATCGAGGATCAGCAAATCAGCAGTGGAAAGAAGCACAGCAGCCAGTGCAACCCTCTTTCTCTGACCGCCTGAAAGTGTTTCCACTCTGGCACTGTAATCAATGATTCCAAGCTTATTTAACATTGATTTGGCATCTCCTTCGAGATCCCAGGCGTGATCATGCGCCATATTTTCACTGAGAACGCAGTCCAGGACGGTACGGCCTGTCTCAAACTCGGGATTTTGCGGAAGATATCTGATATAGAGATTTCGCCCTTTGACCACACTTCCCTCATCAGGCTCTTCAAGGCCTGCCACAATCTTAAGAAGAGTAGATTTTCCTGTTCCGTTGATGCCGATCAGACCGATCTTATCTCCATCTCCGATAGAAAATGCCACATCATCAAAGAGAAGCCTCTCCGTATATGATTTTTTCAGATGTTCTGCTGTCAGTAAATTCATGCCTCATCCCGATCCTTTATCTGTAATTCCACCGGACAATGATCCGATCCCAGTATTTCCGTATGTATCTGTGTACCTGCCAGCCTGTCTTCAAGGCTCTTTGAAACACAGAAGTAGTCAATCCGCCACCCGGCATTTTTTTCACGGGCCTTAAACCTATAAGACCACCACGAATAAATGCCTTCCTTATCCGGATAAAAATAGCGATATGTATCTATAAATCCGGAATCAAGAAGCTCTGTAAACTTATTTCTCTCTTCATCCGTAAAACCTGCATTTTTGCGGTTGGTCTTAGGATTCTTTAAATCTATCTCCTTATGTGCCACGTTCAGATCTCCGCAGAAAATAACCGGCTTCTTCTCTTCCAGATATTTCAGAAAATGGCGGAAATCATCTTCCCACTTCATCCTGTAAGAAAGTCTTGCCAGCTCAGTCTGAGAGTTTGGCGTATAGCAGGTCACTACGTAATAATCAGGATACTCCGCCGTGATGACGCGACCCTCATGGTCATGCTCCTCAATACCGATTCCGTAATTCACGCTGAGAGGTTCTTCTTTTGAAAACAGCGCCGTTCCGGAATATCCCTTTTTCTCGGCATAGCTCCAATACTGATAATATCCCGGTAGTTCCAGATCTATCTGCCCTTCCTGCAGTTTGCTTTCCTGAATACAGAAAATATCCGCATCCAGCTCATGAAATACATCCAGAAATCCCTTCCCGACACATGCACGCAAACCATTTACATTCCAGGAAATCATTTTTTTCATTCTTCTTCTCTCCTTAAACTGACGCATTGCCAGTCGATGGCTTTAATCCGATGATGACTTTAATTATAAGTCCACATGCAGATCCTGATGTTCTATTCCGTGTTTTTCAACATAGCCTGTCAGAATCAATGTCAGCGCACCATCTCCGGTCACATTGCATGCCGTGCCGAAACTATCCTGAAGTGCAAAGATCGTAAGCATCAGAGCCGTTCCCGTGGCATCAAAACCAAGCACACCGGTAATCAGTCCCAATGATGCCATAACCGTACCTCCCGGAACTCCGGGCGCACCTACGGCAAATACTCCCAAAAGTACGCAAAACAGAACCATCGTCATCAAATCCGGAATACTGCCATACAGTATCTTTGAGACCGTCATGACAAAGAATACCTCTGTCAAAACCGATCCGCACAGGTGAATATTGGCAAAAAGCGGGATACCGAAATCAACCATATCATCGCGAAGCGGCTCTGCCTTCTTCGCACAATTTAAAGCTACCGCAAGGGTCGCAGCCGAAGACATGGTACCCACCGCAGTCAAATATGCAGGTCCGTAATATTTTATGACTCCCCGCGGATCTTTACCCGAATATATGCCGGCCAAACTATATAAAAGCGTCATCCAGATATAATGTCCAAGCATTACAATAATAATTACCGAAATAAATACCGGTGCCTGTTTTGTGATAGTTCCTTCATATGCCAGCGAACAAAATGTAAATGCTATATATATCGGCAGAATCGGGATAACTATTCTCTGTACGATCTCCAGCACGATCTTCTGAAATTCATCCAAAAGCTTCGTCACTGTCGCAGCCTTAGTCCACGTTGCCGCAAGTCCGATCATAACCGAAAATACCAATGCGCTCATAACCCCCATGATCGGAGGAATATCAAGTTTAAAAACGACCTCCGGCAAATCACGCAGGCCATCTACCGCCGACTGAATCGACAGCTGCGGAATCAGCACATATCCTGCTGCCATCGAAAAAAGAGCCGCTCCAAGGGAGGATGTATATGCCAGCAAAAGTGCCACTCCCAAAAGCCTTGATGCATTGCGCCCAAGTTTTGTAATAGACGGTGCTATAAAGCCTATGACAATAAGCGGCACGCAAAATGAAATAATCTGTCCAAAAATATAATTAAGAGTAACTACAAGATTCATAAAGCCTTCATTGGCTGCCAGACCGGCTATAATGCCGATCACCACCCCCAGTGCCAGTCGAAACGGCAGGCTTTTAATTAACTGTTTCATTTTCAACTTACCTTCCCATACATTATTTCCAGAGTTTTTTCGGATATATACCGCCATCCTTCATGGCCTGAATGGCATCCGTAACCATTTTCTTATCTTCCTTGTAAGTTACGCCGTACCAGCGGTCAACGCTTTTTAATACCGTCACCTCGGCTTTTCCTTCCTTAAGAAGCTCATCTACCACAAAAGGCAGAAAATACTCACATTTGATCGGATTTTCACGCAGATTTTTATCAAGAAACGGAATAAATCTATTCTTAAGTTCCGTTAGGATACTTGCTGTAAAGCCCCACAAATTCATCGATACCAGCGTATCTTCACCAAGCTTTTCCCATGTCTCACCGTCATCCTCAGTATATTCGGCCTGATTACCATGTTTTTCTATACGGGTTCTCTCATGAATATCCGTCAGATGACCATCTTCATCCACCGTACAGATACCGCGTGCCACATGGCCGTTTTCAGTAAGCGTATTATAAAGGTGATACGCGACCATGGCATACTGATACTTATCATCATCCACGCAGGATGACAGACGATCATAAATCGCCTTAAATGCTGATTTTCCATAATAATCATCTGCATTGATAACTGCAAAAGGACCATCAATCACTTCGCTGCAGCACAGGATCGCATGACCTGTTCCCCACGGTTTTACACGCCCCTCGGGAACTTCATATCCCTTTGGAAGGCGGTCATTTTCCTGATACACATACTCCACCTGCACGTGTTTTTCCATGCGGTTTCCGATGTGTTCCTTAAACTCTTTCTCAATGGATTTTTTTATGATAAATACAACCTTTTCAAATCCGGCTTCTATGGCATCAAAAATCGAAAAATCAATAATGAGATCTCCCTCACGATCTACCGGATCAATCTGCTTGAGTCCTCCGTACCGACTTCCCATACCGGCCGCCATAATTACCAATACCGGCTTCTGATTCATAATAACATCCTCACTTTCTATCTTTATGAAGATTTCACATTCTTCATATACTTCTGAATAGTTACCATTTTAAACTAATTCCCTCAGACTGTAAACTATAAAAGATTAAGATACGCCCCTTTGTATAATGTGGTTCTACATCAATAAAAATGTATTAATTGCCATTTTTACATCAGTTGGTTGTATTTCACAATTCCATGCATACTTGTATGATAGATTATCTTAGTCTGCTCTGTGGCTTCATTATTAACAGGTATACTTATTTTTATTTGATTTACGCGTGGAGGTGTTTAGAATGATTGATGCCGGTGAACGGCTCCGTGATCTGCGCGAAAAAAGCAGAAAAACTCAGGCGGATATTTCCAATATGCTTGGCACTACTCAGCAAATCTATTCCCGCTATGAAAACGAGCGAACAGATCTGCCTCTGCGGCATCTGGTTAAACTGGCAGATTACTATCAGGTCAGTGCCGACTATATTCTGGGGCGTACCTCATATCCTAAAGAGCCGCCTGAAATGGATAAGCCATTTCTTAAGAATGTCACTTACGGAGAGGTCAATGATCGTATTTCAGCTTTTACGACATCTACAAGAAAAATGCTGATTCAATATATAAAGTATCTCGCCTATCTTGAATCACTGCACAAAGACGATTAAATGCGTTTTTACATCGCAAAAATGACAGTCAGCTGCACTTTGCATATGCAAGGCATCTGACTGTCATTTTGTTTACACGTTACTTTCCACGTTAGTCGTCATTTTCCTCACTGTCAGTTACGGTAAATACCTGACGTTTTCTGGCCATCTCATCATTTGCCAGATATTCATCGTAGGTTGTAATCTTATCGATCAGCTTGCCGTTAACAATCTCCATGATACGGTTTGCCGTTGTCTCTACGATCTGATGGTCACGGGATGAGAATAATAATACTCCCGGGAATTTGATCATACCATTGTTTAACGCCGTGATCGACTCCATGTCAAGATGGTCCGTCGGCTCATCCAGAATCAGAACATTGGCACCTGAAATCATCATCTTGGAAAGCATGCAGCGCACTTTCTCTCCACCGGACAGCACCCTTACTTTCTTTACGCCGTCCTCGCCTGCAAAGAGCATACGTCCCAGGAAACCGCGGACATAGGTTACGTCCTTGACCGGTGAATACTGGGTCAGCCAGTCTACGATCGTGTCATCATTATCAAATTCTTTTGTATTATCCTTCGGGAAATATGCCTGACTGGTTGTCAGTCCCCATTTGTAGCTTCCCTCATCCGGCTCCATCTCTCCGGAAAGAATCTTGAAAAGAACAGTTTTTGCCTGTTCGTTTGGTCCTACAAATGCCACCTTGTCCTCACGTCCGAGAATGAAGGAAATATTGTCCAACACCTTTACGCCGTCAATCGTCTTTGACAGGTTTTCAACGCTAAGCACCTCATTGCCAATCTCGCGCTCCGGACGGAAATCAATATATGGGTACTTACGGCTTGAAGGCTTGATCTCATCCAGCTCAATCTTTTCGAGGGCACGTTTTCTGGATGTTGCCTGCTTTGATTTGGAAGCGTTAGCAGAGAATCTCTGGATAAATTCCTGAAGTTCCTTGATCTTCTCTTCTTTCTTCTTGTTTGCCTCTTTCATCTGCTTGATCATAAGCTGACTGGACTCATACCAGAAATCATAGTTTCCGGCATAGAGTTGAATCTTGCCATAATCAATATCAGCAATCTGGGTGCAGACTTTGTTTAAGAAATAACGGTCATGAGATACCACGATAACTGTATTCTCAAAATTGATCAGGAATTCCTCAAGCCATGCGATTGCATCCAGATCAAGGTGGTTAGTCGGCTCGTCGAGAAGCAGGATATCAGGATTTCCGAAAAGCGCCTGGGCAAGAAGAACCTTGACCTTCTGCGCACCGGTCAGATCAGCCATCTGTTTGTAATGCAGTTCTGTCTCAATGCCAAGACCATTTAAGAGGTTGGCTGCATCAGACTCGGCTTCCCAGCCGTTCATAGTGGCGAACTCACCCTCTAACTCAGCAGCTTTGACTCCGTCTTCTTCAGAGAAATCTTCCTTCATATAGATGGCTTCCTTCTCTTTCATGATCTCGTAAAGTCTCGCATTTCCCATGATAACGGTATCAAGTACCGGATATGCGTCATATTTAAAGTGATCCTGCTGTAAAAATGAAAGTCTCTGTCCCGGCGTGATGATAACCTCGCCATTGGTCGGCTCCAGCTGTCCTGATAAAATCCGTAAGAACGTAGATTTTCCGGCACCGTTGGCACCGATAAGGCCGTAGCAGTTTCCTTCAATAAATTTAATACTTACGTCCTCAAATAACGCCTTCTTTCCTACTCGCAGTGTTACATTGCTTGTACTAATCATAAAAATTTCCTTTCATATTTTCCGGTTTAAAATCTTCCAAACGTATCCACAAGCCATGACAGATAATCTGCCCTCTCATCGGTGAACTGTCCCGGCATCAGACGCCAGCGCCAATTTTCACCGAGTGTTCCCGGAGTGTTCATACGTGCCCAGTTATCAAGCTTAAGCACATCCTGCATCTGGAAAATGGCTACGCTTGCAACAGAACCATAGGCTGCCCTAAAGACTCTGTCCACCACCTCACTCTGATGGGCGGCTCCAAGATAATCCGCAATATACTGAAGCTCCCACCACTGGCGTTTTTCCGGTTTAAAATATCCGGCCAATGTCTCATTGTCATGAGTTCCGCCATATACCACGGAGTTAGGATCATAACAGTGCGGCAAATGTTCGTTAAAGCGGTCTCCGCTGAATGCAAACTCGATAATCTTCATTCCCGGATATCCCGTCTCTGCCAGCAAATCCTTGACTTCCTGACAAAATACTCCGAGATCCTCCGCAATAATCTTAGTTTCACCTGCAGCCTCATTTAAGGCGTCGGTAAGTTTTTTTCCGGGGCCCTTCTCCCACTCGCCGTTTTTCGCGTTGGCCGAGCCATACGGAATCGCATAATACTGCACCACACCTATAAAATGGTCAATTCTCACCGCATCATAGAGCTTAGCCGATGCCTTCATGCGGCTGCGCCACCAGGCGAAATCGGTTTTCTCCATCTTCTCCCAGTCGTAGAGCGGATTGCCCCAGAGCTGTCCGTCTTCGGAAAATGCGTCCGGAGGCACACCTGCAATCTTGAGCGGAGTCAGATTCTCCTCATCTAACTGAAACAGCTCCGGATGACTCCAGACATCAGCGCTGTCTAAGGCTACATAGATCGGAATATCTCCGACAATCTGAAGTTCTTTTTCCTTTGCATACTGTTTGACTTTTTTCCATTGTTCAAAAAATTTAAACTGTAAGAATTTCCAATAGTTTATTTCTTCCGACAATTCCTTGCGGCAGTTCGAAAGCGCCTCAGGGCGGCGGAAACGGATGTCTTCATCCCAATCCATCCAACCCTTCCACTCATATTTTCCCTTTATAGACATATAGAGTGCATAATCATCCAGCCACTCATCATTTTCTTCAAGAAATGCCCTGTAATTTTCACTTTCCTTATGATTGCTTCTCTCATAGGCCTTACGAAGCAACGGAAAACGATAATAATAAAGTGCATCATATTTGACCTGATCCTGCTTGTCGCACCACCAACAGGCATTGATCTCATCCTGGGTCAGAAGTCCTTCATCCTTAAGTGTATCCAGATCTATAAAATACGGATTTCCCGCAAAAGCCGAATATGACTGGTATGGACTGTCTCCATAACAGGTCGGCCCCATCGGAAGAACCTGCCAGTATGTCTGACGTCCTCGCTTTAACTGATCGATAAATTCGTATGCCGCACGTCCGAATGTACCGATTCCATACGGTGACGGCAGGCTGAAAATCGGCATCAGCACGCCGGCTCCGCGTTTTAACATTGTCTTCATCGTATTGTCTCCCTTTATTGAACAGTTCGCTTAATATCAATGCAAGTTTTAATATCAGTGCAGGCCTATTACTCTGCGCGATATACTATCTCTCCGCCACAGATGGTATAATGAACCTTTCCGTAGAGCTTTGCTCCCACAAACGGAGAGTTAGATGCCTTGGAACGGAATTTTTCCACGGTATATGGTGTCCGGTCATCAAAAAGAACCAGATCCGCCGCACCGCCCTCGCGGATTCGTCCCGCTTCCTTCATCCTGTAGAGTTTCGCAGGATTGAGGCACATTTTTTCAAAAAGTGTCAGATAATCGATGTGACCGGCTTTTACCAGCTCTGTCACGGCTAATGGAAGTGCTGTTTCCAGTCCGATAATTCCGCTCGGTGCTTCAGTCAGAGGTTTTGCCTTCTCCTCCGCACTGTGCGGGGCATGGTCCGTCGCGATCATATCGATCGTACCATCCTTGATTCCCTCGATCAGGGCTTCACGATCCGCAGCACTGCGCAGCGGCGGATTCATCTTCGCCAGTGTGCCATGCTTGAGGACAGCCGTCTCATCCAATGTGAAATGGTGCGGTGTCACCTCGGCCCAGACATGGGCACCCAGTTTTTTTGCCAGGGCGACCATCTGCACTGCGTTGCGGGAGCTGATATGCTGAATATCAACGTCCGCTCCGGTATGAAGCGCAATCATACAGTCTCTGGCCACCATCGAATCCTCAGCCAGTGCCGGTGACCCGCCGATTCCAAGTTTTTCCGATACAGGGCCGCGGTTGATTCCATTGTTAAAAATAAATGCCGGATCTTCTTCATGGAAACTGAGCGGAACATCGAGGCGTTTCGCGGTCTCCATCGCCTCTTTGACAAGTTTTTCGCTCATAAGCGGGATTCCGTCGTCTGTAAATCCTATTGCCCCGGCTTCTTTGAGTGCATCCATATCCGTAAGTTCTTTACCCTGAAATCCTTTCGATACAGCTGCACATGTTTTTACATGAATTCCTGTTTTTTCGCCTTTTTCGAGAATATATCTGATAATCTCCGGAGTATCGGCGACAGGCTTGGTATTCGCCATGCATACCACAGTCGTAAAACCTCCGGCTTTTGCGGCTGCAGCGCCTGTCTCTATATCCTCTTTATAGGTAAGACCCGGGTCACGAAAATGCACATGCACATCCACAAGTCCCGGTGCCACGATCAGCCCCTCAGCATCCAGCACCTCGGCATCTGCCGGAAACGGTGCCATGTCGGTGGATGCGTCAGATTCTGTATTTGTATCTCTTTTCACGATTTTTAGGATTTTTCCGTTTTCAATCCACAGATCTGCTTTACCGTCAAAACCACTTTCCGGATCGATGACTCTGCCGTTTTTTATTATCCTTACCATATCCAAATTCCCTTTACTGTTCACGGGATAAACTCCTAGTTTTCTTTTTTGCTCTGAGCTTTAGCTAAAAATTTATCATTTTTGATAATAAAACGCTCATGAACTCCGCCGCCGATGGAACCTTTTGCATCAAACGCCTCTACCTTGAATACCAGACGTCTTCCGTCTACTTCTGTAAGTTCGCTCTCGCACCAAACCTGCATTCCCACCGGAGTTGCTGCACTATGAGCAATCTCAAGCTTTGTACCTACAGTGCCTTCTCCATCGTTAAGATATGGAGCCACACTCATCCACGCTGTCTTCTCCATCAGAGCAACCATAGCCGGTGTAGCAAATACCGGCAACAGACCACTTCCTACTGCCGCTGCGGAATTGTCATCCGTAACCATAACTTCCTGTCTTCCTTTAATTCCAGCTTCTAACATATCTTATGCCTCTCTTTCATTCACGGTGATGCCGCCGTAAGGCGGCATGTCGGTTTACGCTATAGTACTGCACTTTCGATTCCGAAAGTGCCTGTCTCTACACACAACACACATACATCATACTCAAGCCGCGACTCTTTAGCAAGATTTTTTTTGATTTGATAATAAATGTCATATATAATGATGTTGGGGTCAAAAGGTCTTTTGACCCCTCTGATACCAGATTGCTTCGCACAATGTGCTCTCGCATCTACGCTCCGCTCCGGTCGGTGCTAAGCATGAGCCACTGGCACATAGCACCTTCAAAAACATTCGTAATTCGCTCATTTTTCTTCGAAAAATGGCTACTTACTCATGTTTTTGGCGGGTCCCAAGGTCACAACTTCTCCTGCAAGCAAGCTTGCGTCGAATTTCTGACCT
>CAVHPN010000049.1:0-18503 GCA_963637995.1 Prevotella sp. CAG:279 | reverse complement strand
GTTATGGGGCAGTACATTGCCAAGAGCTATGCAGAGAGTAAGCACAGGCCGCATTATATCATTGCGGAGACAAATAAGAAAAATATCGAATCAATAAAGTGATGTGCGTGAGGCTTGGGGGAAGAGGAGAATAACAATGTTGCGAAATATACGGACAAAGGGAAAAGTGATTTTCCTATTTGTAATGCTTTTACAACTACTTATGTGTTTATGGATGGGGCATCAGAAAAGGGGATTTTTCTGTGATGAGACTTATTCATATGGCTTAGCAAATAGTGAGCATTATTCATTTATAGATTATGGCACATCTAAACAATACGGCGCCGATAGTTTTGGATGGGTAGATGCAGATTATTTCAAAAATTATGTAGAAGCTAATGATGGATTTTCTTTAAATGCGCCCATTCAGAACCAGATTCACGATGTGCATCCGCCGCTTTACTATATTCTATTGCATGCCATATGTTCTTTATTCCCACACACGTTTAGTAAATGGACAGGAATTGGCTTGAATCTTGGAATTTTGTTGATTGTGGACATTTTGTTGTACTATATCGCCTCGTACTTTTTTGAGAATGACAGCAAAAAAGCTGTCCTTGCATTGATTCTGTGGGGATTTTCCGCAGCCGGAATCTCCAATATATTATTCATACGTATGTATCTGCTATTAACAGCTGAGATATTAGCCTACACTGCGATTCATATTCATATCGCAAAATGTAACAACAAATTATCGTTATGGAAATTGTGCTTGCTGTGCTGTGGCGTGATTCTGGGTGGCTTGACGCATTACTATTTTTATCCCTTTGCTTTTTTCTTTTCAGCACCAATATGTCTTTTCCTTCTTTACAGAAAAAAATTCATTGATTTTATAAAATATGCAGGAACCTTATTGTGTGGATTTGCAATAAATCTTTTTGTTTTTCCGGCTACATTGCATCACGTATTTGGAGGATACAGAGGCCATGAAGTAATAAAAAATGTGGCAGGCAGAGATGAAAATGTGTTCCTGGACTGTTATTTGGAATGGATTGACAATTCGATTTTCGGTGGACTGTTGAAGCTGTTTATACCGCTACTGATTTTGGCACTTATATACAAAATATGTTCGAAATATATTTCTGTTCAGATTCATGCCGTGCAGGATGCTTCATTTGAAATTGAACTTAAGAGAACAAAGAGGAAATTCAATCAGAATTTTGAATACAATATAAAAATAAGTAAAGCTACGGTGTTGTATTTGCTTACCTCAGTTGCTACCGTAGGATTTACATTTATAGCGATAGTTGGTTCTCAACTTAAGTCAAACAGATATATTTATCCGATATATCCCATAATCTCAATATGGATAGTTACAGCCCTTTGCTACGTGATAAGCCGCAAGATCGTTGTACTGTGCATAGCCATTATTTTTTGCATGTTCAGTATAAAAACATATGGCATAGATTTCCTATATCCGGAGTATGATAGCGTATATGCTACTGCTGAAAGGTTGAAAGGGGATGACTGTTTATTTTATTATGAAAATGAATGGATTGATGTTTATACGGGCTTACCTCTTAAATTCATTTATGACGAAACATATTTCTTCCATTCAGATGAGATTGGAAATATAGCCAATATATTGAATAATCGTGTCTCATATGACGAAGTCGTAGTTAGTTTGCCGGACAACATGTCTGAAGAGGATGCAACGAATATATTGAATGGTATAATTGAGAATACCGAATTTAGTAGTTATGAATATGTGTATCATTATTTTGCACAGGTGTATTTGTTAAAATGATCCGTATAGGTCAACGAAAAATAGAATAATGAGCAAGCCGAAGGCGATCAACCATAAAAAGTTGGTCGCTTTCGTTTTGCCCATTTAACGTAAAAGCTGTTCTTCCTACTCCGGCATCAGTCTCTCCAGGTCTGTCATCATTCGACCCAGATCTCTTTCGACAACTTCATATACCAGTATGTCGGGTTTCTGTTCGCTTAAATATTTCGGTTCAAATGCCTGCCAGTGATAGAGATCTACATAGGCGAAATACTTCGGAATTCCTGCCAATAGCGCCGGCCCAAAGGAGTCGCGATAGATGGCTATCCGGCGCTTGTCCGGAGTGTTTTCGGCAGATATATGAACAATATTTCCGTCATCTGAATCATCATAGCTGATTATGTTTACATTGTCCAGATATCCGGTTACTATTGCCTTTGTGTCGTCGCACATGGACTGCGGCATATGGAACAGATTGGCCAGATCACCGGTATCCCGCGGCTCGTATGTGACGGTAACATCTTCTATAGGTGTTGCAGTGCCGCCCACGGCATCTATGATCTGTTCTGAAACCAGAAAACCGGCTGCATCATTCCAGTGAGTATCGGTTTTAAAATACCACTGATAATCGCGGCGGTTTTTGAGTTCAGGATACGGATTTACCACCGGAACATCTGTGTGAACAGTGAGATATTCAAGCAATTCACTTCTCCGTGTGGGACCATTCGGTTCATTGAAACCTGCCGGAAGATATTCACTGTAGATTCCTTCTTTATTGGGAGCGCAAAGAAAGATAAACTCTGTGCCCTTTTCTTTCCATGCATCATGTACGGCCTGAAGCTTCTCTGCCAGAGCCTTAAGTTCGTCTGCCGAGAAACGGTTTGTGCCGAGAAAATCCTCTATTGAGCTTCCCAAAGCGTAGAAATACCAGCCGTCAGTGCCTGTGATGACATCCTGAGAATCCCCCAACTGAAACAATGTCAGGTTTAAATATGCGTTAAGACTCAGAAATTTATTGCGGAATGCCGCATGATCATCGATATAGTCCTCAACATCCGATGAAAATGAATCAATATTTTGGAGAGACAGCGTCGGAAATGCTGCAAGAGTACGATTTTCATCGGTCCCTGTGTCAGCTTCTGTCCTTAGAATCGGAAACAGAAGATTGGGGGCGAGAATGCAGGCAAAAAAAGCTGCAATCATGATATATGCACGTTTCATATGTTCACCTCTTGATTCTCAGAATCTTCTATGAGTATTTCGTTAACCTCAGGATTCTCCATGGCCGCCTCGTTAACATCAGAATTCTTTACGTCAGTCTCTTTTTTCTCTGCCACATCAAATGCAACCTGCGCCTTAAAGAGATCCCCGTCGATATACAGATTGAAATGTCCCTTCTGAAGCTCTGTAAGGTCCTTTGCTATCGAGAGACCGAGACCGCTGCCTTCGGTGGTTCTGGCCACATCACCGCGCACGAAGCGTTCCGTGAGCTCGCCGGCACTGATATTCAGTGGATTTGCAGATATATTTTTGATGGTAAATACTGCCTGTTCCACAGATTCGGTCTCCGGATCTGCAGGAATACGGACAATATCAACATAGACGCGGCTGCCCTCCATGGCATATTTACATACATTGTTGTACAGGTTTTCCAGTACACGCCACAGACGGCGTCCGTCGGCACGGATGATAAGTGGCTCCTTCGGCGCATTGATGATGAGCTTAAGATGTCTTGCCTCAAGCTTTTCTTCAAATTCACCGTTGGTCTGAAATGCCATCTGTACAAGATCTATGTCGGTAAATTCTATTTTTACGTTTCCGGAACTTGCCTTGGATGCCTCAACCAGGTCCTCGATCAGGGTTTTCAGTCTCTGTGATTTCTGATCAAGCACATCAAGATAGGCATTGATCCTTGCATCTTCGATATGTTCCCGCTTCATAAGGTCTACATAATTAATAATTGATGTAAGCGGAGTCTTGATATCATGCGATACGTTGGTAATAAGGTTGGTCTTAAGCCGCTCACTCTTCATTTTCTCCTTAAGAGCGGTCTCCAGACCGGCACTGATGTTGTTGAGTCCCTCAGCCAGGGCAAGCTCAGGTCCGTCAAACTCATCCAGATCAAGCTGGTAACTCGTGTCACCGGCCGATAGCTTGTCCGCTGCATCGCGTATTGCTTCCTGCTCACTGGCCTGTCTGAATAAAATATAAAAAATCCAGAGATTGAAGAGCAGAAACACCAGAACAGTCAGTCCGACAAGGAGGTATACGACATATCTGCTTATATATTCGCGATTTTTAAAATACCATGCCAGACTGATAAGCAAAGTGTTAAAGGTAAGATAAAGAAGAAAAAGCCCTGTAAGTCTGCCTGTAAAGTTCTGTCGTGTCTTCAATATCGCCATTTTATTTTTGGTTTTACAGATCAGGCTGGAGGACCATATAGTGGCAGCCCGGTAGCGTCTTAAGAGACTGAAAAACAGCAAAAGCCCGCCCAGATACAGTATCATGGCCACGAGGCTGTGATCGGAGAAATACCAGTACGTTGCCGGCACGACCAGATGCAGTATGCGCACGACAATCTGATCACCGACTATAAGGGCTATGACAGTCATGGCCGCAAAGAAGACTATGCCGGTCTCTGTGCTGCTTTTGTCAAATCCGTGCAGAGTGACGTCGAAGCATTTATAGCTTTTATAACCGGACACCCTGAAAAGGAACAGGAAACTTAAGATAAGTCCTATGGCAGCAAAAATTGTCAGTGCAAATCCGGTCAGATACAGGTGCTGCCGATGCATATATGCAGCATGCGCCTCGGAGTAAAGATCTTTTACCGGATATTTAGTGTCAATTCCGATAAGCAGATAGTAGTTATTTCCGCTGTAAGGGTTGTTTGAAGCCAGAGCGGAAATACTGCTCAGAGGTATCGAGCTCATGTTTGTATCATAAAAAACAGAATTGCCCGGCAGGTAGGCAAAACGACCATATTCCTTGATGTTTTCGGGAGTCAGAGACTCCGTGTTGGTAAAAGTGGTTGTTTCTGCGCTGTTTAAATCTGAATCTGTTCCGGAGTTTTCGGAAGATTCAGAGTCAGTAGCGGAATCTGGATCGGCATATTTGATTTTGAAGTGCAGATTCGACGGATTGACCATGAAACGGGTGTGGACCGTGTAATAACGGTGCAGGATGTCCATGATCTCGACAGCTGCATCCTCCAGAGAGCTGCGTTTGGTGTCTGAGGAGCGATAATTATACACAATATCGGGCTCAGTGACAGACCATTCGACATATCCCTCACGGCTTTTCGCACCATCTGAGGGGGCTGATATCTTCTGGCAGTTAAAGTCATCATCAAGCTGGTATCCCATTGATTCCAGATATGAGACCAGAGAAGCCAGAGAGAAATTTTCGGTTTCACTGGGGCCGAAGGTCATCTTGAGTACTCTTCGGGAAAGATCTATAGAACTTTCGGCACCGAAAACGTCCTGATATTCTATGTATGTAAATATATTGCTCAAATCACTGTTGAACTGGTCGTTGAACTCCTTGGTGTCCTCATAGGGGACAGAGCCGATGCCTGTAAGTCCCAGACCGAAATTTCCGTGAATATACATGAGACTTATACCGATAAGTCCCAGAATAAGGAAAAAGAGGTGGGCGACGCTCGCTATCCATTTCTGGATCTGCATCGGAATATGGTAGAAGTATTTCATTAAATTTAACCTCTGTTATGCGAAATATACGAATTTAGAAGCTTAACACTATTGCTTCTCTATCTTGTAGCCGACACCCCATACAACCTTAAGATAGCGTGGTTCACGCGGGTTGATCTCGATCTTCTCCCGTATATGGCGTATATGAACCGCAACGGTATTGTCTGCGCCGATGGCCTCTTCGTTCCATATTGCTTCATAGATCTGGTCGATGGAAAATACCTTTCCGGCATTTTTGACCAGCAGCAGAAGAATATTGTATTCGATAGGAGTAAGCTTTATGAGCTCGCCGTCCACGGTTACTTCTTTATTTTCATCATTGATCTGCAGACCGCCGCATTTGAAGACGTGGTTGCCCAGCTGATTATTCATATTTCCCAGCTGTGTATAGCGGCGAAGCTGTGATTTGACTCTCGCCACCAGTTCGAGCGGATTAAATGGCTTGGTTATATAGTCGTCCGCGCCGATGTTTAATCCGAGAATCTTATCTGTATCCTCTGATTTGGCAGAAAGTATGATGATCGGTATGCTGCTGGTCTCGCGCACCTTGAGAGTAGTGCGGATACCGTCAAGTCCTGGCATCATAACGTCCAGGATCATAAGGTTGACTGTATGGGTCTTTAGAAGCTCCAGTGCCTCGGCACCGTCATAAGCCTTAATTACCTCAAAACCCTCACCGGTAAGATATATATCAATCGCTTCCACGATCTGTTTATCATCGTCACATACAAGTATACTCTGCATATAGAAACCTCCTTATTTTAACTGGGTCAAAACTTCTCTTGCAAGCGAGCTTGCATCGAAGGTTTTGACTTTGGAACCCTAGTACCATATTATACAACGAAAAATAACACCGCGGTAGTTTATTTTCACAGATATTTTGGGCCTGAATGCAAGTTATCCTTGACAAATTCGGTTTTCTCCATTACACTCTAAATTAATTTGAGTATCAAAACATTTGAAATTAAAAGTATCTTTACAGAGGAAGCGGAGATAAACAAAGAAAATGACAGCTAGAATTATAGGAATCGGCGCATATGTGCCCGAGCAGGTTGTGACGAATCAGGACCTGATGAAATTTCTTGATACGGATGACGCCTGGATCCGTGAACGTACCGGTATAGCGGCCAGACATATATCTACAAATGAAGGAACCTCTGCTCTGTCAATCGAGGCGGCTAAGCGTGCAATCGCGGATGCGGGTATTTCTCCGGAGGAGATTGAGATCGTGATTGTGGCAACATCTTCCCCGGATCGGGCGTTCCCGAGCACGGCAGTTGACGTGCAGGGTGCCATAGGAGCGAAGAATGCGGTGGCATTTGACATCACGGCAGCGTGTTCTGGATTTATATATGCGCTGCATATCGTACAGGGATTTGTAAGGGCCGGTATCTATAAGACAGCGCTTATCATCGGTGCTGAGACGCTCAGCAAGGTGCTTGACTGGAGCGATAGGGGTTCATGTATACTCTTTGGCGACGGCGCAGGCGCAGCGGTTGTAAGAGCGGATGAGACGGGAGTTGTGAAAACTTTAGTCGGCAGTGACGGAACGAAAAATGATGTTTTGTATTGTCAGGCGAGAAGCCTTGAAAACTGCTTGACCGGCAAAAAACCTGAGCTTGGATTCATGCAGATGGATGGTCAGGAAGTATTCAAATTTGCCGTTAAGAAAGTTCCGGAGATTGTAAATGAGATTCTTGATGAGACCGGAACAGACAAGGATGCAGTAGACCATTACCTGCTTCACCAGGCCAATATAAGGATTTTGGAGGCAGCCTCCAGACGCTTAAAGATTCCGATGGAGAAGATTCCGGTCAATATCGAGCGTTATGGCAATACCTCTGCGGCATCAATTCCGATTCTTTTAGATGAGATGCAGCGAGATGGCCGCTTAAAACGCGGGGAGAAGATTGTGATGGCCGGATTTGGTGCCGGACTCACATGGGGAGCCGCCCTGCTTGAGTGGTAAAAGGAAAAATATATATCATAAATCAGTGTACATTATTTTAAATTCTGATAAAATATAAGGACTGTGTTGCCACAGAAAATAATTTAAAAAGGAGATTGAAAAAATGTTAGAGAAAATGAAGGAAATTATTGCAGAACAGTTAAGCGTAGACGCTGATTCCATTACCGAGGCTTCTTCTTTCAAAGAAGATTTGGGAGCTGATTCGCTGGATCTGTTTGAGCTTGTTATGGCTCTGGAAGACGAGTACTCCGTAGAGATTCCGGCTGAGGATCTGCAGAATCTTGCAACAGTAGGCGATGTTATGAACTACTTAAAAGAAAAAGGTGTAGAAGCATAATGAAAACAAAGATCACAGAAATGCTGGGGATTGAATATCCGATTATCCAGGGCGGCATGGCATGGGTGGCAGAGCACAACCTGGCAGCAGCCGTTTCTGAGGCCGGAGGCCTCGGCCTTATCGGCGGGGCCAATGCACCTGGTGAGGTCGTACGCGAGGAGATTCGCAAGGCCAGAGAGCTTACAAAGAAGCCATTTGGTGTCAATGTCATGCTGATGAGCCCTTATGCCGATGATGTGGCAAAAGTGGTTGTCGAAGAGGGCATCAAGGTAGTGACTACAGGTGCAGGCATCCCGGGTAAATACATGGGTATGTGGAAGGAAGCCGGCATAAAGGTTATTCCTGTTGTTGCTTCTGTGGCACAGGCGCGTCTTATGGAAAAGAGCGGTGCCGATGCCGTGGTTGCAGAGGGCATGGAGTCCGGCGGCCATATAGGCGAGGCAACGACTATGACACTGGTTCCTCAGGTGGTTGACGCGGTTTCTATCCCGGTTATTGCAGCCGGAGGTATCGCTGACGGACGCGGAATCGCAGCTGCATTTATGCTGGGAGCCGAGGCAGTCCAGATGGGAACAAGATTTGTCGTATCCAAGGAATCCATAGTAAGCCAGGCTTACAAGGACAGAGTTATCAAGGCAAAGGATATTGATTCTACAGTCACAGGCATGAGCCACGGACATCCGATCCGCTGTCTCAGAAACAAGATGACCAGAGAGTATCTGAAACTTGAAAAAGAGGGACGTCCGTTCGAGGAACTGGAATATTTAACTCTTGGAACTCTTAGAAAAGCGGTTGTGGAAGGCGACGTGGACAACGGAACCGTCATGGCCGGACAGATTGCGGGTATGGTTAAGAAAGAGCAGACCTGCAAGGAAATGATTGAGGAAATGATGGCCCAGGCAGAGGCACTTCTGGGCAGAAAGTAGAGAGTATAACGCTATGAGCAAAATTGCATTTATTTTTCCGGGTCAGGGCGCACAGACCACCGGCATGGGACAGGATTTTTATAATGAGACGGAAACAGGACGCAGAATTTT
Organism: Prevotella sp. CAG:279; assembly: GCA_963637995.1. Classification (GTDB taxonomy): domain Bacteria; phylum Bacillota; class Clostridia; order Lachnospirales; family Lachnospiraceae; genus Otoolea. Next base: position 9,682 of record CAVHPN010000049.1, on the reverse strand, counting down.
TGATAAAGCCGGTGAAATTCTTGGCTTTTCCATGACAGAGCTCTGCTTTGAACCGTCTGAAACGGAAAGACTGAACATCACGGAATACACGCAGCCGGCTATGGTTACAGCCAGTCTTGCCATGATGCGTGTATTTATGGAACGAACCGGAATTCGTCCCGATGTCACTGCGGGACTGAGCCTGGGAGAATATCCGGCAATGGCTGCTGCAGGCGTTATGTCTGATGAAGATGCCATCCGTACCGTGCGGCAGAGAGGCATACTGATGCAGGGCGAGGTTCCTGTGGGTCAGGGTGCCATGTCTGCCGTGCTGGCGATGGATGCAGAGAAGATTGAAGAGGTTATTGCACCTATAGAGGGTGTGCAGATCGCCAATTACAACTGCCCGGGACAGATTGTTATCTCCGGTAAGACGGACGCGGTTAGCGAGGCAGGAGAAAAATTAAAGGAAGCCGGTGCAAAGCGGGTGCTTCCGTTAAAAGTAAGCGGACCTTTCCATTCCGCCATGCTCACAGGAGCAGGAGAGAAGCTTGGAAAAGTACTTGATACTGTAGATATTCATACACCTGAAATTCCGTATATTGCCAACGTGACAGCGGATTATGTGACCGATGCAGCAGATGTCAAACCGCTTCTTATGAGACAGGTTTCATCATCCGTGCGCTGGGAGCAGACCATCAGAAAAATGTTGGCAGACGGAGTGGATACATTTATTGAGATAGGACCGGGCAAAACTCTTACCGGTTTTATGCGTAAAATTGACAAAAACGCGAAAGCGCTTAATATAGAAAAAATTGAAGATATAGACAAGGTAAAGGAGGCACTTTCATGTTAAATGGAAAAATTGCAGTAGTGACAGGTGCCAGCCGCGGCATCGGACGTCAGATCGCCATTTCGATGGCAAAGGAGGGCGCCGTGGTTATTGTTAATTACAACGGATCTGCCGCAAAAGCGCAGGAGGTTGTAAAGAAGATTACCGAGGCAGGCGGACAGGCCGAGGCCGTTCAGTGCAATGTTTCAGATTACAGTGCGGCAGAAACCTTTTTAAAAGATGTTATCAGTCGTTATAAAAGAATTGATATTCTGGTTAACAATGCCGGTATCACCCGTGATAATCTGCTTATGAAGATGAGCGAGGAAGAGTTTGATGCGGTTATCGATACGAATTTAAAGGGCGCATTTAACTGTATCAAACATGTATCACGCCAGATGCTTAAGCAGAAGGGCGGACGCATCATCAATATTTCATCTGTTTCCGGTGTTATGGGCAATGCGGGACAGGCAAATTATTGCGCTTCCAAGGCAGGTCTTATCGGACTAACGAAATCGGTGGCAAGAGAGATCGGAAGCCGAGGCATCACGGTCAATGCGATTGCACCGGGATTTATCGACACGGAGATGACGGCTGTGCTTCCGGAAGATGTGAAGAAGGCCCTGGGAGACCAGATTCCGATGAAACGCTTCGGAAGTACAGAGGATGTAGCCCAGGCAGCGGTATTTCTGGCTTCAGACCGTGCAGCATATATAACAGGACAGGTGCTTTGTGTTGACGGCGGCATGGCCATGTAGAAAAGATATGACAGCATAGATATGTGGACTTGAGGATACTCGTAATGTTGCTTCACACGGGTAGAAAGGCAGGATTTAATTATATGGAAAATAAGACACGCGTAGTTATAACCGGTCTGGGAGCGGTAACTCCGATTGGAAATGATGTGGCCAGCTTCTGGCAGGGCCTTAAAGAGAAAAAAGTTGGCATTGCTCCGATTACGTATTTTGATACAACCGATTACAAGGCAAAGCTGGCAGGAGAAGTTAAGGATTTTGATGCTAAGAAATATATGGATCCCAAGGCTGCGAGACGTATGGAGCCATTTTCACAGTATGCGGTAGCTGCGGCAGGAGAGGCTATAGCTGAGGCAGGTCTTGATATGGAAAAAGAAGATCCTTTCCGCGTGGGAACAAGTATCGGTTCAGGCATCGGAAGCCTGCAGGCTATGGAGCGGGAACATACCAAATTGCTGGAAAAAGGACCAAATAGAGTGAATCCGCTTCTCATCCCGATGATGATCAGCAATATGGCAGTCGGAAATGTTGCTCTTCAATATGGGTTAAAAGGAAAATCCATGAATGTTGTAACTGCATGTGCAACAGGCACCAATTCGATCGGTGAGGCCTTTCGTGCGATTCAGTACGGCGAGGCGGATGTGATGGTAGCGGGTGGCACCGAGGCAGCGATTACACCTCTCGGCATGGCCGGATTTTCATCCCTTACAGCTCTTTCAACCAATCCGGATCCGATGACTGCATCACGTCCGTTTGACAAGGATCGCGACGGTTTTGTCATGGGAGAGGGCGCCGGCATAGTGGTTCTTGAGTCACTGGAGCATGCGAAAGCCCGCGGAGCCAAAATTCTTGCCGAATTAGTCGGTTATGGCGGAAGTAATGATGCATTTCATATCACTTCACCGGCCGAGGACGGAAGCGGTGCGGCATATGCCATGGAGATGGCAATCAAAGATGCAGGCATAACACCTGATAAGATTGATTATATCAATGCCCACGGAACCAGCACTCATCACAATGACCTTTTCGAGACTCTGGCAGTCAAAAAGGTATTAGGAGATCACGCATACAAGGTAAAAATCAATTCTACCAAGTCCATGATAGGCCACCTTCTGGGTGCAGCCGGAGGTGTTGAATTTATCGCCTGCGTAAAGTCGATTGAGGATGGCTTTGTACATGCGACAGCAGGACTTAAGGAAGCAGGCGAGGGCTGTGATCTTGATTACACGATGGGCGAGGGCGTTTCCATGAATATAGATTATGCATTGACCAATTCTCTGGGATTTGGCGGTGTAAATGCCAGCCTGGTAATCAAGAAATTCGAAGACTGATTTATGTAGGAGAGGTAGCTATTATGATGGGAATAAAGGAAATTCAGGAGATCATCCCGCATCGTCATCCGTTCCTTCTGATCGACTGCATCGAGGAAGTGACACCGGGCGAGAGCGCATTGGGATATAAGAATGTTACATATAACGAGCCATGGTTTGCAGGCCATTTCCCTCAGGAACCGGTTATGCCGGGAGTGCTTATCGTAGAAGCTCTGGCACAGGTAGGAGCGGTTGCTATCTTAAGTTTGGAGGAAAATAAGGGAAAAACTGCATATTTCGGTGCAATAAACAATGCTAAATTTAAGAAAAAGGTTGTTCCGGGGGATAAATTAAAGCTGGAGTGCCATATTATCAAAAAGAAAGGGCCGGTCGGCATCGGAAGCGCGACGGCGACAGTAGATGGCAAGCTGGCAGTATCCGCAGAATTAACGTTCATGATTGGCTGATATGTGAGGTTGAGTAGAAATGTTTAAAAATCTGTTTAAGAAATCGTATACTTCGATCAATACGAATGATCATGGTTCTGCCGGCGTGAGCCGTGCAGAGAGTGAGAAGGCAGATGAAAAGACGGCCAGGGAAGCAGAGGGAAAACAGGAGAGGATTCCGAGCCGTCCGACTGCGATGACACCGGAAAGTCTGCGTTCTCTGTGGCGTAAATGCAACAAATGCGAAAAGCCGATTCTGGTGCAGGATGTTAAGGATAATCTGTATGTCTGCCCTAGGTGCGGAGGCTATTTCCGCATACATGCATATCGCAGGATAGAGATGCTGATTGACGAAGGGACATTTGAGGAGTGGGATAAGGAAATGTCCGTTGTCAATCCGCTGTCATTTCCGGGATACGAAAGCAAGGTTGAGGCTGCCAGAGAGAAGACTGAGTTAAATGAGGCAGTTGTGACCGGTAAAGGCATGATTGAAGGCTATGAGACCGTGATTGCGGTATGTGACTCCAGATTTCTGATGAGCAGCATGGGGCACAATATGGGCGAGAAGATCGCCCGGGCTGTGGAGCGTGCGACCAAGGAAAAGCTTCCTGTTATCATATTTGCCGCTTCAGGCGGTGCCAGGATGCAGGAGGGAATGATATCGCTGATGCAGATGGCCAAGACATCCGCGGCGCTCAAACGTCATTCGGAGGCCGGACTTCTCTATATTAGTTTCATGACGGATCCTACCACAGGCGGTGTGACGGCAAGCTTTGCATCACTGGGAGACATTATACTGGCAGAACCGGGGGCACTTATCGGGTTTGCAGGTCCGCGCGTCATAGAGCAGACTATAGGCCAGAAGCTTCCTGAGGGCTTCCAGAGAGCTGAATTTCAGTTAACTCACGGCTTTGTGGATGCAATCGTGGAGCGGAAGGACCAGAAACGGGTTCTGGGACAGATTCTTAAGCTTCACAGACAGGAACATGGCTGGGAAAGATGGAATGATGAACCGGAAAACAGGGCTGAAGAACGTTTCGGACAGTCATCGGCTGTGGCTAACTTAAACGATGCATCAGTATCGGAAAATAAGAAGCTTACAAGCCGTAAGGCACCATTTTCCGGCATCATGAGACAGAAGACCCTTAATAAAATTGCGGGACGTAAGAGAGATGCATGGGAGGCAGTGCGCCAGTCAAGAAGTGCGGGACGCTTAAATGCCAGCGATTATATAAGAATTTTGTTTGACGATTTCACGGAATTTCATGGAGATCGCTATTACGGAGACGATATGGCTGTTATCGGCGGAGTGGCTTCATATTACGGAATGCCTGTAACTGTCATCGGACAGGAGAGAGGAAAATCTCCGAAGGACAGCATGAAGCATAATTTCGGTATGCCATCTCCTGAAGGCTACAGAAAGGCACTTCGACTGATGAAGCAGGCCGAGAAGTTTAACCGTCCGATAATCTGCTTCGTAGATACACCGGGTGCATTTCCGGGTGTGGAGGCTGAAGAGAGAGGTCAGGGAGAGGCGATCGCGAGAAATCTCTTTGAAATGTCGGATATGAAGGTGCCGATTCTGGCGATTATTACCGGTCAGGGCGGCAGCGGCGGTGCACTGGCGCTGGCAGTTGCCAACGAAGTGTGGATGATGGAAAATGCGACATATTCGATACTTTCACCGGAGGGATTTGCCTCTATTCTCTGGAAGGATGCAAAGAAGGCCGACGAAGCAGCCAAGGTTATGAAGATGACGGCAGAAGATCTTTATGAACTTGGAATGATTGAGCGGATTATCTGTGAGGATGAGCCGGCTACGGATGACAATATCGAAGAGATTGGACGCATCATTGACCGTCATATGAGGGCATTCTTTGGTTCCTGTGCGGAAAAGACACCGGACGAGATTGCAATTCAGAGATATGACCGCTTCAGAAAGATATAGAAAATATATAACTGAACAGTTATCAGCAATGATTAGTGAGAAAAAGGGGCTGCCGCGCGGCGGTCCCTTTTGTAAATACAGGAGACAGTATGAGCACGATTTTATCACAGTTAAAACCACTGAAAATCGGAGATTTGACTGCAAAACTCCCCGTCATACAGGGCGGTATGGGAGTTGGAATCAGTCTTTCGTCTCTGGCAGGAAGTGTTGCGGCAGCCGGTGGCATCGGTATCATTTCTACGGCACAGATTGGCTTTAGAGAACCTGATTTTGAGGAACATCCGATAGAGGCTAATCTTAGGGCCATAGTCTCGGAATTAAAGAAAGCACGCGAGATTGCAAAGGGTGGTATAGTTGGTTTTAATATCATGGTTGCAACGAAAAATTATGCTGATTATGTAAGGACGGCCGTAAAGGCAGGTGCTGATCTTATTATCTCGGGAGCCGGACTTCCGGTATCCTTGCCTGAGTATGTTAAAGGCACTAAAACTCGGATAGCACCGATTGTTTCTTCCGTGAAGGCGGCAACTGTAATCTGCCGTATGTGGGACCGAAAGTATCAGACTGCACCGGATATGGTGGTGGTAGAGGGACCGCTGGCAGGCGGACATCTTGGATTTGACAGAGAAAAACTTACGCAGCTTGAGGCAGATACACCGCATGCTGTAGAGACATTTCACCGGGATGAATATGACGAGGAAGTACGCGGAATTATTGCCCTGGTAAAAAAATATGCCGATAAATACGGGAAAAAGATACCGGTTGTCACTGCCGGAGGTATATACGATCATGCGGATGTGATGCATCAGATGGAACTCGGTGCGGACGGAGTTCAGGTGGCCACGAGATTTGTGACCACAGTGGAGTGTGATGCACCGATGGCATATAAGAAGGCATACCTCGATGCAAAGGAAGAGGACATAGTGATAGTCAAAAGCCCTGTCGGCATGCCGGGGCGGGCTATTAAAAATGCTTTTTTGACTGAACTTGAAAAAGGCAGAAAAAAGATAACACATTGTTATCAGTGTCTGGAACACTGTGATCCGGCGAAGATTCCGTATTGTATAACTCAGGCGCTTGTAAATGCAGCTCGCGGTGATGAAGACCATGCTTTGCTTTTTTGCGGCGGAAATGCATGGAGAGCGGAAAGAATAGAGACAGTAGAGGAAGTCATGCGGGCGCTTTGTGAGGCGTGACTGTAACCAATATTTAAAAATAAAGTTTTAATTCACACAAAAGACAAATTTATCTCATATAATCCAAGATATTTCCCGGTTGCCCCGTTTGTAAGAATATTGTATAATCGGTGAGGTGAATTGCTGTTTTGTGCGTTTGTACCAATGATGAGAGGGAAAACTGTGGGAAGTTATGAGACACTGAATGAGCTTTTAGTGACACTGTTCCGTGATGTGATGGACATAGAACAGAAGGCGATTATCACGCCGGAGTTCAGTGATATCACTAACAATGACATGCATGTGATAGAGGCGATCGGAATTGGAGAGCCTAAAAATATGTCATCGATTGCCAGAGAGCTGTCTGTCACGGTGGGTACGCTCACGATTGCCATGAACAGCCTTGTAAAGAAAGGCTATGTGGAACGAAGCCGAGGGCTTGTAGATCGGCGTGTCGTATATATTTCTCTTTCGGAACGAGGCAAAAAAGCGTATGAACATCATGCAAGATTTCACCGTGAGATGATAGAAAGTCTGGTTAGCGGATTGTCGGGTGCCGAGATGCAGACGCTTGTCAAGGCATTGACAAAGCTGAATGAATGGTTTATCAGCAAAAATGAATATCGGTAAATATTCGATAAATACAAGGAGGTATCTATATTATGAGAAAATTTATGGTTGTGACAGCCGGACTTATGATGGCGGCTGTGCTTGGAGCATGCTCTCCTACAGTTAAAAATACAGATTCGACCGCTGAGCAGGTTACGGCTCCTGATGGTTCTGTACAGGGAGAAACAGTTGACGGTGCGGCAGAGAAGGAAAATATGGTGGTAACCGATGCGGATCCGACCGTCACAGTCTGCATATACTCTGTTAAATCCAATAAGAGCGGGTTGAAACAGAATATGGACGGCATCGATGGAGATGAGCTGAACGCTCAGGAGCTGATCGACAAGATGGCTGAGATTGGTGTGGTTGAAGAAGGAATTACCGTAAATAAATTTGAACAAAACGGTGATGCACTGACACTTGATTTATCTTCCTTAAAAGAGTCATCAGACAAGTTGGTTGTTATGGCGATTGCCAATACATTTATCCAGAACTACGAGGCAAAGACTCTTGACCTCAGTGTGGCAGGCAAGAAGATTGGTGACGGCACCATGACATTTGAGAAGAACTATAAGAAGATAAGCTGACAAGAAAATAAGAAGATAAGCTGATAGGAATAGTTGACATAAAAGCTGATAAAAAGCCTTTCGTATATCGTGAAATTCAGGAGAATTAACTGATATGCGGAAGGCTTTTTGCGTTTTGGTGGCTTGCGGTCACTGCTCAGAGCCAACCTGGTATCAGAGGGGTCAAAAGACATTTTGACCCCAACATCATTCTTATTTCGTCAGTGTGCTTTATCCGGCAAATCCAGTTGTTTTACCATCAGCCATGTTTCAAAGTACGGTTTGATGACCCTAAATGACGCACCGTTCATATCGAGGATGAACTGGTGAAAGTCCCTGATATTAAAATGGTTGCCAAGAATATCTTCTGCTTTTTGGCGCATGGTCAGTATCTCCAGATATCCGGTATAGTATTTAAGATAATTTCCAGGATTGTCAAGAATGGACAGATACATCTCTTTTGCAGCTTCCGGATCTGTAAAACCGTAGGAATTTTTAAGATAGTCGGTAGTTGTCTCAAGATCCCAGCCATCGTAATGGATGCAGATGTCCAGAAGAGCATATAACCCATAATTTGCTGCTTTGCTGCAGCTCATAAGAGGCTTGACATCTTCTGGCAGTCCGTTGTCAAAGGAATAGGCATAGAGTTCGCTGTAGAGCCCCCAGCCTTCATTATATCCGCCGCATGCGATCAGTCTTCGCATCGGACTGTAACCTTGTTTATTTGAGTATGCAAACTGATATAGATGTCCGGGATAACCCTCGTGTGCAAGCGTGGTATAGAGATTTTGCTCGGTGCCTGCCTTCGCATTTATATATATTGAGTCAGAATCATCAGAGTCCACAGGAGGTACCAGGTAAAATGCAGGTGAAAGGGACGATTCCAATGATTCCGGAATATATTTTATCGTGTATGATAGCTCCGAAGACATCGGAAAATCATCCTGAATCTGTGTTTGCAGATTTTGAAGTATCTCATCGGGGGCTGAGAGAGTGATGGCAGAGTCTGTCATCTGCCTGGCAAGATCCGGATTCTCCTTTAAACGTGTGCGAATCTCAGACAAATCGGCCTGAAGCTGCTTTGAAATACGTGTCTTAAGTTCATCAACCGTAGAATCTGTGCCGGTAAGCTTGGAGACGAGATAGCTGTAGTATTCCCTGCCGTGTTCGTATGTGACCAGTCCACCTGCGTCAAGTGTGGAGCCCTTGAGAGATTCAAGAGCCTTCGACAGGTTCGTATATGCCGGTATAAAGTGTTCTTTCATTATAGAAAGATGTTTGGCCTTGTATGTCGCTTTTTCAGAATTACTTAGGTCAGGGACATCATCCAAACGGAGCGAAAATGTCTCGGTCAGAAGACTGTTTTCAGGCCTGATAAGGTAGCTTTTACAGGATTTTATGATCCGATCGATGATTTCATCAGAAAGTCCGATGCCGGAATCTGCCTGCGTCTGCTCATATTTTGCAAGCTGCTCATAATAGGTATCGATCTGTGAAAGCAGCTTGAGATAATTCTCGATATCATCGCGGCTGTAAAATGCATATTCTGCCAGTAATGTCGGAAGCTCTGCCTGTATGCCGATCAGTCTGCCAAGGGGCTGATTGTAGATTTCAAGGCCATTTGAAAGAGACTCCGTCTCAAGAAAGTCCTTCATCATGCGATATGTGAGAAGCTGATCCGAAGTCAGAAGATCAGTGTTAAAAGTGGAAAGCTCCTCAAGGGCGGCAGTATTTTCTGCGGATTTTTGTTGTAATTGCTCCAGAGAATATTCTGAAAATTTTGCTTCTGATTCAGTGATGCCAAAGTTTTCCGGATGCCGCACAAGAAAGTGAAGTAAAAGCGAATCATCCTGAACTCCCTCCCTGAACTTGCGTGTCAGAAAATCTTCAAAACGAGCCTGTTCGGCAGCAGCATCTGAGCTTAAAGAAGCTCCTGTATCGGTGGAAAGAGTGCCCTGATTGGCTGCAGTATTATATTCAACCTGAATTTGGTGCTCAGATAAAGCTGAGCATCCGGAAACAGTAAGGGCAGCCGCCAGGGCAAGGGCGGGCACCGCATGTC
>CAVHPN010000048.1:0-19048 GCA_963637995.1 Prevotella sp. CAG:279 | reverse complement strand
GGTCTTATCAGCTGTGTAATGATTGATGGTATCGGTATTTTTATAACCATTTCCCGATCTTGTTCCGTCCTTTGCATTAAGGATACCAGCCTCAAGAATCTGATAGAACATATCATCGGAAACAGTCTGTGAGTCACCGGATATAATTGTGTAGTAGGTATCAGCCGAATGCCAATATCCAATCCATGCATCATCATCATAGGCTCCGTCGTCTTCGATTCTGCTTCCGCAGATACCGGTGTCAGCCTTATCCTTGTTATCAGCAAAGAGATAAGCAATGTCACCGTTCTCTCCATATACAAAACCTGCGCCGTTTACACGATATCCGATAAAGCATGCCGAATAATTATTGGTTGTGTTAGGTCTTGTCACTGTTCCGGAAAATCTTGCAACTTTTACGGCACCGCCGTTATAACCACCAACAATTCCTCCGACCGCAAAGTCACTGCCACTGCCAATTTCTCCGCTCTTTACGAATGAATTTAAGATATCTGAATTTTCAGATACACCGACAATACCTCCAACATATGCATACTTACCATAGATATGATTACCGGTTCCGGTATTGGTTGTAACCGTTGAATCAAGTACGGACGCGTTTACTGCATATCCCACAATGCCGCCGATAGCACCATGACCGTCAATATCATCATTTCCGCCCTCTACTGCTGTGTTTGTATAAACGGCAACCTTAGAACAGTTTGTATCCTCGATAATCATATCACGAGCATCTGAATCTGAAGATGAGCTCTTTGCAAGACCTATAAGACCACCAACATAAGTGGTGCCACAAATCTTGGAATTTGAAATCTCAACATCCCTGATTGTAGAATCTTCTGCATATCCTGCGAGAATACCGGCAGCCTCTGCATTTACATCCATTGTACCGGATGTCTGAATCTGAATGTTATTGATGGTTGCACCTTCGATAGAACCGAAGAAACCAACGTATTTCTGTGAACGGATTGTCGTTGCAAGGTCACTGCCAACACCAAGTTTGTCACTTGCCTTAAAACCAAGGTTCTTGATGACAACGCCATCCTCGCCTGCAAAATGTCCCTTAAACGAGGTATAAGTATCGCCGTTATTTAAGCTAAATCCGATAGGAATCCAGCATCCGCCAAGGTCGTAAGTGCCATGCTTTACAAGGAAATAATCATCTTCATGCCACCGGTTATTCGCAACGTCTCTTGCAAAGGCTCTAAGGTCTTCAACAGAATCAATAATATATGGATCTTTCTGTACACCAGAGCCATGTTTTCCATCATTATAATCTGCATTTGCGCCCCAGCTTTCAGGCCATAAGTTTCCGACTACAGATGTCTGATTAATGTTTGCATCAGCGTTTCCGGAGAGCACTGCATAATAATTACCAAGAACGCCTTCAATAAAGGAAAAAGCATCATCTTCTGACTGATATTTAATCCAGCTTGATAAATTGCTAAGATTAAGCTCCGGAACCTCTACCGTCTCGCCGTTAATGGTATACGACTTGGTTGTGGTCTTTACTCCATATTCATCGAACCAGTCGTCAAATTCGTCGGATGAATATGCCGGGTATTTTGCTTCAGATGCGGACGCTTTATCCTCATCATATTTCGAGATGGATTCATACCACTCAGACTTTTCTTCATCCGTTGCTTCTTCGAACCACCAGAGAATAAATTCATCAGAACCAAATTTCTTGTAGTTTTTCTTGCCTGTTATTGTTTCAACGATACCATCGATAAGATTTTCAACTTTTTCGACAACGCTTGTCTTGCTTTCTTTGCTTTCTGATTCATCGGAAACCTTAGTCTCATTTGTAGACTCTTTAGTTTCGTCTGTGGATTCTTTATCATCCTTCTTTGATTCTTCAGATGCTTCCTTAGTCTCATCGGTGGATTCTTTATCATCCTTCTTCGATTCCTCGGATGACTCCTTGGTCTCATCGGTGGATTCTTTGGTATCCTTCTTCGATTCTTTGGATGATCCTTTAGTTTCATCTGTAGAGTCTTTAGAATCTCCGGAAGAGTCCTCTTTTTTCAAGGTGTCCTTATCTACCTCGTTGCTTGTTTCACTCTTATCATCAATTACAAGTTCCGTTTTTTTGTCACTGTCCGGATCGTCAATAATCGGATCTGCCATAGCGACAACGTTTGGAGATGCCATTGATACTGAGAGCGTCATAGCGAGAAGCTGATTGAGAATCTTTTTTTTGGATTTTCTCATACTTGTTTTTATCCTCCTACGTTATGAGTTTTGTTTGTTTACTCGCCTATAGCGAAAGTTACGTTGCGGATGCCCGCATTTTTTGTCCGAAGGCATGGCCTTTCGACCGAATGTTGTTTGCAAAACCTGGAAAAAAGTGCGCACCACATTCTTCTCATATATATATTGGTAAAGTTTCTTCTTGTTAATTGCGAAACTTACTTCTTTTTTGGGTTTATTTGATTTTTTTTCTGTTTTTTGGGGAGCGAGTAAGAGGCTGCGGTTATCCGCAGCCTCTCTTCTCTTTCTTTTCTTAATTATTTCGCGTACGAATAGTTCTGATCGATACGCTTCGCGTAGTCAACCATCGCTGCCTTCTTAAACATGTCTCCACCCTCGTAGTAATAATCTACACCAGAGTAGATCTCATGTGCTTCAGGCTTTCCTCTTAAGTAACCTGACGGGGTCTTAAGTTCCGCGATAACATAGCAACCTGAGCCAAGCGGCTGAGGTGTGCGTATATAACCCGTGTTCTGAAGATGATAAGATGTTGTTCCTGCCTTATCCTCATCTTCCATTAAGACATCATTGAGTGAGGAATATGCCTTCTGCATTCCGGTTCTCGTTTCGTCATTACCGTCACCGTTTACCGTGAAGTTATCCTTAAGAATTACCGCGTTCTTTTCGGAACATATCGGTGTTCCTTTTGGAATAGTTCCGACGCACAACGGGCTGTCGGTATTATATACAGAGTAGTACCATGTTACATTCTCATCATCAGGAATTGATGTTCCTGCCAGTACGTCGAGATGATATACGCCGTACTCTACTGTACCACTTATCTTGGTATAACCGTTTGCTCCGAGAATATTCTTTACATCAGCTTCCGTTACTCTCTTATAGCCATTTTCGCCGTAGCGCTTTGCCTTACCCTTATCAAGTGTAATGAGGTAACTGATGTCATAAGCACCCATTGCCTCTAAGAACTCCTTAGAACCATATACCTTTGTATCTTCCATATAGAACTTGGTATCGCCCGGCTTAAACTGGTTGATAAACCTTGTCTTTTCGTCGCCGCCAAGTTTTTCAGCGTCTGCCAGTATTTCGGCTTCGGTTGTGTAACGGCTTGCTGCGTAGATGCCAAATACCGTGTCATCATGAATAATCTGTTCTCCGGTCTCCGCATCCACCTTTCTAATGGTAAGAGTAGATGCCTTGAAGGCATCTCTCTCATTTACATCCGCAAAGCCACTAAATTCCGAACTTGAGTAGTTCGTGACATCCGCAGGCGCGGTTACTGTCCACGGAACCAGCATCTGTGCGTACTTTCCTTCGTATGCGGTAAGCTCGCCGGTAACCGTCTTCACATTATCCTTAAACTGCATACCGGATACGTTGTTATCATCCGTTGCCCCACCTTTATAGATAACGTCATTTGCTCTTCCGTTATCTTCTGATACCGAAGCATAGAAGAAACGATTGATGAGTGCGTCAGTATCGTATTTTGTAGTTCCATTTGCTGTCTGCTCGTTATTGCAACCAAGATCCGCAATTGGGAACCTTACAGTGTTATCGCCCTCGCCGCCTTCTGTTGCAGTGATCTTAATCATGATGCCGTCTTTCGATTCGCCGTTATGACCTACTGAATAGTAGTCCTTTAACGGATCGTAAAGAGACTGTGCAATTGTAAAGCCTTTGAAGTCGTAACCACCGTTATTACTAATCGACCGACCAGATTCACTGCCATTCTTATCGACATCAAGGCCGTATTTGAATACTTCGAAATCTCCGTAATTACTATGCGCGCGGATTACATGCTCTGCTGTTCCCTCACTTGCGTGGTTATCGTCAAAGTCATCTGCATCTGTCGGCCACTCCTCATTAAATCTGATGAGATAGCCGCTTTCGCCATTGTACTTTGATGCAGCCATTGTTTCAGGTGACAAGGTCGAGTTGAAGTTGTAATGCGTGTCATAGTTATCGGTAGTATCGTTGGAGGCAGTTCCTTCATATATAGAAGGTACAATAACTTCCTTCGGCTTTTCAATATTAAATGCGCGGTTTACAAGGTCGTAACCGGTATCAGCGCTAAAGTTTGACGGTGTCTGCTCTACCACTACATATATTCCGTAAGGAAGATATGAAGAAGTATTGTAGAATGCGCCCTCCTCGTGCGTATCCACTGAAAGTGTTGTCACGTCCTTATCATTTCCGCCGTCCTTATCTGAATCCCACTCTACTGAATAAATGGTATCTAGGTCATTTTCATAGAACGGACGAAGGTAATTGTACGCTTTCTTAAGTGCTTTAAAGAGTGCGTAATCATGGATGTAATCTTCATACGGCACAACGCCCTCTTCAGTAATGCCAGGTGCGCCGCCCTCAGCTTCGGTTTTAGCGATATCCTCGCCGTCGCCTACGCCATTGTTCTTAACAAGTTTTGCGACTTCGTCTTCCAGATACCACTTAACAGCAAATTGTCTTACAGCGTTAGATGCTTCGGCATTTGCTCTTGCATAATCTGAAGTACTGGTTGCGGTCTCTGTATTTGTTCCGTTAAGTGAACCATAATTACCATTTTCATCACGGAAGTTCTGATAATCTTCGACTGAGCCGTAAATTTTTTCGTGTACCCATCTAAACAGGTCAAAGCTGTTATCGGTATCGCCTTTCTGGTTTTCTTCCTTAAGGGTGTTTTCCCAACGCTGACCCGGATAGTTTAGCATACTTATCTTTCCGACCGGTGTATCATAGCCGTCATAGTTAAATGTGCAGCTGTCGATGTTGTCATCCCACTTATCGGTATTGGCGGCAGCGATTGCATCAAAGAACTTTTCATAGTTATACGTCTGCTCAGTTCTTGTGGATGTTCCGTCCTCAATCACTGTTTCCGTAGACTCAAGTATTCTTGTATAGCCGGTGTTCTGGTTATCACGCAGTACATCACTTTCAAGAACATTGTTTGCATCGCCCTGATAAGAATACAGCGAAAGGTTTGTTTTTACCGCATCGTCCGAGCGTCCCTCTTTGTTTCTCTGATTTGTGCTGGCACCGTTATTACGTTCAGCCACGTTATCAGCTGCACCGTTTTCCGGTGTAATATAGGTATCCCAAACATTATTGGCAACAGCACTTGTCGTGTAAGATGTTGTCAGATGGTCAACCTTAGTATATATCTTCTGAACATTTGTTGAAAGAATCTTTCCGTCTTCTGTCTTATCCTGCTCAGGGAAGTCACTTTCGCCGTTATAAGTGGTCCATGTAAATGTGTCGTATAAACCATCCCTGTTGGTGTCCTTATAGTTCGGCGTCATTTCGTTTCCGTTTCTGTCTTCCCAGACAATCTTACCGTTTTCATCGCGGTAAAGCCTTTCCAGGTTTGACTTAAGGTATGTCTTGAAGCGGAAGTTGGCAACCGCCTTTGATGTATCCTCAGAACCGCTCACACCGGTAATGCCCGCGAGCCAGCTCTTTACTCTTTCAATCCAGTTCGTTTCCTGCTTCTTATCTGAAAGATCTTCGTTGAAGAATGCAGTGTAAGTATCATGCTCATAGTCGATTGATTTCGTTGCCTCAACCGTACGTTTTCTGCCACAGCCTGCGCACGTATCCACGTCGTCACTGTTTGCCACTCCGTCATTTGCGCAGTACCAAACTTTCAGTGTCTCCGGTAATGTCGCCGTATCTTTTGATACCTTTACCTGCTGACGGATTGGACGCTCGGTAACAGATATCGGCTTCACATCCGTGCCTGCTGATTCGTAAATTGTCTTCTGTCCCGGATAAGAAAGTACCGCATCCTGGATATAAGAACCTGCGTGCTGCAACGGAATATAGTAACTGATATCCGCGTGTTGCACTGCATAGAATGCATTCACAACACCATCTGTAATATCATTTTTATACTTAACCCTAATAATATAGGTTCCCGGTGCATCAAAGGTAATCGAATACATGTTTTTGTCTGCATCGTAACTTATCCTTGATTCATCAATTTCTGCACTCGTTGTTTCCCAAACGGTATAGGTTTTTTGCTGATCTTCCTTAACAAGTATTGTTGCAGTCTTAAGTGAACCATCATCGTTTCTTTCCTGCTCACCTGCAGCATAAACCCAGTAAACCTTCTCGGCCACATCTTTAAATGTAATTTCACTTAAGTCATCGTATTTTTCTACCGATGTCTTGCTTGGTGTCTGTACGTTTACAACGAATCCCGTATTGTTATGGGTAAGCGTTGTAGCATCGTATTTTGCATAAGTATAGCCTGCAACATTTCCGATACTTATGCCGTACTTAATCCATACGATCTGGTTTCCAATATCGTATATTGCATTCTCGCCGTTAAAATCGTATTGAACAACAAAATTTCCATCCACCGTATCGACAATGCGCATCTGATGGAACCCGGTATATTCCGCAAGTGCTTTGGTAAGGTTATTAAATGACTCCTGGTCACTTGAGCCTACCGGTACAAGTACCCACGGAGCGTTCGATGCAGGTTCGCCAAAGTTTGCAGATGCAAGTGCATCGTTGTACTTATCAATGAAACTGTCACCGCTTGCCTCATTCACAATTCCTGCTGTCGGCAGTGAATACGGAATAACGTTCTTTGTCTGATAGAACTTTGTCTGCTTTTCAGACATCGTGTTCTTGACAGTTGCGCTTTTACCATTCGGAAGTTCGACTTCATCGCCCAAAGCTGCTTCTACGCGGCTTCCTTTTATCAGCACCGGTGCGCCTTCTGTTGCTGTTACCGGTACTTCTTTTTCAACATCGACTTCTTCCGTTACGGTCTTCTTAACAGATTTTCTTTCGGATGTGTAGAAAATAGCGTTGTCTTTTTCTACACCCATATCCCGCACTGTCAGTGTAAATCCATTCGTGGTGTCTGTCGCCTCGATGGTAAATTCATTGATATAATTACCATCGTTATCGATACCATCGCTTATGCCGGCAGTCTTCTTAACATCACCTTCCGCAAGCTCAACATCTTCTCCTTTAAGGAATGCTTCCCTATTGGAAAGAGTAAGGTCAGAACCATACACGGAAAGCTCGTAGCCTTCAGAACGTGACAACTCTTTAATATAATACTGTGCGTTGTTTGCACCGGATACTATAAGCGGTCTTCCAATCCAGCAGTTACCATTGTTATCCTCATTATTACTGATCGGATATGTCGTACCATTATCCTGTCCCTTGCCAAGGTTCAATCCCTGGTTGCTGGAATGTTTCCTATAATAAGTAGCATCTCCCGCATCGGAATCGGTAAGTGTTACTTCACTGCTTCCTTCCGCGTTCCATCCATAGAACTTTTCGTTATCCTCAACTGTCTCGTCTGCGGTTTCCCTTGCGCGGTTCAGATTTGTCGGGCCGGTCCATTCGTCGTGGTCGACAACCGTTCCTGTCTCATAATCGTATGTCTTACCAGGTGCTTCTGTAAATGTCATAAACGATGCATCGCCGTTTCTGTCGGTTGTTGCGATTGCTACGAGGTCTCCCTTCTTATACACAACCCCTGTATCAAGATCACTCTCCGTTCTTGTGTCAGAATCCGGGTGAACGATATCATCTGCTGCGAAGAGTCCGTATACTGCACCTTCCAGTGTTCCGTCCGCATTCTCATCTGCGTATGCGTCATATTCTCCGTTTTCCGCCGCATTCAGATTGAGATCCTTCTTATTAAAATGTATCTCGCCTTCCGTACGATGGTCATAAGCAATAAAAGTCCAACACTCTATGTCGTGCGTTCCACGTTCGTGTTCAGAAACATCCGATTTTTCGAAGTTTACTGTGCCGGTGTAGATTACACCGCTACTCTTAGGAGGTGCTGCATCATTTCTCGCATAGCTTCCTCCT
The DNA here is from genome assembly GCA_963637995.1 of Prevotella sp. CAG:279. Classification (GTDB taxonomy): domain Bacteria; phylum Bacillota; class Clostridia; order Lachnospirales; family Lachnospiraceae; genus Otoolea. The sequence continues at coordinate 11,002 of CAVHPN010000048.1, read as the reverse complement.
GATGAGTCCGCACCGTTGTCATTATCATTACCATCGTCATTTATTACTGCAATTGCGTTGCTGAAAAGCTCAGATGCCTTTTGGACAACTGCATACAAGGTCTCGACAAGTATGTTCCAAAGCGTTTTCTTTTCAACAGTTACCTCATCTGTAAGCTCCGAAGGAGTGGCAGTTTCATCATCCGCCAGCACAATATCCGGCAAATAGTCGGGGTCATATTCTTCCTCGTCCTCTACTGCTTTCTTTGCCTTGCTCGGTGTAGCTTTATTGCTGTCAACCTGTGTTTTTTCAAATTTTTCTTCGGTATCTTTTTCTTCAGTATTATCAGAAACCACTATAATTGGATTATTTGCAACCGAAGCTTCCTTAGTTATATTTGATATTTCCCCAACTGTATTGTTTATTTTGGCAGTATCCGATGTTTCGTTACTTACCACTGCGATATCATTTTCTTCGATATTCTTCTCTTCGGTATTATTTTCCGAATCAACATCCGCCTTTTTAGCAAAAGCCTCGACGCGAGCTTCTGTTTCATCGTCACTCATTTCTTCATCCGAAACAGAGCGAACAGCGGATGAAAGATCGAGTTCTTCACTATCAACATCATCTTCTTCCGAATCTGTTGAACCGCCTGCGGCGCCTGAGATCAAATTCAGATACTCGCTTGAATGAATGACAACTCTCTCAACCGGAATGTCATCCGTATGCAGATCATGAAGAATATAGCCATTACGGGCAGTAATCTCTTTTGCACTGTAATCATAGGTAAGGGAAATATAGTCCTTAAAGAACTCGTCCCTGTCTGCTTCCATTTCAGTCTTGGCAGCATCCGTAATGGATTCTTCGGTAGTATGGAAAAATCCTCCTTCAGCAGCAAGCTTTTCACAGTAATCAACCTGTTCCTGCCAAGCCTGTTCTGCCAATTCATCCAGCGCTTTGTTCTTTTCTTCTACATCATCGCCATCACCCTCATAATAGGTGACCTTCGGTTTCGGATGACCGGTACAGTAACCTTTCGTATATTTGTACTGATAACCATCGCTATGCGCTTTTGTTGATGTAATAAGACCATTGTTATTCTCTTCGTAGAGATAACCATCCGTTCCTGTTATATTTCTGTCATCCTTACACGGATCTTCCTCATCCTCTTTCCATCTGGTAAACTGTGTACCTTTGTCATTGGCCCAGTTGTACTTTGTTCCGATGTTTGAAGCCTGACTTACCGGGTGATCAAGGTATGTTGAGCCCAGCTGAGTGCTTCCATCATCCCACGAGCCAAGAGTATCATATTCCAACACATCCCACTCTGAATCAGAAAGAGGCTTGCCTGTCTCTGCATCAAGTTTCAGAAGATCTACATTGTAAGTTGTCGACCATTCTTCATTATGTTTATAGCGATGTACCTCAAGTTCTATACTGCCTTCAGAAGGAATTTCACCGTCACCGCCACCGCCACTGCCACCTACACCGGCTTTAACGGTTATGGTCGGTTCTTTATAATATGCCCCGAACATGGTCTGATATATTTCGTGGTCGTTGTTATTCGAACAGAAGTTAAATTCGGTAAGCACCGGCTGCGAAAGGTCCGTGATATATCCCGTATTGTTGAATTTAAACTGCAGTGGCGAATCTGAACTTCCGTTCTGTTTAAATGTCAGCGTTCCCGTCTTTGATGCCGCATCGTAAACTTTTCCGATAAGTGTATAATTCTTTGCAGACTCGTCAGTAAGTGAAATATTATTGTAATATGTATCCCACGTATTCTGATCGCACGTTACAGTAGAAATGACGGTATTTGGATCAGACGGGTCAGTGGTGCAAGTTAAGGTGTTTGCCGTCATTCCGGTTGCTTCATCCTGAATACCGTTATACATTACTTCGGCAGCGGCCCATACCTCATCAAAGAAAGACCTTGAGCCGGATATCATCTGCTGCGCAAGCTCATCCGTAATCTTTCCGTTTATGCCGCTAGCGGTAAATACGCCAAACTCGGCATCCATGTTTTTCTCGAACGTTTCGTAGACTGCTTCTTTTTCGCTTCTTAAGTCGGTCCATCCGTACTTTATTTTTCCTTCCATCATGGCAAACATAGTGTGTGGCAGTGTATACGCGCAGATGTTTGCTGTCGGACTCTTTACATCCGATCCACTCGTTCTCTGATATGACCACATGGCAGCTGCCGCGACGAGGCAGAAGCCAAACTTCTTACTATTGTCATCCGTCATGTACCAGTCGGAGAATCCACTGTATTTATTATAATCTTGCACAGTCAGATTTTGTACGCATGTTAACTCTGAACCAATGGGACGCTGTCCATTGGTATGATTTGCAATACAAAAGAGATAATGATTGGCAAAGTTCTTATACTCGTCTTTTCCTTCCGTAACATATGCCTTACGTGGCCAGCCCAAAACATCTCCAAACACACTTTGTGAAGCGGGTATGTCAGTCCAGTTAAATTTAAGGCCTGTCCAATTATGAGGTTGCGTACATGTTTCAGCATAGACTTCCATCATGTTAATCGGCAGACTTGCAATGGTTGGTGTTACCATCGAAAACACAAGCAGATATGACAGTGCTTTCCGCCTTATTCTTCTTAGCTTTATTCTTCTCACAACTTTTCCTTTCCCTTGTTTAATAAGCAACTTTTTTTCATTACAAACACCAAGGTATAAATCCCTTTAACTAATCACGAGATATTCCCTTTACTTATATGTGGGAAAAGTTTTTATTTTGTAAATGCGAAGTTGAGGTTTTAAGTATATTTTTTTCGATTTTTTTTACACAAAAAACAAGGAGTGCTGCCATACCGAAACGCACAAGCGAAAGTATGGCAACACTCCTTGTTTTAACGATAACTTTTTTTTATTTTTTTCTTGAATCCTCTTCTCATTCGTGTTATCATGCACGTATACAAAGGTGCTACCGATAGACGGCTAGACCCTCAGCTTTAAGTTAAAACGACCATCGTTCTAATCTTCCAGGATTGTCTAACGGCGGTCGTTTTTGTGTTCATCTTTATGTTCTTCCTCTTCAAGTTTCCGAATTAATCTATCAACTCTTGTTTTAAAGATAAGCCGAAATTACAAAAGAAGCAGAGACCGAATACTTAAGTCTCTGCTTTCTTTCGAGTAAAATACTTTTGCTTAATTGTACTGTTCTACAGCGTATGCCGGTCTGATACCAATTTCGCATACGTCATCATCCGATTTTGCCACCGCGTTAGTTGTAGCAATGCGACCTGTCACAAGGTCTACGTAATAAACCTTATCCGTAGTTCCATACTCCGGTGTTCTTAAGAAGTAACCGCGCCGGTAATTGTTAACGATGTCCTTAGCGTTGTTTTTATCAGAGCCGTTAAACTTGAAAAGATAATCGCTCATGGAAACAGCTTCTTCCACTGAAGGGACAAAAATATTAGCATAATAAACCTGTGAATTGCTTCTTGCATGCGCAGTCAACGATGATGCGCTAAATCTATCCCAGAGCCCCTTCTTTGTTTCTCCTGAATATTCATTCTTAACACCTACATTTATGCGAACCAGGTCGCCAACATCAGCAGTGTTTTCCTTAAGCCAGCTTGAAACTGTCGAATATTTATAGTTGTTATTGGTTGTACTAAAGAATCTTGTCTCCTGCTGCCCGTCCTTATCCTCTGTTGCTCCAATACCAAATCCCATCTCGTAGTTTGACGGAATAACACTGTCACACAGGAATAATGCGAGGTGCTTAGGAGTCGCTGATGAATCCTCGTAGTTTTCATCCACGCATCTAAAGAGCCATACTTGGTCTCCTATCTTTCTTGCCTGTAAATCATTCGTAGACCAGGAACCTCCTTCTGCACCTACCGTTGCATCAGATGCGGGGAGATAAATAACCGGCCTTACGTTCTGCTTGTCAGCATCCGCGATATCGACAGTGCCCTTTGTGGTAAGAACCGTATTTTCATCCTCACTCTTAAGGAGGAAGTTTCCGTCAGGGAAAATGTAAGTGTTTCCGGCTACTGCTTTGTATGTCTTATATTCATCCTCTGAAAGAATACTTACTATCTCGCCGTTTTTAGCCACGAGATTATTTTTTACGGATAACCCGTCTGCAAAACCGTCATTTAAGAATGAATGAAGGTCTGAGGTTGAGTAGTATCCTTTATTATCCTCCGCATATTTGCCAAAGATATCTGATGTGAGGTTTGTTTCGGACATAAGGATGTAGTTTCCATTTTCATCCGTGCCAATACAGGTAAACGACAAAGCTGCAGTCTTTCCGTCGTAATATTCCCCACCATTCCAGTTTACGGTAATCGAATCTCCAATACTTATGGACAGCTGCTCTCCACACACATCACAAACCCTGTCATAATCATAGTCAATGTGGCCAAGCGCACCTTTGTAGACGGTTTTTGTTGCCTTGCACTTTCTGCACTCTACAGTAGTTTGTGCTGCAACATAACAGTTTCCAGGAAGTTCTTCAACATACTGCCATTCATGGTCACAGGTACCCTCCTCAAAGGTCTTTGAAAGTCTAAAATGGAATACCTTGTAAGTTGAACCATCAAGCTCAAATGTGTCCTCAATCGCACCCTGATATCCTGTAAGGTTATATCCATAGATTACTTCAGACACAACTGCCGTCTGCGGATTATAGTCTTTACCAATCAGATAAAAATCATGCGAATCTGTATCATACAGTGCGGAGCCGATATCTGACATGAAGTTCTTTACATCTGTATCGTTTTCTACGATAAACTCGGTCTTCGGATTATCGAATACCTTGTAATAACTGATTTCGTGCAGGTTATCATCAGAATCGTTATTGCAGCGTAAAACCACGTTCTTTGGACTGCTTTCATCCGTTCTCCATCTGTTTCCTTCCTTATCTACGACCACGCGTGGGAAGTAAACATAATAGTCAATGGTCTGGTTCGTTCTTGCAAATGCAACCTTTCCGGTATACGGTTCAAAAATATCTGTTCCGTCTTCTCCCTTAAAGGAAATGGTGTATTCTCGTTCATAATCGTAGGTTGAAGGTGTGTCGGAGTTCTTATCGTATTCGCGGCTAACGGTCATGTTATCGTCCGAAAGCACGAAGCTGTTGGTCTCATTTGGTCTCTTGAGCCAGCCCGGTATATTTACGGCATTAATCTCTACCGTTGTATCTTTAGGAGCTACACCGACATAAAGGCCGACATCATTCCAGCTTCCGTATTCTTTAAGATTGATTGCATACCTGTAAGGCGTTGTCCCCCAGAATGCCGTTTTTGCCTCATGAGCTTTCTGAAGCCATTCGGAAAGTTTCGTATCAGAGCTTTCGCCTTTTGTGTATGTGATTTCATACTGCCGGTATTCTGTTCCTCCTACGCTTGTCTTATAAGGCGAGGACTTATCCGCACGGTAAGTTACACCGTCTCTCTCAATAGTGTCCGGATAATCAATGTAGAATGTATCACCGTCTCTTACCTTTCCTCTTACAGGGTCAAACACCGCTTCGCCATACTGGTCAACAAAGACCGCGAGGAACTCATAACCATCATAGTCATCCGTGTGTTCGTTCTTATCAGGCTGCTCTACAGTATTTCTTGCATAATATACGTCCTGAATATTATTGTCAGACTGTATTGTGTATGAAGAAGCCGATGCATCGTCATATTTGTAGTCACTCCACGAGTTTCTGAGCGCTACCATATCTCCAACATTTCCCTCTCCCACTTTAATTCCAAGAACGCTTCCTGTATCTTTTGCAACATAACGGAGCTCGTAAGTTCTGGATGTGTCTTCCAATTCTACTGTTCCAATCTGCTTGAATCTCACGATAAATACATTCATGTCCGTGTTGGTTTTTAATGTAAATGTGCGGGGTGAACTATCCACCGCTCTCCAAACTTTGCCGTTATTAGTAAATTCCTTTTTAAAATATACAGGAAACTTTCCGGCCTCAGAACGACCGGTCTGTGACGGCATAACTTCTTCCGTAGGATCATCATAATTTACATACTTTACAGTCCAGTTGGCATATTCTACTGTTTCTTCCGTTTCGTGAACAGGCGTGAAATATAATGTAATATTGTTATTAGCACTTTCTGCCTGTACCCTGATTTCAGATGGGAATGTACCCGCAGGTTCATATCCATCCGGAGTTTCATAATTCGTAAAGTCAAGATATGCGCCGCGATACGTATCAATGGTATCCTCGCGGATAAGTTCCATTGTGGTTACATCTACAAGACGGACTGTATATTCCATATAGTTTTCTGCCTTGGATTTTTCATATGTCAGGGTAATAAAGTTATCACTATTTAGAGACATTGTAAATTCCGTATCCCCCGTCTGAGTGTAGCCTTCAATTGCGTGCTCCACGGTAACGGTGTCTTCCTTACCCTTTATGGTTGCACTTCCGGAGAATTCCTTGATTGTATTGCCTTCTTCATCTTCACAGAGTGCATTATAGGAAACAGTGGATACCTCATCATCAATTTCGTTTTTAATGAGATATACTGTAAAACTATTCTTATTTTCAGATGCTACAAAATCATAGTCGTCCGCTGCAAGTTCATATCCTTCCGGACAGAAATCCGGTGTGATATCCGAATCCCGTTCTATCCTGCCTTCTTCTTTATAGATCGTCTTCTTTGTGTCAAAATCCTTGTAAGTCAGCGTATACTTTACATAATCTGTAAGTTCCGAATCTGATGCAGCAGAGAGATGTGTGCAGCTAAGGCTGTATATATTATCTTCTTCTTTATCAGAAAGAGTGATGTTATCCAATGTCTCAAATTCATAATCATCAAGTTCTATTGAGGTGAGATCAACAATTTCGCCAATCTTTCCCACTCCTGTTATTTTCCGGATTACATCTCCACCGGATGTCTTCCATGTTACACTGTATGATATACTTTCTGATTTATCAAAATAGATTATAAATTCTTCTTTATCAGTTGATACGGTTCTTGTAAGGTTATTGCCTGCTGCCAGGGTATAACCCTTGACGTTCTTTTCCTTCCATGTCACAATCTTACCCTTTTCTACAGATGACCAGTCAGACACACCCAGTTCTTCATTTGTATCCCCATCAACATATACGAAACGATAACTTAACTTTTCTTTTTTATCATCATCCGTATCAGCATCTGACTCTTCGCCCTTATATGTAACGATAAAAGATGTGACATCCTTCGTGAAAACTTTTTCTCCGGCACCATCCACATAATCATAACCATCGATTGTTATTTTTTTGATGTCTACGGTTTTTCCATATGTGCCTGTTCCGGTCACTGTCTTTAGGACGTTTCCCTTTTCATCTACATGATAAACGATATACTCACCAGTCTCTTCATCATCCTGTTCATCTTCTTTTGCATCTTCCGTTTCAGCCTCTGTTTCAGTCTCTGTTTCTTCTTCTGTTTTATTCTCCGTATCGACCTTTGTTTCCGCTCCTGTCTCTTTCGAAGATTCGGAAGATGGCTTTGTTTCTTCCTGCTTTGTTTCCTCTACAGATTCATTTTCCTTTTTACCTTCATTATCTGTTGATGGTATTGTTTCGGGTTCTGTCTCGGCTTCTGCCTCGGCTATTGTTTCATCGTATTTTTTTGATGAACTCGATGAAGAACCGCCTCCTGACGAGGAGCCGCCTCCACCGGATGATGAACCACCTCCACCACCACCGCCCGATGTACGCGTTGTGGTTACGCTGCCGGAAGGACCACTTGCTGTCAAGATGCCTTTACCGGATATACTGACCACACTTCCGTTTTCTGTCCACTGACCGTCTGTGTTTACCGTAAATCCATCCGGTGTTGTCTCATTAGCATACATAGAGCATTCCGCATGCGTCGTTGTACCAACCTGTTCAAAATAGTAGCATTTTCCGTCAATCCAATGCCAGCCCTTAAGAGCTGCGCCTTCCGGTGTTGCATTTGTAGTAGCTGTATTCAGGAAGTACCATTTACCGTTATCCATCTGCCAGCCGGTTTTCATGTAACCATCCTGCCCGATAAGGTACCAGTTACCATTATCGTAAAGCCATCTTCCGACTACTTTTGTTCCACTGTCATCCGTAAAACTCCAGCCAAGCAAGTCCTTTGTCCATGTCCCGGCAACTACTGATACCGGGGATTCAAGTGCAAGACCCGTAGCAATCGCCACAGCTAAAATACGCCCGGCCATTTTGGAATATAGTCTTTTTTTCATAAATCCGCCTCCTATCGTTTCATTGTTCCTTCAAATTTTTAACCCTTTTAGCTTATTTTGACAGCGCCAAGTGCTTCTTCGACAAATTTAAAAAAAATCTCAATAATCAGCACTCTTGTTTCCGGCAAAATCAATGCTATGGTACCCAAAACAGCAAGTGCGACAGAGATAATGAGGAGCAACAGCCGAAATGTCTTTTCCGGCCAGGACTCCACATATACAATCTGTCCCTCTTCTACTTCAAACTGTTCTCTTAGGGATACGTCCTGCCTTTCTCTTCTTTCTTCTTCTTCAACCTTTACCGCAAGGCGCGGTTTAAATCTCGACATACGTTTTTTATGGCGGTAACATGATGGGCTTATCTCCCTGCAGACCGCTTTCCCCTTTCCCAAAATCGTTAACGTTTAATATGACTGACCCTCTCTCCTATCACAAGCAATCTTCCGTCTTTCTGCGAATATTCGCATGTTATGAGACACATATAACTTTTTCCTGCATATAACTCTCCATAAAGTGTGTTTGTTCTTTTTGCTTTTTCAGATAACGATTCAATGTCGCTTTTTAGATCCATGTCAATTAAATCTGCGATATCCGTGGCTTGTGATTTAATCACTGCGATGACATTGTAAGTATCTACATATTCTTTCGTTATCCACTTAAGAGTCTGGTTTTCGTCCCGATATTCCTTAGATAAATACCTGTCAAGAGAGCCAAACATTTTTCCATTTTTCATATGATGGCCATACAGGATGATGCCGTCGTCATTGGGTTCACAATATTCATCCATAAAAATACAACCATATACTGTTTTTTTGCCATCCCAGCCGGTTTTTATGTATTTATTGCCGTTACCTTTTACAACCGGGAAACCCATCCCCTGAATTTTCAGATATCCAATGGTATCTGGATTCACTTCCTGCATTGCAGCAATATCCATCTCATCTTCCGGTAATATACTGTCTGATGTTTTTGTTAAGTCATTTATTGTTACGTTATGGCTTATCATAGCCGCCGCGCGATTATTACCATTATCTGATATTTTTTCATCGCGGATATAAAAGAAAATCGAAGCAGCTGCAGCTAAAAACAAGGTTGCTCCGAAAAATATACAACATACTGATAATTTTTTGCTTCCTGATAATTGAAAATTTTGCATAATCGCACTCCTCGTATATATATGGGTAAAGTTTTTTGTTTTTGTTTTCGAAACAAACAAAAAAGACGGCACATTTTCTGTACCGTCTTAAAAAAACAAATTAGCGAAATGTATGACGCTTTCTTTTTACAGTGCAAGGTATAACTCTGCACTTGCGACCATCCTCGTAGACATAGTCCGTATTTACTTCAACTATGTCATTACCAGGATGCGTAAAACCCGAGATCACATATCTGCCTTTGTAAAGCCTTATTCCAAAAGGCAGGCGCGGTCTGGGTATTTTCTGCAGCAAAATTGCCACTGCTAAAATCAGCGCTGATATTAATAATACCTTGAACACTAACTGTTCGTGTTCAAAGTCATCCAGGGCAGTGCAAAATAACACTAAGTTGCTGCCAGCAATTACAGCAACTGCATACATTGCCCTGTGGAAAAGATTCCATATCATGAGTTTACGCTCAAACCTACGGACATCTTTTTTGTATCCTGCACGATTTACTGCTGCAAGATATACACTCTCATTGTTGATTATTCTTGCCATATTCCCACCTCCATAGGGGATAAAAACTTTAAAACAAAAAGTTAAATCTATATGAAGCCGGGTTTCACGGCGATATCCCATTAGGTATGCCGTGAGGCACTTATTTTAAAATGCAGTTTCGAATTTTTTCTTATCTGCATCGTAATAATAAACACTGTCTGTCAGGCGCTCACAAGGAGCAACCTCATTGGCGTTTATCATGCTTACCATCTCACGCAGTGAATCTGCGTCCATGTTTCCATTATCCGGGACAAAGAGCATTTCATGCACAGAGCTTGGTAATATAAAGAAATTACCGCCAATTTCCCGGGCTACGTTTTCCATAACACCCGGATAAAAGACTACAGCTGCGCCATGCCATTTCGTCATGTTTGTTACTACGTATATTTTAAAATTTTCTATTTCTGGGAGCTCTTCTATCGATACTCCCATTAGTCCGCATATAACTTCGTTAAGACTCTTTATGCTTGCAGGATGCATTTTTGTGGCACTTGCCAAAGCATCTGCGTGTAGTTGAGCCTCAGTTATTCCCATGCGCGTACAAAAATCATTATCTATAAGTATCGACGCGCTGTTATTGTCTTTCATCGGTACATTGATCTTGTACACAATGGAAAGATCCTCAATATCCGTATGAGGAACTTTCTTAAGCACCTCGCGGTTGGTTTGCGTACCAACCACAGTTACATACAACTTATCCTTAACATCCTCATATGAAGATAAAATTTTTAGGACATCAATTTTGGGTATATAAGCAAGGCCTTCTTTTGCCTGCTTAAGCGCAAGCTCAAGCACGTCTTCGTAGCTTTTACCGCTTTGGATTTCACCATAAAGAGAATCCAAATTAAGATGGACACCCTTATTTTCCTTTTCAGGAATAAGACTAAGTGCAGTATAAGATTTTCCCTGCAACTTGCTTACTTCCTGAATTTTGCTTGTAGTGTTTGGAAAATTCTTTTCCAACGCTACAGAGACATCTCGTGACAACCGATTTACAAAGATTTCTTTTTCTTTTGAATTTGTCATATCTTTACCTCCATCCCCGGAATTTGGATTCCGGCTACAATATTAATATTTTTTATTATCTATATTAAGCCGGCTCTCACGGCTTTTAGCTTATAT
>CAVHPN010000047.1:0-20797 GCA_963637995.1 Prevotella sp. CAG:279 | reverse complement strand
AGCACTTTTTAACTACATCTCGCAACACTTTTTAACCACATAGCGCTTACTTTGTGACCTGTCACTGCTCTGTCTCAGCTTTAACATCGGCAGTTTTCGCCGATGCCGCCTCTGACGGACTTAATAAATAAAGATGAATCTTATCAATTCTGTTTTTATCCACACAATCTACAACCAGGCGGACATTTTCCACCACTACCTCCTCTTTTTCCTCTGGAAGGTGGTTTAAAAGTCCTATCACAAGTCCGCCGACTGAATCATACTCTTCCGATTTAAGTTCGAGTCCGAGCCGTTCATCAAGATCATCGAGTTTTACCGAACCATCGACCATATATTCTCTCGGTGCAATGCGCAAAATCGATTTTTCCTCATCTGCATCGTATTCATCCCTGATGTCACCGACGATCTCCTCAAGCATATCTTCCAATGTTATAAGACCTACAGTAGAACCGTACTCATCCAGAACAATTACTATGCTGATAGCCGCCTTGCGCATCTCACGCATAAGCTCGGAAACCTTCTTAAACTCATAAGTATAAAGTGTTTTTCTAAGATATTTTCTGACAGAAAAATCTTTCTCCCCGCCCTTTAAAAATACATCCTTGATATTAAGGACACCTATCACGTTGTCGGTAGTATCTTCATACACGGGATATCTGGTGTATTTCTCGCTGCGAAATACCTCCATCAATTCATCATAAGTAGCATTGACATCAACAAATGTCATATTGACCTTGGGAAGCATGACATCACGTGCCACCGCGTCTCCAAAATCAAATACATTGTTGATCATCTTCTTCTCATCCGACTCTATGACACCTTCTTCATGGCTCACTTCCACAATGGTACGAAGCTCATCCTCAGTGATGGATTCGCCCTTATCCTTTAAGTCTACGCGAAGTAACTTCATCACCAGAAATGCAAGATGATTAACCACGAAAATAACCGGTGTCATCACGGTCATAATATAATAAATACTCTTGGCGAACCTGAGTGCAATCTGCTCAGCCTGTATATTGGCAACCGTTTTCGGTGCAATCTCACCGAAAATCAAAATCAAAAGTGTCAGAACACCTGTAGCAATTCCCACGATCTTATTGCCCCAAATTCGGGTTGCAAGAACAGTAGAAAGCGAAGATGCATACAGATTTACTACATTGTTGCCGATTAAAATAGCACTCAGCATTTTGTTTGGATCCTCTATCACCTTTAATACATACTCAGCCCGACGATCACCGGCCTCCGCAAGATTTCTCACCCTGATTTTGTTGACTGTGGTAAGTGCAGTCTCAGTGGATGAAAAGAAAGCCGACATCACGAGAAGCAGAATTAAAATCAATAGCTGTATCCCATCACCAGAACTCAAAAAACTCAACTCCTATCTCCCCTTATAGAGGACTATTATTTTTTAAAGCTGATTCTACAATATTTCTTATCCAGTGTCAATTTGTTATTGTTATTTTTTCTCACAAAGAATACAATGATGTTGGAGTCAGTATCTTATATTAAAGGAGTCAGACAAATGAAATTATCACTTGGAATAGACATCGGAAGCTCCAGCACAAAGGCAGCGGCTCTCGATGAACATGGTACATTGGTTGGCACGCTTCAGGTCAACGCAGATGATCCCCGCACATCTGCCTACGGCATATTGGGCCGTTTTTTGGAACAGCTGAAAGCATCATTAAATGATTTGGAGAAAATAGTCCTGACAGGACTCGGGTCGACATATTTTCATGAAAATATATTCGGAATACCTACATTTCACGCCCTTGAACTTGATGCCATAGGACATGGCGGTTTATATCTTTCCGGACTTGAAGAGGCACTGGTTGTAAGTATCGGTACCGGTTCCGCATTTATCCGCGCCTCAAAATCAACAGGATTTAAGCACCTTGGCGGCAGCGGTGTAGGCGGAGGCACTCTGGCCGGTATGGCAAATCGTTTTCTCGGGGTCTCCGATATATTAACTCTGTCAGAGATGGCATTGCACGGAAATAAAGCCATGGCGGATCTTCGCATAGCAGATGTACAAAATGAGGATGTTCCAGGACTTGAGGCCGATCTTACCGCTGCTAATTTCGGACGTATAAAGAGCGGTGCCACAGATGCTGATCTGGCCGCCGCTCTCTTCAACATGATTTACGAAAATGCCGGTGTGATGGCCTCCCTCGCTCTTAAGCAGGATACCATACACGATGTAGTTCTCACCGGTTCACTCGCGAGTCTTCCGCCGGCAGTACAAGCCTTTGACATCTTCAATAATCTGTACAATGTATTCGGATTAAATTATATCATTCCTCCGCATCCGTCTTTTGCCACGGCAGTCGGAGCTCTGCTATGCGATCCTTTGCCGGAGAAGTGATTTTTCTCACAGAACCGAACATACCGGTAATTGCTATCAGCGCACTTCCGGCAAATATGAAGAAATCGCCCAGATTAAAAACAACTTTTTCCAGGTATTTACACCGAATACTGAAATAATCCACCACATATCCGCGTTTAATGCGATCATAAAGATTGCTTAAGCCGCCCGCCGTGATAAGGGCAAGACCGATTTTTTCTGTCCTTTTGCCCTCATCCCGGCACAAAAGCCATGTCAATATGCCTGCCACAGCAGATGTAAATATCACCGGTACCATGCGAACCAGTTCTTTATTTTCCTTCTTTACTCCAAAACAAAAGCCCTCATTGTGATTTCGATATAATCTTACCTTTCCGTGACTCTTTTCCATATCACGCGGAAAATCCTCCGGTTTCTGGGCTTCTATATTTTCCTTGCAAAAATAATCAATGCCAAAAAGTGCAGCTATCATATATATATACTTCTTCATAGTTGAAACCTCCCATCATAAATAAGGAACCTTGAAAGTATTGTCAACTGCGCATCTCGATTCTAGGTCCTCCATTTTTCTCCAGATACGGGCGGGTAATCACAACCGACCCAATATTCGGATCTTTAGGAATCTCGTACATAATATCCATCATAAATTCCTCAAGAATCGCCCTGAGTGCACGTGCACCTGTATCCCTCTCAAGTGCCTGTTTTGCAATCCATTCCACTGCTTCATCATCAAAGACCAGTTTGACCTCATCTAACTCCAGCAAACGTTCATATTGCCCTAAAATAGCATTTTTCGGTTCTTTGAGAATTCTCATCAGAAGTTCCTTTGTCAGTTTCTGCAGACTTACCATCACCGGAAGGCGTCCCAAAAACTCAGGAATCATTCCGAAGTCTCGCAGATCCTGCGTTGTTACCTTTGAAAGTATATCCGGATCGTTGTCAAACTCGTCCTTTAGATGTGAATTGAAGCCCATGGTCGATCTTTTTTTCAGGCGCTCTTTTATGATATCCTCAAGTCCCGGAAAAGCTCCTCCGCATATAAACAGGATGTTATTTGTGTCCACCGTTGCCATCGGCGTAAGCGCATTCTTCTGATTTGAACCCACCGGTACCTCAACCTGACTTCCCTCAAGAAGCTTGAGCAGCTCCTGCTGCACCGACTCACCGCTGACATCACGACTCATCGTATTTTTCTTTTTTGCGATCTTGTCTATCTCATCGATGAATATAATACCATGTTCGGCCTTCTCGACATCATTTCCCGCTGCTGCCAGAAGCTTGGATACTACGCTTTCTATATCATCTCCGATATATCCGGCCTCAGTGAGGGATGTGGCATCGGCAATTGCTAACGGCACGTCCAAGAGCTTTGCCAAAGTCTTTACCAAATAAGTTTTTCCGCTTCCCGTCGGACCAATCATCAAAATATTGGATTTTTCGATCTCGGGCTTTTCCTGCGCCATTTTCAAAGGTTCAGAATTCTCCACGCCACCCTCTGATGCTTTATTAGCCATAAGTTCATCCTGACGCCTGATAATTACCCTTTTGTAATGGTTATATACAGCAACCGAGACGGCTCTCTTTGCTTTTTCCTGTCCGATAACATATTCATCAAGCTTTGCCTTGATCTGATGAGGTGCAGGAATATCCTTTATGGTGAGGATCTTTTCATCACTCTTTTCTTTATTCTTCTTTTTGATCTTGTTTTTCTGCGGAATTTCCGCATTCGGTATATTAATACCGGAAAAATCATTGAGGTTCATGTTCATAAACGGCATATTCTGCAACTTGGAAAAGTCCATGCCCGATTGTGAAATCGAATCAAAGGCTTTCTGCATGCATTCATGGCAGAAATTCATTCCTCCCGGCATCGTAATCATGGGACCTGCCTTGCTCTCGGGGCGTCGGCACACATAACAGATTTTTTCGTACTCGTCAGAGTGTTCCCCACCGCCTCCGTCTTTATTAGTTGTAATATCTATATTCTGATTGTCACTCATATATGTCATTCCTCCGCTTGTCGTCATTCTAAATCTATTATAACCCATCTAAATCATAAATCGCAATACAAAAAGGCAGATGATAATTCACCTGCCTTTCTGATCTAACTCTTCCAGCCATTCTAGCTCTGCAAACATTTAATTATTCTGGTTCTGTGGCATATCACTCTTAGAACCCAAGGTAATCTGAACCTCTCTCTCTACATAAGAACCGTTTTCAAGGCTCTGAACTGTCATGGTAACTGTCGTACCTGCTTTATAGTAAGTAAGAAGCTTCTTAAGATCATCACCATTTGAAACCTTTTCACCATCAAACTTAGTGATAATATCGCGTTCTCTTAAGTCTGATTTTGAAGCTGCTCCGCCATCAACAATCTTATATACATAGATTCCCTCAGGCATTCCGTAGGCCTTTGCCATCTGACTGTCAATATTCTGCATCTGGATTCCCAGATATCCCTGCTCATTCTCAGCCACTTCAACCTTGGTTGTCTTTGTCATCAGATCACTGATAATATCCTTTGCCTGAGAAATCGGGATTGCATAGCCGATACCCTCAACACTGGTGCTTGAATACTTCGCAGCGTTGATACCGATGACTTCACCGTTCATATTCAAAAGTGCACCGCCGCTGTTGCCCGGATTGATAGCTGCATCAACCTGCAAAAGTGTACGCTCCACATTATCAATAGTAACCTTCTTATTTAAAGCGCTGACATAACCTACTGTTACTGATTGGCCCTGACCAAGCGCATTACCTATTGCCACAACGCCCTGACCGAGTTTCAGCGAATCCGAATCGCCAAGATCTGCCGCCTTGATTTCTTTCTTTGTTTCATCAGGTATATCCGAAAGCTGTACAGCAATAATTGCCAGGTCTGAATCTGAATCAGTTCCCTTTACGGCTGCCTTAACACTCTGATTATCGATAAATGTTACCGAAAGGTCTTCAGAATCTTCAACAACATGATTATTTGTAATAATTAAAAGTTCCGTTTCATTCTGACCGGCTATGATTCCAGAGCCGCTGCTTGGAACTTCATATTTTTGTTGTCCGAACAACCAGTTGTTCTGTGTATAAACCATGGTATTGTTAATCGCTACAACCGACGGCATAGCCTTCTCCACGATAGCGGAAACATCATTTCCTATTGACGCCTGCGTCGTTGTGGCAGCCTGAGTCTCTTCGGATAGATCTGCGCTGTTTTCCTGTACGGTATTATCAGGAAGAATTCTGTTTGCAGCCACATTCACTCCAACCATCGTTCCGCCTGCCACACATCCGAAAAGTATACCAGACAGCACAATGGCCGCTACCTTCTTTCCCGTTTTATGTGAGCCATGTTTATGCTTTCCGTGACCATCTCCGTTATCTGCCTGTTTGTCAGTATCAGTCTCATCATTTACGTCTGTTTTTTCAAAATCACTGTCGGTATCAATGCTTCCGCGATAACGTGAATCATGGTATCCGCCATAACCCGAAGTTTCACTCCTGTTATCACTCTCTTCATCATATGCGCTTTCAGAACAAGTAGCTTCTGTATAATCTACACCCCGATCATGTCTTTCATTTTCTACATTTTTTTCATATTCTTCATTTCTCTCATTTTCATCATACATAATTCATACCTCCTCTTCTAAGGCATCCCCGCTGTAGATATATCTTTACCGGCAGTGGGTTGTATATTCTATATTTATAACGGTTTTCCTTTCCGTTTACATGGGATAGTCTATCAACTATTTGTGACTTAACTGTGAAAATAAAATCATAAATTTGTGTTTTTACGGACTCAAAAATACTCGTTATATACTTGTCAGCCATTCCCGTCTCCTGTATACTTGTAGCTGAACATTTTGCTTAGAAAGGACATTTATATATATGATTAATTCACAGGCAGTTGTCCATATCCGCAAGGGAGAAGCCCGTTCTCTGAAATCCGGTGGTATGTGGATCTATGATAATGAAATTGAACGAATTGACGGAGATTTTGAAAATGGTGATATTGTTCGTGTAGAAGATTTTGACGGTTATCCGCTTGGATGCGGTTTTATCAATACCAAATCCAAATTAACGGTGCGTATGCTGTCACGCAAAAAAGATACCGTGATTGATGACTCCTTCATCGAAATGCGTGTCCGCAATGCATGGGAATACAGACGTCAGACTGTCGATACCGACAGCTGCAGATTAATTTTCGGAGAGGCAGATTTTCTTCCCGGCATCGTAATCGACAAATTTTCCGATGTTCTTGTTGTTGAGTCCCTGGCTCTCGGTATCGACCGGTTAAAGCCGCTGATTCTTGAAAAGCTCGTCAAAGTACTGGATGAAGACGGCATACATATCCGCGGTATTTACGAGCGCAGCGATGCCAAAGTCCGCCTACAGGAGGGCATGGAACGCTACAAGGGCTTCATCGGTGAACCCTTTGACACAAAAGTGGAAATCGTTGAAAACGGTGTCCGCTACATGGTCGATGTGAAAGATGGTCAGAAAACCGGCTTTTTCCTCGATCAAAAATATAACCGACTTGCCATACAGCGCCTCTGCCCCGGCAAACGTGTTTTGGACTGCTTTACCCATACCGGTTCATTTGCCTTAAATGCAGCCGTTTCCGGTGCCAAAGAGGTTATCGGTGTAGATGCATCTGAGCTTGCAATTGAGCAGGCACGTGAAAATGCCCGATTAAACGGTGTTTCCGACACCACCACATTCCAGTGTGCTGATGTCTTCGACCTGCTTCCGGAATTGGAGAAAAAAGTTGAAAAGTTTGACGTCGTCATCCTCGATCCGCCTGCCTTTACCAAATCCCGCAGCTCAGTCAAAAATGCCATCAAAGGATACCGAGAAATCAATATCCGCGGTCTGCGCCTGGTAAAGGACGGCGGCTACTTCGCCACCTGCTCCTGCTCCCATTTCATGACACCGGAGCTCTTTACAAAGGCAATTGGGGAAGCAGCCCGCAGCGCCCACCGTCGTCTGCGCCAGATCGAGTACCGCACTCAGGCAGCCGATCATCCCATACTGTGGGCGGGGGATGAAACATCCTACTATTTAAAGTTTTATATTTTTCAGGTTGTTGATGAGAAGTAAGCCGAAAAATTGTGAAAACATCCGCCACTACCGCAGCACCATACACCATATCGGTGCAGATATCATCGAAAGTAATGTAGTAAATACTACACATTTTGTTGCAAAGATCTCGTCTCCGTCATATTTGGCAGCCAGAATCGCCGTGGTGCTTGCCGCCGGCATGGCTGCCAGTACTACGGAGATTCCTGTTATAAGGGTATCGATGTGAAGCAATGTACAGCTAAGCCATACGAACGCCGGAAGTATAACCAGGCGTATGGCCGCATAGTAACAGCTAAGAGGCGTAATCATTGTCTTCATATCAGCCTCAGCCAGAACCGTTCCCACAAAGATCATGGAAACTGCCGTGTTTGCCTTATTTAAACTATGTACTGTATCTCCAAGAAATCCCGGGATCTGTATCTGTAAAAGCATCAGTACAAATCCGATAAAAACAGACACGATACACGGATGTGTGCATATTTTTTTTATAAGAGTCTTTCGATCCGGCGCCTTGGTAAAATATGTCATTCCCAGTGACCACATTGCTGTTCTCTGCGGGATAAGGAAAAAAGATGCATAAAAAAGTCCCATAGATCCAAAGATTCCCTCTGCCACCGGATTTCCGAGAATACCGGCATTGGAGGCCATCGTTGCATATTTGAGAACCTTTTTCTTTCCATCTTCTACTCCCGGATATAAAACCAGATTCAGAATATAACATGCAATCTGAAGCACACACGAGATGAGCAGCGCCTGCGCGCTGCTCTTTAAAATGTCAATACTGAGTTCAACCTCAAAAGACTCTATTATACTGCACGGAAGTGTCACGAGAATAACAAGGTCTGCAAGCACCTTTTTTCCTTCATCCGTGATAATCCCTTTTTTCTTTAGAAACGCTCCCAAAATCATCAGGGAAAACAACATTCCCTGCATCCGGTACAGACCATTCAAATTCAAAACATTTTCCTCCGTTACTCACTGTCTTTCGTCGGTCCTAAAATCGAGATTGTAGTCGCCTCTGTAGACTTTGGCACCGCCTTGGTCTCAGACTCCTTAGAGGCGTGTACTCCCGAATCAGATATAATCTTTTTGCTTATACTCTGAACCGTATCTGTAGGCACATAACCTTCATCCCCGAAAAGGAAATGATGAAGCTCTATAACATTACTCTCCAAAGTCTGTGGGATAACGCATGCCCCTTTCCGGCCCATCTTCTTTTCCTTGTGTTCAGACGGAAATCCCGTTGTCTCTGTCAGGTGATATCTGGTAATATTTCGCCCTGTTTTCAGCAGATCATTTATATCAATACTTGTAGCCACCTGTGGAAACACAGTCTGAACTATATTATTTACAGTCGCCCAATCTGCCTTTTTCAGTTTCTCAAAAGCAAGTGAAATAACCTTTCTCTGACGCTCAGTGCGGGCAAAATCCGTATCCATCAGCCTGAGACGTCCATATGCCACGGCCTGAACACCGTCCAGATGATTCATACCGGCCGACTTAAGATGTGTGGACGCTACTCCCGTCGCCTTGACGGTCTCGGAAATAAATGCATTTATATAGTAAAATTCTGACTTTGTAATCTCCACATCTATTCCGCCGAGTATATTTATCGCATCTGCAACGGCCTTCCAGTTAAATGTTGCATAATCATCAATATCAATATCGAGATTTTTATTGAGAGCCTTGACTGCCTGCTCAGGACCTCCCTGCATGTAAGCGGCATTCAGTTTATTGTATACATTCTTATCACTGATATTTAAATAGGAATCACGGTAGACAGAAACAAGGCGTATCTCTCCGGTTCCCTGATCTATGTTGCAAATGATATTGACATCCGAATTGTTGCCTTTTCCTACAGACGAATTACGGCTGTCAACACCAAAAATCGCAATCGTCCAGTAACCGCTCATCTGTTCCTGTTTTTCTTCGGAAATATCGATATTCTTTATATCCTCAGGATTCCATGGCAGGCGCTGCATAAGATCAAATTTACTGCTGATATACATATATCCTGCAAAGCAGATAATAGCAAGCATCGCAATGATCTCAAAAAAAATAATCCAAATTTTCCTTTTCTTTTTCCGTCTTGCCTTTAACTTTACAGGATCTACATAAATATCAGATTGATTTTCAGTTTGTTTCTCATATGATTCACGATCCGATTCACGATATTTTCGATTGCCTGCACGCTTAGTTCCTGTGGCTTTGTATCTTTTCTGAGCGCGTTCTGTCCTGCCACCGGACCTCTCACTCTTTTGGTATCCATCTTCCCTGCGTTCGCCAAATGAATCCGTTATAAGGGTCAGCCCGTCCTCTTCCATTTCAGACGGTCTGGCCCGTCGGCTCCGTCGTCGCCCTGACACTTCTCTTTCCTCGTCATATCCCATATGGTCTTCCTCGTCAGTATGCATTTTTATTAATAAATCCCTTAAAAACTGTCAGAAAAATGATTTTAAAATCAAATCCCGGCGTCCAGTTTTCTATATAATAAAGGTCATGTTCTATCCGCTTTGTGATCGAAGTATCACCGCGATAACCATTGACCTGAGCCCATCCTGTCATTCCCGGACGAACCTGGTGTTTAATCATATAACGCGGTATCTCTTCTTTAAATTTTTCAACAAAAAACGGACGTTCCGGACGTGGTCCTACCAGACTCATATCTCCTTTCAAAACATTAAAAAGCTGCGGAAGTTCATCTATACTCGTCTTTCGTATAAATCTGCCCACCGGAGTCACTCTTGGATCTCCCGGAGTTGTCCACTGGCTCTTCTCCTTTGCAGCTGACTGAACCGCCATAGAGCGAAACTTATACATCTTAAATGTCTTATTATGAAGCCCCACTCTCTCCTGACAGAATATAACCGGTCCCGGAGAAGTAATCTTTATCAGCAATGCAGTTATAAGCATCACAGGTGAAAAAAGGATTATCGCCATCACTCCGCCGACCAAATCCATCGTCCTCTTCATCGTCGCATTTAACAAGTTAGTAAGCGGTACGTGTCTGATATGTATTACCGGAAGTCCCTGCAAATCCTCCATAAACGGGCGTGTCGGAATAAAATTATAATAATCAGGAATAAATTTTGTGTGAACTCCCGATTTTTCACATCCAGCCACGATTTTTTCCAATTTTCCATATTCTTTAATACTCAGTGTAATAGCTATCTCATCCAGAGTATTGAGGGCAAGGATCGTATCAAGGTCGTCTATCTTGCCAATCACTCTCACTCCCTTGTATTCTTTTCCCCATTTTTCATGATCATCCAGAATACCTCGGATCTTGTATCCCCACTCAGGGTTGCCATTCACCCGGTCTATAAAGCCCTCCGCAGCACGGCTGTATCCGACTAAAAGAAGATGTTTCTGATTGTATCCCTTTGAGCGCATAGACCTGAGCATCATGCGCAGGACATTTCTCATGAGCACTTCCAGAAGTATATTCGTTCCAAAGAACAAAAACACCATCGGACGTGAAAAGTTGTGAAAATACTCGTTTTTTCCGCCCAGATAAAGAACCAATGAGATCACCAAAAGACCGATGACGTTGGCCTTGAAAATATTGGCCAGCTCCACCCGTCTTCCCTGTACCCTTTTTGGTGTATAAAGATGGAAAAAAGCATATAAAATCAGATAAAAAGGTACAATACTAAGACCAGCCGTCATATAGACGACTGCCATTGCACTTTTATTCTGTCCTGTTACCTTAAACCACGACGTCCCATTGACAATAAACCACGCGAGTGCGTAGGCGCATGCAATTACGCATGCGTCTAACACTACATGGAAATGGTTAAGTCGTTTCTGGTTATCTTTAATCATAATATATCACCTGAATCCGGATCATGCCCCCGGACCTGACGGCCCGTTTGAGCTCGAACTGTTTCCGGAATTCTCCTGTTCCTGAGCTTCTGCCATAGGACTTATCGGACTCTTCACACTGGAATTATCTGTCGAGCCCGGAGATGTTTTCCCACTGGATGATGATGTTTCTGCCTCGGTTGTGGCAGTAGATCCCGGTTTAACTACCGAAGTTTTGGTTTCTGATGTACTTCCGCCCGGTCCGGAATAAGTGTTGTCTGCTTCCGTAGTCTTATTCGTTGTAGTATTCTTGCCCGAGCCACCCGGAGAAACCGCCGAAGATGTCTCTCTGCTTGCAGTTTCTTTACTGCTGTTGCTTTCCTTGGTGCTTCCCTTTGTCTCGTCAAAATCAATCATATCCTCATCAGGGTCAAAGATCTCATCCATACCGATCGAGCTTTCGCTCTCTCCGGCTTTTGATTCGTCCTTGGTCTCATTGCCTGACTCATCAGTTGACTTCGAAGAAGCTGCTTTTTTCTCTGCTGCCTCCGCAGCAGCGGCAGCAGCAATACGGCTTGCACGTTTCTTTATAAAGCTTGTGGCACTTACACCCTGATCCACCGGAACATGCTCTATAAGCTTGGCATTTTTAGTAAGTCCTGTTACCGAAGCAATATGATTGCTGTATTCCTTAACATTTGACGGAACCTCATAATTCTCTTCATCAAAAAGGAACTGATGAAGAACTACAACGTTATATTCCAGAGTCTGCGGGATAACGCAGTCACCGATCTTTCCGACATCCTGCTCACCTCTTGCCGCCGGGAATCCCATTGTTTCACCTATATGAAACTTGGTTATATTTCTTGCCAGCGGAATAAGGTCAGTAACAGATATATTGGTTGCCAGCTGTGGCATAATCGTCTCAAGCAGACAGTTTAAAGTAGCCCAATCTGCTTTCTTTGCTTTTTCAAATGCCTTCTGAATGACGATTCTCTGGCGCTCGGTACGTGCATAATCGGTATCTGAATAACGAATTCGTCCGTAAGCAACAGCCTGAACACCATCAAGGTGTACATTTCCGGAATGAGCTACCGGCACTGAAGCTATACCTGTTTCCTTTACGGTTTCAGTAACGAATGCATTGATCCATGAAAACTCCGCATCACTGAGTTCCACATCTACGCCGCCCAAAATATTGATGGCATCTGCCACTGCTTTCCAGTTAAATGTAGCATACTGGGTAATGTTCAAACCAAGGTTCTTATTGAGAGCCTTAACTGCCTGCTCAGGACCTCCCTGTGCATATGCGGCATTAATCTTGTTGTATGAATTCTTGTCATTGATATTTAAGTAGCTGTCACGGAACACCGATACAAGACGGATTTCTCCTGTCTCAAGATCGATATTGGCAACAATGTTGACATCGGAGTTTGTTCCCTTGCCTACATTCATCTTGCCGTGCTCGCTTCGCGAATCAACACCGAAGCAGGCTATCGTCATAAAGCCCTTCATCTCTTCAATCTGTTCTTCCGACAGACTAAGATTCTTAACCTGATCCTCATCAAACTCTATCTTTTGCATCGAGCCGAAGGTTCTGTGATATACATACCAGAATGCACCGCCCAGAACCATCATAATAATCACAAGAATCTCAGCCGCAATAATTAAGTATTTCTTTCGACGTGCTGATTTTCTGCGGTATTTGCCTCTTCTGCCGGAGCCTGTGTTCTTGCTTCCAGAATTTCCTAAAGTGCTGCGTCCCGAACGAGCTGCGCTGCTTCCTGTTCCAGTGTTTTTTTTCGAACTGCTTTCAGACGTACTGCCTGTTTTTCTGCGGCTTGTGCCTGAAGACGAAGCGCTCCGGGAAGATCTTACCGACCGACCGACACTGCTTCTTCCCTCACGCCGCGCTCTCATGCGCTCCAGCTCATCATCCTCATAATTCATAAGTTACCTCGTCTTTCACTTTCTGTTTTTCTCCATCTGTCTGACAGCAAATTCATAAATATAGAGAAATGTTCCGGCTATGAGTTCCATCTCTATCGCCAGATAGTTTCCTAATCTTTCACGGCGATATTTTACCTTCTTGCAATTTTTAGCAGTTTTGATACCTTCCTTAAGGCCATCCAGATAATCCTTTCCAAAGCCAAGTTTTTTGAAAAAAGAATATTTAACAATGATTCCGGCAGCTATCGGAATCGCATTTACCAAAAGCTGCAGCATCGGCATATTTTTGTAGTTCAGATAGACATTGTTGCGCGCGGCAAGTTTGACCTTAAAAGAGTTATACTTCGATCCACTTGTACCGCTTCCGACATGCCATACCAGTGCAGCCGGACAATATACATTATCATAACCTGCTATCCGCGCCCTGTATCCCACATCTATATCTTCGAGATACGCAAAGTGCATTTCATCAAAATATCCTATTTCTTCAAACACACTCCGCCGGTAAATAGCCGCTCCGGCACATGCTGAAAAAACCCGTCCGGACCTGCGATAATGAGAAAGGTCACGTCCGACTCCGCGCTGATAAGCCCAGCCAAGCAGCGAATACATATCTCCGGCATCATCAAGCTTATCCGGATGATACATCTGTATCATTCTGCTGCTGACTGAGAAAATGCGATCGGCCTGTCCGATTGCACGTACCATTTCGGCAACAAAATACTCATCAACCCGCACATCGTTATTGAGCAGCAGTACGTAAGGCGTGTCTGCCGCCTTGATTCCCACATTGACTGCACCAGAAAATCCCGTATTTTCATGGAGAAATATCGTATCTATCCCATGTTCCTTAAGCCACTCTACGCTTCCGTCGGTTGAACCGTTGTCAACTACAAGCGTACGAAAGTTCTGGTACGTCTGTGCATTTAAAGAACTGATGCACTCATCCATAAATTTAAGTCCGTTATAATTCGGAATAACAATTGTCGTTGTAATCTCCATCCCTGGTTATACCTCCAGATGATAAGGCTCTCCGATTTTTTCCTTTTTCAGGTCTCTGAGTGCGAAATTGGACTTTCTCAGTGTCAGATTAGGATTATAATATGGATCACCATTTTCAAGGATCTCGGGCCACCTCTCTGCAAAAATCTTTATCTCACGATTAAATCTTGCTATTTTCTCAGGTGTATCCTCAAGTCCTCTTGACTTCGATTCATAATGATACAACAATGCGTACGGATTGTAAACAACAAGATGATCCGACGCCCGCACTTTCATACAGTAATCGATGTCATTAAATGCAACCGCAAGCTTCTCGGTAAAGCCGCCCACCTCATCAAATAAGGCTTTTTTCGTCATCATGCATGCTGCCGTCACGGCACTGTAATCCTGCGTGCTCATAGCACGGTGGAAATAACTGTTCTCGGCCTTATGAAGACCTATAAATGTATGGCCGGCTATACCGCCAAATCCGATCACCACGCCTGCATGCTGAATCGTATCATCCTGATACAAGAGTCTGGCACCTACCGCACCGACGTCTTCGCGCTGACACAGTCCCAGCATCTCTTCTATGAAATTTTTTGCAATAAGCTCTGTATCATTATTTAAAAACAGCAGATATTCGCCCTTTGCAAATGTCACACCATAATTATTGATCGCGGAATAATTAAATTCACGTTTCCAGGTTACCACATGAACATTGTCAAACTCTTTTTGAATCTTCTCATAATATTCAAAGGTTTCCTTTTCCGTACTGTTGTTTTCCACAATTATGAATTCAAAATTGCGGTAGGTCGCCCGCTCTTCAATTGCTCTCAGGCACAGATCAAGATCCGCGTGATGATCCTTATTTGGTATGATAATCGAAACCATCGGATTATTCTGAATTTTATAAACAGAATGATAAATTCCGTAATCTACGCCCTTCTCCACACGCTCAGCCTCGATGCCAACCCGCTTATAATGGTCCATTATAGCCCTTGCGCCCGCCTCAAAGGCGTAGAGCTTGCTTTCCGGATTGCTGGCCGTTGAATCCTTATGACATCTCCAGTGGTAGAGCACCTTCGGAATATGTCCTATCTCTTTGGATTTTTCAGTGCATCTGAAAATGAAATCATAATCCTGCGCTCCGTCATATTCATGACGGAATCCGCCAACCTGAGCTGCCAGATCATGACTTACCACAAAAAGATGGCAGATATAGTTAACGCTGCAAAGCAAATCAATGTTGAAATCCGGCTTGAAGTGTGGATCAAAAAGCGCACCGCCGTCCATATCAAGCTTATCTTCATCCGAATAAAAGCAGTCGCATCCCGGATGTTCCTGTAAAAGCTTTGCACATTCGTAAAGTGCATCCGGTGTAAGCTTGTCATCATGATCGGCAAGTACTATATAATCACCTGTCGCCATATCCATAGCAGCGTTGGTATTTCCGGAAATCCCCTTATTTTCGCCAAGGATCACATATTTAAAGCGTCTGTCCTTCTTCGCATACTGTTCAAGCACCCGCTCACAGCTTTCTCCCGCAGGACTTCCGTCAGCCACACATACTTCCCAGTTTTGATATGTCTGTTCTGCGATGGAATCAAGCATTTCCCGTAAGAATTTTTCCGGCGTCTTAAATACCGGAATCACAATCGAGAATTTAACCGGTGTGTCAAATACCGTATTTCTCTGATTTTCCAGTTCCTCTGATGTCGGTTTTGTCAGAGAATACCATTCGCCGTAATCATAGTCGTTGTCGATTCCCTGCAATTTGTGCTTGGATTTAAGGATCAGAGCTTTAAGACCATTTTCCTTCCAGAAATCCAGGCAGACTCTCACCGTCTCCATATTCATCAGATCCATGATCTTCTGCATGCGCTTATGCGCCACACTGCTGCGCTTGCGGATCAGCTCCTCGTTGTATTTAATACGGATTTTTCTTCCTTCACCTCTCACAATCAGATAATAATCTTTTCCGCGCTCATACGGAAACTGGATGTCAAATCCCAGCTCCTTATCCACAGTTCTGCCAAAATAAATCTGGCTCACATCATCGCGGCGGGTTGCCACATACTGAAACTGAATCGGATGGTGTGCTCCATCCTCAACCTGATAATTAATCTTAGTCTCCGGTGTTTTTCCGATTGCCCAGCCGTTGAGCTGAATCGAGTTTTCACGAATCCGAACTACGTCGACATTACATTTCATGCTGTTTTCCTGTCACTTTCTCAGTTTGTATCTTGTTTTTCGTTACTCTTTATTCTTATTCATGTTTTGTCTTGACGTTGATGGAATTTCCTATGCGGTCATCTCCGCCTTTCTCAACCGGTATGTCAAAATTAAGTCTCTCCTCTTCGACTACCAGAGGTCTCTTCATGACTCTGGAGTTTATGGACAATATATATTCTCCTACAAGTCCGGTAAAAAATATCTGGATCGAGCCTAAAAAGCACATGCCTATAAGCACCGGTGCCATCCCTGCCGGAAATTCATACCAGTGAAGCAGTTTCATAATCAGATATACCACAGCAACTATCATGCTGATCGTCGCGCAGATACTGCCAAATATAGTAGCCAGACGAAGTCCCACCTTAGTGTAAGATGTCACGCTTAACATGGCTGCGTCATACAGACGGTAAAAATTGTTGTGTGTCTTTCCGGCGCGGCGCTGCGGCTGAACATAAGGGATCTCCTTGCGCTTGTAGCCAAGTTCTGCCACTATGCCCCGCAAAAAAGGTGTGGGATCATCGAGATTTCTGAGAATTTCGATAAAATCACGATCATAAAGTCCCGAACCTGTAAAATGTTCAATCTGCTCAACATCTGAAAGCTTCTTGATCATCTTGTAGTAGCAGCTTCTGAGAGCATACATAATCGGATTTTCCTTACTTCCTGTCTTGATACCGATAACTATCTTATAGCCATTCTCCCACTCATGAACGTATTTAGGTATCATATCAACCGGATCCTGAAAATCGGCCACCATGCTGATCACGCAATCTCCGGTGCACTGCAGCATACCGTAATAAGGAGAATTAAACTGTCCAAAATTTTTCGCATTAAAAATCGCCTTGACGCGATGATTCTCGCTGCAGATCTTCCGAAGAATCGGACGTGTCTGGTCTGTAGAATCATTATCTATAAATACGACCTCATAATCATACTCCGGCAGATCCCTCTCAAGAGTTTCCACCACCGCCTCGCTGATCGGGCCTACATTCTCCTCTTCATTGTAGCAGGGAATTAATATACTGATTTTTTTCATATCTTCCTGATTCCTGTCTGTTCGGTTTCTAATTGTAAAATCCGAGACCCAAGGTTACAGATTCTCCTACAAGCAAGCTTGCGTCGAACTTCTGACCTTTTGACCCTGGTATCATAATATACATTTTTCATGCTTTTTACAACATACAATTTTCTTAACGAAATGCCGGCCGGTTTTATTAAGCATGTGCCTGATAATATGCAAGTACTCTGTTCATCCCTTCTCTGAAGTATACCTGCGGTTTCCATCCCAGTACCCGCTCCATCTTTCTTATGTCAGGTATCAGATTAACAAT
This sequence comes from Prevotella sp. CAG:279, assembly GCA_963637995.1. Taxonomy (GTDB): domain Bacteria; phylum Bacillota; class Clostridia; order Lachnospirales; family Lachnospiraceae; genus Otoolea. The sequence continues at coordinate 3,079 of CAVHPN010000047.1, read as the reverse complement.
TCCCTCTGCATTGGGCGGCCGGACTCCAAATTCCATACTTCCCTTTTTCCCGCACAGCTCATAGACAGTCTCTACAAATCCGCGCAGCTTGTCGGTCTCTTCCATAGGGCCGCCAAGATTGTATACACATCCATAATCCAGAAGATTTCCTGAATACTCCGCCAGATCTGCAAGAGCACGACCGGCATCATCTATATACATAAAATTCCACAGCTGGGTGCAGGCAGTCATGGTCATCTTTTCACCTGCCAGAAATGTCTTCACGCAGGATGAAATAAGTGACCACGGATGATCTCCGGGACCATAAGTGCTGAATATGCGCGCATGGCCATAATCCAGGTCAAGTTCCCGGCAAAGTGCCTCCGCCTGTTTTCTGACCTCAAGTTTCGCACGTCCATACGGAGATGTCGGCTCGCATACGGAATTCTCATCTGTTAATGTACTTTTGATTCCATATTCTGCCTGCGAACCTGTAAACAGGAATCTTCTGCAGCCAAGTGTTTTAGCCACTCTTACAGCACTGAGTGCGTCCTTTACGCTCTCTTCCTGAACCGCCTCATTTTTCCGTGAATCGCTCCCGGCTCCGCGCCATCCCATGTGCAAAAACACATCGCATCCGCCTAAAATTATTTCCGGCAGCCTGCTCAAATTTCCAAGATCTTCATATATGATAGTGAGATTTTCCGGAAATTTGCCATCTTGTTTAAGCAATTCTGTTTTAGTCGAATTTTCGCGCAATACAGCATATACGTGATGTCCGCGACGTAAAAGTTCGCACACCGCCCCCAGGCCGACAAAGCTGGTGGCGCCGGTTACAACAATTTTCATATTATTCTCCCTGCAGGCGGACGTCTTCCACCTCTATTTTTTTATTCTCGGAATCAGCATGATCCGATCCATCTCTTCATCCGGCAGGAAGGGAGACAGATCCTCAAGCGGTGGAGATACCAGTGTGCCGTCCGGCAGTCTCTTTGCCGCTGACTTCGGTTCGAAGTTCTGATCAAGAGTTACAAATACTTCACAGATAACCGGTCCGTCCATGGCCAGTGTCTCCTCAACTTTTTCTCCCAGCTCAGCATTTCCGTGAATTGATACATACGGGAAGCCGTATGCCCATGCAAGCTTTTCCATACTCGGGAAACCGAGGTCACCGCTGTCAATACCTATGCCAATAAGCGGCTCACCGAAGAAATTCTTCTGGGTCTGACGAATGGAATGATAACCACCGTTGTTGATAATGAAAATCTTAATTGGCATGCGGTGGCTCACAACTGTCTCCAGTTCCTGCAGATTCATCTGGATACTGCCGTCTCCGGTAATAAGGATAACATCCTGGCTGTGGTCTGCCACGCATGCTCCGATCGATGCCGGAAGTCCGTAGCCCATGGAAGCTATACCTGAATTTGAGATGAATCTCTGTCCTTTTTTCACGATATTGGCATGTCCGCATACCACATTTGCAGAACCATTTCCCACTACAACTATCTGATTTTCATTGAGGCGTCGGCTCATCTCATAAGCAAACGCATATACATTGGCCTCCGTATCGGTTCCACCGTTCATATGTTTAGGCAGAACTACCGGATAATCTCGTTTCCACCCATGACAAATATGAAGCCATTCTGCCTGTGCATCCTTATATTCATCAGTGATAGGTGCAGCTCCTTCTGCTTTTCCCTCTTCTGATAAAATCTCATCCATCACTGTCAAAAGGTCCTTAACATCCGCATGAACCGGCATATCTACATGAAGTGTCGGCTTTTTAAGCTCCTCCGCATCTATATCATTGACAATCACATAAGCCTCTCGTGCCCACGTAGTAAATCTGTATCCTACCTGTCTGAAGCTGAGACGGCTTCCCAGGGAGAGGACTAAATCACTGTTTTGGATAGCAAAATTACCCGGACGATCGCCCACATTGCCACCTTTTCCGATATAAAGAGGGTGTTCATCATAAATACAGTCTATACTGTCCGCTCCTGTCACTACAGGTATTCCAAGTTTTTCAACAACTCTCATGAAAACGTCATGCGCAGCTCCGATACGGATGCCATTTCCGGCGTTAATAACAGGACGTCTGCTTGTGCGAACTTTTTCAATAATTGCACGTGCCGTTTCCTTTGTCACAGGTGCCGGAAGTTTTGCACGAAATTCTCCGTTTCCTGCAGTATCTTCAGAAATCTCTGCATCACTCTTCGCTGCCCAGCCTGTTCCTCCTGCTTCATAATCTGACGGATCAAATCCAATCAAATCATCCGTCTCGATCATTGCCGCCTGAACGTTGAGCGGTATATCAAGCCAGGTCGGGCCCGGACGACCGTTGTAGGCAAGATACAGGGCCTTTTCCATACAGAAACGGATTCGCATCGGATCGATTACCATCTCGCAATATTTGGTCATATTGGAAACGGATTTGGTAATGTCATACTCCTGATCACCCATCGCGCGCAGATGAAGTCCCGTGCTGCGGGCAGTCGTATCATATCTTACCTGACCGGAAATGACAAACATGGGAATCGAATCAAGGAATCCGCCTGCGACACCGTTCATGGCATTGATGCCGCCTGGGCCCGTAGTAACGCAGACTGCTGCAATCTTATTGTGGATGCGCGCATATGCCTCTGCCGCCATAGCGCATGCCTGCTCATGATGATTATAGAGGCAATGAAGCCCCTCCTGATGTCCCAGTGCATCATCCAGATGCATAGCACCACCGCCGGTAATCATAAATACATCCGTAATGCCTGATGCAAGAAGCTTCTCGGCTATATAATTCGAAAGTTTTTGTTTCATTGTAATTTTCCTCCTGAAAATATATCATCATAACGGTTCGGCAGTTTTATCTCTGCCCTCGTCATCTATCCCATTTGCCGGTTCCCGGCCTGACTGTCATATCATTATACACCATAACGGACATTTCGGCCTGACTATCACATCATTATACACCATAACGGACATTTTTCTCAACTCTTTACAATTTTCTTATGCCATATTGTGTTTTTTGCGTTTCTTTTCTATAATGTACGCTGAAAGTGTTGCCAGGCGGCTATGCGGACTGCGTGCTTGCACGCGAGAACGC
>CAVHPN010000046.1:0-58132 GCA_963637995.1 Prevotella sp. CAG:279 | reverse complement strand
CTTGCTCGTCATGAAGGTAACTGTATAATCCATATACGAGAACTTTGTATATCTGCCTTTACTTGTTAAGACACCATATTCTTTCATGACACACTTACCTCCCTTCTTCAATATTACATTGCAAAGCTTTATATCTCATTTCTCCCTATAGCACCCTTCATCAAAAAATGTAGTAAATACAAGCTTTCAGCCCTGCTATATGGAGACCGATGGGAATGCACACCTTATATCATGACTCACACTAAGCTCGAAAAACCCTCGCTAAGTGTTCATATTATATCATAGACTCACGAACCTCGTGCTGACGCACGCCACTGCCTGCTAACGCAGGCGGTTCGTTCGTTAATGGTCCAATTCGCCGTTCGCCAATCATGCAAGCATGTTGGCTCACTTGCGCTCATTATATCACACCTTACGAAACTTATCCACACCAAGAATCAGCGCAAGTCCACTCCATTCTACCACTCCATTTCACACCCGCGTCTCCCTAGTATTTCCCATACCTTATTTCATCTACCTGCAGTCTGGTATCTTTGATTGCAAACAGCAGGAACTCCATTCCGCTTGAATTGCCGATTTCGACCTCTGCCGTATAAGTGCATTCGTTATTTTCATCAAACATGTCCCTGGTGATTTCCTGCTCCGCGCAGATGTGATTTCCCGAGTCTGAAGAGATCCTTATCTTAGCTACTGTACCGCTCTCTATCGAGGTTTCTAGAAGCTTAAGTTTGTACTCGACTCTAAGCTTGCCACCGTATATGGTAAGCCACGGGCCATGAATCAGCGAGTGGTCTGCCCCTTCTATGAGCAATTTACCATTCTCTGTGCATGTCAGATCATTGGCATCGGCCATCGCCTGTAAATCTACCGTCTTGGACAGATTAAAGCACGAACTCATGTCTATTCCATACTCACCCAGAAGCTTCACCGCCTCGTCACTGTTCGTATATACGTATTCTTCCTCCGATATGATTCCAAAGGAAAAATTCTTTTCTGTCAGTCTTCGAAGCTCTGTGTCTTCTCCTGTAATTATAACAATATTTTCCTTTGTACACAAGGATTCCGCGGTTAAGATACTATTAGAAACCGCCCCTGTTTTTTCGGCATAGATGACAGGATAATCATCTGCATAGATCTTACCGGTAAATGCTTCGCTTGATGCGAGATAGTCTATCATCTTTGTCCCCGCGTCAATGGTTTCCTGCACTTTCACTGACTGTGTATGAATGATAAATCTGCTTCCGATAAATACGCAGATAACCGCAGCCGCCTCTGCGCATAAAAGCATAATCTGTTTTTTTGCAATCTTCTTATCTTTAAGATACTTAAGAATACTGCGCCTGATGGTCTCACAGATAAAAATATATGCGGCTAATCCGAATACCGCGGCTGCTATGAAATATCTGTGACGCCAGGTCTCGTACAGTCCAAGCAGTGAAACTATCGTCTTTCCGTAACTTACAACCACCGGCATCGCAAGGATGGTTATGAACGCAACACAGGCATAAAAGCCGGATGAAAAGATGGAGGAACTATATTCTTTATCTTTATTTGACTTATTTTCATTATTCACTTTTCTTGCTTCATTTGCCAAAACATAACCGAATCCCGCAAACGGAATAAAGAAAAATACATCGTAGGAAGGTTCCAGCAGATGATGCTCTATCATGCTGTGGATCGCCACAAGGGCCATTGCTACCAGAAGTCTTTTGTCACGGCATTTCTTTGCAAGCCACGCAGTCCTCATCATCAGAAGGAGCACAATAAGGAATGTCACAACACCATATCTGATAAATATCATACAGTAAGAGGAATCTACAAAGTTATAGCCCGACCGGCCTACGGTACTACCGCCGGCGCCTACCATATCAAAGGCGGTGCCGAACAGCTTGACCCCATAATTTGTACGGGCATTGACCGCCAGCTGCAGTCTTCCGGATATGGCAGAATTGATTTTGGCCATCAATGGATTGGAAGAATCGTAGAAAAACATAAGATCGCACATGGTAAGTGCGCAGACCGGAATAAGCAGGATAAATATATTCTCCGCTTTTTTAAGAAATGAGGATATATTACTGCCTTTTTTCTCTTGATAATCAGAAAAAGATACATAAATCATTGCGAAAGCCGATAAGACCATCACGATGGCGCCGCACTGGGCATAGGCACCAAAGTATGCCACAGCGGCCAGTGCAAGTCCGACCACTGACATCGCCAGGCCCGGTATGCCTTCGCAGGCCACCCATATGGCAAGAATCATATAGGCAAGATGGGCGGCAAAGTCTGTCGCATATACGACTCCGAAGGAATGGCGATATCCTCTGGAATGATTATAAACCAGATCCGTAATACATCCCGTCATGGAGCCCAGAACCGCTGAAAACAGCACTGCCACACCGCACCAGATATATATTTTTAATATTTTCCTGTACGGTATATTCTTTGCACCTATCATAAGCAGGGCTGTATCTATCAGAAATGTGTAGCCTGTAAATATGTAGGACATGGAATAGAGTATTCCGGCAAGGACGCAAAGAAACCACTCTGTGCCTTCCTCCTTCGCCTCATAACCCGCCTTCAGCAGGACCACAAAGACTATCATGGCCCTGATCGCCTGCTCCGTATACCAGGGTCTGGCTATCTGAAACGTGGTGGTGTCCAGAAACTGGAAGAACAGATATACTGCCAGTACGAACAGGTAGCAGATTTCCGTAAGTTTAGATTTGTCTGTCTGATTGATGTTTATCTTCATAAAATTAAATCCTTTATCGCAAAGTCAATTCTTTTGAGGCTGCCTTCATGCAGCTTTTTGGGCAATCTTCACACAACTTTTTTTGGATGTGGCAACATTCACGCAGCTCTTTTGTCGCTCTTATCTCAGCGCTTCCATATATGCATTTCCGACTGTCTCTACATCTCCCATCATCCTAGTGACTCCCTTGTCCAGCCACAGGGCATGGTCGCATACGCTTTTTACCGAGTCGATGGAATGGGATACATATAAAAGCGTGGTTCCGTTTTGCCTCATCTCGGTCATGCGGTGTTCACATTTTTGCTGAAATGCATAATCTCCCACGGCCAGCACTTCATCGCATATCAGGATATCCGGCCTTACGATTGTGGCAATCGCAAATCCCAGTCTTGCAGCCATACCGGACGAATAATTCTTGATAGGCATATCGAGGAAATTTGCCAGTTCCGCAAACTCTACAATCTCGTCAAAATGTTCCTGCATGAACTTCTTATCATATCCAAGCACGGCTCCGTTCAGGAATATATTTTCCCTGGCCGTCAGATCCCCGTCAAATCCGGCTCCCAGCTCGATGAGCGGGGCAATCGTGCCGTTGATGGTCACTTTTCCCTTGTACGGCTTCAAAATTCCGCAGATAAGCTTAAGCAGCGTGGACTTTCCGGAACCGTTGGTTCCTATGATTCCCCAGGCCTCGCCCTTTTTTACCTCGAAGTTTACGTCTTTTAATGCGAGAAATTCCTTAAACATCAGCTCTCTGCGAAGCAGCTTTACAAAATATTCTTTCAGATTATCGATTCTCTCGGATGCCATGTTGAACCGCACCACGGCATGCTCTACGCGCACAGCAATTTCATTTTCCATAGTCTTGTCCTCGTAAATTTATCAGATATACAGGATAAATTGATCCTGACTTTTCCAGAATACCAGCGAACCAAATCCAAACATCAGAAGGGAGATGATAAAGCCGTAGGCAATAAGACGCGCATCTGCGCAGACTCCCTCCAAAACCACCGTCCTGAACTGGGTTATATATGCATACATAGGATTAAGATGCTTGATGATCCACTGCAGTTTCGGTGGAAGCTGGGTAATCGGATAGAATAATGGTGTCGCATACATCCATGCCGTCAGAAATGCGCTGTAGATATACTGAATATCCCTGAAAAATACGGTTCCGGCTGCCAGAAACAGTCCAAGTCCCAGAGCAAAGATATATACCTGGATCAGAATCACCGGAATCAGCAGCATGTATATATTGAAGTGAATCCTGCATACAATAAATACAATCAGCATGGCTCCCAGGGCAAAAATCATGTTCACAAAGGAGCTGGTAACTCTGGACAATGTAAAGATGTATTTCGGAACATATGTCTTCTTCATAAGAGCGGCATTGCCGGTGATGGACCACATGGCCTGATTGGTAGCCTCTGATACAAAGTTAAAGACCGTCTGTCCGGTAATCAGGTAAACCGGGTAATTGCTGATATCGAAGCGGAACATATTGGAAAAGACCAATACCATGATGGCCATAAGCATAAGAGGATTTAAAATACTCCAAAGATAACCTAGAAAACTTCTGCGGTACTTAAGCTTAATATCCTTTATGACCAGCTGTTCCAAAAGCGGTCTGTAGCGACGAAATACCTCAAGCCTTTTATTTAGTGCATTCATTTTTTTACTCCCTCTATCACAATCGACTGTAATCAGCCGTATTTTCTGCGAACCAGAAATCCTGCGGGTCTGTAAAACAGGTATCTGCTCTTCCTAAGCAGTGTCACCGCCTTATTTTGATTGCTGTTATAGACATCCGGACATTCCCTTAAAAGTTTCTTATCAAAGTTTTTCAGCTCTTTTTTCTTATGCGCGGACACCGGAAAACTCAGCATGATCTTTATTTTTCCCGCGACAATGCGGGCAATAATACCGGCTATATACCGGCATTTTACGTCTGAACATCCTTTTTCTTTTTTTAATCCTTTATAAAATGCAATCAGCGAATTTATGACCTTGTCATAATTTTTTTCATTTTTCTGCATCTTTTCCATGCTGACGCTCTGGCCTTCGATGCCGATCCGGTAATAATAGACAAAGGCATCCACAAAGCTTATCGTGTCCACATAAGGAATAGGATAAAGGATATACTCCGCATCCACGTAATAGCAGTGCTCGTCTATAGTGATATGATTATCCTTAAGAATATCGGTCTTTATCGTCATGCTGTGCATCTTGATGTAGAGCTTGTCCGCAATATCGTCAAATCTGTAGGATCTAAGATATATAGCGCTGTCAAACGGCACCTCCATCTCCGCTTTTGTCTTAAAGAGCGATTTGTCCCCTTCCCCGTGGTCATATGCCCACAGAAAGCCGGAATAGACGATATCCGTATTCATCTTTTTAAGTGCCTTTACCAATTTGATAAATGCATCCCGATCCACCCAGTCGTCTGCATCTACCACCTTGAAATAACGTCCCGATGCATGCTCGATGCCGCAATTTATCCCCGAGCCGTGTCCGCCGTTTTCTTTGGTAATAAGGCGGTAGGTATCGGGATATGCGTTCACATACTCCATGGCAATATCCGGAGAATGATCCGTAGACCCATCGTTTATAATCAATACCTCTATATCGGACATCAATTCCGCTATGTGAAATGATTCCAGATTGTCCCTCAGATACTTCTGTGCATTGTACGTCGGAACTACAATTGTTAATATCTTTTCCATAATATCTCTCGATCCGGTCTGTTTTTAAACCCACTTGGCATCTGGAAGTGACATCCGTGACTGAAAGTCATTCCTTGAGTGCCGGATCCTCCCATTTTCCTTCTTCAAATCCATCCGTAGATTCTTTCATGAAAAGCACCTTCGGCGTCATGAGAATGAGCTTAAGATCCAACCATATAGAATAATTTCTTATATAGGTCAAATCAAGCTTCAGCTTATCATAGCTTGTAGTGCAGTATTTACCGTAAATCTGGGCATAGCCGGTAAGTCCGGCCTTTACCTTCAGACGATATTCAAATTCCGGAATGTTTTTCGTGATAATCTTTGCAAGCTCGGGGCGCTCGGGTCTCGGTCCTACAAGGCTCATATCACCTTTTAGAATATTGAGCAGCTGCGGAAGCTCATCAAGTCTTGTGGCTCTCAGCAGATGTCCCACAGGCAGAATACGCGGATCCTTATCTCCGGCTTTCACCGGGCCGCTCTTTTTCTCCGCATCTACCACCATGGTGCGAAACTTGTAAATCTGAAATTGCCTTCCGCCCTGGGTCAGGCGGGTCTGTGTATAAAATACCGGGCCATGATCGCTAAAATGAATCAAAATCGATATAATCAGGAAGAAAGGACTAGTGACAATCAGCATAAGTGCCGAAAGCACGATATCTTCCGCCCGCTTAAACAGTCTCTGATCCCAGGCCAGGCCGTCGATATTGCGGGAAAGATAGAGCGGTGCATCGAAGATATTGAGCTCAACGGAGCTTCGAAGCAGTATATCACTGACCTTGGGAACCGTGTAGCTTCGGATATTGCGGGAATAGCACTGTTTCACCAGCTGATTTCTTTCCGTCGCCGGTATGTCTCCTACTATAACCCCGTCGTAATTTTCCGCCTTCTTCATGATCTTTTCAAGGTCTTCATGGTATGTGACCACTTCGGCAATCTCGTACTTGTCCTCCCTCGTATCAATCCGGTTGATAAGCTGTGACATGGAGATATTGCCTGTCACCAGCAGCAGTCTTTTCTTCGGAAACATCCGCGCATATACCACCTTAAAGACACACGCCCATGTCATCACAACAATCAGGTCCACCACCGTCATCGCCAGAAATGCAGCCGGATTGTGCATCTTTTTATCGAAAAGTACAACCTGAACATAGGAGAAGATATTCACTCCGAGAATAGACATCATATGAGAGTAAACAAGGCCCCAATATCTGTAAATTCCCACCTTCAAGCCACCATACAGTCTGTGCAGTATCAGCGAAAGTGCCAGATACTCGCCTGCAATCAGCCAGTTTCCCCTTCTCCAGAAGGCCACCGTCATGTTGCGGTTATAATAATTAAGCCAAACATAATAGTATATCGCCAGTTCTAAAAGCACTATGGCCGCTGAACCGCAAAATTTGACAATCCGCTTATACTGTTCAAACCGGCTTCTGTTTGTATTATCCATCATCACTCAATGTTCCTTTAACGCAAACCTTTTTTGTCCTCATGCTCTGAGGGCATAATAACGCATATACAGGTAAGTATAACATCTAAAACACCTTTTAACAATATAGGAACCGAAAGTAAAGTTTAGGAAATTCTTAGGAAATCCTTGAATTATCAGGAATCTTCACTGAGGAATGCTTATGTGATACAGGAAAAGCTCCTGCACCTGCCCGGTCGGCAGATACAAGAGCCCATATAGATCTATTAATTCATTTTTTCAGTTGTCTCTACTTCATATACTCCTGCTTAACTTTATGATCTACCACATGTCTCTTGGCAAGCTCCTTAGTCACGTCCTCCACGCTGATACCGGCATCTGCCATCAGAACCATGGCATGGTAACACAAATCAGCCAGCTCATAGATCGTCTCATCCTTATCCTTCTTTGCAGCAGCGATAATAACCTCTGTACACTCCTCACCGACTTTTTTAAGGATCTTGTCAAGTCCCTTATCAAAAAGATACGTAGTGTAGCTGCCTTCCTTTGGATTAGTCTTGCGGCCCATAATCAGGTCATAAAGCCCCTCGTAAGAAAACGGGGTAATCTCCTCATTCTGGAAAACCGGCTCAAAAAAGCAGCTCTCCGCTCCGGTATGACACGCCGGTCCCTCTTTGACAACCTCCACAATCAGGGTATCCTTGTCACAATCGGCATAAATACTGGAAATATGCTGCACATTGCCGCTGGTCTCGCCCTTTCTCCAGAGCTCCTTGCGGCTGCGGCTGTAAAAACAGGTTCTCCTTTCCTTAAGGCTAATCTCAAGGCTCTCCCTGTTCATCCAGGCCATCATCAAAACCTTCTTGCTATAATGATCCTGCACAATAGCCGGAATCAGCCCCTGCTCATTAAACTTCAAATCATCAATTATAAAAGACGGGTCCACACCCGCAATTTCCCTAATATCACTCATAATCTCATCTCCACTCCATTCTCCGCTAAATACTGCTTGAGTTCTTTTATATTAACCTCTTTACGATGGAAAATACTCGCAGCCAACCCCGCATCGATCTGCGGATATTTGAAAAGCTCCAGAAAATCTTCCTTCTTTCCTGCGCCGCCGGACGCAATGATCGGCACATCCACGCGTTTTGCGATCTCAAGAAGCATCGGAATATCAAATCCCTGCTTCACACCGTCGGTATCGATACTGTTGACCACCAGCTCTCCGGCACCGCGCTTAACGCCTGACTCTGCCCATTCCAGTGCATCTATTCCGGTGTCCACACGGCCGCCCTGCTTAAATACATGGAATTTGTCACCGACTCTTTTCACATCCATAGAGAGTACCACGCACTGGTCGCCGTAGCGATGTGCCGCTTCGGTGATAAGTTCCGGATTTTTGATCGCTCCGCTGTTGACACTGACCTTGTCGGCACCGCATTTTAATACACGATCGAAATCATCCAGCGTGCTGATGCCGCCGCCTACCGTCAGCGGGATAAAAACTCTCTTCGCTGCCGCAGTAAGGATATCCGTAAATATCTTTCTTCCCTCTACGCTCGCCGTAATATCATAAAAAACCAGTTCATCCGCGCCGCTTTGATTGTAAAATTCTGCCATCTCGACCGGATCAGCCACATCCTGGATTCCTTCAAAATTGACGCCCTTTACAACCCGGCCGTCCCTGACATCCAGACATGGAATAATTCGTTTTGAAATCATGCCGTCTCCTCCTGACTTTCATTCATGGTGGTGCCGCCGTCAGGCGGCATGTCGGTTTACTTTGCGACTTACATGGCACACTTAAGTGCCTCCCCGAGATCTATCGCTCCCAGATACAGCGCTTTACCGAGTATCGCACCGTATACCTCATCCTTTAGAATCTCAATCTCTTTCAGGCTGCTGATTCCACCCGATGCCACGATATCGAGCCCCTTTATCTGTGAAAGTTCCCGATAAAGGTCCAGGTTGGTCCCTTGCATCTTGCCGTCTTTGGAAATATCCGTGTAAATGACGGTCTTTACTCCGCTGTCACGCAGACGGCGGCAGAAATCAACGCCTTTCACTCCGCTTGTCTCGGTCCATCCGTGAGTTGCCACAAAGCCGTCCTTTGCATCCACTCCAACGGCGATTTTCTCGCCGTATTTTTTGACCATTTCTTCCATAAATGGATAATTCGTGACTGCCACGGTGCCAAGAATTACTCGTCCGGCTCCCAGTGACAGGTATTTATCGATGGATTCTTCGCTTCTGATGCCACCGCCGACTTCCACAAATAATCCCGTTGTTTTAATTAATTTCTCAATTGTATCAAAATTTGCCAGTGCCGCATCCTTAGCACCGTCCAGATCTACCACATGAAGGTTTTTCGCACCCTGATTTTTAAATCCGAGTGCCACCTCTTCCGGTTTATCGCTGAATACCGTCATTTGGTTATAATCGCCCTGCACCAAGCGGACTGCCTTGCCGTCCCGCAAATCTATCGCCGGAAATAATTCCATGTTTTTTCCCTCTCTATATCTCTGAAAATGCCTTCAGAATCTTAAGTCCCACTTCTCCGCTCTTTTCCGGATGGAACTGGCAGCCCATGACATTTTCATTGGCCGCAGATGCCGTAACCGGAATGCCATATTCCGAGGTGGCAAGCAGGCTGTCTTCACAGTTCTTACCATAGAAGCTGTGGACAAAGTATACATAATCTCCCTCTTTGCTGTATTTAAAAAGAGGATGTTTTTTCCCTTTTTCAGTCAGGTTCAGGCTGTTCCATCCCATATGCGGCACTTTAAGATCTGCCGGGATATCTTCCTTAAGATCCGCCATCACGCCGGGAATCAGTCCCAGTCCCTGATGTTCTCCGTATTCATAGCTTTTATCAAATAAAAGCTGCATTCCCAGGCAGATGCCCATGATCGGCTTGCCTGATTTTGCCTCCTCTAAAAGCGGCTCTGCCATCCCTGAGCTTCTAAGCTTTGCAATCGCATCACCATATGCGCCGACTCCCGGCAATATGATATGATCCGCTTTTTTCAAATCCTGCGGATCGCGGCTGATTTTATTTTCAAGTCCCAAGAAACTTAACGATGAACTTAAGGAAAACAGATTTCCCACGCCGTAGTCAATAATCGTTATCATTTGCGGCCTCCTTATATCAGTAAAATAGTGGTAACTGTTGATCTCACAGCACTCCCTTGGTCGATGGAATCTCGTCTTTATATTTTTCATCAATCGAGACCGCCTCATAAAGGGCACGTCCCAGTCCCTTAAACATGGCCTCTATGATATGATGACTGTTTTCTCCGTGAAACATCTTAAAATGGAGTGTCATGCGGCTGTTGGACGACAGGGCCACCATAAATTCCTTTACAAGCTCCGTATCGAAATCCCCGACCTTCTGCGTCGGAATATCCACATCCATGACAAGATATGAGCGTCCGCTAAGGTCAAGAGCCGTCATAACCAGAGTTTCGTCCATGGGAAGTATGAAACTGCCGTAACGGCGGATGCCTTTTTTATCCCCAAGAGCTTCTGATATCGCCTGTCCCAGGGCGATACCTATATCTTCTGTGGTATGATGGTAATCAACCTGCGTATCTCCGTCACATCTAAGCGTCAAGTTGAAACGCCCATGTCTGGCAAACAGCTCCAGCATATGATTTAAAAATCCACATCCCGTATCAACCTCAAATTTACCTGTTCCGTCCAAATCAATCGACAGGCTGATTTTAGTCTCTGCCGTATTGCGCTCCAATGAAACTTTACGTTGTTCTGACATTCCTGTCAACCTGCCTTTCTTATTTTGACGCTCTCGCCGCTTCCACAAGCTTTCTTGTCTCTTCGACAAACGTCTCCATCTCTTCTTCTGAGCCTATGGAAATACGCACGTAATCCTTTATTCTCTCGCTGTCCCAGCGTCTGACAAGGATTCCCGCCTCACGAAGCTTGTCAAAATACTCTTTTCCGGCCATATCGCCGCATTTTGCAAATATGAAATTTGATTTTGAATCAAGTACCGTAAATCCGAGTTTCCGAAGCTCCATCGTGGTTTTCTCACGGGTTTTGCATATGCGCCCGGTGCATTCCTTTGTATACTCCCAGTCGCGCATCGCAGCTGCACCCGCAAGGATCGATAAACGGTTTACATTGTATGGGTTGAAGCTGTATTTGATACGGTTTATATCTTCGATAAGCTCCGGATTTGCTATGGCAAATCCTATACGTGCTCCGGCCAGGCTGCGGGATTTTGAAAATGTCTGGATTATAACCAGATTTTTATATTTCGGGAGCAATGATACACATGACTCTCCGCCGAAATCCACATATGCCTCATCCACCATCACAACCCTGTCCGGATTGGATGCGACCACCTCTTCAATCGCTGAAACCGGCAGATTTTTGCCCGTCGGTGCATTTGGATTGGCGATGATCACATTGTTGCCGCAATTTTTGTATGGTTCGATATTTAAAGTGAAATCTTCTTCAAGCGGAATTACCTTAAACGGAATATCATAGAGTCCGCAGAGAGCCGGATAGAATCCGTATGTCAGATCTGCAAACTGCAAAGGTGCATCTTTGTCACAGAACGCGCGGAAGGCAAATCCCAGGATCTCGTCGGAGCCATTGCCTGCGATGACCTGATTGGTTCCGACACCGTAGTGGTCTGCTATTGCCTCGATGAGAACCTGCTCCTGCGGATCTGAGTAGAGACGAAGATTGGCAAGCTCGATAGGCATGGATTTCACCGTCTCATCAGCCATCCGTCCTGCCGTATTTTGGCCCATGGTCTCTGCCTGGCCTGCTGCCAATATCTCATCATATCCGGCCAATATAGCCTCAGCCACCTTTTTGCTCGGCGGATACGGGCATTCGTTTGTATTCAGTTTTATGAATTTGCGTCCTTGGGGCTGTTCTCCCGGTGTGTACGGAAGAAGCGATTCGCTTGCTTTACTCAAAAAACGGCTCATATCTGCCTAGACCTCCTTTTTATCCTCTGCTGCGACTTCTTTAGCCTCACTATTGCCTGCTTGCTGTTCCTTCTGTTTCTTTTCCTGCTCTTTTTTCTTTTGATGCTCTTCTACCGCACCTTTAAGCTTCTCCGCCATCTCGGTTATCTGTTTGTTTTTAAACTCGAAACTGCTCTTATTGGCGATAAAACGGGCGCTGATCTGAAGAAATTCTTCCAAAACCTTGAGGTGATTCTCCCTGATCGTATTGCCTGATTCGACGATATCCACGATAACATCGGAAAGTCCCAGAATCGGTGCCAGCTCGATACTTCCGTTTAATTTGATGATATCGATGTCACGGCCAAGTTTTGCATAATGTTCTTTGGCAATATTGGTAAATTTTGTAGCCACACGCACTGGTCTGTCCTTATCCTCGACATAGTCTTCTTTTCCTGCAACACACATGCGGCATTTTCCAAGTCCAAGATCGAGAAGCTCATATACATCCGGATTGCTTTCCAGCAATATGTCTTTACCGACGATTCCGACATCTGCTGCATGATGCTCTACATAGATAGCCACATCGCTCGGCTTTACCAGCAGATATCTTACCCCTGTCTGCGGGTTTTCAAATACCAGTTTTCTGTTTTCATCATATATACTCTTGCAGTCATATCCGACCGACGCAAGAAGCTCATATACCTGATCCCCAAGTCTTCCCTTTGGCAGTGCTATATTTAACATCTCACGCCCTCCTTTATGCTCTCCTGCAAAGCTGTCTCCCGATCCTCTTCCAGTGACAAACGTCCGTCATAACGATAGAGATAGCAATAACGCAGGTCCTCGGGAATGGTCTTTTCCATACGCACGCGCAGTCCCTGTCTTCTCAGGCTCTCCACCGCCTGACAAAGCCGCACCACATCTACATCCGGCTCGTAGAGCACCAGTGCATCTACATCATAACGAATATTTTTCTCCGGCAGTCTCTCAAGCTCTTTTAAATAAATGGCAAATCCGATCGCATCGGCCTTCTTGCCAAGCTTGGCCATCATGCCGTCATACTGGCCACCTGAAAGCACCTGGCGGGCAAGTCCGTCCAAAAATCCCTGGAAAATGATGCCGTTGTAGTATTCTATATCGTTTATCATGGAAAAATCCAGTCTTACCTTATCAAGCTGTCCGCCAAGTCCCATGGCCTCTAACACTTTATAAAGGCGGGACAAAAGTGCTATTGCCTCTTTCATCTTGGGAGTATCGGCAATCTTCTCTGCCTCTTCGAGCACCTTGCTAAACTCGCCGTAAAGTCCGGAAATCTTTATTATTTTCTCTGCATCAGCCTCTGACAATGACTGATCCGCGCATAATTTCTCAAGTCCGCTGCGATTTTTGGTTCTGATAAGTCCCAATATGATATCTTTCTGGTCTGAACTTATCGGAAGCTCTTCCATCAAACCTACAACAAAATCCATATTGGAAATCTTTAATACATAATCTGTTTCAAAGTCTTCGAGACTCTTTAATGCCAGTGCCAGAACTTCCGCAATCACGCAGTCATCCACGCCGCCCATACACTCAAGTCCCATCTGGCTTATCTCTTTATATGTATGGCTCTCCTTGCTCTCGCGGTAAACGCTTTCCAGATAATATACTTTCTCGCATCTGTTCTTATCTGCCTTGGTATTCTTGGCAATACTAAGCGTCACGTCCGGCTTAAGCGCCATCAATTTTCCGTCCAGATCGGTAAATGTAGGAACATTTTCACCCAAAAGAAAGCTCTTGTTGGCTGCATAAAGGCTGTATTCCTCAAACCGTCCCATCCTGTATTTGCGGTATCCGTAGCTCTCATAAAGACTTCTCAGGCGAAGCGTAGCTGCTTCAGACCTGCGAAGACTCTGAATATCAAAACTCATCCTCAGTCTCCTCTTTCCAGCGTATATGGCTGCTGTCCATATCTTAATTTCATACTTCCCATTACCACTGTTTATCTTGCTATCATGGTAGCGTGGTAAAGTGTTTTTTATATACTATCATCCCTGAATAAAATTTGCAACTATTTTCGAAATATTTTTAATAAAGAAAAAATCGGGACGTTGTGAACGTGCAGAACCTGCATTCTGTTATCGATTGTACACATCTTGAGCCATATGTCCGAATGTAACGGACTGCAAAGTCCGATACAGGCGAACATATGTAGCGAAAGGAAGTGAACAATGATAACAGAAGTGCAGATGGCGCACGTTTTGGCGTCACGATTTTTTTCCACCTGAATCTCAATTGCAATGATTTATTCTTTTATAACTTTTTCAAGAATCGGATTCAGTATCTCCGTCCACGGTGTATATGCATCCTCTTTCTCAAGGTGCGTAAGCGCCATCCAGTTAAGTCCTCCCGGCGTCATCTCTCTGGCAAGATCCTCCAGATCTCCGTCCCAGGTTGCCGCCTTGCGAGACAGAGCACCGGTAAATTCGGTAATATATGCCCTTGCGGCAGGCTCATCTAATCCGTTTTTCTCGCACCATTTGATAATGACTGTCAGAAGCATATAGTAAGCGCTCATAAGTCCCGTGGTGCTCCTCAGAATTGCTATCTGCTTCGGTGTATCAACCGGAACCGGCTTTCCGACATGGCTCATAAGGTCGCTTACCTCTGGGATGTTCGGGTAAATAACCACCGGTCCGAAGCGGTTTGCCGCAAAGGTCAGCGGCACGACATCTGCCAGAATTTCCCTCGATCCAAACATTTCCTCAATGCGTTTTAAGCTCAGCGTCGCCACCAAATTAATAAACTTCTTCTCCGGTCCGATATGAAGAGGTTTTAAGATCTCCTCTGCCTTCTCATGCAAAAGTGCCGCAAAAATCCAGTCCGATCTGTCTACAACATCCTGATTGTCTGTCGCAATCGATACGATCTCGGGATATTTTTCATGCAGCATCTGTGCCCGCTCTTTGTTTCTCGGCGATACCACGATCTCAAGATCTTCCATTTTGCCGTCTCTGGCGCTCTCGCAAAATCCTGTAACAACGGCTGTTGTGATGATTCCCGTTCCGATAAATCCCAGTTTCATAAATTTGCCCTCCATTCAGTTAATTGTAAGACTTTACCTGCACTATAACATTTTTAGTATATTTACATTTTTCCGGCGCATTCACCCTCAAGTCCAAGTAGTATTTTAAGCCCATGTTCCAGCTCGGGAAGCACGTATTCCAGACATTCTCGGACTGCCTTCGGGCTGCCCGGCAGATTGACAATAAGTGTTTGTCCGCGTATGCCACTTGCCGCACGGCTTAGCATTGCCCGTTTCGTAAACTGTAAACTGTACGCTCTCATCGCCTCAGGAATGCCGGGAACCATACGCTGCGAAATCGCCTGTGTCGCCTCCGGCATCACATCCCGCGGTGAAAATCCTGTCCCGCCGGTAGTCAGGAGAAGGTCCGCCTTTCCTTCGTCACAGATTTTCTTCATTTCCTCTTCAAGCATCCTCTGATCGTCCGGCAGTATTTTCTGAAGAACCACCTCATATCCGGCTTCCCTTACCATTTCTGCAATGACCGGTCCGCTTATGTCCTCACGTTTTCCGGCATAACCTGAGTCACTGGATGTAATAATTGCTGCTCTCATCGGTTCACCGCCTTTCCAAAATTTCCAGGTCATCCCCCTCTTTGATCATACCGCCGTGCAGCACCTTCGTAAATACGCCCTCGCGCGGCATAATGCAGTCTCCCATGGTCTTAAAAATCGCGCACCCGTTATGGCATTCTTTTCCAATCTGGGTGAGTTCAAGGATCACTTCACCGCACTTAAATTGTGTCCCGACGGGAAGTTTACTGAAATCTATCCCCTCGACTACCAGATTTTCTCCAAATGCTCCGTCATCTACCTTGGCTCCGCGTGCGCGAAATTCCTGAATTTTTTCATATGACAGAAGGCTGACCTGACGATGCCACTTTCCCGCATGGGCATCCCCCTCGATTCCATAATCCGCAATAAGGCGAATACTGTGAACATTTTTCTTTTGTACTCCCCTTATCTCACTTATGCAGGCTGCGATCACTTTTCCCATAGCTTATGTTCCCTTATCTTATCTTTGTCTTTTATCCTATTAACCGCCAATCTGGGACATTTTTCTATGTTCCCGATCCGTAAAATCTCCTTTTTTATCAAACTGGTGACTCTTTGGCTTTTCTGATATGGCTTTTTCAATGGCCGCCTTCAGCTCATCATCGAGCTGTCCGCCGTTTCGTTCATCATTTTTTTCACTGTTTTCTCCACTCTTTTCTTCAGCGATTTTTTTATCCCGCAAAATCGCCCTTAGATCCACCCCGATATCATATTGAAGACAGGTCTTAAGAAATCCTTCAGAGGTCAATCTTACCCGGTTGCATTCTGAACAGAAGCCGTGGCTTATCGCACTTATAAAGCCGATCCGCCCCTTAAATCCCGGCACTGAATAATAATGACACGGTCCATTTCCCGCCACATCACTGCAAGAGGTCAATTTTCCGAATTTTTCTTCCAATTTTTCCTTAATGGTCTCTTCCCCGATAAAATCGAATCCGGCTCCGAGCCCCACCGGCATCATCTCGATAAACCGCACATGTATATCATAGTCTCTTGCAAGGGCTGCGATCTCAAAGATCCCCTGCTCTTTCAATGAAAATTCATGTCCCTGTATGGGGACGCAGTTTATCTTAACCTGCATTTTGCCTTTTTTCAGGGCAGTTTTAAGTCCCAAAAGCACTGCCTCAAGCTCGTCCCGCCTCGTAATCTGCCAATAAAGCTGCGGATCCAATGTATCAAGGCTTATTGTGACCGCATCCACTCCTGCTGCCGCAAGCTCGTCGTAATATTTTTCCAAAAGAACGCCATTTGTTGTAAGTGTCAAACTCTCTATCCCGGGAATCTTCTTTAATGACGCTACAAGCTTTGAAAGCCCACGTCTTACCAGTGGTTCTCCGCCTGTCAGCTTGATCTTTCGTATTCCCATCTGCGCCAGAATCGTGCAGATATGCGTGATCTCATCAAACCTTAAAATCTCATCATGGGAAATACTGCATATGCCTTCCTCGGGCATGCAATACACACAGCGCAGATTACAGCGATCCGTCACCGAGATGCGGACATAATCTATCTCTCTGCCATATTCGTCCTTCACCTTACAAATTCCCCGCTTTTTCCGCCTGATTTGCTCTCCAGATGAATCTCTCCGATCTCCATCCTCTTATCTATTGCCTTACACATATCGTAGATGGTCAAAAGAGCCACACTCACTCCGGTGAGTGTCTCCATCTCAACTCCTGTCTTTCCTTCGAGTCTGGCCGTACAGATCGCCCTGATCGTAAGCTCTTTTTCATCAATCTCAAAATCCACGCTGCATTTTGAGATAAGCAGTGTATGACACATGGGAATCAGATGAGGCGTCTGCTTTACAGCCATGATGCCTGCCACCCGGGCCACACCAAGGACATCTCCTTTTTTTACCGTTCCCTCAAGGACAGCCTTCATAACTTCTTCATTTACATGAATTTTCCCCGACGCTGTCGCAGTCCGACTTGTGACCGCCTTTTCCGTCACATCCACCATCACGGCATTTCCTTTTTCATCAAAATGTGTCAGTCCCTCTGCCATAATCATCCCTCTCTAAGCAGCATCAGATTTTCCGGTGCGATACCAAGGCGTATACGTTCGCCCCTTTTATAATGTTCAAGCGGTGCAATCTGCTTATAATCTACTTTCCACCAGATGATCTCACGATCAGGCTGCTGCCATGACCCGGCCGTCAATGCTGCCTTTTGTTTCTCGCCGGATATCAGCCCGGCTGTTTTGTCTGGCGATGCCGCCATAGTCACAGGCCGAAGCAAAATATCCCACTCAAATGGCTGGCACAGTGTATCAACCCACTCACACGTGAATTCATTTTCATTTTCCATGCCATTTTCCATGCTATTTGCCCTGTCATTTTCCATGCCATTTACCTGATAAAATTCATGAGCCCTGATTCCGACATAGGCTATATCATCAAAGACCTTCACAGCCGTCTTTAATGTCAGTCCCCAGTCGAGGGCCTCTATCTCATGATCACCAAGTTTCTTTATACGGCTGAAATTTTTGCAGCCTGTAAGCCTTGCAGCCGTCACATTTCCCGGATTCCTGAAAATTTCACTCGTAAATCCATTCATTGCCACCTGTCCGCGATTTAATATGATGCTGCTGCTGCAGAAACGGTACACCTCATCCCTGCTGTGGCTGACCATCAGCACATCTCCCGTGTAATCACGCAGCACTTCACGCACCTGAAACTGCAGCTGTTCCTTCAGATAGTAATCCAGTGCCGAAAACGGTTCATCCAGCATGATTACCTCCGGCTGGTAGGCAAGAATACGTGCCAGGGCGACCCTCTGCTGCTGCCCGCCGGATAACTGTGACGGGTATCTCTTTTCCAATCCCTCCAGCTTAAAAAGACGGATCATACGGGCAACCGCTGCCTGCTTTTTTTCCTTATTTCCCGAAAGTCCCGCTGCGATATTGGTCTCTACGGTCATGTTTGGGAAAAGTGCATAGTTTTGAAATAAATATCCCACGTTACGCTTCTGCGGCGGCATATTGATATGCTTTTGGGAATCAAAAAGCACTTTGCCGTTTAGGACAATGCGCCCCTCGTCCGGAGTTTCTATCCCGGCTATACACTTGAGCGTCATGCTTTTGCCGCTTCCCGAAGCTCCGAGAATGCCCATCACTTTGCCATAATTTTCAAAAGACACATCCAGCGTAAATCCGGAAAATTTCTTCTTTATCGTCACATCCAGACTCATCGTGTGCCTCCTCTCCTTGAAAGTACATTCATCATAACCACCACAAGAAACGATATGACGACAATTATCCACACATACTGGTAGGCCATCGACATTTTTCCCGCTGCCACCTGTGAATAGATGGCAAGCGGCAGTGTCTGTGTTTTTCCGGCGATATTGCCCGCCAGCATCGCCGTCGCACCAAACTCGCCAAGCCCTCTTGCAAAGGCAAGTATCGCGCCGCTGAGGACTCCCGGCATGGCCGCAGGCAGAATAACCTGCCAGAATATGCGGCTTTCTGAAAATCCCAATGTTCTTGCCGCATAGATAAGTGTCACATCAACCTGTTCAAATGCACCTCTGGCTGCTCTGTACATAAGCGGAAATGAGATCGCCACCGCTGCGATCACTGTTGCAGCCCACGAAAATACAATTTTTACACCGAATACATCCAGAAAAAGCTGACCGAGCGGCCTTTTTACACCGAAAATCATCAGCAGAAAAAATCCTGCGACCGTAGGCGGCAGCACCATCGGAAGTGTCAAAATACCATCCAGTATCATTTTTAATTTTTCAGACCTCGCCGAGACAACCAGACGAGCCATCCAGACTCCCAGAAAAAATGTAACGATAATCGATAATGTAGCTGTCTTCATTGATATCCATATCGGAGACCAGTCCATGTGTATTCCCCCTTTAATAAAACATTATATTATAAAAAACGCCGCAAAACACCTGATTTTTTCCAAATCCTGAATTTTGCGGCTGCATATTGGTTACTGATACTTATTATTTATTGGCTGTGAAGCCGTACTCTGCAAAGTAGGACAGTGCATCATCTGTTCCAAGATAGTCTACAAATTTCTGCGCTGCCTCTTTCTTGGTGCTGGAACTTACAATACCTACCGGATAAATAACCTTTGATACGCTTCCTTCCGGTGCATATCCAACTACCTTTACCTGATCGTACTGGTCACTTGTGGTTGCATCAGTCAGATATACGATACCTGCATCTGCACTTCCTGCTGCCACCCAGCTTAAAACCTCTGTTACGTTGGTGCCGAAGCTTGTCTTAGCCTCTACTTCATCCCACATACCAAGATTTTCGAAAGCTTCCTTGGAATACTGTCCGACCGGAACACTCTCCGGATCTCCCAGAGCAATCTTATCTGCCTTTGTGATATCTTCAAATCCTGTAATTCCCAGAGTGGAATCCTTAGGAACGATCAGGGCAATCTTATTTTCCAGAAGCTCTACAACAGATTCCGCATCGACAAGTCCCTCATCCTCAAGGGCATTCATCTGTTTCATGGCTGCTGAGAAGAATACGTCTGCATCTGCGCCTTCCTCGATCTGGGTCTGCAGCTTTCCTGAGCTGTCAAAGGTAAAGCCAAGCTTAATATCCGGATTTTCCTTCTCAAATGCCGGTGCAATCTTGTCTTCCATAACATACTGAAGACTTGCTGCCGCCGCTACAAGGATCTCCTGCTGATCACCTGTTGCTTCATCTGCTCCTTCTTTTGCAGTTTCGCTCTCTTCACCAGCTGCCTCTGTCTCAGAAGCTTTACTCTCCTCAGTCTTTCCTGATGAGCAGGCAGTAAGAGATGCTGCTGCCATAGCTGCCGCTAATACAAGCGCCCATGTTTTTCTCATTATATAGTTCCTCCTATTTCTTTTTTGTGCCAGTCTCCCTCTCCTGCCATTGGCGAAGCGTCCATTCACACGTTCATCTGATTCGTTGTTGTTTTAAAACTACAACGAATATCTACCTACGAATACTACCATGTTGTATTTTTTTTGTCAATCAGACATCACACTGTCACTGTCCACGTTACTGTTCATGCGTTGCATGACCGACATTACCGGTCTCATAATCCTCTACCAGCACATCCATCACGCCGCCGCATACCATGCCTTCGTCCTCTGCCGCATCACCTGTCAGGTCCACATGAATCACCTGATATCTGCCGGTTCCGATAATATGTCTGGCTTTTTCAAGTACCGCCGCCTCGCTGCAGCCACCGCCTATACTTCCGAGAATTCTTCCGTCTCTGTATACAATCATCATCGCCCCTGCACCGCGCGGAGATGAACCATGCGAAGCGATGACGGTCACTACTGCCTTCGGTTCATCCTCTTCTTCTGCCAGGCGCTTTAAAACCGCAAAATCCAAATCAGAGCGATTTATTATCCGTTTGTCTTCACGATCCATTCTCTTTATCTGTATGATCTCCGCCATGATCGAGATCGCAATTTCTTCCGGTGTTACTCCGCCTATTTTAAGTCCGATCGGGCTTCTCAGATGGGACATTCTCTCCGGGTCGTAGCCTTCATCCAGAAGTTCCTGCTTTACTATGGCTACCCGTCGCCTTGATCCTATCATTCCAAGGTAAGCCGGTTCTTTTCCCTGCCCGATTTTTCTAAGACATTCCGCATCGTGGCGATGTCCTCTCGTCAAAATACAGATATAGTCGCTCTCCTGTATCTTGAGATTTTCAATGGCATGTCCGAACTCATCACAGATTACCTGATCCGCCATCGGAAAACGTCCCGGATTGGCAAACGAAAGACGGTCGTCGACAACTGTCACTAAAAATCCGACTCTTGCACCAAACTCTGCCACCGGAAGCGCCACATGACCACCTCCCAGGATAATCAGGCGTTCCTTTGGAAAAAATGGTTCTGCCACTTCCCAGACATCCTGATCACGTCTGCATACCGGAGCGCCTTGTAAAAGGGCTTCCTCCCCCATCTCGGAGACATCCGCGCGCTCTTTTATTTCCATTTTCATATCAGAGAGGTTTCCTTCATCTCCATGAAACCTTCTCTCCATAACCAGACACGGCACATTTGCCATCATTTCAAAGATCTCACGATAACGATTCATTTATTGCTGTCTCCATCTTTAATTATTTTCAGCTTCTTAATTGCTTTCTGAATCCGCAGTTCAGAAAATTCTATTTCTGTCTCCATTATTTTCCGAATCCGCAGTTTGGGAATATGCAGGTCGGACAGTTAAGGCACAATCCGCCGGCGCCCATTTTAGCCAAATCATACTTTGTAACCGGCACATCTGCCATTACCCGCGGCAGCACCAGGTCGAAAATTGTTCGCTTCGCATACATCACGCAGCCCGGAAGTCCCATGATCGGCTTTCCATCCTTCGTATAGGCCAGCAAAAACATCGCCCCAGGAAGCACCGGTGCGCCGTAGGAGACGATCTCCGCTCCGGTCTGCTTTATCGCACTCGGAGTCGTATCATCCGGATCGACACTCATACCTCCGGTACAGACAACAAAATCCGCCCCCTGTGAGAGCCACTCCTCGATCGATGCCGTAATTTTATCCGGATTATCATCCACTATCGTCTGTCCCAGCACGTCAACGCCAAATTCTGCTAATTTTTCACGTATTACCGGACCGAATTTATCTTCGATTCTCCCGTAAAATACCTCATTTCCGGTCGTCACGATACCGGCCTTCTTATTTTTGTACGGAATCAGCTTTAGAAGCGGCTTTAGTCCTGCCACTTCCTTTGCCTGCTCCATCTTTTCTTTCTCAATCACCAAAGGAATGATGCGTGTTCCCGCCAGCTTATCGCCCTTTTTGACCGGAAAATTCGTCCGGCGCGTCGCAATCATCATCTCCGAAAGACTATTGACCTTCAAAAGGCGTTCTTCATCTACCTGAAACAGTCCGTCCGTCTCGGCAATCAGCTCGATCTTTCCTTCCTTCGGTTCTGTTGCCCGCATATATTCGTTCTGACAGATACCTCGCAGGATATCCGCCGCCTCGTCCTCATGGTATTTGCTATCATCCTTCTCCCAGACATACAGATTGTCTTTTCCGATTGAGAGCAGCACCGGAATATCTTCCTCCCGCACTATGTGACCTTTTCTAAATACCGCATCCTTGGTAACTCCCGGAATAATCTGGGTCATATCGTGGCAGAGGACGTGACCGACCGCCTCGGTTGTTTTAATCAATTTCATAACTTTTCCCTTCTAATCTACCAGTCCAGCTCATCCATTGCATCATCTACACCGGCTGCATAATCACTATCCGACTGGTATCGATCCCAGTCATAATCATCATTGTCATAGACATCATCATATCCTGAATCATAGGAATTATACGACTTTCTGCTACTCTTTCTCGTGGTTCCTCCGTATTTGTATGTATTTCGTGTTACAGTTTTGCCAGTGCTTGTACTGTTTTTTGTCTTTCCTTGGCTTAAAAAGCTCCAGTCATACTTATCTTCTTGAGTTTCAAGCTCCTTTTTCCGTTTTTCCAGTTTTGCCTGTTTCTTTGCCTCTTCTTCTTTAGCCAGCTGCTCATCCAGCTCTTGTCGATGTTTATCACATATAATTCCATCCTGAGCCCAGCGATAGCACATATAGCAATGATGTGACGGCCATGCAATTCCAATAAGTACACCTATTCCGATTATTATACAGAGCTGACCTTTGATTATCTTCTTATTTTCACGATAAAATTCCTTTAAACGCTTAATCAAATCAGATTTTTTCCTCATTTTCATACCGGTCCCCTCCTAACTGCTTTTTTACAATTATACCATATGTTTTCAGAATAAAAAATGCCCGTCCTGGTGCAAACAGGGCGGGCATTTTATTTATTGCTTATTACTTCTTATCCACATTGATAAACAGATATGGAAGTCCTACGGAGTAGTACTGGATACCGCTCACGTCCGGATTTGTCATAACTGCTACTGACTGTCCGTAAATCGGGAACAGAACACACTCGTCTGCCAGTGTCTTCTCACAGTTAACTAAAGCATCCCAGCGAGCGTCCTGGTCGAGTGCCAGATCACCGTTCTTTGCGGACTGGATTGTTGCATCGTAGTCTGCATCAGAGAACTTAGAGTAGTTTGTGGAGCTGCCTGTTACCCACATATCAAGGTCAGTCATAGGATCTGCGTAGTCCGGGCCCCAGCGGGTAAGACCGATATCATATTCACCCTTCTGCATGTATTCCAGACGTGCTTTCTTCGGAAGTACCTGAAGTTCTATGGTAAGACCGGACAGATTATTCTGCCATTCACTCTGTAAGAACTGTGCAACTGCCTGTGCAGAATCTGTATCCTCGCACATAAGTGTAAATGATAAGGAATCTTTTCCAATCTCGCTAAGACCTTTCTCCCAGAGCTCTTTTGCCGCTTCTACATCGTAGGTCCAGCTGTCATATGAGCTTCCTGCCGATTCGCGGAAATCTTCGCCATTTTCATTGGTTGCAAGTCCCTGGGGTACGAAGTAGTCCATCGGTGTGGAACCATCTTTAAGAACGCGGGTTGTGATCGCCTCTTTGTCATAGGATTTGGCCAGTGCCTTACGGATATTTACATTGTCAAGACCCTCTTTCGTCATGTTCGGGGTCAGATACCAGTTGTATCCGTCACTTCTGGTGGAGAATCTCGGGTCATCCTCATACTGCTCTACCAGGTTGCCGCTAAGGGTTACAACATCCAGATCACCGTTTTCAAAGGAAAGAGCTGCCGTCTGGCTGTCGGTAATGATTGAGAACTCGACACCGTCCAGTTTGACATCCGATGCACCGAAGAACTGGTCATTTTTAACTAATTCTACCTTCATGGCAGACGGCTCATAGGAAGATACCTTGAAAGGACCATCTGCTAACAGAGTATCTGCGGAAGTTGCGAAATTGCCGCCACAGCTCTCTACAAATTCCTGATTTAACGGCAGGAAGCATGCACCGGATGCCATCAGATAATCAAATATAGCACACGGAGAGCTTAAAGTTACGACTAATGTCTTGTCGTCCTTTGCCTCTACGCCCAGCTCCTCAACCGGTTTTTCTCCTGTAGTTACTTCTTCTGCATTGGCGATGCAGGCTGTGGTAATAAAGAACTGATAATCACTTGCTGTTGCCGGATCGGCTACTCGTCTCCATGCGTAAACGAAATCATTTGCCGTTACCGGATCACCGTTGGACCATTTTGCATCGTCTCGAATCTTGAATGTCAGAGTCAGTCCGTCCTCGGATTTCTCTTCACTCTCCGCAACACCGTAAACCGGTGCTCCTGACGCATCCTTGGTCATAAGTCCCATCATAAACTGGGAGATAACACCACTTGATGTGTAGTCATTGGAAAGTGCGGGATCCAGTGAGTCTACCAGTGTACTCGCCTGGTATTTAAGCACCTTGCTGCCTTCGGCAGGGCTCTTGCCCTCTTCGCTTCCGGATTCGGCCGCTGTAGTCTCTGTTGTCTGGCTTGATCCGCCGCAGCCTGCTAAAAGCCCGGAAAACATTGCAGCGGCAAGAGTCCATGCCATCACTTTTCTTAGCTTCATAATACGTCCTCCTTTTTGTTTTTATATAAAATCACCTGTCAGGCAGGTCATTTCATCGTTATCATATCCATTTTTTCAGGTCATCATCGGTTCCCCGCACAAAATGTGTGCCCTCAATCCGGTGCATCGTGCCTGCACCGTAATCCAGACCACTCGTCTTGTAATCATAGTGCAGTGCTATCCGGTTTCGCTCGACAATAGGGTTCGGATTCGGAATCGCCGAAATAAGACTCCTGGTGTACGGATGTACCGGGTGTGAGAATATCTCATCCGTTGTTCCGGTCTCCAGAAGATATCCGAGATGGAGAACTCCTATACGATCGGAAATATATTTGACCATCGAAAGATCATGGGCGATAAAGAGGTATGCAAGTCCCGTCTCATCCTGAATGTCCTTCATCAGGTTGACCACCTGAGCCTGAATTGACATGTCAAGCGCCGAAATACACTCATCGGCGATAATAAGTTTCGGATTCATGATAAGCGCACGGGCGATTCCGACACGCTGTCTCTGACCGCCTGAAAACTGATGCGGATAACGGTTTGCGTGTTCCGGTGCCAGACCCACTTTGTGAAGAATGTCTGCCACCATCTCGGTACGCTCCTTTTGGGAATGGTACCGATGGTGAATGTCCAGTCCCTGGGCGATGATATCAGCCACCTTCTGACGCGGATTTAAACATGCCATCGGATCCTGAAATATCATCTGCATATCACTTCTGAGTCTCGTCTCTGTCTTGCGGTTCATCTTTCCGGAAATATCCATTCCGTCAAATATAATCTGCCCCGCGGTAGGGTCATAAAGGCGGATCAGTGCGCGCCCTATCGTCGTCTTTCCCGAGCCAGATTCTCCTACAAGACCATAGGTTTCGCCCGGATTTATATAAAAGCTGACATCTTCAACCGCTTTTACGGTATATTTCCGGCTGATCGGAAAGTACTGTTTGAGTCCTTTTACTTCCAGAAGGGGCTTTTTGTTTGTCTCCGTCATTACACTCATGCGATTCCCCCCTCTTTTTTCATTCTCTCGATACGCTCTCTAAGCTCCGGAGGCATATCTACTTTCGGTGCCCTGGGGTGCAGCAGCCACGTCGCCGCGCTGTGGGTCTCTGATATCTTAAACATCGGCGGCTCTAAGCGGCTGTCAATCTTAAGCGCATATTTATTTCTCGGTGCAAATGCATCGCCTGTCACCTTATGAAGCAGGTTTGGCGGACTACCCGGAATTGTATACAGACGTTCGTCATTTGTGCCAAGATCCGGCATAGCTGACAAAAGTCCCCATGTATACGGGTGTCTCGGATCATAGAAAACATCCTCAACAGTCCCGCTCTCGACGATTTTTCCTGCATACATGACATTTACATAATCTGCGACCTTCGCAACCACGCCCAGATCGTGCGTGATATAGATAACCGACAACTGCCTTTTTTTCTGAATATCATGAATGAGTTCCAGAATCTTCGCCTGAATGGTAACATCCAGCGCCGTAGTCGGCTCATCACAGATCAGAAGTTCCGGATCGCATGCCAGTGCAATCGCTATGACTATTCTCTGTCGCATACCACCCGAAAGCTGGTGCGGATAGTTTTTGATTCTCTTCTCCGCATCGGTAATTCCGACCAGTTTCATCAGCTCAAGTGCCTTCTCATACGCCTCTTCTTTCGGTGTGTGATAATGCCAGATCATGCCTTCCATGATCTGCTTGCCCACCGGCATCAGCGGATTTAAGGATGTCATCGGGTCCTGAAAAACCATCGCAATACGCTTTCCGTTGATATGACTGCGGATATCATCCTTTTTCATCTCCAGAATCTCTCTGGTCACTTTTTCCTCAGGATTACGATAATACGAAAATGTGATCTGTCCGCGATCGATGGTTCCGTTTTTTGCAAGAATTCCCATGATGGCCTTCGCCGAAACAGATTTTCCGGAACCTGATTCCCCTACGATCGCAACGGTTTCTCCGCGATTAACCCTCAAATTGACTCCCCGGACGGCATTGACCACTCCTGCCGTTGTCTGAAAGGAAATGTCCAGATTTCGCACTCGTAAAATTTCTTCTTTTTTATCCATTTTATCCATGCCGCTTCCTCCTACATATCCTTCATCTTCGGATCCAGTGCATCACGCAGGCCATCGGCCAGCATGTTAAAGCAAAGCATCAGAAGTCCCATAACAATCAGCGGAAATACTATCATGTACGGATGACTCGTAAAATTCTGATATCCGCTCGAAATCAGTGATCCCAGCGATGCCATCGGCTCAGGTACGCCCAGACCGATAAATGCCAGAAATGCCTCGGTAAATATGGCATGCGGAATCGAAAACATGGTCTGTGTAATCAGCGGGCCGAAAATATTTGGCAAAATCTCTTTGAATATAATGCGCAGGCTCTTTGCTCCCAGCGTTTTTGATGCCAGCACATACTCCTGTTCCTTGAGTTTTAAAACCTCTGCGCGGGCGATACGGCTCATGCCCAGCCATCCGGAAAACATCAGGGCAAACGTGATGGACATAAGTCCCGGTTTGAGTACCAGCAAAAGCAGGGTAACGGTAATCAGGTACGGAATACTGTTTAGCACCTCCACGATACGCTGCATAATCATATCGACTTTTCCGCCGAAATATCCGGAGACCAGTCCGTAGGTAAGGCCAAACGCAAGATCAATGAAAACTGCCAGCACTGCCACATAGAGGCTGATTCTGGTTCCGCTCCAGGTCCTGGTCCAAAGGTCACGTCCCAGGGAATCCGAACCAAACCAGTAATATGTGTCCGTCAGTCCGTTGCTCTCATAGTAGTTTACCTGCTTGCTTCCCGTGGATGTACGCATCGTCTCGGAGCCGTCCAAAATCCCCATATCTTCAAGAACCGGCACTCGGGGTGCCATATTTTGGTTGGCAATGATCTGCTGATCATAGGTAAACTGATTCATATGAGGTCCGACAATCGCCATGATTATCAGAAAAGCAATACATACAAGGCTGAACATCGCCCCTTTATTTTTCTTAAATCTTGCAATTGCCTCTTTCCAGTAGCTGAGACTTGCAAAGTTAGTGTCAACATGCTCAAAACCATCTTTATGCTGAAACTCAAAATCATCATCCAGAAATTCAATCCGGCTTAAATATTCTTCCGGCGATGAAATCAACTCCTGAACGGAAGCCGTATCTTCACCTGTCTTATTCTTAACTGTCGTCTCGTCACTCCGTTTTTTCATGCCATCACCTCTCAATCCGATTTCTTGGCCAGACGGATTCTCGGATCGATAATTCCGTACAGGATGTCAACCACCAGCATCAGGACAATGTACATGACACTGTAGATAAATGCCAGCGAAATCGTCACGTTGTAATCATTTGACTGGATAGCCGCAATCATCAGACTGCCGATTCCCGGAATTGAGAAGATTTTCTCAATAACCAGAGAGCCTATCATCAGGTCTACGACTAACGGTGCAAGAACCGTGATAATCGGAATCAGTGCATTTCTCAGTGCATGGCGCACCAGGAGCGGCCGTCCGGTAATCCCCTTGCTTTCGGCTAAAAGCATATATTCGCTGTCAAGCACCTCAAGGAGCGATGTTCTGGTAAATCTTGCCACCGTTGCCACCGTAAACATCGACAGTGCCAACATCGGCATGATCGACGATGCAAAGAACTTCTTTCCATCAAACAGAAGCGGCAGCCACTGTGCCTTGTAGCCGATAAAATATGCCATGACAAGCGCAAATACGTAAGACGGAAGGCTGACACCCAGAACCGAAATCACGGTACAGATGGTATCCAGCCAGCTGTTTTTCTTAAGTGCGGCAAGAATGCCCAAAATAAGTCCTACAATAGCACCGAATGTTACTGCCTCAAGTCCGATTCCAAAGCTTACCGGTACACGATTCTTTAAGAGGACCGATATGGATGTATCCTTGGAAATAACATAAGATACGCCGAAATCGCCCTGCAGCAGATTTTTTACATAAGTGAAAAACTGTACTATCAATGGTTTGTCAAGTCCATATTTCTTCGACATCATCGCAATCTGATCAGGAGTCAGCTTTTCGTCGTTGAACGGTGATCCGGGCATCAGCTGCAGCAGCATAAAAAGTACCAGGATGATGATCAGAAGCGTGACAAGAGAAATCATGATACGCTTGCCTATATATTTCTTCATGTCCGTACTCCCCTCTTTCTTCTAAGTTAGAAAAACTATTCCGGCATCCACACACGCATATGCGTCATACCGCGGTTGCACCATGCATAATACGGAATCGCCTGCAGAGTCACTTTTTCTTCCGGTGCCGCGTCATTTGTATAAAGTGCCTGTTCTTTAGTTGATTTTTTAAGGCATCCCGTAACCCGCAGTGCGACGACTCCTTCAAGCAGATCCGGATTATATGGAAGTGCCTCTATCTTCGCATCCCGCGGGATCCTTAGTGTCTGAAGCTCTTCACCGTTATCCACACCTTCAAATGCGTATATAACCGGTCCGCGCCTAAGTGCCACGCATCCGGCATCCGCCCGTACAAGCGGATGTGCATATACTCTCTCCGGCTCCATCTCCATCTCACATGAAACTATATCGCCGGTCTGCCATTTTCTCTTAATCATCCAATATCCTTTATCTGACTTATCAGATTCGGAAAGTGCAACGCCGTTGAGCTTCACAACCATCTTGTGACACCAGCCGGGATATCTGACTGCCAGTGTAAACTCGGCACCTGCATGCTCTGGATCTACCATATAGGAGACCATTCCATTCCACGGATAATCCGATTTAAGTCCTATCTTTACGCCTCCGGCCGTGTCAAAGGAGGCCGTTCCGCCTATATACAGGTGAGAATATATGGTATTTTCATCGGATGACCATATATATGAGCCAAGTGACGTCATAAGGCGGGCCAGGTTTGGCGGACAGCATGCACAGTCATACCATCCGATGCGCTCCGGCGTGTACTCCTCATCTCCGTACAATCCGGCCGGCATGCCCGGATTGGCCTCTAACTGGTTGATATAAAAGAATTTTGTACCGTCAAGCTGCATGCCGCTTATGGTTCCGTTGTATATCTCCCGCTCCAAAATATCCGCATAACGAGCGTCCGGATCTGCCTCAAGCATCTGTTTTGCAAAGAAACAAACTCCCACGGCTGCGCAGGTTTCCGCATAAGCTGTATCATTGGGCAAATCATAATCGACGGTAAATGCTTCTCCGTAATAGTTAGATCCGATGCCTCCTGTTATATACATACGACGGTCCACCATGTTGTCCCACATTTTCCTGCAGGCTGCCATCAGCTCTTCATCGTGATTTATGGCCGCCAGATTCGCTGCCGCAGTCAGCAGATACATACAACGGACCGCATGTCCCTCCACCGTATCCTGCTCTCGCACCGGCTTGTGATTTTGCATGTATGAAGGCGGCTGCTTATCCATATAATCAGTGCGGCTCCAGCTTCTTGCCGCTGCTTCCTTATGGAAAAATTCCGGATCCCTGCCGCGCTCATCGATAAAATATGCCGCCAGCTTACGATATCTGTCTTTACCCGTCGCCTCGTAAAGCCTAAGAAGTGCCAGCTCGATCTCCTCGTGTCCCGGAATACCGGCTATCTTACCCTCTTCCCGACCAAACCGTCTGTCAATATGGTCACACAGCTTACAGCAGATATCCAGAAGCTTTGTTTTCCCTGTCGCCTTATAATATGCCACTCCGGCCTCAGTCATATGACCGGCACAGTACATTTCATGGCAGTCCGTCAAATTCTGCCACTTATGCTCAGGTTCCTCTGCAATGAAATATGTATCCAGATATCCGTCCGGCTGCTGCACTCTTCCGATAAGCTCTATAATCTCATCCGCCCTCTTCTCAAGCTCGTGATTTGCCTCTACCGTCAGCGAATATGCCACCGCTTCAAGCCACTTGGCCAGGTCACTGTCCTGAAAAACTCGCCCGTAATACTTTCCCTCTTCATCGCCTGCCGCTATCCGGAAATTTTTGATTACGTGGCTCTTTTTGATTCCGCTCACTTCATCATGAAGCACCCGCTCCTGATACGGAATCATCGTGTGAATCACAACATTTTGCACTCTGGAAAAGAATGGGTCGTCTATTTTTACCCGTTTCAGGTCAATGAAACTTGTTTCTTTTTTTATCATTTGTAGAAAACCCTCCCGATTTATTTTTCACTTATACATTAGTTTTGTATAATTTTCTGAAAAAGGCATCATTTTATGTATGTTTTCTTAATAGTATACCATTCATATGACCGAATTACGATCTAACACATTTTGCATTTTATAGTAAAGAATACACTTATTTTTATAGAATAAAATTTGTATTTTGTATCGTGTGTTTCTCTGCAGGATATGTAAAGTTTTATCTTTTAATCTGTTTTTAACAGCTCTTTTTGAGGGGGGGAATATCCGATGGCTTTATTGATGTTTTTTCGGTGATTTGATATAATAAAATTGATATCGAAAGATTATAAATCTAGTCGGTACAGTTGTCCTATTTTTTCATCATTATGATACAGGAGCATAGATTAAATGAACTTTATTAATATAAATTGCCCGCCGCTGCCTTATTTTATCGTCGGAGGCGGATGTGTTTATCGTCCCGGTGATATTCACGAGCGACGGACAATAAGAAATGTTTTTGACCTTATATATGTTCACAGCGGTACTCTCTACCTGGAGCAGGAGCCCTTCAATGTAGAGCTTGGCTCAGGACAGTTTTTTATCATAGTTCCGGACATACCTCACCGTGGTATACGTGTTTGTCAGGAAAAAACCGTCACCACATGGGTGCATTTTTATACCATCGGTCAGTACAGCTTATCCGAAGAATTTCATCCGGACAATATAACCAGGCGGGCGGCACCGAAATTTTACTATTCGCCTCAAAATTTCACTCTCTCCCTGCCGCGTACCGGCACTGTGCCGGAAGCTGACCGCGAAAAGCTTGAAAAGTATCTGCAGAGGATGAATCTGGTTTCTTTCAGCAAATATACGCAAAAGAAGAGTTTTCCATCTTCCATGCGGACTCCCTTTGAGATCCAGCAGGATTTTATTGAATTTCTCCAGATTCTCTACTCTCCCTACAACTGCAGTCCAGAATCAGAGAGTATTGCCCGCACCCTGCATGATTATATGGATGCGCACTATGCTGAGGATATATCCTTAAATGAGCTGGCGCGCCAGTATTCCTACAGTCCGTCGCACCTGATACGCAGCTTTCATCAGACTTACGGCTCCAGCCCCATGCAATATTTAAAGAAAATACGCATCGAACATGCCGCCAAGCTTCTCATTCAGTCAGACGCCACCATTCAGGCTGTCGGAGAGATGGTGGGGCTTCGCATTCCTTCATACTTTATCCGCATATTTAAGCAGGAAATAGGTTTCACGCCTGCTCAGTACAGAAGGTTATATGCAAAAGGAAACGATAAAGCCGAAGATTTGTAGTTCTCGTTTCCTATAACATTCACTTCATTTAAAGTTCAGTTTATTGAGCACGACTTTTCCGCTCTCCAAGGTAGCGGGCACATCAATTATGCGCTGATTTGAGGATCCGCGAAATTTCAGCGTGAGATCCCTCTCCTGCAAATGAAATTTCCCGTCAACCAGCACATCCGCCATGGAGAGCATGGCATCAGTATTTTCACCGTGACAGGCCGGATTTTCCGGGTCAGTGATTTCTTCGTATGTATATCCGGAGTATATCCAGATATCCTTCTGCGGATATAATTCCCTCACCTTCTTAAGAAGGGCTGTAAGTTCCGCCTGATTTTCCGGTTCAAAGGGTTCTCCGCCAAGCAGCGTAAGTCCCTGTATATATCCGGGTTTCAGTGCCTCAAGAATCTCCTGCTGTGTCTGCGCGGTATATGGTTTTCCGTAATTAAAATCCCATGTCTCAGAATTAAAACATCCCTTACAATGATGACGGCAGCCTGACACAAATAATGTAACTCTTACCCCCGTACCGTTGGCTATGTCATGCTTTTTTATATTTCCGTAGTGCATATTTATTTCTCCCGTAAAGCTGACTTGTCACCCGGTGGTGACAACGCAATGAATGAAAACCGGGCTCGCTGTTACCCAGTAAGCCCGGCCTTCATGTTTTATCTCAATTTACAGATGCAGCACCCTGTCTCTGATCTCCTGAGTTCGTCCCTGATTCCAGAACTGGGTTCCGATGTAACCGCAGGTACGGCGTGCCACAAAAAGCTTGTTCTGATCGCGGTTGCCGCAGTTCGGGCACTCCCATACGAGCTTTCCTGCCTCATCCTCAACAATCTTGATCTCCCCGTCATAGCCGCAGTTCTCGCAGAAATCACTCTTGGTATTAAGCTCTGCATACATGATATTATTGTAGATAAACTGCATAACAGACAGAACCGCCGGTATGTTGGTCTGCATATTCGGCACCTCTATATAGCTGATGGCACCGCCCGGTGACAGTTTCTGAAATTCTGATTCAAATGCAAGCTTGCTGAACGCGTCAATATTCTCAGACACATGCACGTGATAACTGTTTGTGATGTAGTTTTTATCCGTAACTCCCGGAATGATGCCAAATCTCTTCTGCAGGCACTTTGCAAATTTATATGTAGTGGACTCCATCGGCGTGCCATATACGGAATAACTGATATTTTCCGCCTCTTTCCACTCCTTGCACTTATCATTCAGGCGCTGCATAACCTTGAGGGCAAATGGTTTTGCCTCCGGATCGGTATGGGATTTGCCAAGCATGCGCATACACATCTCATAAAGGCCTGCATAACCCAGTGAAATCGTCGAATATCCATTGTACAGCAGTTTGTCGATGGTTTCGCCCTTCTTTAAGCGCGCCAGGGCTCCGTTTTGCCACAAAATAGGTGCGACATCGGAGATAGTGCCGAGAAGTCTCTCATGGCGGCATCTAAGTGCTCGGTGGCACAGCTCCAGTCTCTCATCGAGAATCTGCCAGAAGCGGTCCATGTCTCCTTCTGAAGAGCATGCCACATCAACAAGATTGATGGTAACTACGCCCTGATTGAAACGTCCGTAAAACTTATGCTTGCCGTTTGGCAGCATCTGTGAGTCCTCAACGGTCAGGAATGAACGGCATCCCATACACGGATATACCTCTCCCTGTTTTAATTCCTTCATAATCTTGGCGGAAATGTAATCCGGCACCATACGTTTTGCCGTGCACTTGGCTGCCAATTCTGTCAGATGCCAGTATTTCGAATCTTCTGTAATATTGTCCTCGTCAAGCACGTATATAAGTTTCGGAAATGCCGGTGTGATCCATACGCCCTTTTCATTCTTTACACCCTGCATTCTCTGAATCATCACTTCTTCGATAATCATCGCAAGATCGTCTCTGGTGCGTCCCTCCGGAACCTCATCAAGGTACATAAATACCGTAACAAATGGTGCCTGTCCGTTACAGGTCATCAGTGTGATAAGCTGGTACTGAATCGTCTGGATACCGCTCTTAACTTCCTCGCGAAGTCTGCGCTCTGTAACGCGGCTTATAATATCATCATCCAGTGGTTCACCGCACTCTGTACGCTCCGCAATTACATTTCTGCGAATCTTCTGTCGGCTGATATCCACAAAAGGTGCAAGATGTGCCAGGGTAAATGACTGTCCGCCGTACTGGTTGCTGGCCACCTGTGCCACAATCTGGGTTGTTACGTTGCAGGCTGTAAAGAAGCTGTGAGGCTTCTCAATCATCGTCTCGCTGATAACGGTGCCGTTCTGCAGCATATCCTCAAGGTTGATCAGGTCGCAGTTGTGCTCTTTCTGCGCAAAGTAGTCTGTATCATGGAAATGAATAATTCCCTCTTCGTGGGCACGGACAATCTCCTCAGGCAGCAGTACACGCTTTGAAAGGTCCTTGCTGACCTCACCCGCCATGTAGTCGCGCTGTGTAGAGTTGATAACCGGATTCTTGTTGGAATTCTCCTGGTTTACTTCTTCGTTGATGTGATCAAGAAGCGCCAGAATACCGTTATCCGTCGTATTGGACTTACGCTTCAATTCTCTGCGGTAGCGATAGCGTACATATTTCTGTGCAACCTCATAGCCGCGCATCTCCATGATACTCGTCTCTACCATATCCTGGATATCTTCCACATTTACCGCATGAGGAGTCTCCTGCACCTGCTCTGCGATAGTATCCGCAATCGCCTCTATCTGATATGGATTCATCTGGTGAATACGATCTACATTGCCATTTGCCTTCGTGATAGCATTTACGATCTTCTTACGGTCAAAATGTACTTCTTCTCCGTTTCGTTTTATGACATTGGTTGTAACTGTATCTTCCATCCTGCTTTTCTCTCCTTACTCACCGGCCCCTTTTTATGCCTTGTTCCGGTATTACAAAAACATCATTTACTTTCTTGATTTGTCTTACGATTAGTTCTTCTTTTGATTTGTATTTAGGCAATTATTAGAATAATATACAAAATATTGTGATTGGGTTGACACGGCACACAAGATATTGTGTGTATGTCGTGACGACTACTAGCATACACCAATCAATTCAAAAATGGAAGTGGATCCCAGACATATTTTTTCAAATCAGAATTTTGCACAAAAATGCATTTATCACTTTACAAATATCCAAAACCGTGATCTCCGCTCTGTATCTTTATTTCAAGACTTTTCCACAGCTTCATGTGCATAACTAATCTTGGCATTTCTTCTATTCTTTTCTATGCAAAAATATTTTTTAACATGTTTTTTTGAAATAATTAAAAAAACTGTTGACATTTCATTTCCTATGATGTAGAATGATTCATGTCTTACGGATGAGGCATCCGCAAGAGAACAAAATAAGCGCCTTTAGCTCAGTTGGTAGAGCAGTAGACTCTTAATCTATTTGTCCAGGGTTCGAGTCCCTGAAGGCGCACTGATAAGTGCTTGTTTTGCAGACAGTGAGCTGTGGGGCAGGCATTTTTTTCGCGTTTATGCGTATAAACATCTGTTGCCTGACAACATCACATCTGAAATTCAGTTGTTGCGTGCCTCCGGCGCTCCTGCAACTGATTGTACCTACGGACAAAAATTACGGGGGAAACTGACGCATCAATTTCCCCCGTTGTAATCGTTGCCCACTCTCAGCCGTATCTGTTTCTACTTCTACAATGCCCGGCCAATCGCCTTCTCTACTTCTTTCTTAGAACTTGCTCCTACTTCCTTGCTGAACACCTCTCCGTTTTTGAAGATAATCGTCGTAGGAATTGACATTACCTTATATTTGACGGCAATGTCAGGGTTCTCATCGACATTTAATTTGCCGATCTTTACCCTTCCATTATACTCTCCGGCCAGCTGTTCAATCACCGGTGCCATCATCTGACACGGTCCGCACCAGTCTGCGTAAAAATCAACCAGCACCGGTATCGTCGATTTCAATACTTCCTCTTCAAAATTTGCACTGGTAAACTTAACTTCCATCTCTCATTTCCTCCTTCCACTTTAAACATCATAAAACCCATGTAACCGTTCAGTACACTCACATCTGCTGCCAAAATCGTGCTACTTGCATCAGCGCACCGCCACCAGCTTGCAGATCGGTTTTCCCAAAGCCGAAAATTTAGCCTCATATTCCGTCATGACATTGCCCTCTGCCATATCGCTGTGGTGTAAATCCCTCGTAAATTCCGTAATGCGCCATCCGGCCTCAGGAATAGCTTCCAGGGAATATGAAAACAAATCCTGATTATCCGTCTTAAATTCAACCCGGCCGTCTTTCTTGAGGATCTTATCATATACCTCCATAAACGGCGGTGATGTCAGTCTCCGTCTTGCGTGGCGATCCTTAGGCCACGGATCCGAGAAATTCAGATAAATCCTTTCCACCTCTCCATCGCCAAAAATCTCAGCCAGCTCTCTGGCATCCTCACACAGAAAATATATATTGGAAAGATCCATCTGTTCTCTCTTGCGTATTGCCTTCAAAAGAACCGTGGAATATTTCTCGATACCGACAAAATTTACATCAGGATTGCGGGATGCCTGTTCAAGAATAAACTGTCCCTTTCCCATGCCTACCTCTATACGAATCGGGTGGTCATTTCCAAAAATCTGCTGCCAGGTCCCCTTTTTGCTCTTTGCATCGTGAACCACATGCGGATTCTCCTCTATCATCTGCTCTGCGCCCGGTATATGGCGTAATCTCATATTCACTCCTCCTGATTTATATGCTTATACCCCATTTTAACATTTCAATTGCCATTCCGCAACAAAGTATATGGATATCATTTCAGAACAATTATTACATTTTTATGACTTTTCGAATTTTCATAAAATTTATAATGAATAATTCAATCAATTATACTATAATGATGATACCAGGGTCGAAAGATCGAGGATCCTCTTGCAAGCTCGCTTGTAAGAGAATTTGGGACTTTGAGACCCGCCAAAAACATGAATAAGCAGCCATTTTTCATGAAAAAATAAGTAAGGGGGTATGCCTATGGGAACGACATCAAATACAGGTCAGGGCACCTGGGAACAGATACACAACGGAGTTCGGGAAACCGAGAAACTGATCGGAAAAAAGAATTATAATCTGGCCATGGTAAAAGCCCGGCAGACACTGGAGTACATGGTCAAGTGTCTCTGTGAACGCTATGGCATCCTGGAACCGGGACTCCTGGAAATGATAGACGCATTGTACTCATCAGGTAAAATCAGCAAGACAACCTGTGAACATTACCACAAGATCCGTACAATCGGCAACAAGGCCATCCACGAAGGCGACAGCAGTGCCTACAACGCCAATCAGGCTCATCATCTTCTTTCGCAGGAAGTTTATACTTTCGCAAATGATTATAATGATTCAAAAAAATCTTCAAAATCAGCAAGAAATGCATCTTCCGCAGCCGCTGCGGCAAGATCTGTGAGAAGTGAAAGAAGCACAGCCGACGGTTCCGGAAGACGGGATGCCGGCACGCATTCCGGCAGTGGCACAGGGCGCCGCAGACGCGCCTATGCCGGAGGACCGTCTTTTGATCTTCGAAGTATCGTAAGGCCGCTGCTTTTGATTATCATTATCATTTTATTGCTTTTGATTATCAAAATGATACATCCTGTGTCAGATTCGAAGAAGGAAACCACTGCACCGACAAGCACAGAATCGCTTGCACCGGAGACTGAGGCTGAGACCGTTGCCGAGGAAACTACCGTTTACCGCACCACGGACACAGTCAATGTCCGCTCTACACCATCCACCGACACAGACAGAATCGGTGTACTGGCACCTGATACAGATATTGAATATCTGCGGGATTATGATGACAAATGGGCCGTCATCAATTACAACGGACAGGAAGCCTATGTTTCCAGAGATTTCATCAGACAGGTATCACAATAAAAGCTTTTCTTTAAAATCAACATGTCACCTTACGGTAACATGTTGATTTTTTCTGCCAAAGGTACTATTTCTTCCAATGAATTAAGCTCATAATCCGCAAGACTTCTGTCAAAGGAAAATCTATTGTCAATCAAGGCCGCCACTGTCATCCCGGCGCTGTGGCCGGCCATAATTCCAACCGTGGAATCTTCGATTACCAGACACTCACTCGGCTTAAGCCCCATCTGGTCTGCCGTATAAAGATACACCTCCGGGTCCGGTTTGCTTCGTTTAAATGTGCTTGCGCTTATCATCCTCTCCAGACGAGATGCGACGCCATTCTCCTTTAAGATACGCTCCACCTGTTCAATATTGGTCGCAGACGCAACTGCCAGTCTGAACCCATCAGCTTTAAGGCGATCCATAACATCCAAAACCTCAGGCCGGAAAATAGAAAGATAATCCACTGAATTAAAAATATCCGTCCATCTTCCCAGATACTCATCATGCAATTCCTGCCATGTCTGCCCGTTATTTACCGCTTTTTCCACAACAGACCAGCAATCCTTCTTTGTTGTCCCCACCGTTCCGTGCAGACTTTCCAGTGTCACATTCGGATTTTTCTTTTTTGCATATTCATACAGATAATTCAGGTAAATTCCCTCACTATCGATAATAACTCCATCCATATCAAAGATGACTGCCTTTATCATGTTTATATCCTCCTCATATAATCAATTGTTTTTTGAAAATTCAAGGTTTTCTCCCTATATCTTCATATATCGATATGTCAAGGTCAAAATCCCTCGACTTTGATGCCTATGGATTATTTTGTATAGTATATAAGATCTTCCCATCCGTTGACAAGTCCCGCCTGACAACACTTTCATAATAATTTTATACTTTTTTCATTTCAATGACTTTTCATGATTCTACGAAACTGATATACTGAAGTGAATCACTCGGTCATGAAATAGCCGAGGATTTCAACTTTGCAATCCTATAAATAACTCTGAAAGGTTATAATTTTAATATGAAACAAAAAAATAAATATCTTGCCTGGCTGCCCGGACTAATCTGCGCATTCTCGCTAATGATCGTTTTTCTGATCACTTCGGTTGAAGCTGTCGCTTACTGGACACCGGACTATTATAAAAATGAATATACCCGCTATAAGGTTGCTGACAGTGTAAACATGGAGATGGATGATCTGCTTCAGGTAACTGACGAGATGATGGCCTATCTGCGAGGCAATCGCGATGATTTGAATATTGAAACGGTTGTGAATGGCGAACACCGCGAATTTTTCAACGACAGAGAAAAGGCACACATGGCAGATGTCCGCGGCCTCTTTCTGGGAGGTCTCATGCTGCGAAGGATCTGTCAGATTCTGGCTGCAGCATCAGTCATCCTGTTGGTTGTACTTAAGGTTCCGCTAAAAAAACAGCTGCCAAAGATGCTCTGCGCAGGAACCGTTGTGTTTCTGTTGGTGACTGCACTGCTTGCCGGGATTATATCCACAGATTTTACGAAATATTTTATAATTTTCCACAAAATCTTCTTTACCAATGACCTATGGC
Source organism: Prevotella sp. CAG:279 (assembly GCA_963637995.1). Lineage (GTDB taxonomy): Bacteria > Bacillota > Clostridia > Lachnospirales > Lachnospiraceae > Otoolea. The sequence continues at coordinate 18,237 of CAVHPN010000046.1, read as the reverse complement.
TTCTGGATCCAAGAACGGATCTGTTGATAAATATCGTGCCTGAGCCATTTTTTATGGATACCGCGGCCAGAATCGGCATCACATTCTGTCTGATGACCGGCGGGCTTTTCGTCATTTGCCTGGCCCTGATACTGTTTGATCGATACAAGAGCAAAACCGAGAGTAAAAAAAAGCCCGATAGTAAGCACAGTAAATCAGTTCCATTTTTTATCGTATTGCTTTCGCTCTCCGTATTTGCCTCACCGTTAAAATCCCAGGCCTCCACAGACTGGCCTTCAGATATTTCCATTGACTCCGATGCCGGGATCGTCATGGACGCTGACACCGGAGTTGTTTTATATGGAAAGAATATCCACGATACCTACTCGCCCGCAAGTATTACCAAGGTTCTTACGGCACTCATCGTTTTGGAACACTGTTCCCTTGACGAGACTGTCACATTTTCCGAAAATGCAGTCTACAACGTGGAATCCAACAGCAGCAGCGCGGGCTATGATACCGGAGACACTGCAAGCGTCAAGGATTGCCTGTATGCGCTGCTTTTAAAGTCAGCCAATGAATCGGCCAATGCCCTGGCCGAGCACGTGGCAGGTTCAGCCGATGCATTTGCTGTTTTGATGAACGAAAAGGCAGCCGAACTCGGATGCCAGGATTCGCATTTTGCGAACCCCAGCGGTCTAAACAATGAGGAACATTACGTGAGTGCCTATGACATGGCCCTCATCACAAGAGCTGCCTTTAAGAATGAGACCTTCGCAAAAATAGTCGAAACCACCTATTATGAGCTGCCTCCAAATAAGAAGAATCCCAATGGTCAGGGCATCTCACCGGGCAACAAGATGGTCAAGAAAAACTGGCCTCAGTACTATCGCGCCGATGTTCTGGGTGGAAAAACAGGTTACACCTCCATCGCCCTCAACACCCTGGTCAATGGCGCAAGACAGGGTGATACTACTCTGATTACCGTCATCCTGCATAGCAATAACACCCAGTATGAGGACACAAGCCGTCTGCTTGATTTCGGATTTAACAATTTTCATTCGGTAAAAATCGCAGACTGCGACGAAATATTTTCAACTATCGGAAAAGATTTAAAAATTGGCAATATTTCTGCTGATAATGAGGAATCCTTGGCACTGGATGCCGACAGCCGCGTGATTTTGCCAAAAACAGCGGATTTCTCGGAAACAACCGTTTCTCTTGACTATGAGATACCGGCCAATGCACCGGAAAACACCATTGCCTGTGTCAATTACTCTCTCGGAGACCACAGTGTGGGAACTGCTTACCTTACACTCACAAGCTCCCACGATACATCCGATATTCCCGAAAAGCTTTTATCCGAGACTGGAGCAGCTTCCGAAAATGGCAAGGATAACTCCGCCTCCGATGGCGAGTCTGAAGCCTTGCCGCTCTCCAATCCGCCGGAACTGACTGCTGATTCGGGAAACAGTTCCGGGAAGAAATCTTTGGGACAGCTTTTCCATATTTCGCTGCGCATTCCACCGGCATTCATAGCTACACTTACTGCGATTCTGATTGTCATAGGTCTTATCACAGCCATAGTGAGGTTTATCCAGATGCAGCAGCGACAGGAAGAATATTCCCTTGCAGAGCGTCGCAGACGCCGTGCGGAAAGACTTCGCGACAGCGGCATGTCGGAAGCTGATTTTGACCTGATGATGCAGAATCGCCGAAGCGCGGCCGCGCAAAAAAACAAGAAGCGTTCAAGACGCAAATTCAAGGCCGATAAATAAAAGACCGATAAAAAGACTGACAAATAAAAGGCCGGCAAAAAAGCCGACAAGAAAATCAAAAAGAGAAAAAGCAGGAAAAACGGTATTATTCTGCCGCTTTTCCTGCTTTTTTTATCTTACTGCGCTCTGCGCGTTTTTTTCTTGTCTCTTCTTTTTTCTGCTCTATCAGGGCTGCGCCTTCCTCATCAACCAGTTTTGTGGTCTTTACTGCAAAAAATGAGCCATCTTCGGATTTCTTCATCCTGATCTTGCCCTTCATATATCCATGTTCCGGACAAACTGCCAGGCAAAAGTAAAATTTTTGGTTGGATGAAAACCACCGAATCTTCTTCCTGAGCGTGCGGCGGCATTTATAACAGACCATCTCCGTCACGCGCCGTTCCTCAAGAACCTCTTCCTTCGATTCATGCTGGCGGGATACAAACTTCGCATACTCAGGAAATTCCAGATAGATCTCATCCTCCTCTTTAATCGGCGGCTGATAATAATCTACCGAAATATATTCCATCATGCTGTAAAAATCCATCTTGCTCATGACGCGTCCGGTATAGTATGCATCATCCAGAGCCCTGTGAAACGGCCTGTCTTCATTCAGATCCAGCTCTTCAACTACAGTATCCAGCGATTCTTTCTGCTTTGTACCATGGATCAACGCATAAATTTTCTGCAAATCATAGTAAAAAAACGGCAATGGAAATTTCAAATCCATCCCATGATATACCATATTTCTCTGCAGCTCGGTCAGATCCATCGATCCCCATGTACAAAAGCGGTAATCATCTCCGCACCAGGTGAGAAATTCCGACATCGCATCCGCAAAATCTTCGCCTTCCGTATCAAGCTGTTCCATCGACATGTGCGTCACTTCCGATATCTTATAGTGCATCTGCCTGTATACCCGCGGCCGAATCAGACGCTGAAATTCAGAAACAATCTGAAGATTTTTATTTAATTTTACAGCTCCAATCTCAATAATCTCAAATGGCAGGCGGTCCATCGAGCCATCTTTGCCCGCCGGACTCTGGTTCCACTCCAGATCCAATACTATAAACTGTCCCATATTTTCCGTCTTTATGTAACTGCCTTCACATTATATCTGCTTGGCAATTACCATACCTTATCTGTCATTACACGTTACTGTTCATGCGCTATTAAACAGCTGCTCTCAATTACTACTGCCATTTACTCTACCACAAAAACAGCTATAAGTCTACACCGGCTAAACTATACTGACCGTAGTGTTACTGTACACAGGTAGATATTTTCAGTTCAGAAAATGCCTAACCGTGTACCGTAATCCTAAACCACACTGACAGTAGTCAGATTACGTATCGATTTTACACAGAAGTACTGGCAGATGTAATTTTTCTTTGATATACTGCATACATGGAGTACGGGAGGTTATGCTTATGGATTTAATTCAGCAATTTATCGATTCATACAAATCAAACTGGTCCTTCTATGACACTGCCGGCCAGATCGCATCCGAAAAGCTGCGTGTGGCTTTACAGGATGCCGGTATTAAAGCAATTGTCTCATCACGTGCCAAAAATCCGTCCAGACTGCGCACGAAGGTGCAGCGCCGTAATTCAAAGCGTGAGAAGCCTTATCAGACTATCGATGAAATCTACGACGATATAGCAGATCTGTCCGGTGTACGTGTTTCTTTATATTTCCCCGGTGACCGTGGCAAGGTGGATGCCATCATGGCTGAATTATTTGACATACTGGAATTCAAACAATTTCCGGAACAGTCCAAGCCACCGACCTACCATAAGCGTTTTTCCGGCTACTGGGCCAACCACTATCGCGCACATATGCGGGATGAAATCTTAAATGATTCTCAGAAAAAATATGAATCTGCCCGCATTGAGGTACAGGTTGCCTCACTGCTTATGCACGCATGGTCTGAAGTTGAGCACGACCTTATATATAAGCCTCTTCAAGGTTCTCTTTCAGAGGAGGAGCTTTCTATCCTGGACGAGCTAAACGGCCTCGTACTCGCCGGTGAGATAGCCCTGGAGCGTCTCCAGGTCGCCGGAAATGAAAGGATTCGCAGCCGCAATGCCGAATTTACAAGCCAGTACGAGCTTGCTTCTTACCTCTACAACTTTTTGAGCAGCCGATTTAAAACCGAGGACATCGAGCTTCATATGGGAAATATTGCCCTGCTGTATCGTCTTCTTAAGCACCTGCAGATAACCGGCCTTAAGGACATCACTCCTATTTTGAAATCTGTCAAATTTGAAAAGGATAAGCGCACCATTTCCCAGCAAATCATCGACCAGATTATCACCGGCAATGAAAAGCGCTATCAGATATATCTTGAGCTTCGAGCCGGCAAGGACAAAATCTCCGAGGAAACGCTTTCTGCAATCAATCTTTTCCTTGCGAAGTGGGTTCCGCTTGAACACCTTCTCAACAGGATGGCCAAGCACAGTTCTTCCCGTTCAAAGGGTGCCTTCAATATCAACACCCTGAAACGAATGGATCTTTTTGACAAAGAAACTATCAGTCTGATTGTAAAGCTTCGCAAATTACGCAACGTCCTTATCCATGACATCGAGCTTCCGGAAAAGGAGCAAATCATCCGATGCACGGATGAGGCCAAAGAGCTTTTATCCCGTTTGAGCACTACGGATGAACAGAGCTCAGAAAATACCTGATCTTAATTATTTTGCAGCAAAAACGGGGAGAGCGTTCTCCCCGTTTGTTTATCTTTTTTCTCTCTCCGCCTTTAATTCGGCATATGCTTTTCTCTTTACTGCATCTGGATTCTTTTTATCTTCTTTTTTGAGTTTCATTTTTGCCTTCGAACCTTCAGCAAGTGACTTTTCAAGCTCTTTGAAATTAAGTTTCACCCTTGCAGGTTCTTCTCCCCTCTCAATCGCTTTCTGCGCTGCCTCACGTTCCATCTCTGCTTTTACTTCCTGGATATCAGGATACTGTTCCAGCGCCTGAAGTATAGCCACTACAGCCTGCTTACGAAGTCGTCCGACCTTTGATCTCTGACCATCTATCGTCTTTCCATCTGTTGTATGCGCACGCAGATACTCGTCACAAGCCTGATATAATTCCTTTCTTTTTTCCTTATTGTTGCCCGGAACAATCGGATTGTCATAATCACCGGCAGCATCCTTGATCTTCTGGAACGTGTCCGCATTAGCACTGGTAGTGAACCAATTAAGCTCTTTGCCGCTGATAGCGTCGAAATCAGCAATAGCCTCTCTTAACTGCATACTCCTGTTTATCCTGGCTGCCTCTTCCGGATCTACCTCCTTTAGCTTTTTCTTATTAACTTCCTCTTTCTGAGGTTCCTCGTTGGCTTCCTCTTTCGGAACTTCCTTGTTGACTTCCTCGTTCTGAACTTCTTTGTTGACCTCCTCTTTTGGAACTTCCTTGTTATCTTCCTCTTTCGGAACTTCCTCTTTTGGAACTTCCTTATTGACTTCCTCTTTCTGAACTTCTTTGTTGACCTCCTCTTTTGGAACTTCCTTGTTGACTTCCTCTTTTGGAACTTCCTTGTTGACTTCCTCTTTCTGAACTTCCTTGTTATCTTCCTCTTTCGGAACTTCCTCTTTCTGAACTTCTTTGTTGACTTCCTCGTTTACAACTTCCTTGTTGGCTTCTTCGTTTACGACTTCCGTCTTTACCTCTGTTTTGACTTTTTTCCCTTTCAGTTTACGCAGCATATTTCTGCGCACCTCAGCCGGATCAAGCTTTTCTCTTTTCGGCTGATTATCCTCGACTTTTTTCTCTTCGACCTTTTCTTCAGTCTTTTCCTCGGGCTTTATTTCTTCGACCTTTTTCTCTTCGACCTTTTCTTCAGTCTTTTCCTCGGGCTTTATTTCCTCTGCCTTTTTCTCTTCGGCTTTCTCTTCAGCCTTAATTTCTTCAGTCTTCTCTTCGACTTTTTCTTCTGTCTTTTCTTCTTTTTTCTTTTGCTCAGCTTCGTACTGGGCTTCCAGCTTCTTTTTCTCCTCTTCCTTCTTTTTCTGTTCCTCTGAAAGAAGTTGCTGTTTTTTCTCTTCTTCTTCTATTTCTGCCTTAATCGCATCGATCGTCTCTTTATCCAATGACTCTGCGCGTTTTTTTGTAAATTCACTATATTTCCTTGAGAGATTATTATAATTTCCGCCATCCAATATTTCCTGCAGGAAATCGAAGACCTGATTAGCTTTCAGATTGAGCTCCTCTTCAGACAGTTTAGACGGAACTTTTCCCGCATATGCAACATCACATATGTCTCCAAGCATCTCTATACCATAATCCAGATCACTTTTATTCTCATAAGATAAAAATCCATCTAAAGGCTTGTAAAGTTCCTCAATGAATTTTTCATCAAAAGCATCAACATCTTTTACTCCCTTTAATCTATCTTCCTCCTGAGAAACTATATCTTTTAATTTCCCTGCCTTTGATATTATTTCTTCATGTGAGACTTCTTTAATTCGTCGTCCTTCAACCTTCCGATTGAAATTTTCTTCCAGTCGCTCTTTTTCTGCTCTTTCTGCTTTCTCCTGTTCTTTCCTGATGCGCTCTTCCTCTTCCTTTTTTTGCTGCGCTTCTGCTTCTATTTTCTGTCGCCGCGCGTCTTCTTCTCTCTTTCGCTCCGCTTCCTCTACTCTCTTTCGCTCCTCTTCCTCTTCCTTTTTTCGCTTCTCATCTTCTTCTCTCTTACGCTGCTCTTCCTCTGCCTTCTTTCGCTTCTCCTCTTCTTCTTTTCTTCGCTTCGCGTCCGCGTCCCTCTTTCGCTGCTCCTCCTCTTCCATCATTCGCTGCTCGTCTTCTTCTCTCTTGCGCTGCTCTTCCTCTTCCTTCTTTCGCTGCGCCTCCTCGTCTCTCTTGCGCTGCTCTTCCCGTCTCTTCTCGGTTCTCTCTGCATCCTCCTTCAATTGACGCATTTGCTCCTCATCCGCTTTTTGTTCCTCTTCTTTTGCTTGCTTTATTTTCTTTTTTTCTACTCTGATATTATCAACTTTTTTCTCGACACTGCTGATTCTTTCTTTAAGTGACTCCGCTCCTTCACTTTGAATAATATCTCTGCTCCAATCCTTGTATACCTGATCTAAAACTTGATCGAAATCATCGATACTATCAATACTACCCTTCTGGAAAGACTTCGGAGGCTCCACCCAACCTATTCTATCGTTTACATACGATATCACATCAGGGTTGACGTGCAATAGCGGCAAAAGATATGACATCCTGCTTCTTGCCTTACCGTGTATTTCACTTCTGTGTCCGTACAATGCGAGAAGATCGTCTGCACCTATCAAATCCTCTTTATATTGGTGTTTAAATTCCTCTTGCAAAACCTGCCAAAATCGTAAAAATTCATCAATATTCATTCTTTTTTCCTCCATTCATAATAGCCGTCAGGCGGCATGTCAGTTTTATGTCCGTTTAAGTATCTGCCCTCAGTATACTGCATCAAGTGGGACAAATGTGGGACAAATCGCGTCATTTAAAGCACTTTCTTGATTATACACAAAAATCCCATCAAAAAGACGGGATTTTCGCGTTTCAATTTGGATTTTTCATTGTCTGGTATTAGAAATCTACTTCTGTATCGTAGAAACAGCAGGTCAGGAGTTTGGCCATCTGCTCCGGATTGATGGAGCGCGGGTTGGAGCCTGTGCAGGCATCTCCTACTGCCAGCTCTGCTACTGTAGCTAACTTATCATTGAATTCTTTCTCATCAATGATTCCGCCCTCATAGAGCTTGATGCACGGAGCAATATTTAACTGCTTGTTCATATCCTTGATCTCTGCAATAAGAGCATCAACTAAAGCCTCGTCGCTATCTCCCTGTAAGCCGATGAATTTAGCGATATCCGCATAACGGGAAGCTGCCTCCGGCTCTTTGGAATTGAATTTGATAACTTTCGGAAGATACATTGCATTGGCTGCACCGTGAACGATATGTCCGCCCGAATAAGCTGCACCTGTCTTGTGAGCCATGGAATGAACGATACCGAGCAGTGCATTGGAGAATGCCATGCCGGCAAGACACTGAGCATTGTGCATGCTTGCTCTTGCTGCTTTGTCGCCATTGTATGATTTAACCAGGTATGTATGGATCATCTTGATTGCATGAAGCGCCAGAGGATCTGTATAATCACAGTGAAGTGTGGATACATATGCCTCAATAGCATGAGTCATGGCGTCCATACCGGTGTTGGCTGTAAGCTTCTGCGGCATCGTCTCTGCCAGATCTGGATCAACGATTGCCACATCCGGTGTGATATTGAAATCTGCCAGCGGATACTTGATACCCTTTTGATAATCTGTAATAACGCTGAATGCCGTAACCTCGGTTGCTGTACCGGAAGTAGACGGAATAGCACAGAATTTTGCTTTAGTACGCAGTGTCGGGAAATTGAACGGAGTAATCAGGTCCTCAAACTTGGTATCCGGATACTCGTAAAATGCCCACATGGCCTTTGCTGCATCGATAGGAGAACCACCTCCGATAGCCACGATCCAGTCAGGACCAAATTCCTGCATGAGTTTAGCGCCCTTCATAACGGTCTCAACGCTCGGATCCGGCTCTACTCCCTCAAACAGAGCCACTTCCATGCCTGCTTCTTTCAGATAATCTTCTACTTTCTGAAGGAAACCAAAGCGTTTCATGGAACCGCCGCCAACTACAACAACTGCTTTCTTACCTTTCAGGTTCTTGAGTTCCTCCAGAGAACCTGCTCCATGATAGAGATCCCTCGGTAATGTAAATCTAGCCATATTGATACTTCCTCCTGTTAATTTTTTAACCACCCTACAGCGAGATTATAGCACTTGTTCTAGTGATTTTCAACTGCTTTTGTTGCTCTTTTTTGATTTATTTGTATATTTTTCAAAAATTTTACATTTTTCGTCCGGCATTCTCATTTAGGCTCTTTTTATGTTTGTCAATCATAAAACAAAATCTTGTGATTTTACGGTAATTTTCCTTCTTTAACGGCAGGTTTCTTTTCATTTATAACCTGTTGTTTCGTATCCTGCTTCGGATTGGTCTTTACTTTTCCTTTATTTGCCTTACTCTCCACCTCAAACAGCATACCAAGAACCCTGCGTGCCTGTTTCGGAGTCAGCGAATCTGGTTTGATCAGCTTATCTGCTATCTCAGGTTTTCCAGCCATCTGCTTTTCCACTTCCGCATTGACCTTATTGATCATGTCCTCCACTTCCGGTGCATAGGCAAGAATTGCCTTCAGATCCTTGCAGTTCTGATTCTCTTCCATCATCTGATTTATATTTATCATCTGATCCTGTTCCTGATTTACCGGCTTAGTCGCGCTTTTGGTCTGACTGAACTTCCAGAGGCGATCCTGGGCCGCCAATGCCTTGATTCCCAGTGCCCTTTTGGGATCGGTGGCCGGCAGTGATGATACATGATCGTACATTGCCTGTTTCATCATGTCGCGCAGCTGATTTGTCTGATAAGCAGAAAATGCATAGCCGTTCTTACTTGCAAGAGCAGCATTTTTCTTATCGGTAAGCGCTGTTCCCTGTTTAAAAATCCGCTCACTGTCCGGTGTCTTTGCAGCAAATTCCTGCAATGATGATGCATGGCTTTTTCGCTGCATCAGTCTTTCTCCGGAAAGCAAATGTCTCCTTCTAAGATATGCATCGACAGACCGTTTAAAAACCTCACGTTTCTTTTCAACTTCACGGAAACTCTTGCTTAAATCTTCACGTTCTTTTTCTCCCAGCTTTTTAACCTGCGCCATTACAGTATTCAAACTGCGATATTCATCCATCACCTGATGCAGCTGATCATACATCGCCTTGAACTGTGTACTGCGCTTATCTTTGGTTGCTCCAAGATCGTAAAGTTCCCGATCCATCTTCTGAAGAAATGTCTGTTCTTCATCTATCTTGCTGCGAATCGTCTTCATGAGGGTTTCTTCATCTGAGCGTGTATACCGGATCTGTGCTTTTTTCTTCTCCTCATCTGCGTCATTGTTTTTCTGATTCTGCTGCGGAACTTGTTCTTTATCTACTTCATTATTTTTCTGACTCTGCTTCGGATCCTGCTCTTTCAGATCTTCACCTTTATTTTTCTTATCTTCAACTTCTTTTCGCTTATTTACAACTTCTTTCCTATTGGAATCGATATGCTGAAACAGATTTCTCTCGCCTTTTTTCTCAGGAGACAAGCTGGCAAGAGAAAGCATTGACCACTCATCATCCCGTATTATGCGTATTTCATTTTCACTTGTAACCAGACGTCCCGACTCATCAAATGTAAGCTTCTCATCTTTCTGATGTTCTCCTCTGCGTATCATGCTCTGCAACAAATACAGTCTGGTACACGCTGCCTGTGTCTCCTTCTCGGAGAAACGGTATGGTTTTAGGATTCTCTCCATATCAGACGTATCCATCGAAAGAATCTTATTGGCAAGATCGACGGTAATGACCTTTAGGTTCTTTTCTTTTGCAAGCTGCATCACACCGCCGTTAGTCAATGTTCCGAATGAGTTATCATTATCGATTCCCTGAAGTCCTACGATCTTAGGATTTTTGGGGTCTGTATTGTCCGTCCTTATAAAGAAATTATTTCTGTGCCGGTCTGTGTTGGCACAGAGATAGTCCAGAATCTGCAGTTCCGCTGCAGACTTCAACACCTCAGGTTTGTTAAATTCTTTTTCTTCAAGCTTATAATATGGATTATCGTCGGTAAGCTTCGTGCGATCCACGCTGTCCAAATTCGCAGCTTCCATAAAGACGCCTGAAACCTTTTTGTCTCCGCGCTTTATTGTGATCCTTTGACTTCCTGCCAACAAATCCTTTCTGTCAAGGGCAATCGCAACGTCTGTCATAGCAGCGGCGCGCTTTGCGATTTTGCTGCCTTCTTCAATCCCTGATACCTTTAAAATGGAGTAGAAATTTCTTTTCTGCTCACATTCTCTGCCCAGTTTTATCATAACTTCATCAAGCTTATCAGAGATCTCGATCAATAAGTTTTGCTCATTTAGCAGATCCCGAACAAAACCTTTATAATTCTCTACTCCGTCACGATCGTGATTAAGACTGTAGACAGCATCGGCAAACCAGTCCTCTGTATCCTTCTTTTCAAGTATTCTTGCAAATACCGGCAGATACTCCGGATATTCCCTGGCATACGGCCTCATGATATCCAGAAAATCTTCTCTCCTGGTTCTGACCCTCTTATCCTCTGTAAAAAAGCCTCGATGTATCTGTCCGTTTTCGTCGGTATATTCGAGTGCCTCACGACTGCTCAGTTTGTTTCCTATGGTATTGTCTCCGGACGTTTCATAAAGCTCCTCCACCTGCACCGAAGCGCCCACAAGTACGTCTGCCAGCGGTGGAAGCGCATCCGGTGAAAGTGCATTTAATGCACTCGAATTGCGGGTAAGCAAGGTTCCAAGTTTCCTATAAAGAGGCTGATTTTCTGTCCCCTGCGGAAGATCTTTAAAAAATTCAAGACACCTGTTATATTGTTCTCTGATATCCTGATACTCTTCTTTCGTCATCGGAACATAGTTTCCCATGTCATTTCGTTCTGTATAGTGAGGTTTTAGCTTTGATACCAGGATCTCGGTTTCTATTTTTAAACCCTGAAACGCCTCTGACTGTAAATCTCCGATATCATTTTTCAGGTTTTTTACTAACTTTGACCATTCGCTATAAACACTGTTCTCCAACAGCATATCTTCTACAGTCATCGGAAAGTTATCTGAAGAATTATTCTGACCTTTATCCGGACGCGGCATACCTGTTCCCTCCAATCTGTCTCTTGTCTGTCTCTTGTTTTTCTTTTGGACACATTACATTGTATCATCCCCCGTTGGACAAATGTGGGACAAACCGACGGCTTATTTTCATTAAAAATCCAGTTCTCTTTTCGAAAATACCAGTATGGATACTCCCAGGCCAATCGCCAGATAAAGAGCTATAACAATAAAACTATCTATGTCAAATATTCCAAGCCACAGGCGATTGACGAAATTCTGTACTGCAATAGAAGAATAATGTGTCGGAATTTTAAGTTCTCCTACCATTTTAAATACCATCAAATAAGGCATGGCAATACCCAGAACATTTATATACATCAGGGCATATACTAAAGATGCCACCGTAACAGACTGGCTGACAAATGCTGCCATCATGGCAATGGTCATGGCCAGAATCCCTTTGAGGAGCTCGCAGGCCAGATCAACGAAGATTTCTATCAGCACCTCGCCTGTGACCAGATGTCCCATAATACCGACTATCAGTGTGTGCACAAGTGCAAAGAAAATGGTATCTATGAACATTATTATGCTGTATGTCATAAATTTCCCCAGAACCACCTGATAGCGCAGCACTCCCATTCCTATGGCTGCCTGCAGATTTTTTGCCCGAAAATCGTCACCAAAAATGGTAAATATATATGCCAGCATTACCAGAACTCCATACACGGGATTGCCTCCCACCATCATACTTGTCAGGGAGACGTCCGTGTATCCCGAGACGCTTTGATAGATCAATATTCCAATCATGCTGATGGCAAAGATACAAAGCATAACGCATCTTAAAGGCTTGGTAAACACTCTGAGCAAGTCAGCTTTTATGAAATTTATCATAGTTTTCTTCCTCCTTACCAAACTGCAACCCGTTTATCAGGTGCCAGATACATTCCGTCTCCCTCTTTTATATCAAAGGTGTCATAGAATTTTTCAAACTGCTGAACTACAATATTGCACCTTAAAAAGCCTACCGGATGCACATCCCTAAACATTGCTACCTCTGACGAATAATCCTGACAGATTACAAAAGTCTTCGCATAGGACAGGAAGAATTTTTCATAGTCAAAGTTATCATACCGGGATGCAAGATTTAATGCGCACCTCATGCCTCCCATATCGGCAGTAGCTTCTCCCTGTACATTGGATCCGTCTATATAGTCTCCGTCTCTGTATATGCTGTAGCTTGAGTAATATTTGGCAACTTTATCAACTTTTTCCTGAAAAGCTTCTATATCTTCTGTTTCCCACCATTTTTTCAGATCACCGTTTTTATCGAACATGTATCCGTCGGAATCAAAGGCATGTGAAATCTCATGACCCATGATAACTCCGATATGGGCAAGATTTTCTTCATATGAGGCATCCAGACTAAAATAATTATCTGCTGCCACGATTCCCGCCATGATAGTTGCAGAGTTTTCAGATTGCATATAGTATGCGTTGGTGGTAGTTGTTGTCATGGTCTCATCTGACAGATCCCAGGCATCCTTTTCTGCCTTCTGATTAATCTTTAATGCATCATTTCTCAGATTATAGTCCCGTACTGCTGCCACAGACTCCATCAGACTAAGGCCGGAAAGATCCAGTTCTTTATAATCATCGAAAACATCCGGATACAGTACCCTGAAAGTCATATTTTGCAGTTTTTCTATTGCCTGCTGTCTTGTAGCTTCACTTAGCCAATCTTCCTTACTCAGGATTTCCTCATAGCCGTCTGTCAGGTCATAAAGCATATTGGTCAGATATTCCTTCTGTTCGGATGAACAGTAATTTGCCACATACATTTCCTGATTAAGCTCTCTTACACATTCCGACACGGTGTTGACAAGAATCTCCTCATCCTCTGTAAGGTCATCAGAATCTTTTGAATCTACCATAAGATACTGCTTAAGTTCCTCGTTGCCTTCCTCAAAGCACTTTTTATAAGCATCGTAGCAGTCCCTTGACAGGTATTTCATACCGTTTATAACTGTATGCACCAGGAAGTAATCTTTCATAACGGCAAGATTATTCTCCGTATATAATTTTCCTGCTTTCTTTACAAAACTCGGTTCCCACACAGTATAACTATCGGATTCGTCGTAATTGTAAGCGGATAAGATGTCGAACAGGGGATAATTTCCTGCCATCTCCTTTACTTCTTCTTTGGTGTATACATTATTAAAATACATAGAATTGCTTACCTTGGAACTGTTAACCTGCTCATAGGAAGAGCTCTCCTTCAGCATTTCCTCATATTTCCAGCAGTTTTTCAGAACCCTGTTCACATCGGATTCGGAATATCCGTAATCCGAAAGTATATTAGACAGACTCTCCCTAAGGAGCTCATGATACTCATATTCAGTTAATCCTGACTGGGAAGTACCGCAATTTTCATAGTCGGACCTGATCATTACGGTATAATTGTCATTATCCTCTTCCCAAGATTTATCTACTGAAAATCTGATGGGATAGGCACCGGATATAAAGCTTCCGTCCGTATTAATGAGATATTGGGTAAGCTCGTCTATATTTCCTATTTCCTCAATCTGCCTGATATAAGGTTCAAGTGGTTTTGTTCCTTCCAGATTTCTTGTATTCCAGTCTCCGGCGAGTTTCGTAAATGTGGAGAAGACTTCTTTTAAATGATTATAGGCATCTGTCTCTATTCCGATCCTGTTGTCTCCGAGTGTACCTTCTTTTGCATTATTTAACAGTTCAAGCTCCTGTTTAACGATAATCTTATGATTATCCGTCATATCGCTGACACTGCCTTCCTTCTCCACACGGTCTTTCACCTTTAAAAACCACTCTTTATTGGCCGCCGTGTAGAAGTCATCCTTTAATGATACATCCGTATCCTCGGTCACAGCTCCCACGATATCAGAATTGATCCACTTGGATTCTTCTGTTACGGTTTTACTGACATCTATCTTATTTTTGTACATTTCCTCTTTAAGATCTGACGCCCCGCATCCGCTTAATGAAGTAGAAATGATTGCAAAGCTCAGAATCATGGCAGAAAATTGTTTTCTTTTTTTCATATTTATCCTTTCTGATCACTGTCAAACGCAGTCGCAGACAATGCTTTTTTGCGCATTTGCTGTTACTCTTTTAAGTTCCGGATAACCTTCTAGAAATCCAGCTCTTTATTTTTAAAGATTCTGTAAGACATAAAAAATCCGAAAGCTATAAAGAAAGCAATTATCAGAAAATTCCAAAATTCAAAATGTCCGATTTTTAGCCCCGCGCAAAAATTTTCGACATTTGATCCGGGAAGAATTCTGCCGATATGAAGATTTGCAAACCTGGATCCCACCACTTCCAGCAGATTGCTGAGCCGTGTAAGCGGTCTAAAAAACAATATTTCGTACAAAACCAGTCCCACTCCCAGACGCATATTCTGAAAAACCAGTATCATGGTAATGGATGTCGCAACGGCAGTCATGAGAAGAACAAATGCAACGATCCCAAACATATTATCTGCATTGCCGCCCTTTATAGCCGCACCGGCCACACCGGTTCCAAGCCACAGGCTGCCTAAAAGTGTCATCGAATCCACCAGAGTTAAGAGCATCATTTCCATCCACTTGCAGGTAATAATCTTTCCCCGGCTGACTCCCTTACCAATGACTACCTGCATTGTTTTTACCGAAAAATCATCCTCATATACGTATAGAAGATTAAAAAATCCCAGAACCATGGTCTCATACTCCAGACATTTTCTGAAATATGTTATCAGAAGGCTTAAATTGCCGCTGGTACTCTGCGCGGAAGAACGTGCAAAGTCAAAGCCGATAAGCATACATAGAATCCAAAAGACCCATTTCTTTTTTCTGTGTGCAATACGCCACAGATCTGCCCTTAGATATTGACCCATTATTTTTCACCTCCTACGATACTGAAGTAGAAGTCCTCAAGACTTAAGGTTTCTTTCTTCTCTCCCTTAATCTCTATTCCCGCCGCTGTCAAGACTTCCTTTGCCTTCTCCAGATCGTCCACGGAAATCTGCACGAGATTCTGTCTGGTGGTAAGCTCCTCCTGAGTTATTACTTTTTCTACCATGCCTTTATTTACAATTCCGAATCGATGGGCTGTATTTTGTAATTCTCCCAAAATATGAGAGGAAACGATCACTGTCATGCCAAACTCTTCGTTTAATCGCTGCACCAGCTTACGGATATCCGCAATTCCCTGAGGATCAAGACCGTTTGTGGGTTCATCCAGTATCAGGATCTCCGGATTTCCAAGGATGGCATTGGCTATTCCAAGTCTCTGCTTCATTCCCAGAGAATACTGTTTAAACTTGCTTTTTACCCCTGTTAATCCGACAATGTCCAGAACTCTGACTATCTCTTCTTTTCTGTTCTTGATGCCCTTCAGGCGGCAATAATACTGGAGATTCTGCTTGGCGTTCATGTATGGGAAGAAATTACTTCCTATCAGAAAGCCAACTTTTGCCCGGCCCTGCTTTAATGAATCCCCCGGATCTCCGATATGAAGCTCACCGCCCTGAAAATCCGAAAGTCCTAAAATCACTTTGAACATGGTGGTCTTTCCTGCACCGTTTTTACCTATAAGTCCAAATATATCTCCCTTATTGATCTCGATGCTTACATCCTTTAAGACACTGTGTTTTCCGTAACTTTTATTCACTCCCTTTAATGAAATTACCGGATATTGATTCTTCTCACTCATAAATTTCTCCTTTTTTCGCATTCTGTTTATCGCTCTTTATATAAGTCTCAGTCCTGAAGCAGTCATTCAGGACGAGAAATTCACCTCTCGAAAGGCCTGTATGATATCCCGGAATATCAGCAGCATGTTATTATATAAGTCACTGTTATCCAGGACATACTTAACCATTTCCGGATCTCCGGTAATCAGGTCATCCACGCCCTTGTTGCAGAGCACTTTCACATCCGATTCGCGGTCCACAGTCCAGGCAGACACTGTTTTTCCTATCAGATGGATGTTGCTGACCATTCCGGCAGTGATAAATGTAGTTTCTACACTGAAAAAGTCGGCATCCGGCAGATCGTAGTAGTTGCCGATGCCCACGGCAAGTATATAGCCGGTCCGTATCTGCGGATCTGCCGCCTTGATTTTCTCTAATGAGTGGTAATTTAAAGCTGTAACGCAAGCCTCGTCAGTGATCCCATTCTCACGGATCAATCTGGCTGTCTCCGCTTCAAGATCCGGCGTCTTATCATTATCCTTGATCTCGATATTCATCCGGATTTTACCCTTGCAAAGGTCTATAACCTCCTGCAGAGTCGGAATCTGTGTTCCGGCATATGCCGAAGAAAAAGAGCTTCCGGCATCCAGTCTGCGCACCTCGTCGTAAGTCATATCGCAGATACGACGATCCACTCCCGTGCAGCGTTTTAGGCTTGGATCATGGCTTACCATGACAACTCCGTCAGCCGTCATCTGAACATCCAGTTCCACACAGTCCGCACCAAAATCGATGGCAGCCTGAAAGGCCGGAAGCGTATTTTCCGGTGCCGCGGCACTGTATCCGCGATGGCAGGTGATGGTCGGCTTTTTAAACGGATTCAGTTCTTCCACCACCTTTCCCGCATCCTGCAGTGACCAAAGTCCTGCGGCTGTTAATGCTGTAGTACAAAATATGCCGATAATTACAAGACTTACAAACAGCTTGCCGTTGGTCTGATATTTTTTTCCGTCCGGTTTCTTTTCCAGTACCGGCAGACTTCCCGTGAGAGATTCCTGATAAAAAACATAGACCAGTGAACACGCGGCAAGAGTTGTGAGAGCTTCCAAAATAAAGGTGAGTGCCGGGAAAAATATGGCCTGCTGAGCCGTTCCTATGACTAAAAGCAGTTCTCTGTTATCACACCCGACAAAAAGTGCCGCTGCAACACCAAGAATCGCCAGTGGAAGCATCCGCAGACCTATACGTAAGAACACACGTATATTGGAGTAGGATATGGTCCAGATATACAATAAAACATGTTTTCTTGTAAAACGCAGGCTTCTGCCTGCCGCCTCGAAAAATCCTTTTTTCTCAAGGATAAAGATGGGAAGCATCAGTGTCAGCAGGATGGAAAAAGCTATCCCAACCAGAAATATCACCTCATAGACCCCAAAATACAGCGGATTCTTTCGGATCACTTCCATGATGTATTCAGGAACAGCCAGTTTTTTTAGATATGTTGATGTAAGAAAAAAATTTGTAAACGGAAGTAAAATTGCTGAATACAGAAGAACCGGCCAACCACTCGGACGCAGTACATGCCTTATACCTAAGAATGATTCCTTAATGAGCCACCGCAGTCTGCATTTTTCTCCATTCATGCCCTTTTGCAGAGCATGAAAGAGGATTGAAAATTCATAGATATTCCAAAAGGCCGTGAGAAGGGCAATAAGCAGTATTCCTATCAATAAAAACGGTGACAGAAACAATTTTCCGACACGGTCGGTTGTAATGAATTTGTTCGATGATAGGGCCACGGCTGCCGCCCAGATTCCCTGCAGCAGCGGTGCCATAAGTAGTACCGTGATCGCCTTATATAAAAAGAGCGCAGCAAGAGCAGCACTGCCTGTACGTTTCCACAACCGGGCAGCTGCCTTGTATGCGTTTTTTCTCTCCTGCTTCGCATTGCGATATTTAGTCCATATCTGCATATTTTGTCTTCCTTAAATTTTTACCATGATGTTGGGGTCAAAAGGTCACAACTTCTCCTGCAAGCAAGCTTGCGTCGAATTTCTGACCTTTTGAC
>CAVHPN010000045.1:0-7125 GCA_963637995.1 Prevotella sp. CAG:279 | reverse complement strand
CACAGCAGTTTATGCTGGCACTTGTGAGTGCATGTGATGCTTTTATGCTGGGAGGATTAAATCAAAACTCTTTGTCAGCAGTTCCGCTTGGATGCATCGCGGCATTTGTCTTGAAATTGCCGGTTCTGATGGTGTATTTTGTCTTAAATCTTGATGAGTTGGTAAAACTTCCGGCGGTATTTAAACATTACAGACAATATAAATGGGTAAAAAATTTAACAGAAACGGAGAATTAAATTATGGATATGAAAAAAAGAAGAGACATGCAGATTGCTTATATTGCAGATGGTGTAGTTATGGAAGAACAGAAAAGGTGCAGAAAAGTTCTGCAGAGACTGAATTTTGCAGACCGATCGGATTTTGATGGAATTGCCAAGATTGTAAAAGAACTTTTGGGAAAATCTGAAGGTGCGTGTATTAATCCTCCTTTTTATTGTGATTATGGCTCGCACATTGAGGTAGGGAAGAATTTTTTTGCAAATTATAACTGCACGATCATAGATGTGGCAAAAGTGAAAATCGGTGATAACTGCCAGATGGCACCAAATGTAGCTATATATACAGCTGGACATCCGATTTGCCCGGATACGCGTAATTCCGCTTTTGAATATGGAAAAGAGGTTACCATCGGGGATAATGTATGGCTGGGAGGAAATACAGTAGTGTGCCCGGGTGTACATATTGGAAATAATGTGGTAATTGGCGCGGGAAGTGTTGTCACGAAAGATATTCCGGACTGGTCGATCGCAGCAGGAAATCCATGCAGAGTGATTAGAAAAATAACAGAAAATGACAAAAGAAAACGGTTCCATGATGAAGAAATTGATGATGAAGCGTGGGATATGATAAGCACGCAGGAGATGCAAATGAAGATTGATATCACATTAAAGATTACACCTAAGATGGTGACAGATGCTCAAGGCAATGAGAAAAAAGCATTGGTTGGTCATTTGGGAACACATTTTGATGTTATGAATAAAGAGTTTCCGCTTAGCTATACGAAAAGAAAAGGTATCCTGTTTAATGTCAGCGAAGTAAAGAACAGAGATATTGACATTACCGATGTAGATTTGGATAAGATTGATCCGGATATGTTTGTCGCTTTTTACACCGGATTTATCGAAGAAGAGGGCTATGGCACGAGAAAATATTTTACAGAGCATCCTCAACTTTCAAATGAATTGATAGAGGCATTATTAAAGAAAAAGATTTCCATCATCGGAGTGGATTTTGCAGGTGTACGAAGAGGAAAAGAGCATACACCTATGGATCAGCACTGTGCAGACCATGGAGTGTTTATTGTTGAGAATCTGTGCAACCTGAAGTGTTTGCTTGAAAATGGTGACACATTCATAGCAAATACTTATCCAATGAACTACGCAGATATGACAGGGTTGCCTTGTCGAGTTGTGGCAGAACCTTTTAATCTGAGCAAAAATGATGTACAATAGCTTCAAAGAAAGGCGATGCCTGGAAATAAGGATTCCAGGAGCTTGTTGTATGAAGAAATTATTAGGAGCACACGAAGAAAAGGAGGGCAGAAACTATGCCTTGCACTACGATATTAGTTGGAAAAAACGCCTCTTACGACGGTTCTACCATGATTGCCAGAAATGACGATGCGTGTTCCGGACGATTTACCCCGAAGAAATTTGTGGTGGTGCATCCAGAGGAGCAGCAGAAACAGTATCAATCCGTGATTTCCCATGTGGAAATTCCGTTACCGGAACATCCCATGCGTTACACTTCCATGCCGAATGCGTTGGAGGGAGAGGGAATTTGGGCGGCCAGCGGTGTCAATGAAGCTCATGTGGGAATGACGGCTACAGAGACCATTACCTCCAATCCCAGAGTGCTGGGAGCAGACCCGCTCGTAGAAGGCGGAATCGGTGAGGAGGATATTGTATATCTGGTACTTCCTTATATCCACAGCGCACGGGAAGGCGTGCAGCGTTTGGGAAGCTTGCTGGAACAGTACGGAACCTACGAAATGAACGGCATTGCCTTTCAGGATCAGGATGAGATCTGGTGGCTGGAAACCATCGGCGGACATCACTGGATTGCAAAAAAAGTGCCGGATGATGTATATGTGGTGATGCCGAACCAGCTGGGGATCGACACCTTTGACCTGGAGGATGCCTTCGGTGCACAAAAAGAGCATCTGTGTTCATCAGATATGAGAGAATTTATTAGTAAATACCATCTTGATCTTTCTCAGGATGGCGTGCTAAATCCGAGAGATGCTTTTGGAAGCCATGATGATGCAGATCATGTGTATAATACCCCCCGTGCCTGGTTTATGGAGCGCTATCTGAATCCGACAACCTGGAGCTGGGATGGCCCGGATGCAGACTACACACCGGTATCCGACGATCTGCCTTGGTGTATGGTGCCGGAGAAGAAGATTACGGTAGAGGATGTAAAATACGTGCTGTCTTCTCATTTTCAGGGAACGCCTTATGATCCCTATGCAGCTTATGGCGATAAAACCATGAAGGGCGCTTATCGTTCCATCGGTATTAACCGTAACGATTTCGTGTCTGTCATTCAGATGCGTCCGGATCAGAAGAAATATCACAGTACGATTGAATGGGTGGCATTTGCCTCCAATGCATTCAATGTACTTGCGCCTTTTTATGCGGATGTGGAAGAGACACCGGATTATCTGTCCAATACGACTGCAGAGGTTTCCACTGATAACTTCTACTGGTGCAGCCGGATGATCGCAGCTATGGCAGACGCGTCCTACCGTACCTCTCTTTTTCATATTGAGCGGTATCAGGAGAGTGTCATGGCAAAAGGTCACGCACTAATCAATGAATATGACGGGCTGCTTGAGCAGGAACAGGATCCGGCAAAACAGATGCAGCTAAAGACAGAGGCAAATCAGAAGATTGCAGATATGCTCAAAAAAGAGACGGCATCCACGCTTGATAAGGTGCTCTATGAACTGAGCAATCAGATGAAAAATGCCTACTCCCGGTCTGATGCATAAGCGTGTGAGTTTAATGTGGTCAGACCACTTTACGTGCTTTATAAGAGTCTGAACCTTTTTGAAAGTTGGAGGCATTATGGAAGTAAAAGACTGGACCTATGAGGAATTCCCTGATTATACGGAGGAGACTGAAGGAGTTGTTTTCCTAAAAACGACAGGTGATGAAAGAGCTGTTTATTTAAACCGAGATGTGGTGTATGCAAATGTGGACGGAGTGGATTTACATCTGCAGATTTTGGTCCCCACTGCAAGAAATGAGGCAGGAAGAAAATACCCCTGTTTAGTTTATGTGCAGGGCTCTGCCTGGATGAAGCAGAATGTCTGCAAGGAAACTCCGCTGGTATCTAAGCTGGCAGCCCGTGGATATGTAGTAGCTGTGGTAGAGTACCGTCATTCCGGTATTGCTCCTTTCCCGGCGCAGATTCAAGATGCAAGAAATGCAGTCCGCTTCATGAAGGTTCATGGAGAAGAATATCAGGTGGATGTGGAGAAAATTTTCCTGGGAGGAAACTCTTCCGGTGGTCATACGGCAATGTTTGGAGGAATCTTTCAGGAAGGAGACGAGCAGGATGCGTCACTTTACCCGGGAGTTTCAGCAAATGTAAGAGGAATTCTTGATTACTACGGAGCTGTCAATCTGTTATGGGAGGACGGTTTTCCGTCTACGATAGAACATCATCTGCCGAATAGCCCAGAGGGAATGGTAATGGGCAAAATCAATCTCAGGGAGCACCCTGAACTTTGTGAAAAAGGTACGGTTGAGTGTCAGATCACACCGGAAACCAAGCTGCCGCCAGTTCTTATTTTTCACGGAACAAAGGATCGTACGGTCAATGTGCGACAGAGCGTGAGCCTTTACCGAAAACTTAAGGAATGCGGGAAAGAGGCAAAGCTATATCTGATCTCAGGGGCTGATCACGGTGGAGCAGAGTTTTGGACTGAAGAGGCGCTGGATATAGCAGATGGATTTATGAGAGGAATAAATGATAAAAGCAGTAATTTTTGACATGGATGGAACACTCATTGACACGGAGAAATATTACCGTATTTTCTGG
The DNA here is from genome assembly GCA_963637995.1 of Prevotella sp. CAG:279. GTDB lineage: Bacteria > Bacillota > Clostridia > Lachnospirales > Lachnospiraceae > Otoolea. The sequence continues at coordinate 3,075 of CAVHPN010000045.1, read as the reverse complement.
CCAAAGGCACTTAAGTATTTCGGATATGATATGACGGATGAGCAGGCACTTTCCATGAGAAGTCTCGGACAGCCGTATGCATCGCAGCATCTTAAGGATATGTTTAATGATCAGAATCTGGATTATCCTGCGATCAGGGCATATCGGAGAAAAATCATGGAAGAATATCTGGAAAAGGTGGGCATAGATCTTAAGCCGGGAGCAATTGATATACTTACATATTTAAAGGAGAAGGGTATTTATCGGGCAATTTCCACGGCAAATGATATAGAAAGAGCAGAGCGTTATCTTAAAAAGATAGGGCTGTATGGATATTTTGACAAGATCATATGTGCACCGATGGTGGAGCATGGAAAACCGGCACCGGATGTGTACGAGTTTGCGTGCGGGAAGCTTAGACTGACACCGGAAGAATGCATGGCGGTCGAAGATTCACCAAATGGTGTTAAGAGTGCATACGGTGCAGGCTGCAAAGTTGTTATGGTGCCTGATCTGACACAGCCGGATGATGAGCTTAAAAAAATGCTTTACGCCTGTGTTGACAGAATAGATGAAATAAAAAAATTGTCTGAGTAATGTTTTTTAAGCCATTCATCGGCCTGACCTGCCAGACATTTTTTCGCATTGCATCTATTAATATCTTGTATTTGCATTGCGCAGCTTTGGTATTTGTTATCTTTTGGTGCCGTTTTGCCATCATTTTTGAAGTGTGCTTTTTTTAAAAATATAGAGTTAGTATTACTTAACTCACGTTTATACCAATATTAACCATAGTTCGGTAAAATTTCAAATGTTAATTGTAAATCTCCCTGATTTTCATAATGAAAAAAAGTAAATTTTTGCTTGCATGTCTACAACGCTTATGATATAGTAATAAGGCTGAAAAAACACGCCGGTTGGATTTGCGCAGGACGGTGCTCACTATGAGTCCCCGCGGAAAGCATGAGAAGACGGCGGAAGAAAAACCAAAATTGGAGGAAAGAAACATGAGCGTTATTTCAATGAAGCAGTTACTCGAAGCAGGTGTACACTTTGGACACCAGACCAGAAGATGGAACCCTAAGATGGCTCCGTACATCTACACAGAGAGAAATGGTATTCACATCATCGACCTTCAGAAATCTGTAGGTAAAGTAGATGAGGCTTACAAGGCAGTATCTGATATCGCAGCAGACGGCGGCACAATCCTGTTCGTTGGTACTAAGAAACAGGCTCAGGATGCTATCAAGATTGAGGCTGAAAGATGCGGTATGTTCTATGTTAATGAGAGATGGTTAGGCGGTATGCTTACAAACTTCAAGACCATCCAGAGCCGTATCGCAAGATTAAAACAGATCGAGGCTATGTCTGAGGACGGAACATTTGACGTTCTGCCGAAGAAGGAAGTTATCGAGCTTAAGAAAGAATGGGATAAGCTTGAGAAGAACCTTGGCGGTATCAAAGAGATGAAGAAGATCCCGGATGCTATCTTCGTAGTAGATCCTAAGAAAGAGAGAATCTGCGTACAGGAAGCACACACACTGGGTATTCCGCTGATCGGTATTATCGATACCAACTGTGATCCGGAAGAACTGGATTACGTAATTCCGGGTAACGATGATGCTATCCGTGCCGTAAAACTGATTGTTTCCAGAATGGCAGATGCTGTTATCGAGGCTAAACAGGGCGAGGCTGAAGCAGCTGAGGCTGAGGGAGAAGCAGAGGCTACAGAGGCTTAATCAACCCCAAAACTTAAGATTGAAACCAAAAACCAGGAGCACGCCGCGGTATTCCGCAATAAAGCGTGCTCTATGCGGGTATATGAAACAATACCCGGATTTTTATATACACGGAGGGATTTAAGATGGCAGTTACAGCCGCAATGGTAAAAGAGTTACGTGAAATGACAGGCGCTGGTATGATGGACTGTAAGAAAGCACTTGCAGCTACAGATGGCGACATGGACAAAGCTGTTGAGTTCCTGAGAGAGAAAGGACTTGCAGGCGCTACTAAGAAGGCCGGCCGTATCGCAGCAGAGGGTATCGTTATGACTAAGGTTACCGCTGATGATAAGAAGGCAGTTGTAGTAGAAGTAAACGCAGAGACAGACTTCGTAGCAAAGAATGAGAAGTTCCAGAACTATGTATCAGATGTTGCAGATCAGGCTCTGAATACAAGCGCAGCAGACATCGATGCATTCTTAGCTGAAAAGTGGGCAAAGGATCCGTCCCTGACAGTTGCAGAGGCTCTGTCTTCCCAGATTTCCATCATCGGTGAGAACATGCACATCCGTCGTTTCGCTCAGTTATCAGAGGAGAACGGATTTGTAGCTTCATACATCCATGCAGGCGGAAAGATCGGTGTTCTTGTAGACGTTGAAACAGATGTTGTAAACGATGCAATTAAAGAGATGGCTAAGAACGTAGCTATGCAGGCTGCAGCTCTGAAACCACTGTATACCAACGACAGCGAGGTTGACGCTGATTATATTGCAAAAGAGAAAGAGATTCTGACTGTAGCAGCTAAGAACGAGAAACCGGATGCTAATGACAAGATCATCAGCGGTATGGTTATGGGTCGTATCAAGAAAGAGCTCAAAGAAATCTGCCTTCTTGATCAGGTATATGTTAAAGCAGAAGATGGCAAGCAGAGCGTTTCCCAGTATGTAGCTCAGGTTGCAAAAGAGAATGGCGCTAAGATTACCATCAAGAAATTCGTTCGTTTCGAGACCGGCGAAGGTATCGAGAAGAAGGAAGAGAACTTTGCAGAAGAAGTAGCAAAGCAGATGGGTAAGTAATCCATTAACTTAAGTTTTCCTTATATTATTTTAAAAGTCTAAATTTAAGTATTTAAAGGCCCTGAAAGCCTTATAAACGCTTCATTCAAAGTGCTTATAAGGCTTTCGGGGCTTTTTTGTTAATTCCATGAAATCTCTCCAATCATACGATTTATAAATAGTGTATAATGTTCAGAAGTATCTATCCATAGTTTAATACATAAGGGGGCAATATAATTAAATTATTCTACAGGAGTATCCGTCAGACTCAGGAGGTATTATCATGGAGCGTTTTTTAAGAATTCTGACATCTTGACATG
>CAVHPN010000044.1:0-40136 GCA_963637995.1 Prevotella sp. CAG:279 | reverse complement strand
TGGGACCCGCCAAAAACATGAGTAAGTAGCCATTTTTCGAAGAAAAATGAGCGAGGAAAGAAAATGAATGAAAACGAAGTGCTTAAAAAACAGGATGCACCTGATGAGAGTCTGAGCGGAGAAATTGAAGCAATAAAGGAAACTGAGAGCTTGAGCGGAAAAATTGAAGCGATAAAGGAAAGCGCTGAGGAAGCTGCAGAAAATATTGCCGATAAAACGATCGAGGATCTTGAAGCTGAGAATGAAAAGCTTCGCAGGCAGCTGGAACTCATGAAAGAAAAGACCGTCAAGGAGCGCATTTACGATCATGTACATGTGTCAGTCAGGACGATGGACATATTTATCGGAGTGATGGTGGCATTGTTTGTGATTGTTGTTATTCTGGGGATTTTGAATAAGTAGTAAAGAGGACGATATATCATGGAAATTGAACGTAAATTTTTGATTACGCATATTCCGTTTGACACTGAAGAATATCCGTTTCATATGATTGAGCAGGCATATTTGAGCACGGAGCCGGTTGTAAGGATACGTCAGGAGGATGATACATATTATCTGACATACAAATCAAGCGGATTGATGGCGCGGGAGGAATATAACCTGCCGCTTACTAAGAAATCCTATGAGCACCTTCGCACCAAGGCCGATGGAAGAATCATAACGAAAAAACGCTATCTGATTCCGATGGAAGGAACGAATTATACTATTGAGCTGGATTTATTTTCGGGTGATTATGAGGGACTTAAATTGGCAGAGGTGGAATTTCCAAATGAGGAAGCTGCACTTGCCTTCATGCCTCCAAAATGGTTTGGGCGAGATGTGACATTTACGGGAGAGTATCAGAACAGTCGTCTGGCTCTCGCTGAAAGAAAATACAAAGGGAATATTACTGATGATAAAACAAGCGATTAACTGGATAAAAACACACCGCTATTGTCTTGCGGGGCTGTACATGCTGGTATTTTTGGCAGGTTTCTTTTTATTGGAGCTGCGGATGCCGGATCCATCAAAAATCCACATCATACATTGCACAGTGGATGATATGATACCCTTTAATGAATGGTTCGTGCTGCCATATTTTTTGTGGTATGCCTGGGTGCCGGTATTTATGATCTATTTTATGATCAAGGATCGTGAAGCTTATTTAAGACTTTGCTTTGTCATGTTTGTGGGAGCTACGTTCTGCCTCTTTGTATATTTCTTAGAGCCGAACGGACTTGATTTGAGACGTGAGATTACAGCGGACAATTTCTGTGCACAGATTATCAGATTCCTACGGAGTGTAGATCCGCCAAACAATGTTTGCCCATCAATTCATGTGTCAAGTACAGTGGCCGTACACCTTGCCATATGCCATGCGGCCAGTGTTCGCAAGAAGAGGTCCGTAAGAGTACTCTCGTGGCTTGTGACGATATTAATATGCATTTCAACGATGTTTATAAAACAGCATTCGCTGATAGATGTCGTCTGTGGCTGGATATTGAGCCTGATCCTCGATGAGGTGGTAAATATTCAAATACTGTTGAAGTCATTTTCAGGGAAAAAAGGCAAAAATTTAAGAATTGATGCAGAAGAATGAACGTAAGATAATGAACCTAAAATAATAAACATAGAAGAATAAACACAGGAGGAAAAATTATGGCAGAGTTGTATGCGTTTTTAGCGGATGGAATGGAAGAAGTTGAGTGCCTGGCAACGGTAGATGTGCTTGTCCGTGCAGGTGTGAAGGTAAAATTGGTTTCGATTACAGGGAAAAAAGAGGTCAGAGGTTCGCATGGATTCGGTATTCATGCCGATGCGTTGCTTAGCGAGGTTGATCCTATGAAGGCTGATGCATTATTTCTTCCGGGCGGTATGCCGGGAACAAAAAATCTGATGGCATGCAAGCCCCTCTGTGATGCGCTTGTTGAGGCTTGCAGCGCAGGAAAGCGTCTGGCAGCCATATGCGCAGCACCAAGTATTCTTGGACAGCTCGGACTTTTACATAATAAAAAGGCTACATGCTATCCGGGGTTTGAAGATGCACTGACAGGAGCAAAATTAACAGGAGCAGGTGTTGTGACAGACGGAAACATAACAACGGCACGCGGACTGGGATATGCATTGGATCTCGGAATAGAGCTTACATCACTTTTGGTTGACCGCTCAGTTGCAATTCAGGTAAAAAATTCGATACAGTATGATCAAGTGTAAAAAATATAATTTTCACTGGTATTTAGACAGCACTTATGTTATAATGCTATCTTGAAGTGTAACGCCCGGCAGAATGGCGGTTCACAGATAGAAGCAAGGAGGATCCCTTAAAATGAGTTTACAGGTAGAGAAATTAGAAAAGAACATGGCAAAGCTGACCATCGAGGTTCCGGCTGAGGAGTTTGAAGCAGCAATCAAGAATGCATATAACAAGAATAAGAATAAATTCAGCATTCCGGGCTTCCGTAAAGGAAAAGCACCATTAGCTATGCTTGAGAAGATGTATGGCGTTGGTATGTTCTATGAGGATGCAGCAAATGAAGTGATCGATGCATCTTATCCGAAGGCAGCAGAAGAGAGCAAGGAAGAGATCGTTTCTACTCCGGAGATCAAGGTAACACAGATCGAAAAAGGCAAAGCATTTATCTACGAAGCAACCGTAGCTGTAAAACCGGAGGTTACTCTCGGTGAGTACAAAGGCGTTGAGGTAGAGAAGACAGAAGCTGTTGTTACAGATGAGGATGTTGAAAACGAGCTGACCGCAGCACGCAAGAAAAACGGCAGACTTGTTGATGTAGAAGATAGCGCAATTGAGGATGGCGACAATACCATCATCGATTTCACAGGATATATCGATGACAAGACATTTGACGGCGGTGCCGGCACAGATTATCCGTTGGTAATTGGTTCACATTCCTTTATTGATGGATTTGAAGATCAGCTGATTGGCAAGAAGAAGGGTGAGACCTGCGACGTTAACGTTACTTTCCCGGCTGAGTATCATGCTGATGAGCTTGCAGGAAAACCGGCTAAGTTTGTTGTTACCATCAAGGAAGTTAAGAGAAACGAGCTTCCGGAGCTTAATGATGAGTTCGCAAGCGAAGTATCAGATTTTGATACATTAGATGAGTATAAGGCAGATATCCGCAAGAAACTTCAGGAGAAGAAAGAGCAGGATGCCAAGGTTGAGAACGAGAATAAGGTAATCGCAAAGGTAGTTGAGAATGCTCAGATGGAACTGCCGCAGCCGATGATTGATACTCAGGCTAGAGAGATGGTTGAGAATTATGCCCGTCGTCTGCAGAGCCAGGGATTAAATATCAACGATTATATGAAATATACCGGCATGACACCGGAGAAGCTGATGGAGCAGATGCGTCCGGAAGCTGAGAAGAGAATCAAGACAAGACTTGTTCTTGAAAAAGTTGCAGAGGTTGAGAACGTAGAAGTTTCCGATGAGAAGCTTGACGAGCAGATTAACGAGATTGCAGCATCCTACAAGATCGAAGGCGCTAAGCTGAAAGAGATGATGGGTGAGAGAGAAAAAGAGCAGATTCGTGAGGATCTGAAAGTACAGGCAGCGATCGATGTACTGGTAGAGCAGGCAAAACTGTCATAATCAGTCTTATCTTGCCGAAAAAGAATAATGAAACAAGGCAGAATTCTATGGTGTCAAAAGGCATCATAGAATTTTGTGCCATAAATCTTTGTTTGGATATTAAAAGACCAAACTTCAGGTAATATTCATTCCCAGGAGTTTTTATTCCTATCAGAGGAGGAAAATTATGAGTTTAGTACCTTATGTCCTTGAATCCACAAGCCGTGGTGAGCGGACTTATGATATTTATTCCCGACTTCTTAAGGATCGTATCATTTTCCTTGGAGAAGAAGTAAATGATGTGACAGCCAGTCTGGTTGTAGCACAGCTTCTTTTTTTGGAGGCAGAAGATCCTAATAAGGATATCAGTCTCTACATTAATAGCCCAGGCGGCTCTGTAACAGCAGGTATGGCCATCTATGATACGATGAACTATATCAAGTGTGATGTGTCTACCATCTGTCTTGGCATGGCAGCCAGCATGGGAGCTTTCCTGCTTTCAGGCGGTGCTAAGGGAAAAAGATATGCACTCCCTAATGCGGAAGTGATGATTCATCAGCCGTCAGGCGGAGCCAGAGGTCAGGCAACAGAGATTCAGATTGTAGCGGAAAATATTCTCCGCACCAAGAAGAAACTCAATGAGATTCTGGCAGCCAATACAGGACAGCCATATGAAGTTATCGTGCGGGATACAGAACGTGACAATTACATGACGGCAGAACAGGCAAAAGAGTATGGTCTGATTGATAGCGTCATTACCAACCACTAATCATATTTCTTTGAGAAATTAATGTTACTGGAAAGGAACAAGGTGGAAGCATGCCAGGCAGAACAGACGACAAGATACGCTGCTCATTTTGCGGCAAGACACAGGATCAGGTAAGAAAACTGATTGCCGGTTCGGAAAATGTATTTATTTGTGATGACTGTATTGAACTTTGTTCGGAGATTCTTGAAGAGGAATTTGCCGATCAGGAGACAGGACCGGATTTCAGCGGTATCAACCTTCTGAAACCGAAGGAAATCAAGGAATTTCTTGATGAATATGTTATAGGACAGGATGAGGCAAAGAAGGTCCTCTCTGTCGCAGTATACAATCATTATAAGAGGGTTATGTCAAAGTCCACACAGGATGTGGAGCTTCAGAAGAGCAATATTCTGATGCTCGGACCGACAGGCTCAGGTAAGACATATTTAGCACAGACACTGGCAAAGATTTTGAATGTACCATTTGCCATTGCAGATGCAACCACTCTGACAGAAGCCGGATATGTAGGCGAGGATGTGGAAAATATTCTTTTGAAGATTATCCAGGCAGCTGATTATGACGTAAGTAAGGCTGAGTACGGCATTATTTACATTGATGAAATTGATAAGATCACCAAAAAGTCCGAAAATGTATCCATTACCAGAGATGTATCGGGTGAGGGCGTGCAGCAGGCACTTTTAAAGATTCTTGAGGGAACTGTGGCAAGTGTTCCGCCGCAGGGCGGCAGGAAGCATCCGCAGCAGGAATTGATTCAGATTGACACGACCAACATACTCTTCATATGCGGAGGTGCCTTTGACGGTCTGGAGAAGATAATCGACAGCCGTATGGGCGCAGGTTCAATCGGATTTAATTCTGACATAGTGGATCGCAAGCATCAGGATATAGATGAACTCCTTAAGCAGGTTATGCCTCAGGATTTGACAAAATTTGGTCTTATTCCGGAGTTTATAGGCCGTGTGCCGATTACTGTTTCACTGCAGACACTTAACGAGGAGGCACTGGTTCGCATTCTCAGCGAGCCGAAAAATGCACTGATTAAGCAATATCAGGCACTTCTTGATCTTGATGGGGTGAAACTTGAGTTTACAGATGAAGCCATGATGGCGATTGCTCATATGGCGGTCGAGAGAAAAACGGGAGCAAGAGGACTTCGTTCTATCATGGAAGGTCTCATGATGAATACGATGTATGAGATACCGTCCGACTCCACGATCGGTATATGTACGATTACAAAGGATGTAGTTGAAGGAAAGCGTGAACCGGAGCTGGTTTACCGCGACAATACAGTGCCCCGCAAGTCTTTTACAGGACGTTCTAAGAAAGACAGAACAGGCGAGATTGCATAAAAAGAATATATGTGCGGCTGCCTGAAGGCTGGTGGTTGTTAAAGGGGTCTGTGAGATGGTTTACACCATAATAGACCCCTTTTAGCATCCTTTTATTACTTTTTAGAAAGATACAAATCATGATTAAAAAAAGACAGAATATGCCGGTAATTCCGCTGATTGGAAAGACTGTATTGCCGGGAATGAAGGTTAATTTAGACTTAATAAGAGATAGATCTATTGCGGCGGTTGAACAGGCAATGGTTGATGACCAGACGGTATTTCTGGTTGCTCAGACAGATATGAGCGATATAGTGCCGGATGAAGACAGGCTGTATCGTGTCGGAACGGTCGCTTATGTCAGGCAGTTGGTCAAGATGCCCGGAGGCAAGGTCCGCGTGATGGTGGAAGGTAGGGAACGCGCAGAACTTTATTGTATCAGGGACGGCGAGGAGTATGGCATTGCCTCCATAGAACCTATCGATGCACCTTCGGATGACCTTGACGTAAATCAAAAAGAAGCCATGTTAAGAATTCTCAAAGAAAAACTGGAAGAATTTGGAAAATTGCATGGCTCAATTGAAGATGACGGATTCAAATCATTACTTAAACAGACGGAACTTGTTTCGCTGATGAATCAGATTGCCAAACAGTTTCCATGGAATTACGAAACACTTCAGGGCATTTTGGAATGCGATACTCTTGAGGAAATATATCATGCAGAACTTCAGACACTTCTGGCAGAGATAGAAGTGTATCGCGTCAAACGGGAATTGCAGGCAAAGGTAAAGGCCGCACTTGACCAAAATCAGCGCAACTACATTCTTCGTGAGCAGCTTAACGTGATTCGCAAAGAGCTGGGAGAGTCAAATCCTGTATCTGATGCTGATGAGATGAGGGAACAGTTAAAAAAGATCAAAGCAAGTGCAGAGGTAAAGGACCGAATCCGCAAGGAGATATCCCGTTTTGAAAATATGCCTGCAGGAAGCCAGGACGCGACAGTACTGAGAACGTATCTTGGCACGGTGCTTGAACTGCCATGGAATAAGATGACGAAGGACAATTCGAGCCTTGAGCATGCAAAGGATATTCTTGAGGCGGATCACTATGGACTTGAGAAAGTGAAGGAGAGAGTGCTTGAATATCTCGCGGTTCGTATTCTGACTAAGAAAGGCGACAGTCCGATACTTTGTCTGGTGGGGCCTCCCGGAACAGGAAAAACATCGATTGCACGTTCGATAGCGAAGGCTATGGGACGAAAATATGTCCGCATAAGCCTTGGCGGTGTACGGGATGAAGCTGAAATACGCGGTCACAGAAGAACATATGTCGGTGCCATGCCCGGACGTATCGTAGAGGGTTTAAAGCAGGCCGGTGTAGCGAATCCCCTCATGCTTCTGGATGAGATCGATAAAGTAAGCAGCGATTACAAGGGGGATACTTTTTCGGCACTTCTGGAGGTGCTTGATGGTGAGCAGAATGTGAAATTTCGCGACCATTATGTTGAGATCCCGATTGATTTGTCTGAAGTTTTGTTTATTGCGACAGCAAATACAACTCAGACAATTCCAAGACCGCTACTTGATCGTATGGAATTGATCGAAGTAAACAGCTATACAGAAAATGAAAAGTTCCATATAGCAAAGAATTATCTCATACCAAAGCAGCTTGAGAAGAACGGACTTTCAGACGGACAGTTAAACATTACCGATGCAGCCCTTGTAAAGATAATTCACAATTATACAAGGGAGGCCGGGGTCAGAAATCTTGAACGACGTTTTGGAAATATATGCCGAAAAGCGGCAAGAGAGGTCCTTGAGCAGAAGAAAAAATCGATACGTGTGACTGAAAAAAATCTTGCACATTATCTTGGCCGCGAGAAGGTCTTCTTTGATGCTGCCGGCACGGATGCACAGGTAGGAATTGTAAGAGGTCTGGCATGGACGAGCGTCGGCGGCGATACATTACAGATTGAAGTTAATGTTATGCCGGGCAAGGGCGTGCTGCAGATGACGGGACAGATGGGAGATGTCATGAAGGAATCGGCTCAGATTGCCCTTACATATGTCAGATCTGTAGCCTCGGATTATGGAGTAGAAGACGAATATTTTGAAAAACATGATATTCATCTGCATATTCCGGAGGGAGCGGTTCCAAAGGATGGACCATCCGCCGGAATTACGATGGCGACGGCCATGCTTTCGGCTGTGACCGGACGTAAAGTCCTGCCGCGGGTAGCCATGACAGGAGAGGTGACCTTGCGGGGACATGTTCTTATGATCGGAGGATTGAAAGAAAAATTGCTTGCTGCCCGCATGGCACAGGTTGAAAAGGTTCTTGTTCCGGAAAAAAACAGGCCTGATGTAGAAGAATTCTCAAAAGAAATCACAAAGGGACTTGACATAGTTTACGTCAAGGAGATGGATGAGGTCATTCGTGAGGCATTTGTACCAGAAAAATAGCGGTTTAGCAGGAGAATAAATATGATTATAAAAGATGTCAATCTGGAAACAGTCTGCGGTGTAACAAGCAAACTGCCGGAAAATACACAACCTGAATTTGCTTTTGCAGGCAAATCCAATGTTGGTAAATCGTCCCTTATAAATGCACTTATGAATCGCAGATCTTATGCGAGAACTTCATCACAGCCGGGAAAGACACAGACTATTAATTTTTATCATATAAATGATGAATTCTACTATGTTGATTTGCCCGGTTACGGCTATGCCCGCGCCAGTGTCGAGGTCAAGGCAAAATGGGGCAAGATGATTGAAAATTATCTTCACAAGTCAAAAATGCTTCGCTGTGTATTTTTGTTGATTGATATAAGACATGAGCCGTCATCAAATGACAAACTTATGTACGATTGGATTGTATCTCAAGGATTTCAACCGGTCCTTATTGCCACAAAGGCGGACAAGATTAAGCGCAGTCAGCTTCAGAAACAGCTGAAGATCTTGCGTACCGGACTTGGTATCGGCACAGAAGTTACCATGATTCCGTTTTCGGCAGAGACAAAGCAGGGAAGGGAAGAAATATGGAGTTATCTCGAAGAAGAGATGCAGACAGTAGAGAGAGGAATTAACTGATGGCGATTATAGATCAGAGTAAGATCAGAAATTTTTGTATCATTGCACATATCGATCACGGTAAATCAACGCTGGCAGATCGCATTATAGAGATGACGGGGCTTTTGACAAGCCGGGAGATGCAGGCACAGGTCCTTGATAATATGGATTTGGAGCGGGAGAGAGGCATCACTATTAAATCCCAGGCGGTTCGTACGGTTTATAAAGCAAAGGACGGTCAGGAATATATATTCAACCTGATCGATACACCCGGACATGTGGATTTCAACTATGAGGTTTCAAGAAGCCTTGCAGCATGTGACGGCGCGATCCTTGTCGTCGATGCAGCACAGGGAATAGAAGCCCAGACACTTGCCAATGTATATCTGGCCCTTGATCATGATCTTGAGGTAATTCCGGTGCTAAATAAGATCGATCTGCCAAGCGCGGATCCTGATCGCGTGGCAGCTGAGATTGAGGATGTGATTGGTCTTGAGGCTTCGGATGCACCGAGAATTTCGGCTAAAACGGGCCTGAATATAGAGGCTGTTTTGGAGGAAATTGTTGCAAAGGTGCCGGCTCCGGACGGGGATCCGAATGCTCCTTTGCAGGCACTTATTTTTGACTCCTTATACGACTCCTACAAAGGTGTCATAGTATTCTGCCGTATCAAAAACGGTACTATCAAAAAAGGTACTCGCATGAAAATGATGGCAACCGGTGCATCTGCCGATGTTGTAGAAGTCGGATATTTCGGTGCCGGACAGTTTATTCCGTGCGAAGAACTTTCGGCCGGCATGGTCGGTTATGTGACGGCAAGCATAAAAAATGTACAGGATACACGAGTGGGAGATACGATCACGGATCTTGATAATCCATGTGACAAACCACTGCCGGGATATAAAAAAGTAACTCCGATGGTATATTGCGGTCTTTATCCGGCCGACGGTGCAAAATATCCGGATCTGAGGGATGCACTCGAAAAGCTGCAGCTCAATGATGCGGCACTTTATTTTGAACCGGAAACTTCCATAGCTCTTGGATTTGGTTTTAGATGCGGTTTTCTGGGACTGCTGCATCTGGATATTATTCAGGAACGTCTGGAGCGTGAGTATAATCTCGATCTTGTCACGACTGCGCCAGGCGTAGTATACAGGGTTCACAAGACCAACGGCGATATGATCGAGCTTACAAATCCTTCGAATCTTCCGGATCCTTCAGAGATTGCTTATATGGAAGAGCCGATTGTATCGGCAGAGATTATGGTTACGACAGAGTTTGTCGGTGCCATCATGACACTGTGTCAGGAACGACGCGGAGTGTATCTGGGAATGGAATATATCGAATCAAGTCGTGCATTGCTTAAATATGAACTTCCGTTAAATGAGATTATTTATGATTTCTTTGACGCACTTAAATCGCGTTCAAGAGGTTATGCATCATTTGATTATGAATTAAAGGGATACGAAGAATCAAAGCTTGTAAAACTCGATATTCTTGTCAACCGTGAAGAGGTCGATGCGCTTTCATTTATCGTATTTGAAGGTTCGGCATACGAGCGCGGCAGAAAGATGTGCGAGAAACTCAAGGATGAGATACCGAGACACTTATTCGAGATACCGATTCAGGCCGCAGTAGGAGGAAAGATTATCGCCAGGGAGACAGTCAAGGCTATGCGTAAGGACGTCCTTGCAAAATGCTATGGCGGTGATATTTCCAGAAAGAGAAAGCTTCTGGAGAAACAGAAGGAAGGAAAGAAACGTATGCGCCAGATAGGAAATGTGGAGATTCCGCAGAAGGCATTTATGAGTGTGCTGAAGCTGGATGACGAATAATGGAATTATATATACATATCCCGTTTTGTGTAAGAAAATGCCGCTACTGTGATTTCCTATCATTTGCAGCCGGACCTTCGGTGCAAAAAAAATATGTCGATCAGCTTGTAAAAGAGATTAAGAGTCTTAAAAAAGGTGATATGACAGAGTATACCGGGGGATTTTTACATAAGAGTAATCTGACCGGGCGTTTGGTAAACACGGTTTTTATCGGCGGCGGAACACCGTCAATTCTTGAGCCTTCTGAGCTCGGGCGCATTATGAATGCACTCGGAGAGGTTTTTAAGATTGATGCTGATGCAGAGATTACCATGGAGGCGAATCCGGGAACATTGACCCTCGAATCAGCAGAAGGTTACAAAATGGCAGGAATCAACCGCCTGAGTCTCGGACTCCAGTCCGCATCAGAGGATGAATTGCAGCTACTGGGAAGAATTCATACAAAGGATCAGTTCCTGCAAAGCTTTATGGCCGCCAGAAGCGTCGGATTTGACAATATCAATGTTGATTTGATGTCGGCACTTCCGGGACAGTCTGAAAAAAGCTGGCAGGAGACGCTGGACTTCGTATGCAGTCTGGTGCCTGAACATATTTCAGCATACAGCCTCATAGTGGAAGAGGGAACACAGTTATATGAAGAATACGGTGAAATGTGTGCGGATCTGGAAAAATACGGAGACTATGTCTCCATGCCTGAGCAGATACGTTCAAAATACAGGAATAAAAAGAGACTTCCTGATGAAAAAACAGACAGAAACATGTATCATTATACAAAAAGTTTTCTGGCAGAACGCGGATATGAACGATATGAAATATCAAATTATGCCATAAACGGATACAGCTGTCGTCATAATATCGGTTATTGGACAGGAGAAGACTATCTGGGGATTGGTCTCGGGGCGTCTTCTCTTATAGACGGACAACGTTTTCACGTGACTTCTGATTTTGAACGTTATATGAGATATTCAGATGAGAATTTTGAAAAGAATCTGCAATATGAAGAGATACAAAAGTTAAGCACTCATGAAAGAATGGAAGAATTTATGTTCCTGGGACTTCGTATGACGGATGGGGTAAATGTCAACGAATTCAAACACAGGTTTGGAACATCTATCGAAGATATATATGGCGAGGTGCTTAAAAAGCTGGTCAGGGAAGGCTTGATTGAGCATTTTAAAGATGATGATAGCATCAGATTGACGCAGTACGGCCTTGACGTGAGTACATATGCGTTGTCAGAATTTTTGTTGTGAGGCAATGAAACAATATGGAGTGTTACAGAGGAGAAAGCGAGTATGAACAGTGAGGTGTTACAGTTTATAATTGTCTGCCCGATGGTATTTCTGGCAGGTTTTGTAGATGCGATTGCGGGAGGCGGCGGCCTTATCTCGCTTCCGGCATATCTGATTGCCGGGGTTCCCACACATATGGCTCTCGGAACCAATAAGATGAGCTCAATGATGGGAACTGCGATAGCAACAGGACGATTTGCAAAAAATGGTTATATACAGTTCAAAAAGGTTGTATGGTTTATTGCGGCAGCGCTGGTTGGATCTTCGATCGGATCTAACCTTACACTTTTGGTAAGTGATAAAATATTGCAATATCTTATGATTGTGATTCTGCCGATAGTAGCTTTTTATGTTTTGAGAAACAAAAACATGGGAGATGATTCATTGGCTGGTACGCTGTCGGAGCGAAAGTCATTTCTGATTGCATTGGCATCGGCTTTTGTTATAGGTATTTATGACGGCTTTTACGGCCCGGGAACAGGCACGTTTTTAATTCTTGTACTTACCGGTGCGGCAAGGTATACTATGAGGGATGCGGCCGGTACAACAAAGGCCATCAATCTGTCGTCAAATGTGGCGGCTTTCGTGACATTTTTAATTCATGGCAAGATTATTTTTACTTTGGGACTGGCAGCAGCTGTCTGCAGTATTCTGGGCAATTATCTCGGCTCAGGTCTTGTGATGGGAAACGGACAGAAAATAGTTCGTCCGCTGATTCTGGTAGTGCTTGCAATTTTATTTGTGAAGATTCTGACAGGCAATTAATGTTTATATAGTTTTGAAAAGAGAGGAATCAAAAATGAAGTGGAAAAAGTTTACACTTACAACAACCACCCAGGCTGTGGATCTTATCAGTTGTACATTTGATGAGATTGGCATCGAAGGAATTGAGATAGAGGACAATATTCCGCTTACCGAAAAGGAAACGAAGGGAATGTTTATCGACATTCTTCCTGAGCTTCCTCCGGATGAAGGTGTGGCTAAAGTGAGCTTTTATCTTGATGAGGATGATGACATTCCGACAATGCTGGAAAAGGTGAAAGAGGCGCTTGAAGAGTTAAAGACGTTTACAGATCTCGGAGCCTGCACATTTGCAGAGTCAGAGACAGAGGATAAAGACTGGATCAACAACTGGAAACAGTATTTCAAACCATTTACCGTAGATCACATTCTGATAAAACCGACGTGGGAGACCGTGCCGGAGGAACATAAGGATAAACTGCTCATCCAGATAGATCCGGGTACCGCATTTGGAACAGGAATGCATGAAACCACGCAGCTTTGTATCAGACAGCTGGAAAAATATGTGACACCTCAGTCAGAGGTGCTTGACGTAGGTACGGGAAGCGGTATATTGGGTATAACTGCATTAAAACTGGGTGCAAAGCACGTATTTGGCACAGATCTCGATGAAAACGCCATCACTGCTGTGGGTGAAAATTTGGAAGCAAATGATATTTCGGTGGATAAGTTTACAGTTTTACAGGGAAATATCATCGATGATAAAGCTGTTCAGGATGCGGTAAAGTATGATTATTATGATATTGCGGTTGCCAATATTCTGGCAGATGTTATTATTATGCTTCAGAAGGAGATTCCGGTTCATATAAAGAAAAATGGTATCTTTATTACATCCGGTATCATCGATATGAAGGAGGAGGCTGTCAAAGAGGCATTTGAAGCCAATGATGCCTTTGAGATTGTAGAGATTACACATCAGGGCGAGTGGGTATCCGTCACAGCGAGGAAAAAATAATCATGTACCATTTTTTTGTGGAATCAGGTCAGATAGGTACAAAAGAGATACGTATAGAAGGCGCGGATGTTAATCATATCAAAAATGTTCTGCGGATGAAAATCGGAGAAGAAATTCTTATAAGCAGCCGTGAAGGCGGAGATTATTTTTGCAGTATTGATGAAATTGATGCGGAGTATGTTTCGGCCAAAATTATCGAAGAACGTGATAACAACGAACTTCCGGCCAGAATACATCTGTTTCAGGGACTTCCAAAGGGTGATAAGATGGAGCTTATCATTCAGAAGGCGGTGGAACTTGGAGCTTACAGGATTGTCCCTGTCAGTATGAAACGTTCGGTGGTTAAACTTGAACCTAAAAAGGCTGATAGCAAAATAAAACGCTGGAATGCCGTCTCCGAGAGTGCCGCAAAACAGTCCAAGAGAAGTCTGATTCCGGAGGTTTCGCCTCTTATGAGTTATAAAGAAGCTATAAAACAGGCTTCAGAATATGATTTGATTCTTTTGCCCTATGAGTCGGCTGGCGGGATAGAAAAAACCAGAGAATTAATAGCCTCAGCGAAAGCGGATACGGATATTGCCATTTTTATAGGCCCCGAAGGCGGATTTGAAGATGACGAAGTTACGCTTGCAAAAGAGAACGGTGCTAAGATTGTGACACTCGGAAAGAGAATTTTGCGGACTGAAACTGCCGGACTTTGCATGTTGTCAGCTCTTATGCTGCAGCTGGAAGCATAGAAAATGGAAAATGGATACAGGAGATATAAATAAAATGGAAGCATATTTTGATAATTCAGCGACTACCAGAGTGCTCGACTGTGTAAAAGATGCTGTGGTTGATGCGATGTGTGTGAATTATGGCAATGCCGCCGCAAAGCACAGAAAAGGCGTTGAAGCAGAAAATTTGATCCGTGAGGCAAAACGGACGATTGCGGACACTTTAAAAGTTCAGGAGAAAGAAATTCTCTTTACATCCGGAGGTACAGAGTCCAATAATACAGCTCTGATAGGAACCGCACTGGCAAATCGCAGAGCTGGAAAGCATCTTATTACGACAGGAGTGGAGCATCCGTCTATTTACAATACAATGTCATTTCTTGAGGAAATGGGCTTCGAGATCACATATCTTCCGGTCGACCATCAGGGACATATTTCGCTTGAAGAGCTTGAAAATGCCATTCGTGAGGACACGATACTTGTATCTGTCATGTATGTCAACAACGAGGTCGGGGCGGTTGAACCCGTAGAGGAGATTGGCAGGCGCATCAAGAAGAAAAATCCGAAAACGTTATTCCATGTAGATGCTATTCAGGCATACGGCAAATTTAAGATTCGTCCTAAGAAGCAGGGAATAGACCTCCTGTCAGTCAGCGGCCATAAGATACACGGTCCTAAGGGCGTAGGATTTCTCTATATCCGTGACGGAGTTAAGATTCGTCCTATTATTTTCGGTGGTGGCCAGCAGAAAGGTATGCGTTCAGGCACTGAAAATGTACCGGGCTGTGTGGGACTAGGAGTGGCAGCCCGTGAGGCTTATAAAGACTTTGATGCAAGAATCGAGAAATTGTACACACTTCGTGAACGTCTGATTAAGGGACTTAAAACACTGGGAGGTGTGACAATCAACGCCAGTGAAGACCGCACAGGTGCTCCGCAGATTGTAAGTGCCAGCTTTGAAGGCGTCAGGAGCGAAGTGCTTTTGCATGCACTTGAGGATAAGGAAGTATATGTATCGTCAGGTTCAGCGTGTTCGTCCAATCACCCGGGTATAAGCGGAACACTTAAGGGTATCGGAGTTAAAAAAGAACTGCTTGATTCTACAATCCGCTTAAGTCTTGGAGATTTGAACACAGAGGAAGAGGTAGATTATGCGATATCTGTGCTGGGAGAAATTTTGCCGGTACTTCGCAAATATCAGATGAAGTAATTATATCGGAAAGGAAAATCTATGTTTCATACATTTTTGATAAAATATGCGGAGATTGGTCTTAAGGGCAAGAACCGCTATGTATTTGAAGATGCCCTTGTGTCCCATATCCATCATTCGTTAAAGCGTCTGGATGGTAAATTTACGGTAACTAAGGAAGCGGGACGTATCTACGCATCAGCTGCCGAAGAATTTGATTATGATGAGGTTATCGAGGCACTGAAAAAGGTGTTTGGTATAGCAGCCATCTGCCCGATGGTTCAGTTAGAGGATGACGGATATGATGATCTCAAGGCAAAAATCATCGAATATGTGGACAAAGCATATCCGGATAAACATTTTACATTTAAAGTAAATACACGCCGCACGAATAAGCAGTATTCGCATACGTCCGAGGAAGTGAACCGTGATCTCGGCGAGGTGATACTTGACGCTTTTCCTGATACAAAGGTTGATGTACACAACCCGGATGTTCTCTTAAATGTGGAACTTCGCGCAAAACGTATAAATGTATATTCTCTGGTTATTCCGGGACCGGGAGGCATGCCTGTCGGAACAAACGGACGTGCAATGCTTTTATTATCCGGAGGTATCGACAGTCCGGTGGCTGGATATATGATTGCAAAACGTGGTGTTACCATAGAGGCAACATATTTCCACGCACCGCCATATACCAGCGATCGTGCAAAGCAGAAAGTAGTAGATCTGGCAAAACAGGTGGCAAAATATGCTGGTCCAATCAAACTGAATGTAGTTAATTTTACCGATATTCAGCTTTATATTTATGAAAAATGCCCGCATGAGGAGCTGACTATCATCATGCGTCGTTATATGATGAAGATTGCGGAGGAGCTTGCAAAGAAGGATGACTGCCTCGGACTCATCACAGGAGAGAGTATCGGTCAGGTGGCATCACAGACAGTTCATTCACTGGCAGTAACCAATGCGGTATGCACGCTGCCTGTATTCCGTCCGCTTATCGGATTTGACAAACAGGATATAGTAGATATTTCACTTAAGATTGGTACATATGAGACTTCCATCGAGCCGTATGAAGATTGCTGTACCATCTTTGTGGCAAAACATCCGGTAACAAAACCGTTGCTTCATCTGATTGAAAAATCAGAGCGCAATCTTGAAGAAAAGATAGATGAGCTGGTAAAAGAGGCGATAGATACGGTGGAAGTTATTCGCTGCTAGAAGATTTATGAATAGACGAAAAAATAACCGCTGAAAAGCGTGTGGCTTAACAGCGGTTTTTTTCGATTTAAACAGAACAACTCGATCTTCTTGGTATGGATTATACGATATACGGAGCGAGTGTAGTTAAGATCTCATCGACCTGGTTCTCAGAGTGGATATTTAAATCGATTGGTTTGGAAAGATCCAAACTGAAGATACCCATGATGGATTTTGCATCGATTACATAACGGCCGGAAACAAGATCAAAATCAACGTCAAATTTAGCAAGGTCATTGACGAAGGATTTAACTTTATCGATCGAGTTTAAAGAAATACGAACTGTTTTCATGAAAAAAACCTCCTCTATCTTGAATAGTACTTTTATACTACAAAGTAATCTGACAAAAGTCAAGAGAGGATTCAATTAAAGGAGATAAAAAATCAAAATGAGAAAAGCGGCGTTTCACAATCTGGGCTGCAAGGTAAATTCCTATGAGACAGAAGCCATGCAGCAGCTTTTGGAAGAAGCAGGATATGAGATTGTGCCGTTCCGGGAAGGGGCGGATGTCTATATTATCAATACCTGTTCGGTTACTAATGTTGCGGACAGAAAATCACGTCAGATGCTGCACAGGGCAAAAAAGCTTAATCCGTCAGCGGCAGTGGTGGCAGTCGGCTGTTATGTGCAGGCAGCCGGTGCAGAGTTAAAAAAAGATGAGGCAGTTGATCTGATAGTCGGAAATAATCAGAAAAAAGATCTGGTGGAAATTTTGGATGAGTATTTTGCCGATCATGAGAACAGCGGTGAGATTTTGGATATAGGGCATTCTCAGGAATATGAAGAGCTTCACATCCACAGAATCGCAGATCATACCAGAGCATTTATCAAGGTACAGGACGGGTGCAATCAATTTTGCAGTTATTGCATTATACCGTATACAAGAGGCCGGGTCCGCAGCCGCAGACCCGAGGAGGTTGAAAGGGAAGTACTTGAGATAGCTGCAGCCGGTTATAAAGAAATAGTACTGACAGGTATTCATTTAAGCTCCTACGGTATTGATTTTAAAGATGAAAATGAGAACCTGTTAACGCTCATCAAAAGATTGGACAAAATTCCCGGCATCGAGCGCCTGAGACTTGGTTCTCTCGAACCGCGAATTGTGACAAGGGAGTTTGCAAGGGAGCTTAAATCTCTTAGAACCATATGCCCTCATTTTCATCTGTCACTTCAAAGTGGCTGTGATGCGACCTTAAAGCGAATGAATAGGCGCTACAGTGCCGCTGAATATAAGAACTGCTGTGAAATTTTAAGACAGGAGTTTGATAATCCCGCGATAACGACAGATGTCATAGTAGGATTTCCGGGAGAAACAGATGAAGAATTTGCCGAGACCGAGCAATTTTTAAAGGATATCCATTTCTATGAAATGCATATCTTCAAATACTCCAGGAGAGCAGGTACACGCGCGTCTGAAATGCCTGATCAGGTGCCTGAAGGTACAAAAACAGTCCGAAGTGATCGCTTGCTGGAACTTGAGAAAAAACAGTCTTTGGAGTATAGGGAGAGTTTTCTGAAAAAGGAAAATGAAATTCTTTTAGAGGAACCGATTGAAATAGATGGAATCAAATATATGATGGGACATACAAGACAGTATGTAAAAGGTGCGGTGCCATATGAGGATGGCATGAAAAACAAGACAGTAAAGGGGATTTTTACAAGAGCAATCAGTGAAGAGGTGCTTTTGCTGGAAAAATCATGATAACCAACAGAGTCGGTCTCCAAAATGTGAAACATTTTGGAGACCGTCATATCAGCCGGGGTTTCGAATAAGCTCGAAATTAGACTCATTACTTGTTTCATGGGAAAATGTGTCCTATGAAACGTAAATATATCACTGACGCTTATTAACCAGGTCTTTTATGACTTCTCCGGCTATGATAAGTCCTACCACAGACGGAACAAAGGAAATACTTCCAGGTATTTGGCGTCTCGCAGTACATTTGCGGGCGGTACCAGGAGGGCAGACGCAGTGGGAACGGCATGAAATTGCCATGTCATCGATCGGAGTCAGAGGCTTTTCTTTGGAATAGACTACTTTCAGCTTCTGTATGCCGCGTTTTTTGAGCTCACGGCGCATAACCTTTGCCAGAGGGCAGACAGATGTCTTGTAAATGTCGGTTACTTCAAAAGCGGTCGGATCAAGCTTGTTTCCTGCTCCCATTGAGCTTATAATAGGTGTATGACTCGATTCTGCCTGTTCAACCAGCATCAGTTTCCCGGTTACGGTATCGATTGCATCAACTACATAGTCATATTTTGAAAAATCAAATTCCTGTGCGGTTTCCGGTGTATAGAAAGTCTTGTATTTATTGACCGTTGCATGAGGATTTATGGATTTTATCCTGTCTTCGGCAACATCGACCTTGTACTGGCCGATTGTTGAAACGGTTGCTATAATCTGGCGATTTATATTGGTGAGGCAGACCTTATCGTCATCGATGAGATCGATGGTGCCGACCCCGCTGCGGGCGAGGGCTTCTACGGTATATCCGCCTACTCCGCCGATGCCAAAGACAGCAACCCGGGCTTTGGATAAACGCTCCATGGCATCTTTGCCAAGGAGAAGTTCGGTTCTTGAAAATGAATTTAACATAGTTATTACTCCTGAATTTCACGAAAATTTAAATGAAATATTCAATTGTGTCTTCTTCGGTCAAAATGGTGTTCCTGTTAAACAGAAGAACAGCCTCGCGGCATTCTGTCTTGCCCAGTGCATACAACTGAGTTGTTTCCCTGTTAAAATAGGAAAATGGCACGCTGCGGTTCCAGGAAAACGGATGATCTGTCACAAGAAGAGCATCTTTCTCGTCAGGTTTTGTGAATGGTTGGGTCTGGTAATAAGGATCAAACAGCAATATACGTCCATTTTCTGTACCTGTAAAAAGCACATAGTGTGCCACATCATAGTAGAGACGCACTACAGCCACACCACCGCGGTGAAGCGCATCGAGAATCAGGCTGTTGTCTGAAACATGTACATCCGCACCTCTGAGATAACGGCTTGATATAGGAAGTTTTCCGATATCTCCGAATCCCTGCAGCCAGTTGCTTAAAAACATCATCGCCGTGCAGGAAGTGCCGCTTTTGCCTGCTGAACCTTCAGGGCCATAGCAGTCAAGGGAGTATAGCATGATATTTCTTAAAACTTCGGGGGGAATCTCCTCACGTTCAAACAGAAAATTAATGGCGTTTAACAGAGAAGAAGGACCGCAGTCATATTCTGATAATTGATAATGAAGTGGATTTTTCATAATCTAAATCTAAATCCTTTCGTGTGCAATATGTAAAATGGATATTTGAAATTACCAATCAGTCCGGTATTTTATTGTAAATGTGAGCTCTGTGTTTGTCAAGTCAGGGCGAAAGGTATTGACATGGATTGTGTGAAGTGGTAATATACCTACTAAGTTAATAGGAAAAAGAAAAGAAACAAATAATACAAATAACACTAAGAAAACAAAGAACATTCACATACATTTAGGAGGAAATCATTATGGCTAATATTTATAAGGGAACACTTGGACTGGTGGGAAATACACCACTTGTTGAGGTTACAAACATTGAGAAGGCACTTGGACTTGAGGCAACTGTTCTTGTGAAGCTTGAATATCTCAATCCGGCCGGAAGCGTAAAGGATCGTATCGCAAAAGGCATGATAGAGGATGCTGAGGCAAGAGGTGTACTTAAAGAAGGATCTGTTATCATTGAGCCGACATCCGGAAATACCGGTATCGGTCTTGCATCTATCGCAGCGGCTAAGGGATATAAGATTATCCTTACCATGCCGGAGACGATGAGTGTAGAGCGCCGCAACATTCTTAAGGCATACGGTGCAGAGATTGTTCTGACTGAGGGCGCAAAGGGAATGAAGGGTGCAATCGAGAAGGCTGAGGAGCTTGCAAGAGAGACACCGGGCAGTTTCCTGGCCGGACAGTTTGTCAATCCGGTAAATCCGGCTGTGCATAAGGCAACCACAGGTCCTGAGATCTGGAAGGACACGGATGGAAAAGTTGATATATTTATCGCAGGTGTAGGCACGGGCGGTACTCTTACAGGTACCGGAGAGTATCTGAAATCACAGAATCCTGATATTAAAGTTGTGGCACTTGAGCCTGCGTCCTCACCGGTATTAAAAACAGGCAAGGGCGGTGCACATAAGATTCAGGGTATCGGTGCCGGATTTGTACCGGATGTACTTAATACCAAGATTTATGACGAGATCTTTGAGGCTGAAAACGAGGATGCATTCACTGCAGCTAAGCTTCTGGCACACAAGGAGGGTATCCTTGTCGGCATTTCTTCCGGTGCAGCCCTGCATGGTGCAATAGAGCTTGCAAAACGCCCGGAGAACAAGGGAAAGACTATCGTGGCTATTCTTCCTGACAGCGGTGACCGCTATTATTCAACTCCGCTCTTTACAGAGGACTAAAAATACACTTTTAATAGAAAACTAAAAATACACTTTTCACAGAGGACTGAAAAATAACTTTTCAGGATGCATGCATAGTGTTATAATCTATAAAAAAGAAAAAACACAGGACCTGCTTTTTTCGGAATCAATCTGATAAGGCAGATCCTGTGCTTTTGTTTATGATATTTGTCTATTACGGGAGAATACAAGATGAACACAATTACGGTAGAAGAACTGGAAGTATTAAAAGATGCAGATAAGACCATCCTTGATATAAGACCGCAGGATCAATATATGCGGGGAACATTTCCCGGAGCGATAAGTCTGCCTGCTTCGAACCTGGAAGATAATTACGAAGAGGAAATAGGAAAATTAGATAAATCGTACCCAATCTACGTGATGTGTCATACCGGTGAGAAAAGTCAGGAATGGGTTCGCCGCCTGACGGAGGATGGGTTTGAGGCTTTCAATGTGGACGGCGGGTATCGTGCATGGCTACGCCTTTCATTGTCACGATTTGTTGGGGAAGAGTCAGCAGATGATCGTGAGGAAAAAAGAGAAAAAATTGAAAAAAGCATTATAAAAAAATTCCGCAAACCGATATGGCGTGCGTTTACAAAGGCACTTAATACCTATGACCTGATACAGGAGGGCGATAAGATCGCGGTCTGTATATCCGGCGGAAAGGACTCGATGTTGATGGCCAAGCTGTTTCAGGAACTGAAAAAACACGGGAAATTTCAGTTCGAGACAGTTTTTCTGGTTATGAATCCGGGATATAATGCGGATAACTGGAAGATTATACAGGACAATGCCAAGCTGCTGGGAATACCGCTCACCGTATTTGAAAGTGATATTTTTGATACTGTGGCAACTATTGAACAGAATCCGTGCTATCTTTGCGCAAGAATGCGCCGCGGACATCTCTATGCACAGGCAAAGGCACTCGGATGCAATAAGATCGCATTGGGGCACCATTTTGATGATGTAATCGAAACTATTCTGATGGGAATGCTCTACAGCGGCAAGATTGAGACGATGATGCCCAAGCTTCACAGTCAGAACTTTGAAGGCATGGAACTTATAAGACCGATGTACCTTATAAAAGAAGATGCGGTTAAGGCCTGGCGCGATTATAACGGCCTTCAATTCATTCAGTGTGCGTGCCGGTTTACGGAAAACTGCGTAAGCTGCGGTGGAGGACGTGGGTCAAAACGCGATGAAATGAAGGAATTAATCGCACATTTCAGAAAAGAAAGTGATGTGATCGAGAAGAATATCTTTAAGAGTGTTCATAATATAAACTTAAAAACAGTAATAGGATATCATAAGGATGATTGGACATATAATTTTCTGGATGATTATAATGAAAAAACAACCGAATGATTATGTAAATAAAAAATAACTTGCCGAAAGTAATAAAGTAGAGTAGAATAAATAGGAGTAGTTTGCCGGTGTGATATTATTGTATGAATTTTTATCATATTAATGAGAATTGGCACAGGTATTTTAAAGGACGTGAAGACAGATGGGAGATATCAGTAATACACAATATTTCAGGGCAGTACAGGAAGATAAGAAGCTGGATGCAGGTCAGGTTCTTGAGCAGGTGTATACAGCGCTGAAAGAGAAGGGCTACAATCCTATTAATCAGATTGTAGGGTATATTATGTCCGGAGATCCGACATATATCACAAGTCATAAGAGCGCCAGAAGTTTGATTATGAAAGTAGAGCGTGATGAAATTCTGGAAGAGCTTGTGAAGGTATATATTGAGACGAAGCTTCAGTAATACGGGAAGACGGAAAACGGAAAATAGTGCGATCCGCCGGTGCGGAGAGTTATATATTTTGGACGGATTATGACAATAAAACAGAGGCAGATTCAGATGCGGAAGTTACACAGCTGGCGACAACGATATGGGCTGCCAGCTTGTTTTGTTGTGCCAATGGAGAAAATAGAATATGAGAATTATGGGACTTGATTTTGGTTCTAAAACCACAGGTGTTGCTGTAAGCGATCCGCTCGGCATAACAGCACAGGGTATAGAAACCATCACACGCAAGGATGAGAATAAGCTGCGCCAGACATGTGCCCGCATTGAGGAACTGATTCGGGAATACGAGGTGGAAACGATAGTTTTGGGCTATCCTAAGAACATGAACAATACACTCGGAGAGCGCGTTGAAAAGACGCAAAGCTTTAAGGAAATGCTTGAGAGACGCACTAATCTGCCGGTGGTAATGTGGGATGAGCGGCTGACAACCAATGCCGCAGAGCAGATCCTGATAGAAAGCGGTGTACGCAGAGAAAATCGAAAGAGCGTAATAGATAAAATAGCAGCGGTGCTGATCCTGCAGGG
This sequence comes from Prevotella sp. CAG:279, assembly GCA_963637995.1. GTDB lineage: Bacteria > Bacillota > Clostridia > Lachnospirales > Lachnospiraceae > Otoolea. The sequence goes on along the minus strand of CAVHPN010000044.1, from coordinate 16,575 downwards.
ATATCTGGATCTTAAAAATATGGAGAAAAAAACATTCTGAAAGTAATGTCAGGGAGAATTTGATATGGGAAACATGGATTCAATTTTAGATGATTTAAATAATATAGAAAACAGTATCACACTTAAGGATGATAATGGTGAGGAAGTAAAACTGTACGTTCTTGAAGAAACTAAATTAAACGGCGAGTCCTATCTGCTTGTGAGTGACACTAAAGACGGTGACGGCGAGTGCTATCTGTTGAGAGATACATCAAAGCCTGAGGATTCGGAAGCAGCATATGAATTTGTGGACGATGACGGAGAACTGGAATACATGTCCAAAGTTTTTTCAGAACTGATGAGCGATCTGGGTGTTGATATCGAATAAAAACAAATTTTGGAGGTGCATTATTTGAAAAAGGAAAATAATCATAATAAGGTAAAGATCATACCGTTGGGCGGTCTTGAGCAGATTGGTATGAATATGACTGCCTTCGAGTATGAAGACAGCATCATTGTAGTGGACTGCGGTATGGCATTTCCGAGCGACGATATGCTTGGAATAGATCTTGTCATCCCGGATGTATCTTATCTTAAGAATAATATTGACAAGGTAAAAGGATTTGTTATCACGCATGGACATGAGGACCATATAGGTGCTTTGCCATATGTACTCCGCGATGTTCCTGCGCCGGTATATGGAACCAAACTTACGATCGGACTGATTGAGAATAAATTAAAAGAACACAACATGATGAAGACTGTTCGCAGAAAAGTTGTAAAACACGGACAGTCCATCAATCTGGGATGTTTCAGAGTTGAGTTCATAAAAACAAACCACAGCATTGCAGATGCGTCGGCGTTGGCTATTTTCTCGCCGGCAGGTATAATTGTCCATACCGGTGATTTTAAAATTGATTATACACCTGTATTTGGCGAGCCGGCAGATCTGCAGAGATTTGCAGAGCTTGGGAAAAAAGGTGTACTTGCTCTGATGTGCGACAGTACCAACGCTATTCGACCGGGATTTACCATGTCTGAGCGCACGGTAGGCAAGACATTTGACTCGATTTTTGCAGAACATAAGAATAACCGCATCATCGTGGCAACATTTGCATCCAACGTGGATCGTGTTCAGCAGATCATCAACACAGCTTACAACTATGGACGTAAGGTAGTGGTTGAAGGCAGAAGTATGGTCAATGTCATCGGCACGGCAAGTGAGCTTGGATATATAAATATTCCTGATAATACACTTATAGACATAGAACATCTGAAAAATTATAAAAAAGAAGATACGGTTCTTATAACCACCGGAAGCCAGGGAGAATCACTGGCGGCACTGTCCCGTATGGCTGCAGACCTTCACAAGAAGGTTTCGATCATGCCGGGTGATGTGGTTATACTTAGTTCCACACCGATTCCGGGCAATGAGAAGGCAGTTGCAAGAGTTATCAATGAGCTTTCCATGAAGGGCGCAGAGGTTATCAATCAGGATACTCATGTATCCGGCCATGCATGTCAGGAGGAGATCAAACTCATGTATTCCCTGATTCGCCCGAAATATTCGATCCCGGTACACGGTGAATACCGTCACCTTATGGCGCAGAGAAATCTTGCAATTTCAATGGGTATGCCGAAGGAAAATGTCATACTGATGCGCTCCGGAGATGTGATCGAGCTTGGTGATGACGGATACCGGGTAGCTGACCATGTGCAGGCAGGAGGTATTCTCGTCGACGGTCTTGGAATCGGAGATGTAGGAAATATTGTACTTAGAGATCGTCAGAATCTGGCACAGAATGGTATCATTATTGTAGTTCTGACCCTTGAAAAATACAGCAATCAGCTTTTGGCCGGACCGGATATAGTATCACGCGGATTTGTATATGTCCGTGAGTCAGAGGATCTGATGGAAGAAGCACAGAAAGTCGTCGATGAGGCAGTACAGGGATGCCTTGAAAAGCATGTGAGCGACTGGGGTAAGATCAAAAACATCATCAGAGACAGTCTGGGTGATTTCTTATGGAAAAAGATGAAGAGAAGCCCGATGATACTTCCTATTATCATGGAAGTATAATAGCTGATATAGATGGAAATAACAGTTACTGCAACAGATAGAAAGACAGCATGGAGGTAAGATATGAGCCGCACATCTGGTAAACCTCATATAATTATATCGGTTCTTGATACTGTATTTCGAATAGCTTTTCTGGTACTTGCCGTTTTTTTGCTCTATGAAGGAGCGGTTAAGGGCTACCAGCTGGGACATGAGGTTTTCAGCCCGTCGGCGATTGAGGCCGAACCCGGCAGAGTGAAAACTGTTACCATAAAAAAAGGCGAGAGTGTTTCTGAAGCGGGAGAGGCCTTGGAACGTGTCGGCCTCATAAAGAGCCGGTTGGTATTTGTGATGCAGTCTAAAATTTATGAATATGATATATATCCGGGGACATATCAGTTTAGTACGGCGCAGACATCTCTGGACATCTTAAAGGAAATGGATGAGGCGGCATCTGCCGCTGATTCCGGGGAGGATGAAAGTGATAGTAAATGACAGAATTACAGCATACATCCAGTCGCTGGACGCCGGCAACGGCCCTTTGCTTGATTCTATAGAGGAGGAGGCACTGAGTGATGCTGTGCCCATTATCCGCAGGGAGACCTCTGCATTTCTTAAAACACTTATTGCTCTTAAGCGCCCACAGTCAATTCTAGAAGTAGGAACGGCTGTGGGCTATTCGGCTTTACTGATGAGTCTTGTAATGCCGGATGACTGCCATATTACGACGATTGAAAAATATGAAAAAAGAATACCGATTGCAAAACGCAATTTTGAGAGGGCAGGAAAAGAGAAGAGCATTACTTTGCTTGAAGGCGATGCTGAGGATATACTTATGACACTTTCCGGCCCTTATGATTTTATATTTATGGATGCGGCCAAGGGTCAGTATATGCATTGGCTGCCTCAGATTTTGCGCCTGCTTACACCGGGCGGTATCCTTTTATCTGACAATGTTTTGCAGGACGGAGATATAGTTGAATCCCGTTATGCAGTAGAGAGACGAAACAGAACAATCCATACGCGCATGCGCGATTATCTGTATGAGCTGACTCATATGGAAGAATTTGAGACATCCATTATACCTATCGGAGATGGAGTGGCGCTTTGTGTAAAAAAATAAAGACAGCCTAGAATGGTAAAATCTGCTAAAGAAAGGTAAGATAATGAGAAAACTGGAACTTTTAATCCCGGCCGGAAGTCTTGATGTATTAAAAACAGCAGTTCTTTACGGAGCTGATGCGGTTTATCTGGGCGGCGAGGCATTTGGACTAAGGGCAAAAGCCAAGAATTTTACAAACGACGAGATCAGGGAAGGTATTGCATTTGCCCATGAACATGGTGTAAAAGTATATATTACGGCAAATATTTTTGCGCACAATGATGATCTGGCAGGTGTAGAGGAGTATTTTAAAGAATTAAGAGAGATAAAGCCGGATGCACTTATTATCTCTGATCCGGGTGTATTTGAGATTGCAAGACGTGTTATACCTGAGATGGAGATTCATATAAGCACTCAGGCAAATAATACAAATTACGCTACATTTCTTTTCTGGTATAAACAGGGAGCAAAGAGAGTCGTGACCGCCAGAGAACTGTCGTTAAGGGAAATCCGTGAGATTCGCGATCATATTCCGGAAGATATGGAGATTGAGAGCTTCATTCACGGTGCAATGTGTATTTCCTATTCGGGCCGATGCCTTCTCAGCAATTTCCTTACGGGAAGAGATGCCAATCAGGGTGCCTGTACCCATCCGTGCCGCTGGAAATATGCAGTGGCAGAAGAAACAAGACCGGGTGAATGGATGCCGGTTTATGAAAATGAGCGCGGCAGTTATATCTTTAATTCCCGCGATTTATGTATGATTGAGCATATTCCGGAGATGATTGAAGCAGGAATAGACAGCTTCAAGATTGAGGGACGCATGAAGACGGCTCTTTATGTGGCAACTGTTGCAAGAACATACAGAATAGCAATTGACGATTATCTGGAAAGCCCTGAGAAATATAAGTCCAAAATGGAATGGTACAAGAGCGAGATCAGAAAATGCACTCACAGGGAATACATTACCGGATTTTATTTCCACAAACCGGGTACTGAGTCACAGGTTTACGGAAGCAATACCTATGTAAAACCATATACATATCTAGGAACAGTCGGAGCGGTGCGGGAAGATGGATTGGTTCATCTGGAACAGAAAAATAAATTCAGCGTCGGAGAAACTATTGAGGTCATGAAACCTGACGGCCGTAATCTGAAAGCTTGTGTAAAGGCAATTTTTACTGAGGATGGAATTGCCCAGGACAGCGCTCCGCATCCTAAACAGAAACTTTGGGTAGATCTTGGAGGAATGGCCTTGACACAGGATATTCTCAGGAGAGAGGATGAAGAGCTGGATCTTTAATACTGCCGCAAAAGCTGTAAAACTGACATGGCTGATTTGCATCAGGAGGAAGATGGATGGTTTGTTTTTTAGGAGGAACTGCGATCCTTTGTTTGGTTTATTTCATAGTGATCGTGCTTTATTCAGGATTTTCAACTTCATTTGCCTTGATATGGCCGTGTCTTGCGATTGTTTTTGGCCTTATGGCGGTCGGATGGTGGTATAACAGTCAGCATGAAGGCGTAATCCCGGTATGGGCAAGTGTTTCCGCGGTTACCTTATTTGCAGCGGGGCTTACGATTTTAGTGATAACCGAAGTGGTAATTGGCTTTAGTGCGATCAGAGCCACGGGACAACCTGCAGACTATGTGATAGTTCTGGGAGCTAAGGTGCGCGGCACAAAAATCAGCAATTCCCTGAAACAGAGACTGGACCGTGCAGTTGAATATTCTGAAGAATATCCGAATACTGTGCTGGTGCTGTCGGGCGGTAAAGGCCCCGGTGAAGAGATCAGCGAGGCACGTGCGATGTATGAATACTTGCAGCATTGCGGTGTCCCGGCGGATAAGCTGCTTATAGAGGATCAATCATCAGATACCGTGCAGAATATCGAATTCGGACGAGCGGTAATCGAACGTCAGGAATATAACAGGGCGCAGGCGGCGAGAGCCCACCTTAGGGAATTTTACAGGGAACGCCAGGACGGGGATATGATAAGAATCGGAATTTTGACGAGCAATTATCATATTTTCAGGGCAGAGGCGATTGCCAAAAAACAGGAGATAGAGACAGTCGGGGTGGCAGCGGCATGTGATCCGGTACTGGCGGTTCATCTGTGGCTTCGTGAGGCATTTGCAGTGCTGAAAGACAAATTTATGGGAAGATTATGAGAAAGGGAAAAATCATGACAGTAAAGGATTTGAAGAGTTATCAGATCATTAATGACAAGCATGTAAATGAACTTAATTCAGAAGGTATTCTTCTGGAACACAAAAAAACAGGAGCAAGAATTTTTCTGCTTTCAAATGATGATGAGAATAAGGTATTTTGTATCGGATTCCGTACACCGCCGTCTGACAGCACAGGTGTGCCGCATATCATGGAACACAGCGTGCTGTGCGGTTCGACAAAATTTCCGGTCAAGGATCCGTTTGTTGAACTGGTCAAGGGCTCTTTAAATACATTTTTAAATGCCATGACTTATCCGGATAAGACGGTATATCCGGTAGCCAGCTGCAATGATAAGGATTTTCAGAATCTTATGGATGTATACATGGATGCGGTTCTTCATCCTAATATTTATAAAGAAGAGAAAATTTTCCGTCAGGAAGGCTGGCATTATGAGATGGAGTCGGCAGATGCCCCGATTACGGTAAACGGCGTTGTATACAATGAAATGAAGGGGGCTTTTTCCTCACCGGAAGGAGTTCTTGATCGCTATACACAAAATACACTTTACCCGGATACCTGCTATACACATGAATCAGGCGGTGATCCGGAGGTAATCCCGGAACTTACTTATGAGGATTTTCTTGATTTCCATCGTAAATTTTATCATCCGTCAAACAGCTTTATCTATCTTTACGGAAACATGGATATGGCGGAAAAGCTGGACTGGCTTGACAGGGAATATTTGAGCCATTATGACAGACAGCCGGTTGATTCGCAGATTCATTATCAGAAGCCTTTTGATGCACCGAAAGATCGTGAGATTTTTTACCCGATTACAGAAGATGAACCGGAGGAACATGCAACTTATCTTTCTGTTAATACAGTGGTTGGAGACGATCTTGATCCGATTCTTTATATGGCATTTCAGATCCTTGAATACGTGCTTCTGGACGCTCCGGGCGCAGTATTAAAGAAAGAACTTATCAGTGTGGGGATCGGACAGGACATCCTGGGAAGTTATGAAAATGGTATTCTGCAGCCGTATTTTTCGGTAATTGCCAAAAATGCAGATGGTGAACAAAAGGAGGATTTCTTAAAGACAGTAAAGGATACACTCAGAAAACTGGCTTGCGAAGGAATCAATCAGAAAAGTCTTCTTGCAGGCATCAACTACTATGAGTTCAGAAGCCGTGAGGCGGATTTTGGCAATATACCTAAGGGACTTATGTATGGGCTGCAGTGTCTGGACAGCTGGTTATACGGCGGTGATCCGCTTATGCACCTTGAGTACGAAGAGACATTTGCATTCCTAAAAAAGGCAGCTAAAGAGGGATACTTTGAAGAATTAATCAAAAAATACCTGCTTGACAATCCGTTTGAGGCCGTAATTACGGTAAGCCCGAAGAAGGGACTTACAGAAGAGAGAGATGAAGAGCTGCGTGAAAAACTGGATGCATATAAGAAAAGTCTTAGCACTGAAGAAATTCAGGCTATTGTAGATGGCACAAAAGAGCTTAAAGAATATCAGGATGTTCCGTCACCGAAAGAAGATCTGGAAAAAATACCGCTTTTGAAGAGAACAGATATCCGCAGGGAAGCGGACAAATTTATAATCTCTGAACGTGAAATTGACGGTACAAAAGTTCTGGCTCATGAACTTTTTACATCAGGTATCGGGTATGTGCGCGTGATGTTTAATATGAACCGTATTCCGACAGAAGATTTGCCGTATGCAGGACTTTTAAAGTCGGTCCTTGGCTTTGTAGATACAACGAAACATTCCTACAGTGATTTGTCTGATGAGATCAATCTCAATACAGGCGGTATTTCATTTGGCATCAGTTCATATGCAGACAGCAGAAAACAGGGTCAGTTTACGGGATTGTTTTCTGCAAGTGCACGCGTGCTGTGCGAAAAACTTGATTTCGGATTTACGGCAATTGCCGAGATACTTCTTGATTCGATTTTAGATGATGAAAAACGTCTCAGCGAGATAGTGGCAGAGACCAAATCCAAAAATCAGATGCGCCTTAATCAGGCAGCTCATTCGGCTGCAGTCATGAGAGCAAGCTCCTATTTTTCTGCAGAATCTGCATTTGATGATATTACCGGAGGTATAGGTTTTTATCAGTTCCTTGAGGAGACGGCAAAGAATTTTGAAGAGAAAAAGAGCGAAGTCATAGCTAAATTAAAAGAAACAGCGGCCCGTCTCTTTACCAAAGAAAATATGATTATAAGCTACACGGCTGCGGCTGATGACCAGCCGGGGCTTGAAAATACGATTCCTCTTTTAAAAGACAGACTGCCTGAGGGCGATGAAAAAATATATCAATTTGAGTGGAAAAAGGATAATTTGAATGAGGGATTTATGACTTCATCCCAGGTTAATTACCTGGCCCGCTGCGGCAATTTCGTAGAGAAGGGACTGACATACAAGGGGACGCTTAAGACACTCAAGGTCATTCTCGGATATGATTATTTGTGGATTAATGTCCGGGTCAAGGGAGGCGCATACGGTGTTATGAACGGAGCCGGAAGATACGGAGACAGTTATTTCGTATCATACAGGGATCCGAACCTTCGCGAGACTAATGAGATTTTCGAGGGCGTGGTGCCGTATCTTGAACAGTTCGAGGCAGATGAACGTGACATGACAAAGTTTGTGATAGGTACGATAAGTGACCTTGATGCACCTCTTCTTCCGCAGCATAAAGGAGCCAGGGCGGATGCAGCCTGGTTTACCGGCATTACCGATGAGGAGGTTCAGAAGCAGAGAGATGAAATCCTCTCGGTAACCCAGGAGGATATCAGAGAGCTTGCACCTGTCATCAAGGCAGTTCTTGAGCAGCAGAGCATCTGCGCCATCGGAAATGCAGAGAAAATCAAATCAAATCAGGATATGTTTAAGACGGTAAAGAATCTGTTTAATTGATGGGATTCTTAGCAGATATGCCAAATGAGAGGAAATGAGATGAAAAATACAGATGCAAAAGAGTTTAAATCCGGATTTGTGACGCTGATCGGACGCCCGAATGTAGGAAAATCCACATTGATGAATCATCTGATAGGACAGAAGATTGCAATTACTTCCGAGAAGCCCCAGACCACAAGAAATCGCATTCAGACTGTGTATACAGACGAGCGAGGACAGATTATTTTTTTGGATACACCGGGGATTCACAAGGCAAAAAACAAGCTTGGAGAATATATGGTTAATGTAGCGGAGAATACTCTTAAGGAAGTAGATGTTATTCTCTGGCTTGTGGAGCCGACGACATTTATCGGTGCGGGAGAGCGTCATATAGCCGAGCAGCTTTCAAAAATCAAAACACCGGTTATTCTTGTTATCAATAAAATTGATACAATTAAAACAAAAGAAGAAATTTTGACATTTATTGCGGCGTATAAAGATATTTTGAAATTTGCTGAGATCATTCCTGTTTCGGCCTTAAAGGAAATGAATATCGAAGATGTGAAAAACAGTATTTTCAAATATCTGCCAGAAGGCCCGCAATTCTACGATGAAGATACAGTCACAGATCAGCCTATGCGTCAGATTGCGGCAGAGCTTATTCGTGAAAAGGCTTTAAGGATGCTTGATGATGAAATTCCCCATGGAATTGCGGTTATGATCGACCGGATGAAAGAACGCCCCAACGGAATCATCGACATAGATGCGACTATAGTATGCGAGCGCGACTCACACAAGGGCATTATCATCGGTAAAGGCGGTTCAATGTTAAAACGCATCGGAACTGCTGCCAGAATGGAAATTGAGAATCTAATGGATACGAAAGTCAATCTGAAGCTTTGGGTTAAGGTTCGCCGTGAGTGGCGTGACAGCGATCTCTATATGAAAAATTACGGATATAATCCAAAGGATGTCTGATTGTCTTGTATGAGTTGTAAGTTTCGGGGAAAGCAATACAGGAGGGCTGCATGCGAGATTTGGTCCATACAACCGGAATTGTGCTGTATGCAGCTCCGGTTGGGGAATATGATAAACGTCTTGTTATTCTGACAGGAGATAGAGGTAAGATTACTGCTTTTGCCAGAGGGGCAAAACGTACAGGAAGTCTGCTTCGCGCAGTCAGCCGTCCTTTTGTATTTGGAGAATTTGTGATTTCAGAGACAAGAGATGCCTATAATCTCTATGGAGCAGAGATTGAGAATTATTTTGAAGGCCTGGAACAGGATGTAGAGTGTGCCTGCTATGCTTCTTATTTTGCAGAATTTGCCGGATATTACGGAAGAGAAGGCCTGGAGGCCAGAGAGATGGTGCGTCTTTTGTATCAGTCATTTCGGGCACTCTTAAAATCTACTTTGCCAAACCAACTCGTACAGCGGATTTTTGAATTGAAAATAATGGTAATAAACGGAGAATATACAGAAGAACCACCGCTTAGAGCCGGAGATTCTGCCAGATATGCGTGGCAGTATGTCATATATGCCCCCATAGAAAAGCTGTATACATTTCTTCTGAAAGAAGATGCATTCACGCAATTTGCAGCAAATGTGGAGAGGAATAAAAGGGCGTATGTTGACAGAAGCTTTCATTCACTTGAAATATTGCAGTCAATTACCCGAGAGGATACATATGCCTGAAAATAAATTTCGCGAGAAAATCTCATGGTTCAATTTCACATGCTGCCTTATGGTTATTCTGACACATTCGGGAAATGCGGATTTGTTTTTTCCTGAGCTTGGAACAGAAGCACCATGGCGGCATTTTCAATATGATATCATGCAGGAGATTTTAAGAATTGATATTGCATGCTTTATTATGTTGTCTGCATACCTTTTCTATCGTAATTTCACGATTGATAGACTGGGCGAAAAACTTAATAAGCGTTTGCACTCGCTTTTGATTCCGTATCTTCTGTGGAATACAATTTACTACGTTTTATATATGGCAGCCAGCCGGATTCCGGGACTTAAGTGTATTGCCAACAGAACAGACATACCTTTTACCATATCGGGGGCATGGCAGGCGATCACAAAATATACATACAATCCGGTATTTTGGTTTATGTACCAGATAATTATCCTGGTGTTACTGACACCGGTACTTTATCTCTTTTTAAAAAATGCCTTTAGCGGAGCAATATTTTTGATTGTATTGGTTGGTGCGCTTTTTAAGACAGTGTCGATATCAGAACTGAATCTTGACGCACTTATTTATTACTCGTTTGCGGCCTATATAGCTCTGCATGGAAAGAGAATAGCTGAAAAAGCGTGGACGCCCAGAAGAATGATAATCGGGATACTTCTTTTGGCAGTGGGAATCGGATTTGCTCGAACCTATTATACGTTTTTTTTTGTGCCGGGAATTGTAATTTATCAGGTTTTTGGCGTTGCGGGAATCTGGCTGATTGTAAATGAAAATTGGCTTGGCAGTGTAAAACCGTTTATGACATGTACTTTTTTTGTATATGCAACACATTTTGTAGTAGTTCGTTTTATCAATAAGATTGCTGCGTCTTTGTTTTCGGGAAGTCAGCTGATTTGCATGATAATGTATGCGGTTATGCCGTTTGTTGCATTCTTTATATGTTATCAGGCAGCGCGGATAATGAGAAAATATATGTCCGATATATGGAAGGTGCTGAACGGAGGACGTTAAAAACGGCAACTGCATAGTTTGAGTGAGATATATGCAACATCATATTTTTGAGTGAAGTATTGAAAATACTCATGAAAGCAGTTATACTAAGAAAATCTGAGAGTAAATATAGTTAGGAAAAAGTTTATTTAGTTCATCAGCATGAAATATTTAGCAGCTGAATGAAAAATGATAAATCAATCAGGAGGACAAGACAAATGGAAAAGACGATGGATAAAATCGTAGCGCTCGCAAAATCAAGAGGATTTGTATATCCGGGTTCTGAGATTTACGGCGGCCTTGCCAATACATGGGACTACGGCAACCTCGGCGTAGAACTCAAAAATAATGTAAAACGTGCATGGTGGCAGAAATTCGTACAGGAAAGCCCGTACAACGTAGGCGTAGACTGTGCAATCCTTATGAACTCCCAGACATGGGTAGCTTCAGGACATTTAGGTGGATTCTCTGACCCGCTGATGGACTGCAAGAGCTGTAAAGAGCGTTTCCGTGCCGATAAGCTTATTGAAGATTACATGGAAGAGCATGGTATCCAGATAGAGGGCTCAGTAGATGGCTGGTCCCAGGAACAGATGAAGCAGTATATCGACGACAATAATATCTGCTGTCCAAGCTGCGGCAAGCATGATTTTACCGACATCCGTCAGTTCAACCTGATGTTTAAGACTTTCCAGGGTGTTACAGAGGATGCTAAAAATACCGTATATCTTCGTCCTGAGACAGCACAGGGTATATTTGTAAACTTTAAGAATGTTCAGAGAACATCCAGAAAGAAGATTCCGTTTGGTATCGGTCAGATCGGTAAATCTTTCCGTAACGAGATCACACCGGGTAACTTTACATTCAGAACCAGAGAGTTTGAGCAGATGGAGCTTGAGTTCTTCTGTGAGCCGGGAACTGACCTTGAGTGGTTTGCTTACTGGAAACAGCACTGCATCGAATGGCTGCAGACTCTCGGCATCAAACCTGATGAGATGCGTGCCCGCGATCATTCTCCTGAAGAGCTGTGCTTCTACAGCAAGGCTACCACTGATTTGGAATTCCTGTTCCCGTTTGGCTGGGGAGAGCTGTGGGGTATTGCAGACCGTACTGATTACGATCTTACACAGCATCAGAATACCTCAGGTCAGGATATGACATATTTTGACGATGAGAAGAAGGAGAAATACATTCCGTACGTAATCGAGCCGTCACTTGGTGCAGATCGTGTCACACTGGCATTCTTATGCTCAGCATATGATGAGGAGGAGATCGGAGAGGGTGATGTGAGAACAGTTCTGCATTTCCATCCGGCTATTGCACCTGTCAAGATCGGTGTTCTCCCATTATCAAAGAAACTCAATGAGGGCGCGGAAAAGATCTATGCAGAGCTTTCCAAATACTACAATTGCGAGTTTGATGACAGAGGAAATATCGGTAAACGTTATCGCCGTCAGGATGAGATTGGTACACCGTTCTGTATCACATACGATTTTGAATCAGAGACTGACCAGGCAGTTACGATCCGTGACCGTGATACCATGGAGCAGGTACGCGTGCCGATCGCAGAGTTAAAGAATTATTTTGAAGATAAGTTCCGTTTTTAAATATTGAACGGTAATAGTGTTATATCAGGAAGGCAGGATCCCTATTCGGGGGGTTCTGCCTTTTTTGATAACAATAGTCATGAAAATTACAAAAAAACATACATTATGTGTAAAAAAGTTGGAAATAATTCAAAAAAAACTCTTTACTAGAACAGAGTTTATGTTATAATATTCACGATGGTTTTTATCATTCACGGATAAATATGTGAATATAAGACATAAACGAGTATAGGAGGAAAATACTTATGGCAAAATGGGTTTATATGTTTAGCGAGGGAGACATGACCATGCGCAACCTGCTGGGCGGCAAGGGCGCAAATCTGGCTGAGATGACCAGCATCGGTCTGCCGGTTCCGCAGGGCTTTACGATTACAACAGAGGCTTGTACTCAGTATTATGAGGATGGCCGTAAGATTAATGACGAGATCATGGCTCAGGCTATGGAAGGCGTTAAGAAGATGGAAGAGATCAACGGAAAGAAATTCGGCGATCTCAAGAATCCGTTGTTAGTATCGGTTCGTTCAGGTGCGAGAGCATCCATGCCTGGTATGATGGATACCATTCTGAACCTTGGTTTAAATGATGAGGTAGTTGCAGCGATGATCGCAGGCAACCCGGACCCGAAATTCGAGCGATTTGTATATGACTCCTACAGACGTTTTATTCAGATGTTCTCTGATGTAGTTATGGAAGTCGGCAAGAAATACTTTGAGCAGCTTATCGATAAGATGAAAGCTGAGAAAGGTGTTCAGTACGATGTAGAGCTGACTGCAGCTGATTTGAAGACACTGGCAGAGCAGTTCAAGGCAGAGTATAAGAAACAGTTGGGAGAGGACTTCCCGTCAGATCCGGTTGTTCAGTTAAAATTAGCAATCGAAGCTGTATTCCGCTCATGGGATAACCCACGTGCAAACGTATACAGAAGAGATAATGATATCCCGTATTCCTGGGGTACTGCAGTAAACGTAATGCCTATGGTATTCGGTAACTTAAATGATGAGTCCGGTACAGGTGTAGCATTTACACGTGATCCTGCAACAGGCGAGAAGAAACTTATGGGCGAGTTCTTAAAGAACGCACAGGGCGAGGACGTTGTTGCCGGTGTTCGTACTCCTATGCCGATTGCACAGATGGAGCAGGAGTTCCCGGAGGCATATGCAGATTTCATCAAGGTTTGCGAAGTGCTTGAGAACCACTACCATGATATGCAGGATATGGAGTTCACAGTAGAAAACAGAAAACTCTACATGTTACAGTGCCGTAATGGTAAGAGAACAGCACAGGCTGCTCTTCAGATCGCGTGCGACCTGGTAGATGAAGGACATAAGACAGAGGAAGAGGCAGTCGCTATGATCGACCCGCGTAACCTCGATACACTGTTACATCCGCAGTTTGATGCAGCTGCATTAAAGGCAGCTACACCTCTTGGAAAGGGCTTAGGCGCTTCTCCTGGTGCTGCATGCGGTAAGATCGTATTTACAGCAGAAGATGCTGAGAAATGGCATGATAAAGGCGAAAAAGTCGTATTGGTACGTCTTGAGACCTCTCCGGAAGACATTACCGGTATGAAGGTATCTCAGGGTATCTTAACAGTCCGCGGTGGTATGACATCTCATGCAGCTGTAGTTGCCCGTGGTATGGGTACCTGCTGTGTATCCGGATGCGGCGACATCGCTATGGATGAAGAAAATAAGAAATTCACATTGGCAGGTAAGGAGTTCCATGAGGGAGATTACATCTCTATCGATGGTACAACCGGTAATATCTACGATGGCGAGATTAAGACTGTAGATGCTACAATCGCCGGCACATTCGGACGCGTTATGGCATGGGCAGATAAGTTCAGAAAACTGAAAGTTCGTACAAACGCAGATACTCCGGCAGATGCTAAGAAGGCAAGAGAGCTGGGTGCAGAGGGTATCGGTCTTTGCCGTACAGAGCATATGTTCTTCGAGGAGGACAGGATTGCTGCATTCCGTGAGATGATTTGTGCTGACACAGTAGAAGAGAGAGAGGCTGCTCTTGATAAGATTCTTCCTTACCAGCAGGGCGACTTCGAAGGATTATTCGAGGCTCTGGAGGGCAATCCTGTAACCATCCGTTTCCTGGATCCGCCGCTGCATGAGTTTGTTCCGACTGAAGAGGAAGATATTAAGAAACTGGCTGACGCTCAGGGTAAATCCGTTGAGGATATCAAGAATCTTATTGCATCCCTGCATGAGTTCAACCCGATGATGGGTCATCGCGGACTTCGTCTGGCAGTAACTTATCCAGAGATCGCTGTTATGCAGACCAAGGCAGTTATCCGTGCAGCACTGAATGTACAGAAGGCACATGCTGACTGGTCCGTAAAACCGGAGATTATGATTCCGCTCGCTTGCGATGCAAAAGAGCTTAAATATGTAAAAGATATCGTTGTTAAGACAGCTGATGAGGAGATCGCAGCAGCAGGCGTAGATCTGAAGTACGAAGTAGGTACCATGATTGAGATTCCGCGTGCAGCTCTGACAGCTGATGAGATTGCTAAGGAAGCTGAGTTCTTCTGCTTCGGTACCAATGACCTGACTCAGATGACTTACGGTTTCTCTCGTGATGATGCAGGCAAGTTCCTCGATGCTTATTATGACAAGAAGATCTTCGAGAATGATCCGTTCGCAAAACTGGATCAGGTTGGCGTTGGCAAGCTGATGGAGATGGCTATCAAGTTAGGTAAAGCAGAGCGTCCTACACTTCATGTAGGTATCTGCGGCGAGCATGGTGGCGACCCGTCATCTGTAGAGTTCTGCCACAAGATCGGTCTTGACTATGTATCCTGCTCACCGTTCCGTGTGCCGATTGCAAGACTTGCAGCAGCACAGGCAGCTATTGCTGAGAAGAGCAACAAGTAAATCCGTACTTGGTTTATAATTGCAAATAATAAGGGAGTCCCTGTGTATTTCATGGGGGCTCCTTGTTGGTTGCGGATAAATGATGCTGTGGATGCCATCAGATTTGCAGATATGAAAGAAAAGTATGGTTATTTGTGGCACTGATGTGACAACAAAAATGAGGTTTTAGCAATATGAGTGAAAAACAGGATTATGAAATTATCGTACTGGATCTGGACGGGACATTGACCAACAGGGATAAAATAATCACACCGAAGACTAAAAAATGTCTCATGGAGATACAAAAGAGGGGAAAGAAGATAGTGTTGGCTTCAGGACGCCCCACACCGGGAGTGCTCCCTCTGGCAAGAGAGCTTGAACTGGAAAAACACGGAAGCTTTATCCTGTCATTTAACGGAGGCAGGATCACGGACTGTAAAACCGGGGAGATCATATTCAGCCGTTCTCTTCCTAAGGAGGCTAATCAGAAGATTATAAGTCTTGCCAAAGAAGAACAGGTGGGAGTTGTTACTTATGATGAGGCCGGAACAAAAATTTTCACAAATCAAAGTGATAGCCCATACGCGAAACTGGAAGCCGGAATCAACGGGATGGAAATGATACAGGTGGATGATCTTGCGTCAAAGATTGACTACCCGGTACCAAAATATCTGATGATTGAGGACGGAGATTATCTTGCGATGGTTGAGCCACGCGTCAAGGCGGCAATGGGGAAAAATTTCAGCGTTTACCGCTCTGAACCATATTTCCTTGAAATTTTGCCAAGAGGTATAGATAAGGCCCAGTCTTTAGAGCGGTTGCTTTCCCATATAGGTTTGAAGCGTGAGCAGATGATCGCATGCGGAGACGGATATAACGATCTTACGATGATCCAATATGCGGGCCTTGGAGTAGCCATGGAAAATGCAGTACTTCCGGTACGCAAAGCGGCAGATTTTATTACATATTCCAATAATGATGACGGTGTGGCTCATGTTGTAGAAAAATTTATGGGTTTGTAATGCGTCAGAGTACTGGACTTTAAAACTTTAATATGTTAATATGATAGCAGGGTCAAAAGGTCAGAAATTCGACGCAAGCTTGCTTGCGGGAGAAGTTGTGACCTTGGGATCCGCCAAAAACATGAGTAAGTAGCCATTTTTCGAAGAAAAATGAGCGAATTACG
>CAVHPN010000043.1:113390-122947 GCA_963637995.1 Prevotella sp. CAG:279 | reverse complement strand
TTCTCCTGCAAGCAAGCTTGCGTCGAATTTCTGACCTTTTGACCCTGGTATCATAAAAACACATTGTACTTAAGGAAATTTTTTCTCATTATGGAGGTACGTCAACTTATGCCAATTGGAATTATTGCTAACTGTCTCGGTGTTATCGTCGGCGGCATCACTGGTTCTGTAATCGGGCCTCGATTAAGTGAATCTTTCAAGGCTAATCTTAATCTGGTTCTCGGAGTCTGTGCGATGACTATGGGGATGGGGATGGAAATATTACTTTTTCTCCTACAAAAACCTCTTGCATTTTACCGCCTATAATAGTAATATATTACTGATGCGTCTGTAGCTCAGTGGATAGAGCGCCGGCCTCCGGAGCCTGAGGCGTAGGTTCGATTCCTATCAGACGCATTTCTTAATTACACCGAAAAAGCGGCAGCCGGTTATTCCCGGCCGTCGCTTTTTCTGTCAGGAGGAGATTTATTTTGGAACTTATACCTGTTTGCGGCAACACCTTTTGCCTGCGGGGAATAACGGCTGTCGGTGTATACCGCGTAGATGATACCCGCTGTATTCTTTTTGATAACGGATATTCCGGAGAATATGATAAGCTTGTCGGTACACTTAAGGCAGCCGGCATGACACCGGCCGGGCTTATTGTCTCCCACGCTCATATCGACCACCATGGCAACAGCAAGCGCCTCAGAGAAACTTTTCATATCCCCCTTGCCATGTCACTAGGTGAGGCTGGGCTTATAGCCTCTGCTGCAGCACTTGAGCGATATACCAATTATTTTGGGCGATCCGACGAGGAAAAATATTCCATAGAGCATGAGCAGCGCTGCCCGGTGGACTGTATCATAAATCCCGATGACACATCCGTAACTCTCTGCGGCGTAACTTTTCATATTCATCACCTTCCGGGCCATTCCCTCGACCATATCGTCATCGGAACTCCGGATAATGTCTGCTTTACCGGTGATGCCCTGTTAACCGAAAACGTTCTTCGTCATGTGAAGCTTCCCTACTGCGACCATGTCGGCCTGGATCTCAAAAGCAAGGAAGCGATCACCCATTTGCCCTATAAACACTGGATTATGTCCCATAAAGGTCCATTTGACGGTGATATCCGCGAACTTGCAGACAAAAACATGGCATTAATAAAGCTCCGCCTTAATGAACTGGCAGAGCTTTTGAGCACCCCCATGACCCGGGATGAATTTTATCAGGCAAGCCGACGTCTCATCGGCATGCACATAGGCACATATGACCAGCTGATAAGACAGGAACGCCATCTGCGCCCCTATCTCGAACAGTTGGTGATGGACGGAATGGTTACTATTAAAGTAAAAAACGACACCGTATATTATTCAAAAGTAACACATTAAAGTATCATCACATCTCCAACTGCACCTGTATCTGAGAATTCTGTCCATTCGCATACATTTACCGCATGGTCAGCAATTCTCTCCAGGTACTTGGCTACCATCAGAAGATCTACGGCTATATCCGACTTATCCCCATCTTTTTTAAGAAAATCTATTACTTCCTGCTTTACTCTCTCAAAGAATGCATCGATGAGGTCATCACGCTGTTCAAATGTCTCGGCAGTCTCTGTATCTCCGTCAACAAAGGCACGAATCGCATCCTGAACCATGGTTTTTACATTCGCAACCATGGTCGGAAGGTGCTTGCTTACCATACTGTAATCCGCAGTCTCAAGGCGAAGTGACAGATCCGCTATATCCGCTGCCTGATCTCCCATCCGCTCCAGGTCGGTTACGACTTTAAGCGCTGTGGATATATGGCGCAGATCGCTGGCCACCGGCTGCTGCTTAAGCATAAGTGTCAGACAATGGGTCTCGATCTTTCTCTCCATATTGTCCACGTCTCTGTCGCCCTTTATAACCTTATTTGCAAGTTCGGTATTGTGCTCATTAAGTGCCTGAAAACTACTCTCTATTGCATCCTGAACCATCTGGCTCATTACCGTCAGCTCGTGATTAAGGCTGTCCAGTTCTTTCAAAAAAACATCTCTTACCG
Source organism: Prevotella sp. CAG:279 (assembly GCA_963637995.1). Lineage (GTDB taxonomy): Bacteria > Bacillota > Clostridia > Lachnospirales > Lachnospiraceae > Otoolea. Next base: position 120,919 of record CAVHPN010000043.1, on the reverse strand, counting down.
GCATTACATTTTTCCTCCATTTTTATCAGCCAAAACGACCTGTAATATAATCTTCCGTCTTCTTTTCTCTCGGATGTGAAAACAGATCCGTCGTCGGCGCATATTCTACCACTTCTCCAACCAGGAAAAATGCCGTATAATCTGCAATACGGGTTGCCTGCTGCATATTGTGGGTTACGATGACAACTGTATATTTTTTCTTAAGTTCACCCATCAGATCCTCGATCTTCAGTGTAGAAATAGGATCAAGGGCGGATGTAGGCTCATCCATGAGAAGTATCTCAGGCTCCACTGCCAGCGCACGGGCTATGCACAGACGCTGCTGCTGACCACCGGAAAGTCCCAGAGCGGAGCGTTTCAGGCGATCCTTGACCTCATCCCACAGTGCCGATCCGCGAAGGCTCCTCTCCACGATCTCATCAAGCTCTGCTTTTCCCTTGATGCCGTGGATGCGAGGTCCGTAAGCGATATTGTCATAAATGCTCATCGGAAACGGGTTCGGCTGCTGGAACACCATGCCGACTTTTTTACGAAGCAGGGTCGTATCAACTCTCTGATCATATATGTCTTCCCCGTCGATAAGTACTTTTCCTTCTATGGTAACATTGGGTACCAGATCGTTCATACGGTTTAATGTTTTCAGATAAGTAGATTTACCGCAGCCGGACGGCCCGATAAAAGCTGTAATCTGATTCTCGTAGATATCCAGATTGATATTTTTAAGTGCATGGTTATTTCCGTAGTACAGATTTAATTCTGAAGTAGAAATTTTTGTCTCCATATATTTCCTCTTTATATATTTCTCTTTATAAATCTCCTGTTTATTTGAGTTTCGTCACGTCAAAGCGGTTGGTCAGAAAACGTGTGAGAAGGTTGATTCCCAGCACGATAATCAGAAGCACTACCGCTATCCCAAATGCCTGATCGTATTTTGCCTTCTGCATAGACAGATAGAGCTGAATGGTAAGTGTACCGCTTGATTCAAACAGCTTTCCGAAAATGTTTTTCGGAAGCTGGAAGCCGCTTCCTGCGGTAAAGAGCAGTGCAGCAGACTCACCTACGATACGTCCTATCGAAAGAATAACACCTGTAAGAATACCCGGTGCGGCACTGGGCAGCAAAATTGTGCGAATCATGTACCATTTTGTTGCACCGATTCCCAGTGCACCGCTTCTGTAGCTGTCAGGAACGGTTTTAAGAGCCTCCTGCGTATTTCTTGTGATAAGCGGAAGAACCATCAGGGTCAATGTAAATGAACCTGTGAGTACCGAATATCCAAGTCCCAGTGTCATACCGAAAAATACCATACCGAACAGACCGAATATAATCGACGGAATACCCGAAAGAATCTCTGTTGTAAATTCAATCATTCTTACCAATTTACCGGGCTTTGCATATTCATTGAGGTATATTGCAGAGCCTATTCCGACCGGAGCCGCAACTATAAGCGTGATGACGATAATATAAAGCGTATTGACTATATTTCCGAGAATACCGAAGGTTCCTTTAAGGGAACTTTGTACCGTGGAAAGAAACTGCCATGAAATCTGCGGAATTCCGCGTACAAATACATATCCCATGATTCCGACCAACAATGCGATGGCCAGGGCCGCTGCCAGATATATAAGTGCTTTCAGGATGTCATCCACAGGACGGACGCGCTTCTGATATATGCTTTTCGTTCCGTTATCTGTCATTTGCATTACCCTCCTTCACAAATACTCTGGTAAGTACGGTATTGATAAACATGATAAATACGAACAGAACCAGACCGATGGTAAAGAGAACTTCTCTGTGGAGTCCTTCCGAGTAGGACATCTCAGCTACAATAGCTGTTGTCAGGAATCGTACTGAATTGAACGGAAGCGGAAGATTTACCGAACTTCCCGATACAAGGCTTATCGCCATGGCCTCGCCTATGGCACGTCCGCATCCTAGGACAACCGCGGTAATGATACCTGAATGTGCAGCCGGAACTATTACCTTGAAAATAGTCTGGATATGCGTTGCCCCCAGTGCCAGAGATGCGCTCTTAAGATGCTTTGGAACTGCCCTCAAAGACGATTCACTGATATTGATAACTGTCGGAAGAATCATGATTGCCAGGACAAGAACTGCCGAAATCAGGTTTGCGCCTCCTGTATACTGGTGAGTCGTGGATCCTGCAAAAATCTTAAGTTCCAGCTTATACATAAGCGGGTTTAAAATCAGGATTCCCAAAAGTCCGTAGATAACTGACGGAATGCCTGCCAAAAGCTCGACTGCCGGACGAACCACTGCAGCTACCTTTGGCGGTGCTACCTCTGCCAGAAAGATTGCCGTAAAAAGTCCAATCGGCACACCGATTAATATTGCCAGAAATGTTCCGACTATGGATGTCAAAATAACATAAAGAATACCGAACGATGCCGGATTTCCTGTCGGCTTCCATACTGTACCGAACAATATATCCGCAATTCCAACCTTAAAAAGTGCCGGTGTTCCGCTGATTATCATGTATAATGTAATCGAAAAAACTGCTATTACAGCCAGAAGACCACAGGCCGTGAAAATCATCTCCGCCGTTCTCTCCACTACTGATTTGGTGGCATGGCTGCCAAAAATAGTAAATTTCTTTTCGTGCATATGTCTCTCCTGCTTCATATTGAAGCACGAGCCGCTCTTCGTAGATACAGATTCTTATCTGTTAATGTACTGCAAGCGGCTCGAAGTTATTAATATTGTTGTAACTGTTCTAAAAGGAACCTTACTTTGTAGTGATAAGACCTACAGATTTAACAAGCTCATCGCCTTCTTCTGAGTATACGAAGTCGAACAGTGCCTGCACAAGCTCGTTCTGCTCGGAGATTTCACCCTTTGTTGCCATAACGAACGGACGGCTTAAGAAGTACTTACCTGCCTTGATATTCTCCTCTGTCGGCTCAACATCATCAAGCTTTAATGCCTTAACCGTGTCATCTACTACGTCAAGGGAAACATATCCTACTGCACCCGGTGTAGAAGCAACCTTTGCCATAACAGCGCCGGTGGAATCAAGCTCATTTGCATATTTGCATGCATCTTCGAGTCCGAGAAGCTCTTCAAATGCACCTCTTGTGCCTGATCCGGCCTCGCGTCCTACTACTACAATCGGCATATCACTTCCGCCTAAATCTTTCCAGTTTGTGATACTTCCGTCGTAGATGGCGGTCAGGTCATCCTTGCTAAGTCCGTCAACTGCGTTGGACGGGTCAACTACGACTGCGATGCCGTCGATAGCTACGATATTTTCAACTGCGCCCTTTGCCTTCTCATCATCTTTCAATGCTCTGGAAGAATCACCCACATCACACTGACCTGCAAGTACTGACTCGATACCTGCGGAAGATCCTGTAAACTCAGCCTGAACGGTTACATTCGGGTACTTCTCCATGAAGGTCTCAGCCAGTGCATTGGCAAATTTTTCCATTGATGTAGAACCTGCCAGAGTGATGGACCCGCTTAAATCCTTTGTATCAGCAGTTTTTTCTGTTGTATCTTCTGCTTTTTCAGTGTCAGCTGCGCTGTCTGCTGCTGTATCAGCTGCTGTTGTCTCTGTATTAGATGAACCGCATCCCACAACTCCTGCTGCCAGAACAGCGGCTCCTAAAACTGCGATTGTTTTCTTAACATTTTTCTTCATAATAAAATTCCTCTCCTCACTGAATTTTTCTTCTTCTGAATATTTCTTACAGTACGCAGTATAGAAGATTCCCGCGCCGGCAGAAATCATATTTCGGTATCATTTATGTAAAATCCGGGTAATATTTATGAGGAGAAATGTAAGATGTGCCGGTATCACCCACGCGGAGCGTTTTTGTTTCATAGGACCCATTTTCCTATGAAACTAAAAGCCCCGGCAAGTCACCATGACCTGCCGGGGTTAATATTCATATGTCTCAAAACTTACTTAAGAACAACCTTCTTGAAGTTTTTCTTTCCTCTCTTTACTACAACTCCGTCTCCTGACAGCTGTTCCTTGGTAAATACAGCCTTGATGTCCTTTACCTGGTTTCCGTCTACGGATACGCCGCCCTGCTCTACGTTTCTTCTTGCCTCGGAGCGGGATGGTGCAAGGCCGGATTTCTGAAGAATGGAGAGAATATCTATCTCGTCACCGTTAAAATCCTCTTCCGTAAGCTCATATTTTGGCATATCAGCCGCATTTCCGCTGGAGAAAATAGCCTTGGCTGCCGCCTGTGCCTTCTCTGCTTCTTCCTCACCATGTACAAGCTTGGTAAGCTCGTAAGCCAGAATCTCTTTTGCCGTATTTAACTGGCTGCCTTCCCATTTATCCATCTCATCAATCTGCTCAAGCGGCAGGAAGGTCAGCATGCGCAGGCATTTAAGTACATCGGCATCAGCGATGTTTCTCCAGTACTGGTAAAACTCATATGGAGAGGTTTTCTCCGGGTCAAGCCATACAGCGCCTGACTGGGTCTTGCCCATTTTCTTGCCCTCTGAATTAAGAAGCAAGGTAATTGTCATCGCATGTGCGTCTTTTCCAAGCTTTCTGCGGATAAGCTCTGTACCACCAAGCATGTTACTCCACTGGTCATCTCCGCCAAACTGCATGTTGCAGCCATATTTCTGGAACAGCATGTAGAAATCGTAGCTCTGCATGATCATGTAGTTGAACTCTAAGAAGCTTAAGCCTCTCTCCATTCTCTGCTTGTAGCACTCTGCGGTCAGCATGCGGTTTACACTGAAATGAGGTCCGACTTCGCGCAGAAGTTTTACATAATTAAGGTCCATAAGCCACTCTGCATTGTTTACCAAAAGTGCCTTATCATCAGAGAAGTCAATGAAACGGCTCATCTGCTTTTTAAAGCAGTCACAGTTGTGCTGAATCGTCTCAGGTGTCATCATCTGACGCATATCTGTACGGCCTGAAGGATCACCGATCATACCTGTACCTCCACCGAGAAGTGCAATCGGCTTATTTCCTGCCATCTGAAGACGTTTCATCAGGCACAGTGCCATGAAATGTCCTACATGAAGGCTGTCCGCGGTCGGATCAAAACCAATATAAAAAACGGCCTTTCCCTCATTGACCATCTTTTTGATCTCTTCCTCGTTGGTTACCTGGGCAATCAGGCCTCTGGCTACTAATTCTTCGTAAATCTGCATCTTTTTTTCTCCTTCATATGTATTGTATTTTGTGAGCTTGGGTTATTTTTTTCCACCTATTGATATGGAATTTTCAGACTGTTGTTTTTCGGGATTTATGCCGATAGTCTTTCTGGTAATGCGGTTTATACTGTTTCTCTCGCTCATGGTACTGACATTTATAAGCTCTTTTTCAGACTGCCTGAGAGTCTTCAGGCTGTTTTTTAATTTGTAAAAACCAGCTTCGGGATCTTGCTGATTCGCATTCGTATTCTGTCTGCCGGAGTCTTCTTTCATGTCATATCTGACAGCTTTAAATGTATTGCTTTCATAGGTATCCACTATTTCTGCAACAGCATCATAAAACGGTTCCAATTTTGAGCGATTCTCAGGCTCTTTAAGTATTTGTGATATCTTTTCCTTGTCCGTTTCTTTTATATCCAGATAACGCAGAGCCTCTTTTTCAAGATCAATCGATGAAAAAGCCTTTTGTATGTAATCCATCTGGCCTTTTAAGCCACTGCACTCAAGAATCTCCGGTGCTGATTGCTTTACCCCCTCATCCCATTCCTTAAGGGTTTTTGCAGCTTCTTTTTCATACTTTTCAGGGTGAAGTATGGCATCTGCCAGTGAAAAAGGTTCGATTTTACGGCCGTTTTCTCTCTGATGACAATTGTCACCAAGCGCTGTCAGAACAGACACATTGTGACGATATCTCTCATTTTGTTCCGGATTCATAGTGCGTTCTTTCTCATCGCGCAGTGCCTGAGTGTGGGCATTCAGAGCGTTTTTCATCTCCTGATGTTTTAAAATCCGCTGATCCAGATGTTCGATATGAGTCGTATTAAAGTCGCGAAGCTCTGTCATCAAGGTTTTGCTTCTTCCCGGGTATTTTCCGGCATATGTTTCCCGCGCACGTTCCACAGCCGCATAAGCTTCACGCAGTGCACTTCTGTTGCCGCTCGTATCTCCTTTTTGAAGCGCCTTTCTTAAATCGGTTACGCTCTTTTTCAGTGCCTCATATTTTTTGCTTGGCCTTAACCAGTTAAACCATGGTTTCGCAGATTTGACATCTTTTTGAAGTTTATCAAGTTTTTTGAAAAGTTCCTTATTTTCCTTATATTCTGCTTCACTGATATTGGACCTGTTTTTATTATAATTGTAAAAACCATTACCGACTTTTTCTGCAAGTGTCTTTTTCAGTGCCTCATCCGTGATATAGCTAAAGTCAGCCTTCTTCAAAAACTGATAAGTAGCAACCTCCTTATCCCGCGACTCCAGTTTTCGCTCCGTTTTGTTTAATTCTTTCTGCTCTGCCATGTACGTTTTAAAATCGGCATCGTCTTCTTTTACTTCCTGCCAGTCTTGATCGTCATTCCATTTGCCGTCTTCTTTCTTATTGATTTCGTACTCATAAATTTTCAAATCATTTTTATTCTTGAGTTCATCAATAAGAGCTCTTTGTTTTGAGATATCATTGCCATCAGGATCTTTTTTAAGCGCAAGTTGTTTTCGCTTGTTCTGTATCACAAGTGAAAGACCCAGGTCATAACTCTTTTTATGCTCAAGCTTATATGATGACACGATTTTTTCTTTATCTGCATCCTCCAGCTCCATCATTACCGAGTTAAGCATCACCGAAAATACATTATGCAATGCACCGGCATCTGTGCAGTTATCAAGACGAGATGCATACCAATCATTACTGTGACCCGGATTGGCATCGATATATTTCTGCCACCCCGGTTCAACATAACGATCATAAAAATCCGCAACATTGTTGTAGAGCGCATCTGTTTTCTTTATGTTAATACTGCCGTCCTTGCTTTTTGCAATAAGATTAGCTGAAAGGTCTATATCGTCACTGTGAATGATATTGTTCAATAAATCCATTATAAGATAATTAGATTCAACCAAAGTCTTAAATCCATCGGCATTCAGACCATTATCATTGCGCTGTCTGTTTAATTGATTCTGAATATCTGCCTGAACCTGTTTGGTTAGAGTTTTTTTAGGATCGGAAGGCTTTTTTCCTGACATATGTGATTCCTCCTTTGCAGTAAAATTATTCAGTATTATATACAATCAAATTGATTTGTCAAGATGTTTTCCTTACGCCAGCGCCGCAAGCCCTGAAAGAATCTCCCTTGCCTTTACAAGCATCATCTCGCAGTCCGTATGTTTCTGGCGCACATTCCGGTAATAAAAGGACGGTACATCGCCTGTCCTGAATGTAAGTGTTCCCTTGTGCTTTTCCATCAATGCCGGTATTCCGCTCACATCCAGTTTAGCCTTCTGATACATTCTTATCGTGATTTCCTGCTTATTTACATCTACCTCAACTACTCCTGCTTTGTGTGCAAGGGCCTTCAAATCAGCAATTTTCAGGAGATTTTCCACGG
>CAVHPN010000043.1:71101-112461 GCA_963637995.1 Prevotella sp. CAG:279 | reverse complement strand
TTTTCCTTGTGTGTTACACCGAATCTCTGCTCCTCGTCTATTATAAGAAGACCCAGATTCTTAAATACCACATCTTTGGACAGGACTCTGTGAGTGCCGATTATGACATCCACCTGACCTTTTTTAAGGTCTTCAAGGGTCTTTTTCTGCTCTCCTGCGGTGCGAAAACGTGACAGCATATCAACACGTACCGGGAAGTCCTTCATTCTCTGCACAAATGTATTGTAATGCTGTTGTGCCAGAATAGTCGTCGGAACCAGATAAACGACCTGTTTACCTTCCTGAATCGCCTTAAAAGCTGCCCTAAGTGCGATCTCCGTCTTACCGTATCCCACATCTCCGCAAATCAGTCGGTCCATGATACGATGACTTTCCATATCCTTCTTTGTCGCCTCGATCGCATCCAGCTGGTCCTGCGTCTCCTCAAAAGGAAACATTTCCTCAAATTCCCTCTGCCAGACAGTATCCGATCCGTACTGATATCCCTCGCTCCTCTGGCGGGCTGCATAAAGCTCCACCAGATCCTTTGCTATATTGCGGACAGCCCCCCGCACCTTACTCTTGGTCTTGTTCCACTCGGTTCCGCCAAGCTTATTGAGCTTAGGTGTCTTTGCATCGGATCCTGCATATTTCTGTATTCCCTCAAGACGTGTAGCCGGAAGATACAGATTGCCTCCATCACGGTACTCGATCTTTATATAATCCTTGATAACCTTATCCTGCTCGATTTTTTCGATTCCCCGGTAAATTCCGAGTCCGTGGCTCTCATGTACCACATAATCACCGATCGAAAGTTCTGAAAAGCTCTGAATCTTCCTTCCCTGATAAGAGAGTTTCTTCTTTTTTCGCGTCTGTCCGCCACCGAACATATCCCCCTCTGTTATGACTACAAACTTTATCAGAGGATATTCAAAGCCGCGGTGCAGCTTTCCGTAGGTAACCAGTATTTCACCGGGTTTTACGGTATTTTTGCCTTCGTCAGGACAAAATGCGCTGAGTTCATATTCCCGCAATTCACCTGCCAGACGGCTGGCACGGGTCCTTGATGCGGCAAATAACACCACTCTGTATTTCTCTTTTTTCCATCTTTTCAGATCATTTAATAAAATTTCAAATCCATTCTGATATGAATTGACATTTTTAACGCTCAGACTGTATTTTTTCTTCACGGTCATGCCGCTAAGCTTCTGGTCCAGCCCCAGCATGAGAAGCGTCCTCTCTTCCATAGCCATGGAAAATGTCTCTTTTGCAGAATAGAGAAATGAAGTCTGTCCCGGAAGAAGGTAACCGTTTTCAAGGCGGTGTGACATACTCTCCTTAAATTCGCTTTCCGTCGCATCCGCCTTTTCTTTAAGTCTCAGCGGCTCATCGAGGAAAATAGTAAGATCCCCGGCCGGAAAATATTTCAAAAAAGATACTGTTTCCTTACAAAAAAAGCTTATATAGCTTCCGAGGCCGTGCACTCTGAAGCCTTCGCGAATGCCCTCCAGAACCTCTGATGCAGCCGAGTCAATCCTGTATGCCTCCTCTGTTTTCATCGCGTCACGAAGCTTTTTTACATATTTTTTCCGTTCCTTTTCTATGGCTTCAATTCCATCATGAATCTGATTTTCGGTAAGTGCCATCTCCGTGGCTGGATAGATAACTGCCTCTTCTACCTGCTCGATGGAGCGCTGGCTTTCCGGGTCAAATGTGCGGATCGAATCCACCTCATCTCCCCACAGCTCTATTCTGTACGGGACCTCCTCTGTCAAAGGAAATATGTCAATTATTCCGCCTCTTACCGAAAACTGGCCCGAAGCATCTACCTGAGCGACTTTTTCATAACCTGTCTCTGCCAATTCTCTAGTCAGTTTATCAACTTCAACAACATCCTCCGCACTGATTTTAAGACTGCGGGTCTTTATGCATGAAAGCGGCAGCAAATGTTCCATCAAGGCGTCTATTGTTGTAACAATCACTCCTTCGGTATTTTCAAGGAGCTGCCGCATAACCTGCATTCTCTGTTTTGTCAGAAGATTGCCATGAATGTCGGATGTATAAAAGAGCAGATCTCTGGCGGGATACAAGGATACATCGATGCCAAGTCCCCTGTAATCATCACAGATCTCACGCGCCCTGGAATCGTCATACGTGACCACCAGTTTCCATTTTGTCAGGTCAGAAAGCTCAGACATCATATGAACCTTCTGGGAATCCAGACATCCAGTAACGAGAAGCGGACCCTGCCCACGCACAAGGTCCGTCTTCATGTCCTGAAATTCGATCATTTCATCTAATGGATTTGCAAATAAATCGCTCATAATTTATCAGCTCTCTTTCCGCCCATCCGCTTTCTCTTTGGATAACTTTTCTTTTTCTGCCCGTGCAGCCCCGTTAAAATGGTTCATGGCTGCCTCAACGCCCTCATTCATCATATCGACAACCGCCGATGCACCGTCACGGGAAGCCGTCTTCATTGTCTCAACTTCATCTTTATGAAAATGTCCGAGTACATAATCTGCCAAATCCATATGTACAGGCTTTTCTCCCACGCCTATTCTGACACGGGGGAATTCCTGGGTTCCCAGATGTGCGATGATATTCTTTATTCCGTTATGTCCTCCGGCACTTCCCTTTTTACGTATGCGTATGCCTCCCGGAATCAGGCTGATATCGTCATATATCACGATAAATTCTGACGGATCCACCTTATAATAATCCATCACCTGACGGATGCATTCTCCGCTTAAATTCATATATGTCTGCGGCTTCACAAGGATGACCTTGTTGCCCTCGATCACTCCTTTTCCGATAAGCCCCTTAAATGCCTTCTCTCTGACATCGATATTATACCTGTCAGCCAGAGCATCCAGGGTCATAAATCCCACATTATGGCGGGTTCCCTCATATTCTTTTCCGGGGTTCCCAAGCCCTGCGATTAAATACATATCTTCGTTTCTCCTTATTTTGCCTTCACAATCTCAATCGCCTTCTGCAGCTGATTGTCCTTTTCCTCCGGAATCACAACCTCAGTAGCTGCCTCTTCATCAAGCTCTACCTCTACATCAGGATCTATTCCCTTTTCATGGATATCATTACCTGATGGAGTGTAATAATGGTCCGTTGTAATTTTGATGCCGCTGCCGTCAGGAAGACTAATCAGAGTCTGTACAATTCCTTTTCCGAAAGTCTGGGTTCCTACGATTGTAGCTGCTCCATTGTCCTTCATGGCACCCGTAAATGCTTCAGAGGCACTTGCCGAATTGCCGTTTACCAGCACAACCATGGGAATTTCAAGGCTGTGGCCATCCTCGGCCTCATATACTTTTTCGATGCCATTCTTATTTGCAACAGTAAGGATCTTCTCTCCGTCCTTCAGGATATAATCGGCCATAGATACTATACTGGTCAATTCACCGCCCGGATTGTCTCGAAGGTCTATGATAAGGCGTTTCATTCCTTCACCTTGCAGCTCTTCTATCTTAGCTTTAAACTGATCTGCCGTCACTCCTTCAAACTGTGTAACGCAGATGTATCCAACTTCGTCATCAAGCATCTTTCCGGATACAGTCGGTACGTCGATTCTTTGGCGCGTTATCGTAAAATCCATATATTCATCAGTGCTTTCACGGTATACGGTAATGATGACTTCACTGCCCTCTTCGCCCTTGACATATTTATTTATCATCAATGTCAGGTCCATTCCTGTCACCTCTGTACCATCAACTTTATAGAGTATATCTCCCGGAAGAATTCCGGCTTCTTCTGCCGGACAACCCTCAAAAATACGTACAAATGCACAAATACCTGTCTCGATATTCTGTGATACCATTGCTCCTATACCGCAATATGAACCTTTTGTTTCCTCAAGAAAGCTTTTAAGCTCATCAGAGGTGTAATAAGCCGTATATTTATCGTTCAGTCCGCTCAGAAAACCACGATAGATCCCGTCTTCCTCCTCGAATGTATCAATCTTGTCTTCAAACAGGTAGTTTTTGTCTATAACAGACTGTATCTGTTTAAGTTTTTGGGCCACCTTGTCAAAATCAACCGTTTCCTGTGCCTGGGACGGTGTTGCCTCGCCAGATGCCTGGGTCTGCGCCTGTGCCCGGGTTTGTACGTTTTTAGCATTGATTCTCCAGATACTGATACCGATAAATGCACCTGATGCAACCACAAATACCAGCATCGTTGCCAAGACTCCGGTAATCACACCTCGCCAGAATTTGTTTTTTTCTTCCATCTTTTTATGCCTCCTGATATATGTCTACTTAAGAAGTTTTCATGACAGCCTGGTCTTAAATGCGTGTCTCTTTCGCAGTAAATGTTTAAACATGCCAACCGGTAATTATATTTTACGGGCTCACATAGCTCGAAGGGTTTACATAACTTCCATTCTTGCGCACCGCAAAATGCAGATGTGAACCCGTTGAGTATCCCGTCGAACCGACTTTTGCTATCGTTTGTCCTGATTTTACCGTATCACCTGCCGATACAAGGAGCTGGGAACAATGCATATATACCGTCGAAAGTCCGTTTCCATGATTGATTACCACATAATTTCCGGCAGAATAGCTGTAGGTCGCGATGGAGACTGTTCCTGATGCCGCTGCCACTATGCTGCTTCCTGTCGATGCACTTATATCAATTCCCTTGTGATTGGAAGATGCGCCGGCCGTAGGTGATGTTCGACTTCCGTATCCCGACGTAATCCTGCTGCTTGAAGGGCAGGGCCATCTGAGGGATGAACTTCCCGATGAAGAGGATGTGCCGGTTTTCGTTGACGAATTGTTTGAATTGTTTGCCTTCTCGGCTGCGGCTTTCTTTGCAGCCGCCTCTGCTGCGGCCTTCGCCTTCGCTGCCTCTTCCTCTTCTTTCTTCTTGATCTCGGCCTCCATCTGCGCAATCTTGGCTTCCTGGGCATTTATGTCATCCTCATAGGCCTTAACCTGTGCGGATTTCTCACTGATCTGTGCATTTACATTCTGCAGTTCCTTATTTTTCTCATCCAGAAGCATCTGAACAGAATCCTGTTTTGCCTCTGTCTGCGACTTCATATCCTGAAGTTCTGCTTTCTCTGTCTCAAGTTTTTTCTTGCTTTCGGCTATAGTCTCCTTAGTCGCCACATATTGGTCAAGCATCTTCCGGTCATATGCGGAAATTTTGGAAACATATTCTGCCCTGTTTAAGAGTTCTGAAAGTGATTTGGATTCCATGAGGAGGTTCAGATAACTGCTGTCACCCTTTTCATACATATATTTGATTCGTTTTTTCATCGACAAATATTGCTTTTCTTCGGTTTTCTGCGCTTCATCAAGCTTTGCCGATGTCTCCTCGATGCTTTTTTCCTTTGCGGAAATATTATCCTCCAGTTTTGTAACCTGAGACTGCAGGTCATTCATCTTTGAATCCAGCTCTTTTACATAGCTTTCGGTATCGCCCTTCTTGCTCTGAAGACTCTTTATAGCTTCCTCTGTTTTCTTTTTTTCCTGCTCCAGGGTACTTTTTTTGTCCTTGGCAGTGCTCACATCTTTTTTTGTTGCCGCCACAGCGGTAAGAGCCGGTGCCGATGCCAGTGCAGCCATCATAAGGAACACGGCAGCACGTATTTTCAATCCCCGTTTTTTCATTTTCTCATCCTTTGTGCTCTGAAAACCGCAAACCTTATACTTTCAAATGTCTGCGAATGGTAAAGAAGCTTCCGACAAATCCGATTCCCACACCCAGAGTCATCGCCACAGCCACCATACTCGGGAAAATCATATTGATCGGGATAAATTCAACCAAATCCGTAAGAATTTCAAATTTTTCCATCATATATGAAACTGCATGCAGATACAGAAAATAAGTTGCAGCCAAAGGAACCACGGCACCTATAAGGCCAATCAACACACCCTGTACGACAAACGGTGCGCGAATCATGAAATTGGTAGCACCGATAAGTCTCATAATCCGGTTTTCTTCTCTTCTGAACGCAGCTGCCGTAGTGATGGTATTGCTTATAAGGAATATAGCTACAGCCAAGAGTATGCCAATGATAATAACCGACAAAAGTCCAAGCATTTTGTTGAAGCTTGAAAGTCCCGAGGCCGTATCACTGGAATAATTGATCTTTCGGATTCCCTGCACCGTGCCCAACCATGCCACCATATCCTTTTGCATATCAATATCTTTCAGATAAATCTCATAGGATGATGAATCTGCCAGCGGATTATCGTCTGCAAAACCGTCAGCCAGGTCCTCAGCACCCTTAAAATATTCTTTTTTGAAGTTTTCCCATGCCTCATCGGCGGAAACATATTTCACTTCCTTAACCTCACTGCGGGCACGGATCTCATCACCTATCTTCTGTATATCATCATCACTCATATCTTCATTAAAGAAAATGGTAATTCCGACTGTAGATTCTGCATTTCTTACCATATACTGTACGTTGGCAATCAAGCCGAAAAACATACAGAACAAAAATATACATGCGGAAATGATCGCAACCGATGCCATGGAAAACCAGACATTCCTGACTATATTGCGAACTCCCTCTTTGATGCAGTAAGTTATCGTACTAATTCTCATACCAGATACCGCCTTTTTGATCTCCTGTCAGCACACCGCGCGTCAATGTAATCACTCGTTTTCCCATCTGAGCCACTATATCCCGGCTGTGGGTAACTACGATAACTGTTGTTCCGCGGCTGTTTATCTCCTCAAGCAGATCCATAATCTCCATGGAATTATGTGCATCCAGATTTCCCGTCGGCTCATCTGCCAGCAAGATTTCCGGTGAATTGATAAGTGCCCTGGCGATGGCTACGCGCTGCTGTTCACCGCCTGAAAGCTGGTTTGGAAATGCCTTGTATTTTGAAGAAAGTCCCACGAGTCTAAGCATTTCCGGCACATTCTTTTTGATCTCACGCGAAGACACACCGATAACGCGCTGCGCAAATGCCACATTTTCATAAACTGTCTTGTCCTTTAACAGACGGAAATCCTGAAATACCATGCCAAGCCGTCTCCGGTACTTTGGAATATATCTCCTGGGCATCTTTCCAAGATCCATGTCATTGACCACGATCTGTCCCGATGTCGGCTCCAGTTCCTTCAGAAGAAGCTTAAGAAGTGTCGATTTTCCCGATCCGCTCCTTCCCATGATGAATACAAATTCACCGTCTTCAATCTTTATATTGATCCCCTTTAGGGCTTTATTTCCCGTTTTATATGTTTTTTTGAGATCTTTAACCTCTATCATGCGTAAGTCCTCTTAGATATTATGATATTGGGGTCAAAAAGTCTTCTGACCCATCTGATACCAGATTGCTTCGTGCAGGCGCATAACATGCATCGACGCCTACAACTCTTCAGAATAGAAATGCTGCGGCAAAGATAATCTTCCTCCCCGCCACAGCAATTCTTTATGACTTTTTATGCAACTGTCAAGCATATTCACAGTTACTGTTTTTTGTTTACCGCTCTGAATTAATAATCCAGATTTTCCATATATTTCATGTATTTGACAACCATAAGCGCAATCTTAAACGTGATCGCATCCTCAAAGACACGAAGATCAAGTCCGGTGCTCTTCTGCAGCTTATCCAGACGATATACCAGCGTATTGCGGTGGATATAGAGCTGTCTGGAGGTCTCGGACACGTTTAGGCTGTTTTCAAAAAATTTGTTGATCGTCGTCAATGTTTCTTCATCAAATTCATCAGGTGATTTGCCATCAAAGATCTCTTTGATGAACATACGACATAGCGGCAGAGGAAGCTGATAAATCAGTCGTCCGATACCGAGCTTGCTGTAGGCGACAACATTCTTGCTTCCGTAGAAGATCTTTCCTACATCCAGCGCCATCTTCGCCTCTTTATAGGATCGTGATACATCCTTGATTTCATTGACAATGGTTCCAAATGCCACACTGACACGTGCCACCGATTCAGTGCTCAGCATATCTACAATCGTGCCGGCGGTTTTTTCCATATCATCGTAGGTCTCTCCCGGCTTAACTTCCTTGACAAGAATTATATTCTTCTCATCAACAGCCGTGATGAAATCCTTAGTCTTGGTGGAGAAAAGACTTCTCACTGCCTCAAGTGCATTTACATCCTTCTCATGCTGTGTTTCGATTATAAATACAATTCTCTTGACATTGGTCTCTATATGCAGCTTTTTCGCACGGTTGTATATATCTACCAGCAGCAGGTTATCGAGAAGCAGGTTCTTGATGAAATTGTCCTTGTCGAAACGCTCCTTATAAGCCACAAGGAGATTTTGCACCTGGAATGCAGCCATCTTACCTACCATGTATACATCATCACTTCCACCATTGGCCAGAAGTATGTATTCCAGCTGGTGGTCATCAAATACCTTAAAGAACTGATATCCCTGTATTACCTGACTGTCTGCCGGTGATTCTACGAAAGCCAGAATCGCACTCTCATATTCCTCTGCACCGGTAAAAGTTGATGCAAGTACCTTACCCTCTGTATCACAAATACAGAGATCAACACGAGTAATTCCTTTAATCCCTTCGATATTTGTCTGGAGTATCTGGTTCGAAATCATATTCCTCTCTCCTTTTTTATAAATTGCTGTTTTTTGTCTCTCCCGATTTTATCAGAACTTACCAACCTTTCGTATTCCCCCAAATACGTCTTGCCGCTCAAACTATTGGCTTTTTGTACCACAGATTTGCCCCATCTGAATACTGGACAGACTTTGAATCTTATTTTAAAGCAAAATGACGAAAAAAAAAAGAGGGATGACGAAAAAAAATCAATTTTTTCGTCATTTTGCCCTCTTTTTAGGATTTTCATTATTTTGTATCCTGTTGCCGTTTGTTTATTTTGCGGCAATTGCCTCCATCTCCATCAAGACACCCTTGGGAAGTTTTGATACCTCTACGCAGGAACGTGCCGGGCATGCGCCTTCAAAATATCTCGCGTAAATCTCATTTACTTTTCCGAAATCATCCATATTCTGAATGAATACTGTGGTCTTGACAACCTGATCCATAGATGCGCCTGCTGCCTCAAGAAGGTTCTTCACATTGGTCAGAACCTGCTCTGCCTGTTTCTCGATGCCTTCAGGAATCTCTCCCGTAGCCGGATTAACCGGAATCTGTCCCGATGCAAATACCATGCCATTTACTTCAATTGCCTGTGAATACGGTCCGATTGCTGCCGGTGCATTGGTTGTACTGATTACTTTCTTCATGTCAATCTCTCCTTTGTCATTTTGATAATCATGGTTTTAATCTATCCAATTTTCTTTTGTACTGTTTTATCTGTTTTGAATTGATGAAATCATTCTTCCTATTTAAGGCGTATCGAATCTTCGTCAATCTCCACTTTTCCTTCTTTTAACAGCTGTCCTATGGCTCTCTTGAAGGCATTCTTGCTGAGATTGAATTCTCTCTTGATAATCTCCGGTTCTGCACGGTCATTAAACGGAAGAACCCCATTTCTGTCCTTAAGGCGTGATATGACAGCATCCGCATCCGCATTCATCTGACGATATGCTACCTCTCTGAGGCTTAAATCCAGCTTACCATCGTCACGCACCTTTGTCACGCGAACCTTTACAATCTCTCCCAAACGGCGTTCACCGTAGATTTCACGCTTCGGAATTAATCCGAAATAACGATCCGTGACTGCCACGAAAAGTCCCAGATTTTCATTGATTTCATAGATTCGTCCTTCTGTCCATTCATCCTTCTTAAACGGTGCATTGCTGCTAAGATACGGATAAACCTTCATGGTAGCTGCAAGGCGTTTGCTCTTATCTATATAGAGCGCCACAAGGCACTCTTCCCCAGCACGTACCGGATAAATCTGCTCTTTAAACGGAAGCAGGAGGTCCTTTTCAAGGCCCATATCAAGAAACGCGCCGATTTTTGACACATCCTTAACCTTTAAAACAGCCGTCTCTCCCAGTTCCAGCTTAGGCATCGAGGTAGTAGCTATCAGTCGATCCTCAGAATCCTTATATATAAATACCTTAAGTCTGTCTCCCACCTTGGTTCCCGCCGGAACCTGCTTTTTTGGAAGTAAAACCGCAGCTTTATCATCTTCCTTTTCTCCCAGATATATGCCGAAGTTTTTCTCCCTTACCACCATAAGTTCTTCAACTCTACCCAATTCAATCATGTCATTCGTCCTCTCATTTATTTTTAGGTGCCTTTTCAAGCATCAGATTTGCATATACGTGGCCATCCTCATCCTGAAGTGAAACAACATATCCCTCAGGTACCTCGGAAAGCTTAGGATACATAGTATCTCCCAGCACTGCTGCTTTTCGATACTGAACATGCAGCCTTGCGAGTGCAAATTGCGCAGGAAGTATCTCTCTTGCAATCGACACATACTGGGCATTATTCACATGACGGTTCGTATCCAAGTGGTGTCGTTCGACCGTAACAGGCGCTGCCGTCTCATATATCTCTGGAAGGCTTATCTTCTTCTGCACAGCCGGCATATCCAGTCTCTTATCTTCTATATGATAGGCGTCAAGCTGTTCTGCCGGCACGCGAACCGGACACCCTTTTTCAAGGTCATAATAAAACCAAGTGGAGTCCGCCTTGACCAGAGTGTTTCCGCTTTCGTCAACAATTGTAAAATTTCTGTAGCCATATATCCCCTTAAATCCGTAGGGCCACGTGGAAATGCGGATTTTTTCTCCAAAATGCGGCTGTCTGAGAATCTCTATCTGCCATTCACTCAGCCACCATGCTCTTTTATTTTCATTCAGATAGGAAATGCCGAGCTTAAGATCTTCCGACTGAAATGTCGAACAATCCTGAAGATAATTCATAATCCCCACCACAGAAAGATTACCATCTTCATCCGTTTCGCTGTAACGGACACGACTGTCAAATATGTACATACTGCTCTGATTTCCTTTCATGATTTTAACCGGTTCTCCGGCATCCCGAAAGCGCCGTTTTATCGGTTATCTCTCATATTTTATGACGTTTATGCCTGTATCTGTCATGTGACTCATTATATCCGATTGCCCCTTCATTGTCCAGTAGCAGCATAGGTTAAACTTATTATTTTGCTATTTCCTGTCATATGTGATACACTGCAGTTAAGCTTTTCATAACTGATCTGAGCAATGCTTTTGCGAGGTTTGCTCTGAATATTTACCATTATTTAAACAGAAGGAGGAATTATCATGAAATTTGAATTAATCGGCTCAACCATGCCGGCTGTGGAAATCACTTTCGAAGCACCGGGTGAGAAAATGTTTACCCAGTCGGGCGGCATGGCCTGGATGAGTGAAGGTGTCAGCATGTCAACCAATACCAAGGGCGGATTTATGAAGGGACTGTCCCGCATGTTTGCAGGTGAATCCATGTTCATGGCCACATACACAGCAGAGCGTGCAGATGCACAGATTGCCTTTGCCTCCACAGTTGCGGGAAGTATACTTCCGATAAATATCAGCGAACACGGTACTCTTATTTGCCAGAAAGGTGCTTTTCTCTGCGGTGAAGATTCCATCAAGCTTGATGTCACCTTTACAAAGAAAATATCTTCCGGTTTATTTGGCGGTGAGGGATTCATACTTGAATCAATAAGCGGGGACGGCATGGTATTCCTTGAGGTTGACGGTGATCTTGTATGCAAGGAACTTGCCCCGGGTGAAGTGCTTAAGGTTGACACCGGAAATGTAGTTGCCTTCGATTCAGGTGTTACATATGGCGTTGAAACCATCAAAGGCATGGGCAATATCTTTTTCGGCGGTGAGGGTCTATTCTTGACAACTCTTACGGGACCGGGCCGGGTTTACTTACAGACTCAGAATATTGCTGAATTTGCCGGACGCATCGCGCGTTATATCCCGCAGCAATCTTCTAATTAACTCTGAAAGTGTTGCCGGGCGACCGGACAGACTGCGTGCCAGCACGAGGGGATGGCACGGCATTTGGAAACCAAGCCTGCAACTGACTTTCAGTTATGGTGGTGCCGCCGTAAGGCGGCATGCCATCTTTTTAAAAAAATCAAAAAATACATCTAAAAAAAAATTAAAAAAGTGGTTGACGAATCAAATTACATACAGTATAATACAAATCGTTCAATTCATTGGGCTATCGCCAAATGGTAAGGCAACGGACTCTGACTCCGTCATTTTCAAGGTTCGAATCCTTGTAGCCCAGCTAAAAGCATTTGTTTGCCAAAGACGGCAATACAAGTGCTTTTTTTGTATTTTGGAGACTCCTCATAATCTCCATCATACAACATTTTCAACTCAATAAACCTCCATATGTTTGCGAGAAAACATGAGAAGTCCCCTGTTCCGGTCATCCCTCACAACCGGCAGCAGGGGGCTTCTCATGTTTCTTATGTAATCACCTTGTGCTACCGCCTCACGGCGGCATGGCAATTTACTGCCATATATTTTTTATAACGATATAAATCATCCAAATCAGTAAAATCGGTCCTGCAAATTTAATCAAAAGAGCAAAGACTCCGCCAACCAGTGCAAATAAGACAAACAAAATTGCTATGGCTGCCACACTGAGAATCAGCTTCCAATACCATTTATTCAAATCAATGTAATGGATATATGGCGGTAGTCCGCTCTCATCACGATTGCTATAATTTCGTCTATCAGAAGTCCGGGAAGTCGAATTTCCCTGGTTTCGTCCGCCTTCATACGAACTGTTCTGATATCCATCACCTGCATTTTCATTGCTGTCAATGATGGTTTTTGCAATCAGTCGTGGGCTGCCGATCTCCTCAACTACCTCTTCTTCGCTGCGGCCTTTCGATGTTTCCTGGCTTATATACTGGTCATAATAGCTAAGATTACTTTGAATAATTGAAGCCGAAACTTCTCCCTCCAACGTTTCTTTAAGTTCCTGTAAAAATTGTGTCTTTCTCATGTTGTCTCCTTTATACAGACATGTCAGCGCAGCCGTTCTTTCAGAAGGCCGCTTCTATACGCCTTTAAAAGCTCTTTCAGGTCTTCGATACGTCCTGCAAGTTCTTTTCCTTCATCCGTGTCTGCCACAGTGATGCGTTTCTGCATCTTTTCGGCTATATATACCTTGGGTGTCCGTTCGCGCTCCGGATCAAATGGTTTATGTTCCGCGAGAGCCAGATGATGCGAATTAAAAATCAATGTATATCCCGCAATTCCCGTTCTCTCCTGATAAGCCTTGGATAGGCCTCCGTCTATAATAAACAGTTTTCCGCCGGCTTTTATCGGTGTCTCTCCGTTTTTGATTTTAACAGGCATATGCCCGTTGATAATATGTGAGCCTTTGGCCGGGAGTCCGAATTCTTTCAGTATTTTATCACAGATTTCTTCCTCCTCACTGAGCTGGTAATAAGGATTCATAGTCTCCTTCATAACTTCCGGATCATCGATAAAATAGTGCTCAAAGCTGCGATTTTTGTCTTTTCCGAATACAGGCGATTTAGCTCCGTTCCACAAATACCACATAAAATCACGGCAGGCTTCTTTTTCAGGGGCTTCCTCGGGAAGAAAATAAGCTGCCTTTACCTTCGTATCTATAAAATCCATCAGTTCACGGCCGGTATACATCTTTCCGCCGACCATCAGGCCGTCAAATTCTCCATTTTCGGTCATGGGAATGCAGCCATGATACAGCAGATTGGAATTACAGCATTTGTACATGCTGCCGTTCGAATAAAGGAATCTCACGTGCTCGTGCAGCCGCGCATTGTGGCGGAAGGAAAGCTCCAGCGTATGAAGCAGCTCTTCCTCTTCATCTGTAAGCTTAAGCGGGCAGGACGGATCGATCGTAGGGAAATTCATATCCCGCATCTTATATTCCTTTCCGTCGATGGTAACCATACCGTTTTCGTAATTAATCTCAGACAGAAGTACTCTCTCTTCCATCCCGTACTCAGGGTGACGTCCTATAATCTGTCCTTCAAGCTTATATTGTATCATTGCAATTGCCTTATGCATCTTTGCGGTCAATTTAGGATCAACCGCATCATATATATTTTTATCAAGAATCTGCGGCATAAAAAATGTACACGGATCATCATGATAAATGCGCTCGGCAAACATGGACAGCGGGCGCAGGTTGATGCCGTAACCATCCTCAAGCTCATCAAAGCCATTGTATCCGAGGGCCATGCGAAGCACGTTGCATATGCACGCCCGATTGCCTGTGGCAGCGCCCATCCAGGAAATATCATGATTTCCCCACTGTATATCCACGTCATGGAAATTCATGAGTTCATCTAAGATAATATCCGGTCTGGGTCCTCTGTCAAATATGTCTCCCAAAATATGAAGATTATCGATCGTAAGATTGCGAATCAGGCTGCATATGGCTATGATAAATCCATCTGCCACACTTACATCTATCAATGTGTTGATTAGTTCACTGTAATATACCTGCTTGTTATCATCCGTATTGTCTACATACAAAAGTTCATCTATCACACCGCAAAATTCCTTGGGCATCTTTTTCCTAACCTTGGATCGGGTATATTTTGACGATACCTCTCGACAGATCTGCACAAGACGATACACCGCAGTCTTCTGCCAGTCTTCCGTATATTCACCGGCCTGTCTGACCTGATTTAACATCTTTTCAGGATAGTAGATCAGATTGGCCAGCTTAACTTCATCCTCTTCTGAAATGATATGCCCGAAGGTTTCGCGAATCTTCTCACGAATGATACCCGATGAACTGCGAAGCAGATGAATAAAGGCCTCATGTTCTCCGTGCAGATCACTGAAAAAATATTCTGTTCCCTTAGGCAGTCCGCAGATTGCCCTCAAATTGATAATATCACTCGCTGCCGCGCGAATATTGGGATATTCCCGTGAAAGCAGTTTCAAATATGCTAAATCTCTCATATAAACAGCTCCCTAATGATACTTATGTTACCGGTCATGTTACTGTACACGCGCAACGCAAACAGTGACATAATTATTGCCTTTTTTATAGATTTATAGTAGCATAGATTCAGATCAGGGTCAAAATATATTTTCCTGAAACAGGAGGCAAATCGATGACACAATCACACCTGCTTTATGTATTCGGAACAGGCAATGCAACGATGACCAGTTATTATAATACCTGCTTTGCAATCCGCTCTGCGGATGAATATTTCATGACCGATGCCGGAGGAGGCAATGGTATACTGCGTATTCTCAAGGATATGGATGTTCCGTTAAAACGCATACATCACCTTTTTGTGACGCATGAACATACCGATCACATTCTCGGTGTTATCTGGATGATTCGAATGATTGGAACTGCCATTAAAAAGGGAGATTATGAAGGAACCTTCAACATATATTGCCATGATGGGCTGATTGATACGATTCAGACCTTCTGCCGTCTGACTCTTCAGAAGAAATTCTGTGACCTTATCGGTGGCCCGATAAAGCTTATTCCATTAAAAGATCGGGATACCATACATATTCTCGATATGGATGTGACTTTTTTTGATATTCATTCTACCAAGGCGCGCCAATTCGGATTCCGTGCCGTCCTTCCCGACGGTCACATCATCTGCTGTGCCGGTGATGAACCTCTAAATCCGCTTTGTGATAAATTTGCTGCAGGTGCTGACTGGCTTTTTCATGAGGCCTTCTGCCTCTACCGTGATCGTGAGATATTCTCACCCTATGAAAAGCATCACAGTACCGTAAAAGATGCATGTGAACTTGCAAATCGTCTCGGAGTTAAACACCTGATTTTATGGCATACCGAGGACAAAACCTATCCGAACAGAGAAGCTCTTTACCATGCCGAAGGTAAAGAATATTATCACGGGGATTTACTGATACCGGAGGACGGAAGTATCATATGCTTGAACTAAAAAAAGAATGTGCCTCGGCACATTCTTTTTTTATTGTTTTGATCATTTGATCACACGCACTCTCATAACGCCCTGAATTGCCTTCAGCTTCTCGATCGTAGCCTCATCTGCCTTTGTCTCCAAGTCTACCAGAGTATATGCATATTTATCACGGCTCTTGTTTGTCATGTTGGCAATATTCATATTGGTAGATGCTAAAATAGCAGAAATCTGTCCGATCATATTCGGTACGTTCTCATGAAGAACTGCTATACGGCCCACAGTTGTGCACACTCCCATGTCACAGTTCGGGAAGTTGACAGAGTTTTTGATATTACCGTTATCAAGGTAATCCATAAGCTCTTTTACAGCCATAACTGCACAGTTGTCCTCGGATTCCTCCGTAGATGCACCGAGATGAGGTGTAGCGATAACGTTTGTCATCTGCATAACCTTCGCATTCGGGAAATCTGTGATATAGCGTTTTACACGGCCTGATGCAAGTGCCTCTGCCATATCATCATCATTTACAAGGAGGTCACGGGCAAAGTTTAAGATAACAACTCCGTCCTTCATGCGTCCCAGACTTTCCTTATTGATCATCTGGCGTGTGCTGTCCAGCAGCGGTACATGAACAGTGATATAATCACATTCCTGATAAATCGTATCAACAGAAGTGATATGTTTTACATCTCTTGAAAGCATCCATGCTGCCTTGACGGAGATAAATGGATCATATCCATAAACTTCCATGCCCAGGGCTGCTGCTGCATTGGCTACCTCTGCACCGATAGCTCCAAGACCGATAACTCCGAGTTTCTTTCCGCGAATCTCATGTCCGGCAAATTTCTTTTTAGCCTTCTCCATGTCCTTAGAGATATTCTCATTATCTTTTTGTTCCTGACACCAGCTGATGCCTCCGACAACATCTCTGGCTCCAAGCAGCATTCCGGCAAGAACCAGCTCTTTTACACCATTTGCATTGGCACCAGGAGTGTTAAATACAACAATTCCGGCTTCAGCACACTTATCAAGAGGAATATTGTTTACACCTGCACCTGCACGTGCAATTGCGCGAAGGCCCTGCGGAAGTTCAAGGTCATGCATGGCGGCACTGCGGACTAAGATGCCCTCTGCCTCTGCAAGATTGTCAGTCATCTCATAATTTTCAGTCAGTAAATCTGTTCCCAACTTAGATATCGGGTTCAGGCAATGTATCTTTCTCATGATTTATTTTGTCTCTCTTTTCTAGTTTGTATGTTTTTTCTCAAATTCGCGCATAAATGCAACTAATTTCTCAACACCCTCGATCGGCATTGCATTGTAGATGCTTGCACGCATACCGCCTACGGTACGATGTCCCTTTAAGTTCACAAAACCTGCCTCTTTGGCTTCCTTTACAAAAAGAGCATCAAGATCAGCATCGCCTGTTACAAACGGAACGTTCATAAGAGAGCGATCTTTCTTCTCCACGGTTCCCTTGAAAAGTTTGCTCTCATCCAGGAAATCATAGAGAACCTTTGCCTTCTTCTCATTGCGCTCTTTCATGGCACTGAGGCCGCCCATCCTCTTGAGCCACTTAAATACCTTTCCGCACATATAAATATTGTATGTAGGCGGGGTGTTGTAAAGTGAATCATTATCTGCATAGGTCTTATAGCGCAGCATGGTAGGAGTTCCCGGAAGAACATCTTCGGTAATCAGATCTTCTCGGATAATTACGATTGCCATGCCTGCCGGTCCGACATTTTTCTGAACACCGCCCCAGAGAATACCGAACTTACTTACATCGATAGGCTCTGAAAGGAAACAGGAGGAGATATCTGCTACCAATGTCTTGCCCTTGGTATTCGGGAGCTCATGATATACGGTTCCGTAAATAGTATTGTTAAGGCAGATGTAAACATAATCTGCATTCTCATCTACCGGAAGGTCTGAACAATCCGGAATATAGGAAAATGTCTTATCAGCGCTGGATGCGATCGCATTGGCTGTACCAAACATCTTAGCTTCCTGATATGCTTTCTTGGCCCACTGTCCGGTGATGATATAGTCACCAACCTTATTCTTGAACAGGTTCATCGGAACCATGGCAAACTGCATATTGCCGCCGCCCTGTACAAATAATACTTTATAATTGTCCGGAATCTGCATAAGTTCACGCAGATCCTTTTCAGCCTCATCAATTATATTCTGAAAATCCTTTGAGCGGTGGCTCATCTCCATAACTGACATGCCGCTGCCCTGATAATCCAACATCTCTGCTGCCGCTTCTTTCAGCACTTCTTCCGGAAGCACTGCCGGACCAGCCGAAAAATTATAGACTCTGCTCATAATATTCTCCTCCTCTTTATCGATAAACCGGTTCTGCCGCCATAACGGCGGCAGAGTCATGAATAACGTTTTTGATTTTACAACTATTCGATACGTAAGTCAATCTCATCAAATGCTTCTTCGATGGGTTTTCCTGCCGGAACCATCGGAAATACCTTGTCATCACTACCAATCTGGCATTCAATCACAACAGGTATATTGAGACTTATGGCCTCTCTGAGTACAGGCTCCACATCTTCTTTTTTGGTGACACGGTAAGCCTTCGCTCCCATGCCTTCCGCTACTTTTACGAAATCCACCTGATCATAAAGCTCAGTCTGGGAATAACGCTTGCCATAAAATAATGTCTGCCACTGGCGCACCATACCTAAAACATGGTTATTAAATACAATCTCGATAACCGGAATGTTGTAACGGGTTGCTGTGGCTATCTCATTCATATTCATGCGGAAACAACCGTCTCCTGCGATATTTATAACCGTCTTGTCCTTGCATCCCATCTTAGCGCCGATTGCAGCTCCAAGGCCATATCCCATGGTGCCAAGGCCGCCTGATGTCAGAAGCTGTCTCGGATGCTTGTATTTATAATACTGTGCTGCCCACATCTGATGCTGTCCTACATCTGTACATATGATGGCATCACCGCCGGTTACTTTATAGATCTCTTCCATGATATACGGGCCGGTCAGAAGGTCCTTATTATATCTGAGCGGATACATATCCTTAAGACGCTCAATATGACTCAGCCATTCATCATGATTCATAGGATCAAGTCGCGCATTTAATTTGCGAAGAATAACCTTAACATCACCTATGATACTCGCATCAGTCTGGATATTTTTATTGATCTCGGCCGGGTCAATGTCCATCTGCAAAATCTTAGCCTTGGATGCAAAATGGTTAGGATCTCCGACAACACGGTCACTGAAACGTGCGCCTACAACAATGAGAAGGTCACATTCAGCCACTCCAAGATTGGACGTCTTGGTTCCATGCATACCGATCATACCTGTATACAGTGCATCCGTTCCGTCAAATGCCCCCTTCCCCATCAGGCTGTCTCCAACCGGTGCCTGCATCTTGTGTGCAAATGCAGACAATTCGTTGGCAGCATCTGACAATACAGCACCTCCGCCTGCAAAGATGAACGGCTTCTTCGATGCCTTGATCATCTCGATGGCCTTTTCGATATCTTCTTCACGGATCTGGGAGGTTTCGCGCTCTACCTGCACCGGTTCCTTAGCCTCATACTCACATGTGGCTGCTGTCACATCCTTGGTAATATCGACGAGAACCGGGCCCGGTCTGCCGCTCTTTGCAATCACAAAGGCACGGCGGATAACATCTGCCAGCTTTGTAACGTCCTTAACAATAAAATTATATTTCGTAATAGGCATCGTAACACCCAGGATATCGATCTCCTGGAAACTGTCTTTTCCGAGAAGACCGGTAGTTACGTTGCAGGTGATGGCTACCATAGGAATAGAATCCAGGTTAGCGGTAGCAATACCTGTAACCAGATTTGTTGCTCCCGGACCTGAAGTAGCCATACATACGCCGACCTTTCCGGTTGCTCTCGCGTAGCCATCTGCCGCGTGGGACGCTCCCTGTTCGTGAGAGGTCAAAATATGTGTAATCTCATCCTTGTGTTTGTAAAGTGCATCGTAAATATTGAGGATTGCACCGCCCGGATATCCAAATACGGTGTCTACCCCCTGCTCCTTCAAGCATTCGATGACAATCTCTGCTCCTGTCAATGTCTTCATGTGTCTAACCTGCTTTCTCTCCTAAAATAAAAACATTCTATACTACTGTGTATCGGCAGACACTTTCGGAACTTCCAAAACCGCACCACGGTTTCCGCTCGTTACCAGTGCTGCATAACGTGCCAGATATCCAGTTGTAACCTTCGGTTCTCTAGGCTGCCATTTTTTTCTTCTCTCTGCCAGTTCCTCATCGGATACAAGTACATTAAGAGAATTATTATTAATATCAATAGAGATGATATCTCCCTCTTCAACCAGGGCGATAGGACCGCCTACTGCTGCCTCCGGTGAAACATGTCCGATGGATGCGCCTCTTGATGCGCCTGAGAAACGTCCGTCCGTAATCAGTGCCACGCTGGAGCCAAGCCCCATACCTGCGATGGCTGATGTAGGATTAAGCATCTCTCTCATACCAGGGCCGCCCTTTGGTCCCTCATAACGGATGACAACAACATCTCCGGCAACAATCTTTCCGCCCTTGATAGCTGCAATTGCATCCTCTTCGCAGTCAAATACTCTGGCAGGTCCCTGATGTACCAGCATTTCCGGTGCTACAGCAGAACGTTTTACAACACCTGTATCAGGTGCCAGATTACCTTTCAGAATGGCGATACCACCTGTCTGGCTGTATGGATTGTCAATCGGACGGATAACTTCCGGATTTTTATTAACACAATTCTTGATATTCTCGCCTACAGTCTTGCCTGTTGCAGTAATGCAGTCCAGATTAAGAAGATTTTTCTTGGACAGCTCGTTCATAACCGCATAAACACCGCCTGCCTCATTAAGGTCCTCCATATATGTCGGACCTGCCGGTGCCAGATGGCACAGGTTCGGAGTGCGTTTACTCATCTCGTTAACCAGCTCCATGTTAAGGTCTATGCCTGCTTCATGAGCGATAGCCGGAAGATGCAGCATACTGTTGGTTGAACATCCGAGTGCCATGTCGACAGTAAGTGCATTTAAGAATGCCTTCTCGGTCATAATATCTCTCGGGCGGATGTTTTTCTCATACATCTCCATAACCTTCATGCCGGCATGTTTGGCAAGCTTGATTCTCTCGGAGTAAACTGCCGGGATAGTTCCGTTGCCCTGAAGACCCATTCCAAGTACCTCAGTCAGGCAGTTCATGCTGTTTGCCGTGTACATACCTGAACATGAACCGCATGTCGGGCAGACCTTGCACTCAAACTCTTTCACGTCTTCTTCTGTCATGGTGCCTGCCGCATATGAACCGACTGCCTCAAACATACTGGAAAGACTTCTCTTCTGGCCTTTCACATGACCTGCCAGCATCGGACCGCCGCTGACAAATACGGTCGGCACATTGACTCTGGCTGCTGCCATCAGAAGACCCGGTACGTTTTTATCACAGTTCGGAACCATAACAAGTGCATCAAACTGATGAGCCAATGCCATACATTCGGTAGAATCGGCAATAAGATCACGTGTTACCAGTGAATATTTCATGCCGATATGTCCCATGGCAATACCATCGCATACCGCAATTGCCGGAAATACTACCGGTGTGCCGCCTGCCATGGCTACTCCAAGCTTTACTGCCTCGACAATCTTATCCAGATTCATATGACCAGGGACAATCTCATTATAAGAACTTACGATACCGACGAGAGGTTTATTCATCTCCTCTTCCGTCATACCAAGTGCGTTGAACAAAGAACGGTGAGGTGCCTGCTGCATCCCTTTTCTTACTGCATCACTTTTCATTTTTTCCGTCTCCTTCTGTAATACTTCTACGACATACGCCCCTGAAAACAGGGGCGAGTTTTATATTTCCCTTATGATATTGGGGTCAAAAGGTCTTTTGCCCCCTCTGATACCAGATTGCTTCGCACGATGTGCTCTCGCAATCCTCAAAAACATTCGTAATTTGCTCATTTTTCTTCGAAAAATGGCTACTTACTCATGTTTTTGGTGGGTCCCAAGGTCACAAATTCTCCCGCAAGCAAGCTTGCGTCGAACTTCTGACCTTTTGACCTTGGTATCATATTATCGCATTTAATGTATTTTTGCAATAATTCTACTTAATTCTCTCACAGATAAGCTTGCCCATCTCGATGGTTCCCACCTGTTTGCAGCCCTCTGCCATGATATCTACGGTTCTGTATCCTTCTGTCAGTACCTGCTGTACGGCATCCTCTATTGCCTTTGCTTCATTGTCAAGGTCAAATGAATAGCGAAGCATCATGGCTGCTGAAAGTATGGTGGCGATAGGGTTTGCGATATCTTTTCCCGCGATATCCGGTGCAGATCCATGGCTCGGCTCATAGAGTCCGAATTTGCCCTCATTTAAGCTGGCTGAGGACAGCATGCCGATTGATCCCGTAATCATACTTGCCTCGTCTGACAGAATGTCTCCGAACATGTTTTCTGTAAGGATGACATCGAACTGTCCCGGGTTCATGACAAGCTGCATTGCGCAGTTATCAACCAGCATGTGAGTCAGTTTTACCTCAGGATAATCTTTTGCCACCTCTTCTACAACCTTTCTCCACAGTCTTGAAGAGTCAAGCACATTAGCCTTATCTACACTGATAACACTCTTGCGGCGTTTCATTGCGATGTCGAATGCCTTGATTGCAATCCGGCGAATCTCATTTTCGTTATATGTCAACGTGTCAACCGCTGTTGTCACGCCATTAATCTCTTTCGTGTATCGATCACCGAAATAAAGTCCGCCTGTAAGTTCGCGCATGATCACCATATCAAAACCGCTTCCGATGATCTCCTTCTTTAACGGGCAGGCATCTGCAAGTTCTTTGTATAAATATGCAGGTCTGATATTTGCAAAAAGTCCCAGTCCTTTACGGATTGCCAGAAGTCCTGCCTCCGGACGCAGATTAGGAGCCACGTCATACCAGCGGGAATTTCCTACATTTCCTCCGACTGCACCAAGAAGAACCGAGTCACTGTTTTTAGCGGTCTCAAGTGCCTCATCTGTAAGCGGCACACCGTATTCATCGATAGAGCAACCACCCATCAGAATCTTTGTATAATTAAATGTATGACCGTAGACAGCTCCTACCGTATCAAGCACTCCGCAGGCCTCTCTCACAATCTCCGGTCCGATTCCGTCTCCCGGAATCACAGTAATATTACAATTCATAATAAAATACCTCCCATGCTTCGCATAATAAAACGATTACTTTTTATCATATCTAATTATAGAACGTTTTTCAATCTCCAGTTAAAGAAAAACTGTTATTCTCTGTATAGTAATTTGGAATTTATTCTATAACCGGGAGTTATCAAAAAAAAGGACCACGTTTCCCTTTCGGAAATGTGATCCCTCTTTTAACTATTGATACTTCTTATTGATACTTTTTATTGATACTTCTGGTTTTACGCCTCAGGTTTCTCAACCTGTACGATAGCATCCTTGCGCATAGGAATACGGCAGTTTTTGTTGCTTCCGAACTCTACGATAACCGTATCATCCGTCATGTCGATGATTACGCCGTAAAAGCCGCTGGAAGTCAGGACACTGTCTCCCACTGCCACGGTAGCCATCAGTTCTGCCTGTTTTTTCTTTTCCTTGGACTGTGGACGGATTGCCATAAAGTAGAATATGGCGATGATAAATACAAGATAAACGATCATTCCGCTTGTACTGCTCAAATTCATAGGTGTATTTCCTCCTTTAGTTCGATTCCGCTGCCATACCTGCGAGCTTCTTTTCCTTGTATTCGGCATAACAGTGATGTTCGATTGCATCGCGAATCTCTTCCATCATTTTATTATAAAAATACAAATTATGCAATACGCATAATCTCATCCCCAGCATTTCTTTCGCCTTGAAGAGATGGCGGATATATGCACGGGAGTATGAACGGCAGGCCGGGCATCCGCATCCTTCTTCGATCGGCCGCGGATCCAGTTCATATTTGCTGTTTAGCAGATTTAACTTGCCATGGTTTGTGTATACATGGCTGTGGCGTCCGTTTCTGGACGGATAAACACAATCAAAGAAATCGACGCCACGATCAACCGCCTCAAGTATATTGGCCGGTGTTCCTACACCCATAAGGTATGTAGGTTTGTCTTCCGGGAGATGTGGAACAACCGCATCGAGAATTCTGTACATTTCCTCATGGCTCTCGCCGACTGCAAGGCCTCCGACCGCATAGCCATCGAGATTCATCTTACTTATCTCATCGGCATGTGCAATTCGTATATCTTCATATATAGCGCCCTGATTTATGCCAAATAAGAGCTGCTCACGATTTACAGTATCAGGAAGTGAATTAAGACGATCCATCTCCTTCTTGCAGCGCGCCAGCCATCTGGTCGTACGTTCAACCGATTTCTGCACATAATCGCGATCCGCAAGACTCGGCGGACACTCATCAAAAGCCATGGCAATAGTCGAACCGAGATTTGACTGAATCTGCATGCTTTCTTCAGGTCCCATAAAAATCTTGTGGCCGTCAATATGGGAGTTAAAATAAACTCCCTCTTCCTTAATCTTTCTCAGTCCGGCGAGTGAAAACACCTGAAATCCGCCGGAATCGGTAAGAATGGGGCGATCCCAGTTCATAAACTTATGTAAACCGCCAAACTGTCTTATGAGCTTATCACCTGTCCTGACATGAAGATGATAAGTATTGGAGAGCTCAACCTGCGTACCAATCGTACGCAGGTCATCTGTTGAAACAGCACCTTTGATTGCAGCCACAGTGCCGACATTCATAAAAACAGGTGTCTGAATCGTTCCATGTACTGTTTTCATCTCTGCTCGTTTTGCACGGCCATCTTTATATAAAATCTTATATTCCATATTTTTCTCTATGCTTTTTCTTTCTTAGCTTTTTTTCCGGATGGCTTGACATCTTTCTCCATGCGTTTTTTGTTAAGCACGTACCAGATAGATCCGGACAGGCATACGGACGAATAAGTACCGCAGACAAGTCCAACCATCAGAGGCAGTGCAAACTCACGGATTGAAGATACACCCAGAATATAAAGTATCAGGACCATGACAAAGGTCGTAAGTGTTGTATTGATACTTCTTGTGAGTGTCTGGCTGATGCTGGCGTTGACAATGGTTTCAGCTGATTCTTTTCTTCCCATTAGCTTCACATTTTCACGGATACGGTCAAAAATAACAATTGTCGCGTTGATTGAGTAACCGACAATAGTCAGCATGCAAGCGATGAATGTCGAGCCGACAGACCATCTGAAAAGTGCATAACAGGTCAGTACGACTAAAACGTCATGCAGCAATGCAAGTACGGCACCGGCTGCGAATGTGATGTTGCTGAAACGGAACCAGATGTAGATCAGCATGCAGATAGTAGCAATCGACACAGCAACAAGTGCATCTCTCTTCATCTCCTCACTGACTGCACCGGAGATACTGTCAGCCGTGATCTTCTCCTCATCAACACCGAACTGCTCCGCAAGAGCCTGATTCAGCTGTTCACGCTCATCCATATTGAGTGTACGTGTCTTTATGATAACCTCGTTGCTTCCGGCTACCTTCTGTGTCTGCGTACCGGCCTCCCCTGTAATCTCTTCTACAACAGGGACAACCTTGGAAGAGATATCCTCAAGAGACATGTCCTCATTGAAGGTAACATTGGTGGATGTACCGCCTCTGAATTCCATGCTGTAGTTGAGCGGTACACCTGTAGAAGATTGGTTATAAAGCATGCTTCCCGCTCCAACCAGAATAACCGCTACGGAAATTGCAAAATATACCTTCCTGAATTTAAGGAACGGACGAGTCTTAAGGTTTTTGCGGCATCCGTAGAATTTCGGATCCTCAAATCCCATCTCATAAAAGCAGTTTAAGGCAAATTTCGTCACAAAAAGTGCTGTAAACATGGAAAGTACGATACCGATTGCCAGTGTCGCAGCAAATCCCTTGACAGTACCTGAACCTCTCCAGAACAGTACTGCAGCCGCTATAAGCGTAGTAATGTTTCCGTCGATGATAGCTGAAAGTGCCTTGGAAAATCCCGCTTTAATAGCGTTTTTAACAGAAGTTCCAAGTCCTATTTCCTCTTTGATACGTGTAAATATGATTACATTGGCATCTACCGCCATACCTATGGACAGGATGATACCTGCAACACCCGGAAGTGTCAGAGTTACCTCAAATGAAACCAGAAGAATCAGGATCAGGCCAACATACAGGCAAAGTGCCAGTGATGCTGCAAGTCCCGGAAGCAGATATACTGCAATCATAAATACTATAACGATGGCAAAACCGATAAGTCCTGCCTTAAGGCTGGTAGAAATTGCCTCCTGGCCAAGCTTTGCACCTACTACGTTGGAACGCAGCTCTTCAAGCTCCAGTGACAGAGAACCGATACGGATTGTCGATGCAAGGTTATTGGCTTCCTCGTAATCAGCCATGCCGTCGATCTGGCACTGTCCGCCTGTGATTGCCTCACGAACGGTCGGAGCAGAAATAATCTGATTATCATAAATAATGTAGATAGGTTTTCCTACGTTGTTGGTGGTTGCATCTGCAAATGCCTGTTTTCCCTCATCAGTAAATGTCAGGGAGACAAGATATTCCTTCGAACCTGTCGTGCTGTCCTGTGTCATACCTGCCTTTGCACTGGCAACCTGTTTACCGTCCAGGATCTGATTTCCCTCAGAATCCATGAAAATAAGTGATCCGGGTTTTCCCAGTTCCTCAAGAATGGCATTGGCATCAGATACACCCGGAATATCTACGTTGATGCGGTTGTTTCCTTCCTGATAAACCTCAGCCTCAGTACTGTAATTTTGTACACGCTGCTGCAGCTTGTAGATCGTATCCGCCATATCTTCTGAGGACGGATTCTCTTCTTTAGCCTGATAGGTAATGCTCACGCCGCCGGCCAGATCAAGGCCGAGCTTTATCTGACTCATCGTGGAATACCCGAAATAACCGAATACTCCGATGGCAATCAGAAGAATCAGCATACCAAGGAAGCTCTTTCCTTTTTTGTTCTTCATTCCTCTTTCTCCTTGTATTCTATTCGTCAGAGCCGTCCGCAAGAGCGGCTTTTATCATGATCGCGCACTCGATACGTTTTTTCTGCATCTCACACCCGATATCATATGCGTCTGTGATAGTTCCGTGGAAATTGTAAGAGTTAGCTGCACAGCCTCCGCTGCAATAAAATCTTGCAAAACAGTTGCGGCATTTTTCCTTCGCATATACATTGCAAAGCTTGAACTCATCCCGAACCGCGGTATTGGTAACACCGGTGTCCACATTTCCAAGCAGGAAATCTTCATTTCCCACGAATTGATGACATGGATAGAGGTCTCCCCACGGAGTAACTGCCAGATATTCTGTTCCTGAACCGCATCCGGACAGACGTTTTGCCACGCACGGTCCCTGTGTCAGATCCAGCATGAAATGGAAAAATGTAAAGCCGCGTCCCTCTTTATGGCGTTTCACATATTCAGCTGCCAGGCGGTCATATTCTTCAAGAATCTGCGGAAGATCTTCCTCTTTGATTGCATAAGCTTCTTCTTCAGGAGCTACTACCGGCTCAACAGACATCTTCTTAAATCCAAGATCTGCAAAATGCAGCACATCTTTGCTGAAATCAAGATTATTGCGTGTAAATGTTCCGCGCACATAATAATCCCGATCTCCACGTTTTTCGGCAAATTTCTGGAATTTCGGCACGATCAGCTCATAGCTTCCCGTTCCGTTTCTAAATGGGCGCATCTTGTCATTAACTTCTTTTCGTCCATCAAGACTGAGTACGACATTTCCCATCTCCCGATTGCAAAACTCCATAATTTCATCATTTAACAGAACTCCGTTGGTGGTAAGCGTAAAACGGAATTTCTTATTGTGGGCTTCCTCCTGGGAACGTCCGTATTCAACAAGCTGTTTTACCACCTGCCAGTTCATAAGAGGCTCACCGCCAAAGAAATCCACCTCCAGATTTCTGCGGTTTCCCGAATTTGCGATAAGGAAATCAAGAGCCTTTTTGCCAACCTCATATGTCATCAATGCCCTGCGTCCATGATATTCGCCTTCTTCTGCAAAGCAGTACTGACAGGCAAGATTGCAGTCATGTGCTATGTGCAGGCAAAGTGCTTTAACCACAGTAGAACGTTTCTTAAAGTCTATAACAAAATTCTTGTAAACATCGGCAGTAAAAAGCTCTTCAAGGTTGATAAGCTCCTGAATATCCTCAAATGCCTCATTTATCTCTTCGACGCTGTATCGGTCTTTTAAGGCTGATATACACTCTTCCTTAAGTGATCCTGCTATCTCAAACGGCTTCTCACTATCCGGAATTTTATCTGATAAAAAGGAAATGACATCATACATAAGCGGATCTACCGAATGTACTGAACCGCTGTTTACATCAAGTACGATGTAATATCCGTTATTTATATACTGGTGAATCACTGTTTTTTCTCCTTCTATAAGACATAGGCAGGCAGACAAACCGGAACTTATACAGCCTTTTCAGACCACGCTCCGTCTTGTCTGCCCTCCGTGTCAAATCTGCGTCCGCCTGTGAATGCCACAGATGACGCCTAATTTGTCTCTTTGTACTGCCAATTAGCGATTCTGGTTCTCGCAGCTCTGGTTTCCTACAGTACAGGATGTCTTACATGCAGACTGGCAAGATGTCTGGCACTCGCCGCAGCCGCCCTTCTTCATGGTGTTTTTCAGTGTGCCCTCGCTAAGAGTCTTTACGTGTTTCATCTCTATGTCCTCCTTAATTTATTTTAGTATATAAAATCTAACAGATTATACCATATGTTACAGTCTTGTGCAAGCATTTAAGAAGTATTACCCTCTTAATGACCCTCTTAATAAAATGCACGTTTTTTCTTTGTTATTTCCACAAATTCAGTATTATTTTTAGTTTTTGCAAACAGATCAAGGATTTTCTCCACTGTTTCTTCCGGCTTTTGCGAACTTGTTGCCTTATGTACTATATCTACGGCCTCAGCCTCATCCGCTGAAAGCAGCAAATCGTCTCTTCTGGTACCTGAGCGTAAAATGTCGATTGCAGGGAAAATACGTTTTTCCGAAAGCTTGCGATCCAGCACCAGCTCCATGTTGCCGGTTCCCTTAAATTCCTCATAAATGACATCATCCATACGGCTGCCGGTTTCAATAAGAGCTGTTGCAAGAATCGTGAGACTTCCTCCCTCACGAATATTTCTCGCAGCGCCAAAAAATCTTTTTGGCATATGAAGTGCTGCCGGATCAAGACCGCCTGAAAGTGTACGTCCGCTTGGCGGTACCACCAGATTATACGCTCTGGCAAGACGTGTAATGCTGTCCAGCAAAATCATAACATCCCTGCCATGCTCAACAAGGCGTTTAGCTCTCTCTATAACCATTTCCGATACCCGCTTATGGCGTTCCGGGAGTTCATCAAATGTAGAATAAATAACTTCAACATTATCTCCCGTAACCGTCTCGCGAATATCAGTTACCTCCTCAGGGCGCTCATCAATCAACAGAATTATCATGTGCATTTCAGGATGATTTTTGGTGATTGTTGTCGCCACCTGTTTTAACAGCGTAGTTTTACCTGCCTTCGGCGGTGATACGATCATTCCCCTCTGTCCTTTTCCAATCGGAGAAAGCAGATCCATCACTCTCATAGCGGTAGAAGTCTTTACTCCCTGGTATTCCAGATGCAGACGTTCGTTTGGGAAAATCGGTGTAAGATTTTCGAAATTCGGTCTCTTTTCTACAACGCTTGTCGGATATCCGTTGACAGAATTAATATATAATAATGCCGCAAATTTTTCAGTTGCCGACTTTACGCGACGGCTTCCTCTCACTATATCACCGGTTTTTAAGTTAAACCTGCGGATCTGAGAAGGTGCAACATAGACATCATTTTCTCCCGGAAGAAAATTTTCGCATCTGATAAATCCAAATCCATCCTGCATGACTTCGAGAATTCCGTTTGCCTCAACACCGCTGTCCAGCTCCTGAAACTCGTTTTTTAGATCCTCAATCCGTGAATTATCTGCCTCAGAGCGGACTGTCTCAGAGCGGACTGCCTCAGTCTGCTGTACCTGCCGTGTATTGGTATTATTATCTCTTCGTGTATATGAAGTATTTTCATTTTTACGATGTGCATTATCACTGCGGCGTTCATTGTTAAAATTCTTTTTTTCTGTATTTCGGGGTGTTTCCTGCTTATTAACCGCAGGCTTTGTTTCGACAGGCCGGACAGTTTCTTCTTTCTGTCCCGTCTCAGGCAATTGTGAAAACTCACATAACCTGTCTATAATATCTGCTTTTTTCAAGCTGCTGGTTCCCTTTATTCCCTGTGCCTTAGCCATTTCTCTAAGCTGTGCCAGAGGAAGTGTTTTCAATTTTTCACGCATAAATTCTCCTTATGTTATTAATGTTATTCTCTGGGATTCATAAATCAGAAATAAGAAACGTGTTGATAGATCCGGTTGTCCGTCGAGTCAAACCGATTACACGCATGGTCAGACAGACGAATGCCTGTCTGACCACCTAAAGATTAACTGACTTGTCACCTGATGGTGACACCACTCAGTTACGAATAATTACATTATAAACTATTTTTTCAAAAAATCCAGCCATTCTCCGATTTTCTTTTCATATCCGTTATCTGACGGACGATAAAAGCTGCTGCCTACAAGGCCATCTGGAAGATACTGCTGTTTTACATAATGATGCGGATAATTATGAGCATACTTATATCCGTCACCATGTCCGAGTTTTTCCGCACCGGAGTAATGCCTGTCACGAAGATGAGAAGGAACACAGAAATTTCCCTTCTTTTTTACCGCCTCCTGTGCCTCATCAATAGCCACACAGGCTGCATTGCTCTTAGGCGCACTCGCCACATAAGTAGCTGCCTGGGAAAGAATGATGCGCGCCTCCGGAAGGCCAATCCGCTCGGCTGCGAGGGCTGCACTGACCGCAACCTGCAGTGCCTGCGGATCTGCATTTCCCACGTCTTCCGAGGCACATATCATGATACGTCTTGCGATAAATTTAACATCTTCACCGGCATCAATCATCTTTGCCAGATAATACACGGCCGCATCAGGATCCGTTCCCCGCATGCTCTTGATAAATGCCGAGATCGTATCATAATGATTATCTCCGCTCTTGTCATATTTGACTGCTCGTCGTTGTATACACTCCTGAGCCACGTCGAGAGTTATGTGAATGAATCCGTCTTCACTTCTGTCGGTGGTAAGAATACCCAGCTCGATGGCATTGAGAGCCGCACGTGCATCGCCTCCGGCCATATAAGCCAGAAAGTCAAGTGCCTCATCGGTTGCTTTGGCACGGTAGCTACCCATTCCCTTTTCCTTATCAGTTATAGCTCTCTCTAAAAGCTCTCTGATATCAGCATTCTCTAATGGCTTTAATTCAAAGATACGCGAACGAGAAATCAACGCTCCATTGACCTCAAAATATGGATTTTCAGTCGTAGCACCTATCAGTATAATTGTCCCGTCCTCAACATACGGCAGAAGATAGTCCTGCTGCCCCTTGTTGAAGCGGTGAATCTCATCAATGAAAAGTATCGTACGCTTTCCGTACATTCCGAGTGCATTTTTTGCGTTCTGTACGACCTCTTCCATGTCCTTTTTTCCGGCCACGGTCGCATTGAGCTGCTCAAATTCCGCACTCGTCGTGTTAGCGATGACCATCGCAAGAGTAGTCTTGCCGGTTCCGGGCGGACCGTAAAATATCAACGAACCTAGCTTATCCGCCTTGATCGCCCTGTACAAAAGCTTGTCTTTTCCTATGATATGCTTCTGCCCCACCACCTCATCAAGAGTGGACGGGCGCAGTCTGGAGGCAAGCGGTGCCTCCCTCTCGATCGTATTGTTTCGCATATAATCAAATAAATCCATCTTATCACCTCTGAACAGTTACCTCTGTTTGTCAATTCACGTCCGGCGCAGTCTGTTCATAGAGCTGTGTCAACTGTGTTCTAAGCCACCAGCGCTGATATGCCAAAATATGACAGCACCACTATACCAAGCACAATTCGGTAGTATCCAAAGAACTTAAAATCATGTTTTCGTACATAACCCATCAAAAACTTAATCGAATATACCGATACTCCAAATGCAACCAGCATTCCAAGAATCAGATATACGAATTCTGCTATGGAAAATCCGCCGCCCTGAATGAAGAATTTGACGATTTTCAAAAGACTGGCGCCAAACATAACCGGAATTCCAAGGAAAAATGAGAATTCAGCTGCAGCCGGACGTGAACAGCCTATAAGCATCGCTCCCAGAATCGTTGCACCCGAACGGGATGTACCAGGTATCATGGCCAGCACCTGAAAGCAGCCGATCAGAGCAGCTGTCTGGAAAGAAATCTGTGTCACACGTTCAATCGGGAATCTGCGGCCTTCATTGCGGTTTTCCAATACAATAAACAATGCACCGTAAATAATCAGCATTGCAGCCACCACATATCCATTCATAATTTTATCCATAAAATGGTCTAACGGAAGCCCTATTACAGCCGCAGGAATGCATGCGACAATTATCTTCATCCACAATCTTATCGTACCGCGCCTCTGGGCTGGTGATTTACGCAGTGAAAATGGATTCAGCTTATTGAAATACAGCATCATGACTGCCAGAATCGCGCCCAGCTGAATGACAACCATAAACACTTCCCGGTATGCTTCGCTTACATCCAGGTGAATAATCTCATCTACAAGAATCATATGACCTGTACTGCTGATCGGAAGCCATTCCGTAAAACCTTCCACGATTCCCAGTACAATTACTTTCAAAATTTCAACCAAACTCATGTCCGCTCCTCCTACACGTTCTCTATCTGCCAGTCTATCGGGGAAATGCCCTGTTTAACTAAAAAGTCATTGGTTTTGCTGAACGGGCGGCTGCCGAAGAAACCGCGATATGCGGACAGCGGGCTCGGATGCGGTGCCTCCAGTATCAGATGTTTCGGATTATTAAGCATACTCTTCTTCGCCTGTGCCAGCCTTCCCCATAACATAAATACAATAGGGCGATCCTGCTCGTTTAAAATTCTTATCGCCGCATCGGTAAACTTTTCCCAACCGATTCCGCGATGCGAATTAGCCTGATGTGCCCTGACTGTCAGTACTGTATTTAAAAGCATAACACCCTGTTTTGCCCATTTCGTAAGATAGCCGTTATTTGGAATATAACAGCCCAGATCATCATGCAGTTCCTGATAGATATTAACCAGAGACGGTGGAATATCTACATCCGGCTTTACCGAAAAGCAGAGTCCATGTGCCTGCCCCGGTCCGTGATACGGATCCTGCCCCAGAATTACCACCTTAACCTTCGAAATAGGAGTAAATTCAAATGCATTGAAAATATCATCGGCATCAGGATATATCACCTGCGTTTCATATTCATGTTTAACAGTATCGTATAATTTTTTATAATATGGATCTTTAAACTCTCCGCTCAGCGGAGCCAGCCAGTCATTGCTGATTGCTCCCATAGTACTGTCCTTTCATCTATATAATGATGTTGAGGCCAAAAGATATTTTGACCCAAACATAAAACAGCTTTATTTTAACACAAGCAATACAGTTTAACAAGACGCGAAAATCTCCGAGACTCGATGGATTTGGATCATAAAGAAAAAATCCGGTACATGCGTAAACACATACCGGATTAATGTTGTAATGCAATCAGTTTTATATAGGATTTTTAATTACTTAAGAGTAACTTTAGCGCCCTCAGCCTCTAATTTGGTCTTGATGTCCTCAGCCTCTTCCTTGGAAGCGCCAGATTTAACTACCTTCGGAGCACCGTCAACTACTTCCTTAGCCTCTTTCAGACCAAGACCTGTAGCTTCACGAACTACCTTGATAACTTTAACTTTGTTCGGGCCAACCTCTGTCAGCTCTACATCGAACTCAGTCTTCTCTTCAACTGCCTCAGCTGCACCAGCTGCTGCTACAACAACGCCTGCTGCTGCGGATACACCGAACTCTTCCTCGCAAGCTTTTACTAAATCGTTTAATTCTAATACGGATAATTCTTTAATAGCTTCAATGAACTCAGCTGTTGTTAACTTTGCCATTTTAATATTCCTCCTGTGATTTGATTTTAAAATCAGCCTTATGCGGCTTTTAAATTTACTATGCGGCTCTCACGCACCTTACCATGTACTGAATTACCGATAAGGGACTTATGCCTCCTGCTGCTCTGCGATCTGTTTGATAACACGAGCAAAGTTTGTAATCGGAGACTGCATGCTTCCAAGAAGTTTTCCAAGAAGAACTTCTCTGGACGGGATGGTTGCGATAACCTGCATACCCTTTGCATCGTAGTAAGTACCTTCTACAACGCCGCCCTTGATTTCCAGCTTGTCAGCCTTCTTTGCGAACTCAGCTAAAATTCTTGCCGGAGCTGTAGCGTCCTCTTTAGATACAGCAAGAGCGGTCGGGCCTTCCAGATTTGCTTCAAGAGCCTCAAATTCAGTACCCTTTGCAGCGAAACGGATCATAGTGTTCTTATATACTTTATAAGTAACACCGGCTTCTCTTAACTGCTTACGAAGCTGCGTATCCTGCTCTACTGTCAGTCCACGGTAGTCAACTACTACTGCGCCCTTAGCACCGTTGAATAATTCTGCGATTTCAGCAACTATCGGCTGCTTTAATTCAACTTTTGCCATGAATGGTTTACCTCCTGTTTTATTTCTATAACCGCCTGGTAAACGTTCCTGTAAAAAAATCCCTCCGTCACTCGCACGACAGGGGGATAGAAATATACGTCTATATCAGTTCCCTCGGCAGGCGTTTTCATCCTTATGCCTTTCGGCACCTGCTGTCTTCGGCAGTTAAACACAAGCTGTACTATAGCACATAAATACGAGCTGTGTCAATAGTTTTTTTATAAAAGCGTTTTTTTAAGGCGTCTTTACAAATGTTTTTGCGATGTCCATGTCCTCCGGCGTCGTAACCTTTATATTCTTGTAGGAGCCCTCGGTCAGACGGACTTTATGCTCCGTCATTGTCTCCACCACCATCGCATCATCCGTCACACCCTGCTGATATTTCTCATGGCTCATCATCCTGTCATAAGCTTTTTTTATCAGTGGATAGTCAAACCCCTGCGGGGTCTGGACCGTCCAGACTCTTGATCTGTCTGGAGTCACGGAAGCATATCTGTCCTCATTCGCAAGTTTTACCGTGTCCTTAGACGGCATTCCCGCCACTGTGGCACCATAGATTTGAACATCATTTACTATGCGCTCAATCATCGGCTCGTCGACAAAAGGACGCGCTCCGTCATGGATAAGCACTATGTCAT
Source organism: Prevotella sp. CAG:279 (assembly GCA_963637995.1). GTDB lineage: Bacteria > Bacillota > Clostridia > Lachnospirales > Lachnospiraceae > Otoolea. The sequence goes on along the minus strand of CAVHPN010000043.1, from coordinate 77,285 downwards.
TTTCTCCGTAAGACCTGCACTTTTCCAATTCTTTAAGGCCCTCATATACTGAATTATAACGCTCTTTTCCGCCGGCAATTACGGAGCACACCTTGCCAAAGCCGTACTTTTCCACAATCTCATGACGGCAATATTCGATCTCATCCTCTCCGGTGACAAGAATCACGTCATCTACAAGACTTTTCTCGAATGCTTCAAGTGCATAGCATATAAGCGGCTTTCCTTCCAGTATCAGAAACTGCTTTCTCACATTGCTCTTCATTCTTTTGCCCTGACCCGCTGCCAGCACAATGGCAGCTGCTCTTCCCGCATGCGTCGGCAGAGTTTTTTGAACCGGTTTATCTGATTTGTTGTCCATGTAATATCCTCATATTTTGTCACAAATAGGGCCTATGGCTATATTTTTGCGGCATACGCAGCGAAATCCTATCTCTCACCCAGTTTAAGATTGGGCACCGCGTTCAGATCCCATCCGGCGCGTGCTCCCTTCATATACTCATAATATGCCGCCGCACCAATCATAGCCGCATTATCCGTACAGAAAATCGGCGATGGATGGAAAAAGCGGATACCGGCCTGTCTGCAGGCCTTTTCCATGCCTGCACGCAGAGCTGAATTGGACGCCACACCACCGGCGATCGCGACATTCTTGTAACCGTGCTGTTTTGCCGCCTCAATCGTCCGCGATACCAGCACCTCAACTACCGCATTTTGAAATGAAGCCGCAAGATCTGCGACATTTATATCTTCGCCCATCATTTTGGCGTGATTGATATAATTTAATACGGCTGATTTTAATCCGCTGAAGCTGAAATCATATGGATTGTCCCCCACCTTGGCCCGCGGAAATTCAATCGCATGCGGATTACCCTCTTTTGCCGCCTTATCGATTTTAGGACCTCCCGGATAGCCCAGTCCCACGGCACGCGCCACCTTATCAAAGGCCTCACCGGCCGCATCATCGCGGGTGCGCCCCAGAATTTCAAATTCTCCGTAATCTTTAACAATCACTAGATGTGTATGTCCGCCCGATACTATCAGGCACATAAAAGGAGGCTCAAGGTCTGGATTTTCGATAAAATTCGCCGAAACATGTCCTTCAATATGATGCACACCCACCAGCGGTTTTTTAGCTGCATAGGCCAGTGCCTTTGCCTCTGCCACTCCGACTAAAAGTGCTCCCACAAGCCCCGGTCCGTAGGTAACCGCAATTGCGGTCATCTCTTCCAGTGTCATATGCGCCTCTGTAAGTGCTTCTTCGATGACCTGGTTAATCTTCTCAATATGCTTTCTTGATGCAATTTCAGGCACAACACCGCCAAAGAGCGTATGAAGATCGATCTGGGAAGATATTACATTAGAAAGAACGGTTCGTCCATTTTTCACAACCGAAGCTGCTGTCTCATCGCAGGAACTTTCAATGGCCAGAATATAAACATCGTCATTTATTTTTTCTTCTATCTGCATTCTTATTACTCCTCGTCAAAACCAAGTTCCGCTGTCCAGCCGTCGCGTGCAGCCTTTGCCCTTGGGAATATTTCACGCACTTTATCCATGTAATCATCAGGTCTGGTAAGTGACGGGCTGTAATGCGTCAGCCACATTTCTTTCGGCTGTGCCTCTTTTGCAAGATATGCAGCCTCCTGAAAAGTCATATGCTTGTATTCTCTTGCCTTTGATTCCTTTCCGTCCTCTCCATACATGCCCTCACATATAAAAAGGTCAGCATCCTTAGCATACTCAGAAATGACAGGGAGCGGCCTCGTATCGGTGCAATAAGCCACCTTTATACCTCTTCTGTCCTCACCAAGTACCATATCAGGTGTGAAAATCCTGTCATTTTCTTCTATGGTCTCACCCTTTTGCAGGCGGCTCCAAAATTTCTGAGGAATATCCTGAGCTTTTGCACGTTCCACGTCAAAACGACCTTTTCTCGGAATAGAAACCGCATAACCGTAACAGATCACATTATGATTTACCCGATATGCATCTATCACATATGGGCCGATTTTGAATTGCTGCTTTGGCTCCGTAATCTCAATAAATTTGAGTTGAAACGGAAGCTCCGGTGCTATGGTTCGCAGTGCCGTCACCACTCGCTCCAATCCCTTAGGACCTATCATTGTAACCGGTTCGGTCCGCTCTGCATTTCCCATAGTAAGCAAAAGTCCCGGCAGTCCGCTGATGTGGTCCGCATGATAATGTGTAAAACAGATTACATCCACCGGTTTAGGGCTCCAGCCCTTCTCCTTCAGTGCTATCTGCGTTCCCTCACCGCAGTCTATCAGCAGGTTGCTGCCGCTGCAGCGAACCATCAGGGCTGTCAGCCATCTGTACGGCAGCGGCATCATTCCTCCGGTTCCAAGCAAACATATATCTAACATGAAATTTCCTCTTTCCTACAGAACGTTATAACCCTTGGAGGTCAGACAAAAACTTACTTCCCTCACATCGTCTGTATGCAGAACCATGACCGGCTTTCCGGAATCACGGTTAAATGACAGATACAGATAATCAACATTAATGTTGCTCTCTTCAAGAGAAATAAGCAGTTTGTTAAGAGCTCCCACCTCATCATCGAGCTCAACTCCGAGTACCTCAGTAAGGCGGCAAAGATATCCTTCTTTCACAAGTACTTTTTCAGCCTTTTCCGGTTCTGAAACAACCATTCGTATAATTCCGTATTCCGCGCTGTCATTGGTAATCGATCCCCAGATATTGATATTCTCTTTCTGAAGAATAGATGTGATATTCTGTAAACGTCCTTTCTTATTTTCCGCAAAAATTGATACCTGACTCAGCATATTAACCTCCTAGTTTTTGATTTAGTACTGTAAAGTGTTACGCTTTTACTTGCTAAACAGTATATCTTTTTATTCTTTTTATGTCAATGCCCTGTTTTATTTTGCTTTCCGCAGCATTACATGTTACTGTTCCCGAGTTTCACACGTTTCATAGGCATCTGCTGATCTTCTCCAGTAAATCAGTGCATCCTCCACCGGCTCAGTATAGTAATTCTTCCTTACTGCCTCTTTTTTAAATCCATAACCTTCATATAGAGCGATTGCAGATGAATTGGAAGCGCGTACCTCCAGGGTAATATCATTTATCTTTTCATTTTCAGCTTCCCTGAAAAGCTGATCCATAAGGATCTTTCCATACCCTTGTCCGCGGTATGATCCGCAAACTGCAATCCGCATCAGTTCACCTTCTCCGGCAATAACGCGGAAATTGCAATAACCGCATATAATTCCATTTTCGGTAAGTACCCAGGTTTTATCCCAACTACTGGTTAAAAGGTCTTTAATGATATTTTCTGACCATGAGTCAGAAAAGCATTCTTCCTCCAATGCACGGACAGCCTGAATATGCTCCGGCTTAAATTTTTCAATTTGCACATTCTTTTTAAATATTCCGCTATTTGTCATTATTTTTCTCAACTACCACTATACCGGCCGCCAGCTTATCCATCTCTCCCTGACGCTCTGCAACATCACGCTCGCGCTCTGCCTGTGACTTTCTAAGATAATCTGGTTTATGTTCAGCTGCGGTTTCGATTTTTCCTTCTCTGAAATATACCTCTCCCAAGGCCGCCACCGCCGATGCCCTCTGCCGGTTTGCCTGCGCCGGTGCAAATGAATACGGCACCTTCATCTCTTCTTCTATAACTGCACGGTTAACATCTACGCCATCTCCCATAAAAATCACACGTTCTTTATATTCGTTTAATTTTTCTATCAGCGCATGAATGTCGATGATGCACTGTTCCATTACAACTTCAAAATTTTCTTCATAATGGTAAAGTCCGGTATATACCTGCTGCCTTCTCGCATCAAGCATAGGGCAGATAAGTGCAGATGTGCCGTAGAGGCAATATCCCATCGCATCCATCGTTGGAATATGAATCAGAGGTTTTTTAAGCGCTAATCCCAGTCCTTTTGCGGTTGCCGAACCGATCCTAAGTCCCGTAAATGACCCCGGTCCGCCGGACACCGCAATCGCATCTATACTTTCAAGCGGTATTTCAAGCATCTTTATCACATCATCAATCATAGGAAGAAGTGTCTGTGAATGTGTTTTCTTCAGATTGACAGTATATTCTGCCGTAATCACATCGTCAGTGACAACCGCAATCGACGCCGCCAATGCTGCACTTTCGATTCCCAAAATTCTCATTTTTCTTTCCTCCAAAAAGCCCCATTACTGATCGCTGCCATGGGCGGCATTACCTGCAGCAGAATTTTCAAATGAAATCTTGCGATAATCAAATCCCTTTTCCGGATTTTTTTCTATCGTAATCTGAATCAGTTCCTCCGGCAAAATCTCTCTGATGCGCTCAGACCACTCGATCAGACATACACCTTCTCCGTAGAAATAATCTTCATAGCCGATCTCATCCATCTCGTCCACATCGCCAAGGCGGTATACATCAAAATGATACAGCGGAATCCGTCCGTCATCATATTCCTGAACTATAGTAAATGTCGGACTGTTAACCGGTTCCCTGATTCCAAGGCCGGCAGCAAATCCCTGCGTAAATACCGTCTTCCCGACACCAAGATCTCCGTTTAAACAGTATATCTGTCCCGGCAATGCCTGCATTCCAAGTTTTTTACCATATTCGTATGTCTCCTCGGGGCTGTTAGTTTCTATCGTCATACTCAGATACCTCTTCTCTTTTTCTCCGGCAGATTTTTGGTAATCATAGACAGAAAAATCTGTTCCTCAGAGCCTTTAAAAACCCTTTGCGGCATCAGATATGCCTTGTCGCGGTCAAGGTAGAGCATATAGATACCTGCTATTTTTTTAACCTTTACCAGTTTGTCCCAGCCTATTTCGCCCCTGGTACTTGCCTGGCGGGCACGAATTCCCTCATTTCCGATATGAAAGACTATCTCGGCTCCGATTTTGGCATCTTCTGCCGTGCGGACAGACTGTCTCCATATCACATAGATCTGCAGTCCCAGCAGTGCGACGGCACCGATAATCACAAAATTCGTTATCTGATTGCCTAGGCGTTCCTCGCTTGCAGCGGCAGCAATTATAACAAGCACTGTAAGTAAAACAGTTGCAATTCCGCGAACACCTATCCAGAAGTTATACATTGAATATATGAATATCTCTTTTGGTTTTATTTTCACACGCAAATCCATTACATTTTCTCCTTCTTCATGGTCAGCGAAATACGTTTCTTCTGCACATCAACCGACAGTACCCTGACTTCCACGATATCGCCTACACTAACTGCCTCCAGTGGATGTTTTATGTAGCGGTCTGTCATCTGTGATATGTGAACCAGTCCGTCCTGATGTACTCCGATATCTACGAATGCACCGAAATCTATGACGTTTCTTACCGTTCCCTTTAATATCATGCCCGGTTTCAGATCCTTCATTTCCAAAACATCAGTCCTGAGAATCGGCTTCGGCATCTCTTCACGCGGATCTCGCGCCGGTTTTTCAAGCTCACTTATGATATCAAGAAGCGTCGGTTCACCTATGGAAAGTTCTTTTGCAAGCCCTGCTGTATCAGAAATTTCTTTTCTGATGCCTCTGATACCGCCTGCCGCAATCTCTTCAGGATTATGTCCCAATCGTTTCAATAATGCTTCTGCAGCCTTATAGCTTTCCGGATGCACACTGGTCGCATCAAGCGGATTTTTGCCACCCAGGATACGCATAAATCCTGCACACTGCTCGTATGCCTTCGGTCCCAGCTTGGCCACTTTAAGCAGATCCCGTCTACTCGAAAAAACTCCGTTTTCTTCCCTGTATGACACAATATTTTTTGCAATTGTCTTATTAATACCTGAAATATATGCAAGTAACGGTGCTGATGCAGTATTAAGATCCACACCGACCTTATTTACACAAGTCTCCACAACGCCCTGTAAGGCCTCGCTCAAGTTTTTCTGGTTCATATCATGCTGGTACTGTCCGACTCCGATCGACTTCGGGTCAATCTTTACCAGCTCAGCCAGCGGATCCTGAAGGCGTCTGGCTATAGATGCCGCACTTCTCTGTCCTACATCAAATTGCGGAAATTCTTCCGTTGCGAGCTTGCTGGCCGAATACACCGATGCTCCGGCCTCATTGACAATAACATACTGCACCTTATCAGGAATCTCTTTCAAAAGCTCCACGATAATCTGCTCCGATTCACGGCTTGCAGTGCCATTTCCGAC
>CAVHPN010000043.1:0-70878 GCA_963637995.1 Prevotella sp. CAG:279 | reverse complement strand
CCGAAAACCTGAATTGCACCGCTTTCTGCCATTTCGGTGAGTCCCGAACGAATCTCACGTTCAATTGCCGGTCCAATCAGACGGCGATAGCTGTCTAATATAACCTCCTCCATCACATTCGCAGCCTCACTTGTGGTGCGGATAATAAGCTGCTTCTTCATATATCCGACAATCTGTTCCTCGGGAGCAGTCAGTTTTACTGTCAGAATTTTTTCTTTTTCGCCACGGTTGATCGCCAGGATTCGATGTCCTGCCAGTTTTTTTACCGGCTCTGAAAAATGATAATATGTCTCATAGACAGACTCTGCCGTATCATCCTTTGCGGACACCTCCAAAACACCATCCTGCATAGTCTTCTTACGGGCATAATTGCGATACTTGGCCATTTCACTGATCTGCTCTGCCAGAATATCGCGTGCTCCGTCTATTGCCTGTGCTGCATCTGCAACATCTTTTTCTGCGGATACATACTTTCCCGCTTCCTCCAAAACGCTGCCTGACGCCTCCTGCTTATAAATCCATACAGCCAGGGGCTCCAATCCCTTCTCACGGGCAATGCCGGCACGGGTGCGTCTTTTAGGCCTGTACGGAAGATAAAGATCCTCAACCGCTACAAGGGTTTCGGCATCACGAATCTGCTGTTCAAGCTTCGGAGTAAGTTTCTCCTGAGTACGTATCGCGTTTATAACCTGCTCCTTCTTATCTTCAAGATTTCTAAGATAGCGAAGTCTCTCGTCCAGCTGGCGCAGCACCTCGTCATTCAAAGACCCGGTTGCCTCCTTGCGGTATCTCGCAATAAAAGGAATCGTATTTCCCTCATCAATCAGCTTTACCGCCGCTTCGACCTGTTTTTTTTCTATATGAAGTTCTTCTTTCAGTGCCTGTATAATATCCATCAAAAATTTCTCCTCTAATTTTAACCCCTTATCAAGTCAGCTGTTTTATCATAACATTTCAATGCACATTTCGCAAGTCAGGCAAACCGGTTGCTTGGTTCAAAAATGCCTATCTGTGTACGGTTACAAAAGGCTTCACTGGACAAGTCTCCTTATTCATGTTACACTACGTTACAGTTAGGGCAGCGTATCTTTAGCCATGTTGGTGTCACCATCAGGTGACATGCCAGTTTATAAGAGGATTTTAAACAATTATGAAAGATTTTGACAAAATACCTTCTTTGAAGGATCATTCTGATGCCGATGAAAAAGAACATATCCGCTCACAGCGCTATGCAACGATGTCACTGATGTGCGGAATTCTGGCATTTTTCTCACTTTCCATAAGCTTTTCTGCGGCAATTCTCATCGGAATGTCTGCAAATATGCTTTTTATTCTGTCCAAAGAGTATGGACGTCCGCGCCGTGGCAGCGCCATCGCCGGTCTTATACTGGGAATCATATCTGTTGTCTTTGGTGTAATCGAATTTTTCTGTCTGATAAAGGTATACCACATGATTTCAGATCCACAATATGCACCGTTTTTTGATCAGGCCATGGAACTGTATGACAGCATCATCAGTACGCTGCAGTAAATGAAAAACGCACGCCATATCTCCACGATACGGCGTGCTTTCTTATTACACATTGATTATGAACATTTATCTGGTATAACGAATCACCTGACGGATATCAGCTTTAAACTGCTCTGAGAGTTTATTAAACTCGTCCTCTTTCATATCTTTTGTCACTACGGCAAACTCGTCTGATTCGGAAATTTCGATTATCTCAACCTCTCCAAAAGCAGCACTCAAAGCGGTAAGTTTATCTTCTGCCTTTCCGGCAATTCTTACGAAATAGCCAAAAGTAACTTCGCCCATCGGTTCCACAGCCTGTTTTTCGCTGGTCCAGCCCGTAGGAATGTTATCATTCATATGTCCGGAAATCTCGACAATATCGCTTACAACCGCGCTGGCTGTAGGAAGTTTTCCGGCACCGCTGCCGTAAAACATAACCGTTCCGAGTGTATTGCCGCGCACCATGACAGCATTGTATACATCATTTACTGCAAAAAGCGGATGATCCTGTCCAATCATCATAGGGCACACATACACACTGGCCTTGTCGCCATCCATGCGGCTGGTTCCGAATAATTTTATCGAAGTTCCCATCTTTTTAGCATACTTGAAATCAGTATCTGTTATCTTTGTGATACCTTCAGTCGGCACTTCTTCGTAATTGACTTCCTTTCCGGTTGCAAGGGCAGTCAGAATAGTAATCTTGCGGCAGGTATCGTAGCCTTCCACATCTGCCTCAGGATTGCGCTCTGCGTATCCGAGTTCCTGGGCTTTCTTTAATGCCTCGTCGAAGGTCTGGCCCTCTCTTGCCATCTTTGTAAGAATATAGTTTGTGGTACCGTTTAAAATACCGCTGATTTCTTCTATCTTCTCACCTGCAAGAGACTGTGTAAGCGGACGAAGAAGCGGGATTCCTCCGCCGACGCTGGCCTCAAAAAGGAAATTCAGATTATTCTCGCGTGCAATGGCCAGAAGTTCTGTTCCATGAGCTGCAACAAGGGCCTTATTGGAAGTCACAACATGTTTACCTGCCAGAAGGCATGCTTTTGCAAACTTATAAGCCGGATTTACTCCGCCCATGGCTTCCACAACAATCTCTACATCTTTGTCTTTTTCAATAATTTCAAAGTCATGAACAATCTGTGCTTCATGAGGATCACCGGGAAATTCGCGTAAATCCAGAATATATTTCACTCCGATCTCTTTGCCGGTTTTCTCTGTGATTTTATCTTTGTTGGTCTCTAATACTTCTACAACTCCGGAACCGATTGTTCCGTATCCCATCACTGCTACCTGAATCATAATCTTTACTCCCTAGCTATAATTTTTACGTTGTGCACTCCCGGATTTTCTTCCATTTCCTCGACCATATGTGATATATTGCCGGTATCCGGACGAACTTCCACGCTGAGCGTCAGTGTCGCTACGTTGTTAACCGGAATACTCTGATGAATGGTCAGAATATTGGCCTTGTAAATTGCTACAATATGAAGAAGATCCGATAAAAGTCCCTGCTCATCATCCATCTGCAATACCATGGTAATAGTCTTACCCTTGGCATTATCATAAAACGGGAAAATATCATCCTTATACTTGTAAAAGGAACTCCGGCTGATTCCCAGCTGATCCGTGGCCTCCTGAATAGTCATAGCCTTTTCAGACGCTATGAGCTTTTTAGCCTCAGCAACTTTTAAAAGAACCTCCGGCACCGCTTTCTGTCTCAGCAGATAATACTTAGTCTTTTCTTCCATCCCATCTCCGCCGGTGTACGCACCAGAAATACATTTGTTTTTACCCGAAAGATATTACCACATTTATATCCACTATGCAAGCAGGATTTTTCTATACCTCTTCATTTTTTTGATTTTTCAGGCTGATCCATTTCAGATATGCACTGATGAAAAGATCTATATCTCCGTCCATTACGGCATTTACATTGCCGTTTTCAGCATTAGTACGATGATCCTTGACAAGGGTGTACGGCTGCATGACATATGAACGAATCTGGTTTCCGAAATTGATATCCTTGACATCGCCACGGATATCTGACAGTTTTTCAGCATTTTCCTGCTGTTTCAAAAGATACAGCTTTGCCTTCAGCATCTGCATTGCCTTATCCTTATTCTGGAACTGTGAGCGCTCATTCTGGCACTGTACGACAATTCCGGTAGGGATATGAGTGATACGGATCGCTGATGAAGTCTTATTGATATGCTGTCCGCCTGCACCGCTCGAACGATACGTATCAATTCGCAGATCATCCGGATTGATATCCACATCCAGATCTTCTTCTATATCAGGCATAACATCACAGGAAACAAAGGATGTCTGACGTTTTCCGGCCGCATTGAACGGTGAAATACGCACCAGGCGATGCACGCCTTTCTCGGATTTCAGATATCCATAGGCGTTTTCACCATTGACCTGCAGTGTAATGGACTTAAGTCCAGCTTCATCTCCGTCCAGAAAGTCCAGTACCTCCGTCGTAAATCCTTTTTTGTCGGCCCATCTCTGATACATGCGGTAAAGCATGCTGCACCAGTCCATAGCCTCTGTTCCGCCGGCACCTGCATTGAGCTTAAGGATCGCGTTGCAGCCGTCATATTCGCCCGACAGAAGTGTCTTGGTGCGAAGTGCCTCAAGCTGGTTTACAAATTCATCCAGCATCTCCTGTATCTCCGGGATCATCGCAGGGTCATTTTCCTCATATCCCATCTCAATCATAACCTGAATATCTTCATACTGCTGTTCAAGATGTTTGTATCCATCTACCGTGTCCTTGAGATTTTTTGCCTCTCTTACGGTCTTTGTAGAGCGTTCCGGATCATCCCAGAATCCCGGTTCTTCCATAGATTTATCAAGCTCCGTTATCCTGCGCTCCTTATTTTCCAGATCAAGCGAGTCCCTGACTTCTTTAAGGGTCTCGTCATATGTTGACAATGTATATTTAAACTGATCTAATTCGACCATTCTTACCTTCTCCATTTCTTTTTTTATTAAACGATGATACAGCAAATTCCCGGAACCAGGTTTTTGCCATGATTTCGGGAATCAACTTTGAAAGTTTTGCCTTATGGCAGCTGTTTCGGTGCCATAGGCACGAAACATGCGACTTTCATTTACACTCTTATCAATTTTTAGCGAAAAGCTTACGTCCGCAGCACTGTTTGTACTTCTTACCTGAACCGCATGGGCACGGGTCGTTCGGATAAATCTTCTTTTCTTCGCGTTTCTTCGGTGCCTGTACACTGGTATCATCGCGGTTTGTTCCCGTAACCTTAGCTGCCGGCTCACGTTCTACCTTCTGCTCAGCACGGATATGGAACAAAATACGTACGGTATCCTCACGGATAGCCGCTGTCATGCTGTCAAACATCTCGTATCCGCTCATCTTATACTCAACCAGCGGATCTCTCTGGCCATATGCCTGCAGACCGATACCCTCACGGAGCTGATCCATATCATCGATATGAGCCATCCATTTGGCATCGATAACCTTAAGAAGGATGACACGCTCCATCTCACGTACCTGCTCGGCACTTGTAAACTCTGCCTCACGGGTCTCATAAAGCTTTGTAGCAGCCTCCTTAAGCATATGCTTGAGCTCATTTTTCTTCATATGCTGCTGTTCCTGCGTAAGCTCAATCGGCTCCAACGGTATAACCGGAAGCAACAGTGAATTAAGCTCTGCAAGGTCCCATTCAGCCGGTTCCTGCTCATCTGAGATAGACAGATCAACCGCATTTTCCACGATATTTGTGATCATCTTCATGATAACCGAACGCATATTTTCACCGTCCAGCACACGGCGGCGCTCTGCGTAAATTGCCTCACGCTGCTCGTTCATGACCTCATCATATTTTAACAGATTTTCACGAATACCATAGTTATTGGTCTCGATCTTCATCTGAGCCTTCTCAATCGCCTTGGAAAGCATCTTATGCTCAATCTGCTCATTTTCAGGAACGCCCATTGCATTGAACATACTCATCAGACGCTCAGAACCAAAGAGACGCATCAGATCGTCCTCAAGCGACAGATAGAAACGGGATTCACCCGGATCTCCCTGACGTCCGGCACGGCCTCGCAGCTGATTGTCGATACGTCTGGACTCATGACGCTCTGTACCTATAATCTTAAGTCCGCCCAGCTCTCTGGAAACCTCATCAAGCTTGATATCGGTACCACGTCCGGCCATGTTGGTTGCAATCGTAACTGCACCGTGAATACCGGCATCTGCTACGATCTCAGCCTCAAGCTCATGGAATTTTGCATTCAAAACCTTGTGAGGAATACCGCGTTTTGTCAGCATCTTACTAAGAAGTTCTGAAGTCTCGATAGTAATGGTACCAACCAAAACAGGCTGTCCTTTCTCATGGGCAGCAGCCACTTCCTCGACCACTGCGTGGAACTTTTCCTTCTTGGTCTTGTATACCGCATCCTCATAATCAATACGCTGTACAGGCTTATTGGTCGGAATGGAGATAACATCCATCTGATAGATGTTTCTGAACTCCTTCTCCTCGGTCTGTGCAGTACCGGTCATGCCGGCTTTTTTATTGAACTTATTGAAAAAGTTCTGGAAGGTAATGGTAGCCAAAGTGCGGCTCTCACGGCGAACATGAACATGCTCTTTGGCCTCAATAGCCTGATGGAGTCCGTCGGAATAACGGCGTCCCGGCATGATACGTCCGGTAAACTCATCTACGATAAGAACCTCATCATCTTTTACAACATAATCCTTATCTCTGAACATGAGATAATTTGCACGAAGTGCAAGAATAATATTATGCTGAATCTCCAGATTCTCAGGATCTGCCAGGTTCTCGATATGGAAGAATTCCTCAACCTTCTTAACTCCTGCTTCTGTCAGATTGACAACCTTGTCCTTCTCATTGACTACGAAATCACCTGTCTCTTCGATCTCCTCGCCCATGATGGCTGCCATCTTGGAGAATTCTGCGGATTCTTCACCTTTTTCCAGCTGTCTTGCCAGAACATCACAAACCTCATAGAGCTTTGTGGATTTTCCGCTCTGACCTGAAATGATAAGAGGCGTTCTGGCCTCATCGATAAGTACTGAATCGACCTCATCGATGATAGCATAGTCCAGATTACGCAGAACCATCTGTTCTTTGTAAATCGCCATGTTATCACGCAGATAATCAAATCCAAGCTCATTGTTGGTTACATATGTAATATCACAGTTGTAAGCTTCCTTGCGCTCATCGGAATTCATCGAGTTTAATACAACTCCGACACTCAGGCCTAGAAATCTGTGAACCTCTCCCATCCACTCGGCATCTCGTTTTGCCAGATAATCGTTAACTGTAACGATAAATACACCTTTTCCTGCAAGTGCATTCAGGTATGCCGGTGCAGTAGAAACAAGAGTCTTACCTTCACCTGTACGCATCTCCGCGATACGTCCCTGATGCAGAACAATACCGCCGATCAGCTGAACCGGATAATGCTCCATATTTAATACTCGTCTTGCAGCCTCACGGACAGTTGCAAATGCCTCCGGCAAAATATCATCAAGTGACTCTCCGTTTGCAAGGCGCTCTTTAAATTTACGTGTATTGTCACGCAATTCATCATCCGATAATGCAACCATCTGCTCGCGCATCGCCAGAATCTTATCAACAATCGGATTAATAAGCTTCAACTCGCGTTCGCTGTGGGTGCCAAACACTTTCTCTATCAGATTCATGTTTTACTCTCCTATTTCGCTATATAACTATACAATCTTTCATATTCTATCACTAATAGGGAGTTTATTCAATGATTTCATTGTTTTTTTACATTTGTATAATGGCTTTTTTTATTATTTTGCAGCTTTAAGTGCCTCAATATCTCCACCGGCTTCCAGGATTCTTGAAAATTCTTCTTCCTTTGCAGCAGATTTTTCTGCCTTTTCAAGCACTTCCTCAATAAGCTCATTCGGCACGATGCAGACACCTGAGCCGTCTGCCACAATCAGATCTCCGGGCATGACAAGGCAGCCGCAAAGGCTTACCGGTCCGTTTACTTCGGCACACTCCATGTGATATTTTCCCGTCATAGGTGTTATACCGCAGGAAAATACCGGAAAGTCCATACGACTTATCTCTTCCGTATCACGGCAGCTTCCGTATGCGATGCAGCCCGCAAATCCGCGTTTTTTTGCCAGATGGCAGCTCTGTCCGCCTATATTGGAATACTCCAGATTACCGCCAAAATCAGAAACCAGCACATCACCTGCTTCACCCAGATAGAAAATATCTTTGGTGGACATAAGTATCTTATCTTTATCATGATGTCCCTGTGTTGCCGTCTTGCGCGACGGAATACTTCTGACTGTCACTGCCGTTCCCACCAGACGTGAACCTACCTTTACAGGTTTAAGAAACGTATTCGGAACCGCACCGTGAATACCATATGTATCCAGAATATCCGATACAGCGGTACTCATATCTTCAAGTGCATAATAACGTTCAATTATCTCTTTATCTGTACGCAAAATCCTTATTGTGGCAATCTTTTCGCGCGGAACCGTTCCCCAGATGCGTCCCTCTGCCTTGTATTTTTCGTAATCAGCGTTTCTTTGTGCCTGCAGTTCTTCTAAATTCATATGTCTTTTCCTCTCTTTCAGCAATTACCGTCATTTTCTTCAGTTTGCAACATTAATCTTCCTGCAAATATACGCCCGCAGTTCCGTAAGCTTACAGCTTCCGGAATCACGGACGTACCGACAGGATTAGTCACAGTTAGGTGACTGTTTCCCACTCTTATTTTGCATTTTTGTAAAAGTTAATCAGACTTCCGGCAAGTAAAACTTCTTTCTCTGCCTCGGTAACATCTTTAAGATCAAGTTCAAGCTTTCTGCTACTGCCATCTTTTCCTATAACAGTTGCCTCAAACTTCTTTGCTCCATCCTCAACCGCCTTGCGGATTCCCGGCAGATATACATATTCACCAGCCTCAAGACTAACCTCTGCCTCATCACAGGTAAATGGCAGAATACCCCAGTTAACGCAGTTGCTGCGGTAACGCTTGGTAGCATACTCAATACAAATATCAGCCAAACCGCCAAGTACCTTCTGGCAGCTTGCCGCATACTCACGGGCAGATCCGTCACCCGGACGTTTTGCGTACAGGACAGAACCGATGCCTGTAGTCTTCATAAGCTCATCTACCGGAGTGTTAACTCCCGCTGCCTTAAGCACCTGATAGAACTCACCGGCTTTTGCACTATCGCCTGAAAGACGTGCCTTCTCATACTCCTGGGCAGCTTTTGCACGGCCAACATACTTCGGATCCTTGCGGATGAGGGTAAACTCAGAAATCTTATACGGATTTGAGCGATATGATGCTGTCTCTCCTGACGGAATCAGCTCATCGGTTGTTGTTACCTCATCACGGATCACGCTGGCTACCTGCAATAACAGATTTTCTTTAAGCGGTTCCATCTCAGGCCAGTCCTTGATAGACGGTCCGTAGACAATCTCTGTCTCCGGTTTTGCTTTTCCATAACCATTATACACGATATTCTCATAAATGTGCTCGTTAAATTCATATGATGGTGTTTCAAACACTACCGGACAGTCCTCAGCTGATGTCAGATATCCACCGTTAAATGCCGTAGCAGCGATTGACTTGGAATCCATCAGAGCAACTGATGCAATCTGACCGGTTGCCGGGTTGCTGCCTTCACGGTTAGGGAAGTTACGTGTGCTGTGGCGGATGCAGAAATCATTATTTCCTGGTGCGTCGGATGCTCCGAAGCACGGTCCGCAGAATGCAGTCTTCACACGAACGCCGTAACCCATAAGATCGTTCAGCACACCGATTTTATTTAACTCGTACATGATAGGCTGAGAAGCCGGATAGATATTGAATGGGAATGTTCCAAGTCCCTTATCCATCTTCTTTGCTATCTGGTCAACAGCGTAGATATTTTCAAACGAACCTGCAGCGCAGCCTGCGATAGCTGCCTGATCTACCTTGATTTTGCCGTCATGAATCTTAGAGCAGAGGTCAAGATGAATATCTTTATTGTTTTCAAATACACGCTCAGCCTCTTTTTCTACCATCTTTAAGTATTTCTCCGGTTCTGCGATAACATCTGCCAGAGGATATGCATTGCTCGGATGGAAAGGAAGCGCTATCATCGGAACGATGGTATCAAGATTTACTTCTACCACGCCGTCATAGAGTGCTGCATTTCCCGGAACCATCTCTTTAAAGCCCTGCGGACGTTTATGAATCTCAAAATATTCCTTTACCTTATCATCAGTTGCCCATACAGAAGACAGACAGGCTGACTCGGTAGTCATCGTATCGATACCGTTTCTGAAATCCATGGAAAGACTTCCTACGCCCGGTCCGATAAATTCAAGCACTTTGTTCTTTACAAAATTATTCTTAAATACCTTGCCGATGATGCTTAACGCGACATCCATCGGTCCAACCCATGGTTTCGGTGAACCGGTTAAAAGAACTGCAATTACGCCCGGATAGTCGATCTCATAATATTTTCCAAGCATTGCTTTTGCAAGCTCAGGACCACCCTCACCGATAGACACGGAACCCTGAGTACCGTAACGGGTATGTGAATCCGATACGATTGACATATCTCCTGAATTAACAATCATCTCACGCATATACTGATGGATTACTGCCTCATGCGGCGGTACGAAGATTCCGCCTGATTTACGGCATGCAGACTCTGCATATTTGTGAACATCTGTATTGATGGTTCCACCTACTGCACACAGACAGTTGTGGCAGTTGGTAAATACACACGGCATCGGAAATTCCTTAAGTCCGCTTGCATATGCGGTCTGCAGAATTCCGACATATGTATTGTCGTAAACTCCCATGGAATCAAACTGAATTTCCAGATGTTCCATATTGTCAGAATGATTGTGTTTTGAAAGCACCTGCCAGGTCAGTGTTTCCTTTTTTGCTGCCTCTTCCGAGAGCTTTGCTGCCTCTTCGGCGCTTGCAATATGATCATTGTTTATAATAAACTGTTTTCCTTCATGTAAGGTTACCATATATATCCCCTTTCCGTCAGTTCAAATCAATCTGTCCTTATTTTACCTTTGTTTTCCTTTTGCCTTTATCGTGTCTTAAATACCACGCATACAGGACTCTCTGTCTCAACAACAACCGGCTCTTCCTGTAAACTTCCGTCTTTTTTACATTTGAAGCATACAATCGTATCAGTCACTTCATTTGCGGCAACAACCCATTCTCCATCAGGACTTACCGTAAGAAATCTCGGCTGTTCTCCGCCTGTTTTTATGTTCTGAATCATGCTCATGCGGCCATTTTCACCATCCAGATGATAAACCGTAATACTGTCATGCTTTCTGTTTGATACATACAGTGTTTTTCCTTCTGCGTCCATATCGATGGCGCTTGCCCAGCCGTCTCCCGCATAATCTTCCGGAAGGCTTGTCACGATCTGAAACGGGTCAAGTATTCCTTTATTTTCATCGAAATAATATGCCGCCACCGTACTGTCCTTCTCATTTACGCAGTAGCAGAAACGATTGTCAGGTGAAAAAACACAATGTCTTGGTTCTGAGCCGGTGCGTCCTTTTATGGCAAAATTTTCCAGAAGTTTTCCTTCTTTTCCATTTGTATCAAATATTGTAATTTTGCCTACACCCTGAAGACGTCCCTGAGACGGAACAGCCAGCCAGCGTCCGCTGCGGTCAAGCATCGTCTGATGAGGATGGGAAATATAGCCTGGGCCCCCGTTTCCAGAAATGAAATACAGTTCCTTGATTTTTCCGAGGCTTCCGTCTTCATGTACAGGAATCAGTGAAACCGCACCGGTCTGTAAGTTTGCCACATAAAGCCATTTTCCGCTGCGGTCCAGTACCAGATGTACCGGATTTGTTCCGTGAGTGCCGACAGTGTTGCAGAAAACAAGATTTCCGTCTTCTTTGATTCGGTATGCGCTGACCTCACTGTAATCTCCGTGAATTGTATAAAGCATATCCTGCGCATCATTCAGGCAGAGATATGAGGGATTAACCACACCTTCCATCAGTCCAACCGGTTTCCATGTTCCGTTTTCCACTTCAAATATACGAATACCTTTGCCGCGGGCTTTGCGCTCCTTTGTGGTGCGGCATCCTACATATGCAAACTGTTTCATATCAGCTTCTCCTTATTCTTTCAATAACACATCAATTCAGCTTATTATTTCAATAAACACATCAATTCAGCTGTCCAAACGGTAACGTATTATCCTACAAAGCTTGTTAATCCGACAAATGTTAATACAGCTACGATAACAACTACAGTTGCGGAAAGTGCAAATAACTTTCCGAAGATCTTCTGCTGCTCCTTATCGCTGCAGTCTGTTTCCTGTGCGTAACTTGCAAGAATAAGGCTGCCGCCTGTTGACAGCGGGCTGATACCTGCTACTGTCGCACTGCAGACAATTGCCGTGATAATCTGCATAACCGATGCACCGCCGACCTGTGAAGCTATATCCGGTACGGTAGGAATCAGTGTCGGGAATACTACACCGTTTGCACTGGAGAACCATGACATAATACCTGCAGTAATACCCATAATCGGAGCTGCGGTGCGTTTGCTCATGAATGAAGCAAGAATTGATGAAAGCAGGTCAATTCCGCCCATGGTCTGTGTAATGTTCATCAATACGTTTACACCTGCAATAAGAATCAATACGCTCCACGGAATAGACTTGATAGCCTTCTTTTCATCTGCTGTTCCGAGTAAAATCAGAATAAGTGCCAGTGTGAAACAGATAAGTCCTACATCATAAGAGAATCCAACTACCATTACAACCATGATTACAAGTGCAAGAAGGCTTAAGCACTGGTCTCTCGTAAACTTTTCTATCTGGTTTTTTCCACCTTCAGCATTTCCGCGCAGCTTATATCCGCCTAAAATGATATACATAGCAACTGCACAGACAAAGTTTGTTACACTTACACCGATGAAAATATTGTTGACAGATCCTGCAATATTCATCTCTGTCATCATGTCGCCTACGATAATACCTGTCAGTGCAATCGGGGATGCCGTACCGCCAACTGCGCCGAGAATTGCCATAACGCCCATAAGAATCGGGCTGACATTCATCTGTACTGCCAGTGCTACCGCAAAAAGTACTGTAACCGACTGAACGCTGATGGCGCCCGGTCCTGCGGCTGATAAGCCGAAGCTTACAACATAGATAATGATCGGTACTAAAAACAAATGTTTTCCGCAAAGTCCAATCAGACGATCAGATATCTTTTCCAAGGTGCCGTTTTGCTGCAAAAGGCTGAAAAACAGCATTGTTCCGAGCAGTGTTGCAAAAAGCTTGAACGGAAATCCCTTATAGATATCCGATGCACCCATGCCGCCGATTTTTCCCAATATAAGTGCCAGACCGAAACATACAAGACCTACATTTGTCTTCTTTACGAATCCAAGTACAATCGCTCCGATCAGGCATCCAAGTGCTACTACCTGAAGTCCCATAACTATTCTCCCTCTTATTTACTGCTATGATTGACAAATTTCCTTTTATGTATAATTTCTTTGCGTACGATCCCTTTTATGGGACCGGTCGCCAGGTCTGTGGCATCAGTCTCTCACATACACCCAGCCGTCCATAATACGTCTTGCGGTACGTGTAACACCGCCCTTGATAACCTTTTCGCCGTCCATCTTTACGTCTACAGCGGTTACACCGCTTGAATGACCCAGACGTATAATGTCCTGATCGGCTGCAGGTTTGACAATCTCATTTACAATTGTTCCCGGGATACGCGCCGCAGCTCCTGTTCCTACCGCTACAGTCATCGGATATGCCTTGTGAAGTGCGCCTACCGAGATTGCTCGACAGCAGAGATCCATGGTATCAGCTTTTACTTCATTTCCATCCATATTTACATAATCCTGCGGAGCCGAAACGATGGAGACCTTCGGAGCTGATGTTGATTTTGTTCTTGCATCTTCCAACTTTTCAACAAAACCGCATTTAACAGCTGCCATGCCGCGGATGCGCTCGATGTGTTCCATCACATCTTTATTCTGATTTAATTCAGTAAGCTCTGTGCCCTTGATTCCCAAATCAGAAGCCTTGATAAATACCATCGGATTAGAACAGTCAAGAACTGTTACTTCTGCCTTTCCATAGCCCGGCACATCAAATATTTCCTTTTTCTGTCCTGTCGGGAAAAGCTTTCCTGTCTTTGAACCGGCCGGATCCTCAAAGTACATATCAATTCTTGATCCTGTTCCCGGAACACCCTGAATTACCTCATCGCCATGTACCATTGCATGACCGTCCTCAACGCGAACGTGCTCCTCAATAATCTTGTTAGTGTTTGTATTTAACACACGAACCACCGTGATCGGTTCAACTGCCTGAACCAGGCCCTCATCAATAGCAAACGGGCCAACTGCCGATGAGATATTTCCGCAGTTTGCGCTTCCATCCACTCTCGGAATCACGATATCCACCTGGCGGAAAGTATATTCCACATCCACATCAGGTCTTTCTGACGGAGCTATGATGGCAATCTTGCTGGTCGATGACACCGTGCCTCCCATACCGTCAATCTGTTTTACATCCGGTGTACCCATAACCTTCAGGAAAATATCATCCCAAAGATTTCTGTCCTCCGGCAGATCTTTTTCGTGAAAAAATACTGCCTTGCTGGTACCGCCTCTCATGTAGACACACGGATATTTTTTCATGTACATAATTATCTTCCTCCTTCTGCACATTTTTCTCATTAAAGCGAATGATCCTGTTTAGAATCTTTAGAATCCTGTTTACAGAGCCGCCTCTGCAAGACCATTCTATTTTAACAGCTTCAGATTAACTATTGTTTTTTCCTTATAAACACTATAACTCATTGATCTATATAATGTAAAATGGTATGATTTTATCACAAATCATAACCATTTGGAATGATAAGGAGTGAAATATGGACAAACGAGATTATGAATTGCTTTTGGCACTAAATCAATACAAAAATATAACCAAAGCAGCACAAGCCTTGTATATGACTCAGCCTGCCATTACGAAGCGAATTCAAAAGCTAGAAGAAGAATTGCATTGTTCACTGCTCATCCGGTCAAAACGCGGCGTTATATTTACTCCGGCAGGTGAAAGCATACTTCCCTATGCACGCTCAATTCTCAAAAACATGGAGCAGATGGAAGAACTTGCCGCGGCCAGTCAGGACTATATATGCGGCACCCTGAAACTGGGATGCTCACTTAACTATGCTCATTACTGTCTTCCGGCTATTCTTAAAGATTATACTGACCGTTATCCCAAGGTAGAAGTACATATCACAACCGGTCAGAGCCGTCATCTTTATAAAATGCTGGCAAGAGAAGAAATTTCTTTGGCAATCCTGCGCGGTGAGTATGAATGGGAAGGGAAAAAGATTCTTCTGTCATCAGAACCCATGTGCCTTATTTGCAGCAATGCAGATGTAAATCGACCACTTTCAGATTATCCGTGTATCAGTCACAATACGGATTCAGGGCTTAATTCCCAGCTCTTTTCCTGGCTTGAGGCAAAGGGTCTAAGCGGAATACACCAAAATTTTCAAATCGACAGCATAGATACCTGCAAGGAAATGGTCAGATATGGTTTAGGGTGGAGTATTCTTCCTTCCATATGCCTAAACGATTTTGACGGTTACAAGGAACCACTCTGCTGGCAGGACGGCACTCCGTTTGTTAGAAATACCTATCTGCTTTGTCAGCCTACCAGTGACCGCCTTCCGCAGGTTAAGAAATTTCTCGAATTGCTTTAAAACAGATTCTACTGCACACCGGCAGGCTGCTGCTCTTTTTTATGGTAAACCAGACAAATTGCACAAAATATATGTTCATATTTTATTTTGTCCACATTATCCACATTTTGTCCCCATTTTTGTGGATAAGTTTTGCACACTGATTTTTCTCCTTTTTTAGGGAAAATCTAGTTATACACCGACTTATCCACATTATCCACATTTTTTCTCTGTTTATCATGTGCATATTACTCACTGCATGATTCAATTTAATTTTTGTTCAGATCTCATAAACTTACATATTTCACAAAAAAATGCATGCCAATCTATTGACAAATACAGAAGGCAATCGTTATCTGTAAAGCCATATTTTTTCTTGTTTTTTATAGTATTTTTATCTTTTTATATCAAAAAAACTGTCTTTTTTTATTATTTATTCATGGAATTTATTCGTCTCTTATATCAGGACTTTCCCATAATTTTTTATTAATTGTGTTGACAATTTTATTAAAAAGGTTGAATTTGTTGCCCAAAAATGCTATACTGTAGCCATCCCAATAAAAAGGAGCGATGATTATGCGTTATAAAATTACCGGAAGAAATATCAATGTTACCCCTGGGTTAAAAGCAGCTGTAGAAGAAAAGATTGGCAAGTTGGAGCGTTACTTCAACCAGGACACTGAAGTAAATATCACTCTCACAGTCGAGAAAGATCGTCAGAAGATTGAGGTTACCATTCCTGTCAAGGGCACCATCATCCGTGCAGAGCAGGAAAGCAACGATATGTATGTATCGATTGATTTGGTAGAAGAGATCATCGAGCGCCAGCTCAAAAAATATAAAAACAAAATCGTAGACAAGAAACAGGCAGCTGTTGCATTCTCTGATCTGTTCATGAATGAAGAATATGAATCCAACGACGAAGTAGATATCGTAAAAGTTAAGAAATTCGCCATGAAGCCTATGGACCCTGAGGAAGCTTGTGTACAGATGGAGCTCTTGGGACATGCCTTCTATGTTTTCCTTAATTCTGAGACAGAGCAAGTCAATGTTGTTTATAAGCGCAAGGGCAACACTTATGGTTTGATTGAACCGGAATTCTAAATTGATATATCAATTTGCTTATAAAGCCAAAAATGAGGAACCGCCATATGGCAGTTCCTCATTTTTTTGCTATATCATGACTCGCACCTTGGGTGCTTGACGCTGCTACGCAGCCGCTTTTTTTCTTTTGGACTCATTACATCTAGAACAATCCGCTGATTCGTCCGTTTTCATCAACATCTATCTTCTCTGCCGCAGGCACTTTAGGAAGTCCAGGCATCGTCATGATATCTCCGGTCAATGCTACGATAAATCCGGCACCCGCCGAAACTTTAAGATTTCGTACAGTTACCGTGAAATTCTTCGGAGCTCCAAGTAATTTTGCGTTGTCAGAAAAACTGTACTGTGTTTTTGCCATACAGATCGGATAATTGCCAAATCCCAGCTCTGTGAGACGTTTGGCCTGTTTCTTTGCCGCATCAGTCAGTACAACTCCGTCTCCATGGTAAATTTTCTTAACTATTGCCTCAAGTTTTTCCTCGATCGACGTATCAGATTCATAGCTGAAATGGAAATCACTCTCTTTCTCGCAAAGACGGATAACTTCCTTAGCCAGCGTTTCTCCGCCTTCTCCGCCTTTTGCCCATACCTCGGAAAGGGCTACATTTACTCCAAGTTCATGGCATCTGTCCTCTATAAGCTTTAATTCCGCCTCAGTATCCATCGGGAAACGATTGATGGCTACGACACACGGAAGACCGTAGACCTTTGTAATATTTTCCACGTGCTGCATAAGATTCGGGAGTCCCTTCTCCAGTGCCTCAAGATTCTCTGCATTTAAATCTGCCTTTGCGACTCCTCCATGATGCTTAAGCGCACGTACCGTCGCTACTACCACTACAGCTGATGGTTTGAGTCCGGCCATGCGGCACTTGATGTCAAGGAACTTTTCAGCTCCCAGATCTGCACCGAAACCAGCCTCAGTAATCGCGTAATCGCTCAATTTAAGTGCCATCTTTGTTGCAATTACCGAATTACATCCATGAGCTATATTGGCAAACGGACCGCCATGGATGAATGCCGGTGTATGCTCAAGAGTCTGAACCAGATTTGGTTTCAATGCATCCTTCAAAAGAGCTGTCATAGCTCCGGCTGCCTTCAAATCACCGGCCGTTACCGGTTCTTCATCATATGTATATCCGACAATGATTCTGGACAGCCGCTCTTTCAGATCCGTAATATTGTTGGCGAGGCACAGTACTGCCATAATTTCGCTGGCAACGGTAATATCATATCCGTCTTCGCGGGTAACACCATCTACACGGCGTCCCAATCCATCCACAATATTTCGAAGCTGACGATCATTCATATCTACTACACGTTTCCATGTAATTCGCTTCGGATCTATGCGAAGTTCATTACCCTGGTAAATATGATTGTCAAGCATTGCCGCTAGCAGGTTATTGGCCGCTCCGATTGCATGAAAATCACCGGTAAAATGTAAATTGATATCCTCCATCGGGATAACCTGTGCATATCCGCCTCCGGCTGCACCTCCCTTTACACCGAAAACCGGTCCTAATGACGGTTCGCGAAGGGCTACCGACACTTTTTTCCCGAGGCGCTTTAAACCATCGGCAAGTCCCACCGTCGTCGTAGTCTTTCCTTCTCCTGCAGGTGTAGGATTGATCGCTGTCACAAGTACAAGCTTTCCGTCCTCTCCCTTTACCTCTTTTAAAAGATTATAATCAACTTTGGCCTTGTAATTGCCATACTGTTCCAGATACTTTTCATCAACTCCGACAGCCTGCGCAATCTCTCCTATTTTTAAAGGTTTGGCAGCCTGTGCAATCTCAATATCTGTCATCATAATTATGTACCTCCCTGTATACTGTGTCTCTGCGTATCCGTCAAACCTCTTACTCTGTAGTCAGCATGCACAAAGTTTGACAAAGTTGTTAATGTTAGACATTATATACTTTCTCTGATAATTTTGAAAGACGTAAAATTGATTTTTCGCAAAAAAGCGCCTCTGTTTCTAATTTTTTTACTTTTCTCTCGATATTTGATACGTATATATCATCTTTAATTGATGATAAATTGATCTTAACATTGAACAATGCACCGATAACGGCTGTTCTTGCAAGCATCGCTGCTGTGAGTCCGTCAGAAACCGCCATCCGGTTTCCGTTTCTTACAACAGCCTCTGCCATCGGGAAAATTTTTGCTGCAGTCTCTGCAATCTCAAGCGGTGCTTCAGTGGCATCCTTAAGTCCCTGCTGCAGTGCCCTGCTGCGAATCATCCTCTCTTCCTCAGTATTCTTCGGAAGCTTCAATGCATTCATATATCCATTAAATGATTCACTGTCCTTCTTTATACCGGACAAAAGTTTTTCATGAATCTTTGCTCCCTCGGCTGACAGTTTTTTCATTTCGTCCTGCACATCGTCATATTTATCTTTTCCGATTGTCAGATTTGCGACCATCTCCATGAGTGCCGCTGCAAGTGCGCCCGTCAATGCAGATACACTGCCACCGCCCGGAACTGCTGCTTTTGATGCAGTTTCCTCCACAAACCTGTTCACTGAAATTTCTCTTAATTCCGCCATATCTATATCTTTCTCCTGTGCAGTATTTTTATCAATTAAGGAATGAGACTGCCTTGCATGGTGTTCTGTAATTGGATGGTGAAATCTTTATGCCGCTCTTTGCCGTGCTTGCATGAATAACCTGTCCGTCACCTATATACAATGCCACATGATTGATGTAATTTCCGCTTGCGTAAAAGAGCAGATCACCCGGCTGAACCGCACTGACTGCTATTTCTTTTCCCTTGGCCGCCTGATCTCTTGAGCTGCGCCCTGTTGAAATACCAAAATGTGCAAATACACTCATGGTGAAACCTGAACAGTCAGCACCGTTTGTCAGGCTTGTTCCGCCATATACATACGGATTTCCGAGGAACTGCTTGGCATATGCTACCACCGCTGAACGGGTTGCATTCTCAACTACACTTTCTGTTCCTGACGCTGTCCCTGACGTTGTGCCCGATGAACTTGTTCCGCTGCCCGGTCCAACGATTCCCGTAGTTGTTTTTGTCGCAGCTGCAGTGGTTTCTTTTGCTGCCTCTGTTGCCTTGGCTGTCTCCTTGACACTATTTCCGCTAGGATTTGCCTCAATGGTCTCGCTGTAAGCGGTCTCCTCTACTTTAGTGTTTTCCTTTGCAGCAACTGTCTCCTGCACCACTGCAGCTGTCTCTGCCGCTCTTGATTCCTCCTCAGCCTTCTTCTTTACCTGCTCAAGATTTTCTATGGCTGCATTAGCCTCCTGTTTAAGTTTCTCTTCCTCGGCTTTCTGCTGCTGCTCTTCTGCAGTTGAAACTGCCTGTTTGAAATCCACCTCTGTGGTAATATAATCCTTATGAACATATCCCACCAGATCATTATCGACAGATATCTTTACAAAATCGCCCTCTTCACCGATAACCTCATATTCTGCATCCGCAGATAACAGGTCAAGAGTCTTACCATCAAGACTCGGTGTCTCTCTGAGGCGTAGCGTGGTTGTATTGCTGACTTTTGCATACGTAGTACCAACTTCCTTGGCAATCTTAGAAGCCTCTTCACCTGTAACAAAATACTGCGCCTTGATAAAACCTGTAACAGAACCGGACTGTATATGATACCACTTTCCGCCTTCACCATCTACGGTATCCAAAATAGTCGCGGCACAATTGTTGTATATTTTTCCCACTACATCACTGCTTGTGGTAGCCTGAGAACGTACATTAACATAATTTGTAACACGTGAAATTGCTATATTGTCATATATAGACTTCGACATGGCACGTACGACCGCATCTGTTTCCTCGGATGTCTCTGTCTGATAATTTACGGTGCTTACGCTGCCCGCATTATAATTATTCATCGCCGCCCGGACGCTCACATGTCCGGTCTCTGCCATCAGAAGGCATACCCCTGATGCAATCAGAAATTTCAGCGTTTTTTTCATATGGACCTCCCAACATTCTATATGTTCGTAACTGTATTTCATTCCTGAAGATAACGTTCGGCTGATACAACGCAATTCGCACCATCCGCAGCCGCCGTTAAAATCTGCCGAAGTGCCTTAGTTCTGACATCTCCTGCCGCAAATACTCCCGGCACTCCCGTCTGACCATCTTCGCCTGCTTTGATATATCTATGTTCGTCAAGTTCGAGCTGTCCTGTATACAATCCGCTTTCAGGCTCGATACCTATCGCAACGAAGATGCCGTCCACAGCCAAATCTTTTTCTTCTCCTGTTACGGTATCTTTTATCTTAAGTGCCTCAACACTATCCTTGCCTTCTATGGATGATATCACGCTGTTCCATACAAATTCGACATTATCAGTCTCCTGCAATCTTCTCTGCAACTGCTTTGCACCCCGGAAAACATCTCTGCGGTGGATAATATACACCTTTTTGCAGAGCCTTGATAGAAATATCGCATCCTCTAAGGCAACATCTCCACCGCCTGCCACAGCTACACTCTTTCCGCGGAAAAATGCTCCGTCGCAGGTTGCACAATATGACACTCCGGCTCCGCGAAGCCTTTCTTCTCCCGGAACGTTAAGTGTCCTGTGATGTGCGCCGGTTGCAATGATTACGCACCGCGCCTCATATGTCTCTTCTTCACAGATTATCCTCTTTGTTCTTCCGCCCAGTTCAACTTTTACAACCTCATCCTGTACAAATTCGGCACCAAGCTTAGCGGCATGCCCTCTAAGCTGTCTTGAAAGCTCGAAGCCTGATATACCGGGAAGCCCGGGATAATTGTCTACCTCCCATGTATTTAACACCTGACCGCCGCTGATTCCATTCTTCTCTATCACAATTGTATCCAGACAAGCTCTCTGTGCATAAATCGCTGCGCTAAGACCGGCAGGCCCGGAACCAATGATAATCACATCATACATTATTATCTCGTTCCTCTCATTAAGTGTTGTCATTTTGTTCATTTAACATCCGAACAATAAACCGACATTAATTCGCGTGATTTCAGTATAACACATTTTATTGCTATGATACAATGCTGTGCGACTACGTACCGGCTTAAAATTGATTGTAATTTTCTTACAATTTTATAACAACGTCGGTATGATCTGTCCTTTTTAACCGGTCTTTTCCGAATCAAACGGAAGTGGTATACTGATATTTACAAAACTTCAAAGGAGTTAATTACCATGAATCACAAAACCGTACTTGTAACCGGTGCTTCCCGCGGAATCGGAAAGGCAATTGCCCTTACATATGCCTCTCAGGGCTTTAACGTCATAATTACCTGCCTTAAGAGAAAAGACGAATTGGAAGAAACAAGGCGTGAAATCGAATCTCTCGGTGTCTCCTGTCTGGCAAGGATATGCGATGCCGGTGATTTTGAGAGCTGCAACAGGCTTTTTACCGAAATAAAAGAACATTTCAGTTCACTTGATGTACTTATAAACAATGCCGGTATATCCCATATCGGACTTTTTCAGGATATGACCCCCGACGAATGGAATCATATTGTAAATACCAACTTAACCTCCGTCTTCAATTGCTGCCGACTGGCCGTACCGATGATGCTCACACGCAAATCAGGACGGATTATCAACATTTCCTCCGTGTGGGGCATCTGCGGGGCCTCCTGTGAGGTTGCCTACTCGGCTACAAAGGGCGGAATCAATTCCCTGACAAGAGCTCTTGCCAAGGAACTTGCTCCAAGCAATATCCAGGTCAACGCCATTGCCTGCGGTGCCATTGACACAGAAATGAATCAATTTTTAAATGATGAAGAACGTAGCGCTCTTTTAGAGGAAATTCCTTCCGGTCGTATGGGGCGTGCCGACGAAGTTGGACAGCTGGCTTATCAACTTGGAAACGAGAGTTCCTATCTTACCGGGCAGGTTATCACCTTCGACGGCGGCTGGATTTAAAATCTGAAATAAATAAATGGGTTGTATGTGCTGCTGACAAGATACATGGTACACAAAAACAGCAGCACAGCCATGATAAAAATATCTGCTGTTTTGATATTATTTTTATCATACAGATGAACTGTAAGTTTCGGACACGCACTCTGTATTATTCCAGAGAAAAGTATACCTGATAGTGCCAGAAAGATTACTTTTCTGTTTAAAAAAAGTGTTACAGGATAAATTCCCCCATTCCATATAAACATTTGGCGAAGAATCACCACTGCATCCGACAGAGTATCTGCCCGGAAGAATACCCATCCCACAATCACAATAAGGACTGTATACAGGTGATTAAATATTCTGAATCTGTTTTTTTCCAGCAATTTTCCAAGTCCCATACGCTCTGTTACCAGAAAAAGGCCGTGAAACATTCCCCATATAATAAATGTCGCACCGGCTCCGTGCCATAGTCCTGTAGCAAAAAAGACGATAAGCAGATTAACATAGGTCCTTATCTGTCCCTTTCGATTGCCTCCGAGCGGTATATAAAGGTACTCCCGAAACCATGTTGAAAGTGAAATATGCCAGCGTCTCCAAAACTCCCGTATGGATGACGAGATATACGGATAATTAAAATTTTCCATAAAATCAAATCCAAACATTTTTCCAAGTCCGATTGCCATATCTGAATATCCCGAAAAATCAAAATATATCTGAAGTGTATACAATATCGCCAATATCCATACATTTACGGTTCCAAGCTGCTCCAATGGTTTTTTCATCATAAAGTCCACTGTTGCTGCAAATGTATTTGCAAATATCATTTTTTTGGCGATTCCATAGGAAAATCTCTTAATACCATATGCCATTCCCCAAGGCGAGCACTGTCGCTTTTCTATCTGGTCGCATACATCTCTGTACTTTACAATAGGACCTGCTATCAGCTGTGGAAAAAAGGAAACATAGAGTGCCAGATAAAATATATTTTTCTGGGCCTTAATCGTACCTCTGTATACATCTACCACATAAGAAAGAGCCTGAAATGTATAGAATGAAATTCCAACAGGCAATGCAATCTCGCGAAAAGCAAGTATATGTGTCCCATTTGAAAAATATCCCAAAAAAGAATTTGCTATCTCTGCCATAAAATTAAAATACTTAAAATATCCGAGAAGCAGGAGATTTAAAATCACACATATCGAAACCGCCAGCCGCATGGCAGGATTTTTTTTGTCTGATTCGCACTTTTCCTGCATATCAGATTTATTTTTTTCAGCTTCTTGCATCTGACCGATAAAAATGCCGCAAAAATAGTTTAATCCTATGGAAAAAATCATTAAAAAAACATACTTTGGCTCTCCCCAGGCATAGAATACAAGACTGGCAGCCAACAGAACACCATTTCTGATATAAAGATTTTTCGTGATGAAATATAGCAAAAATACCACCGGTAAAAAATACCAGAGAAACACAAGGGAACTAAAAAGCATAATTAAAACCATCCTATATTACTTATGGTGCAAACAGATCGAATCTATCAGCCAATCCATTATACAGTTAACCAACCTGATCCTGTCAAGGAGTTTAACTAATATAGTAACGAAAAAACCCTGTTTTCCAAGTAAATAACCTGGAAAACAGGGTCTTTTCACTTTACCGACACGGGACCGGAGAAAACTCAAATAAACTTCAATATATTCTCTGCGGTCTCATATATTTATCTGAGGAAAATATACAAAACTCTACTGCTTATATTTTCGTTAAGAAATACCGAAAACCGGCACTTCTTTAATCTTATTGATTAGTTATTTTTAGCTGCTGCCTTAGCTTCTTTGATCTTCTCTGTAAGCATCGGAACGATCTTATTTAAGTCACCTACTACACCGTAGTCAGCTACATCAAAGATCGGAGCAGACTCATCTTTGTTGATAGCAACGATGATATCAGACTCTTCCATACCTGCCAGATGCTGAATAGCACCTGAGATACCGATTGCAAAGTATACGTTCGGGCGAACTGTCTTACCGGTCTGTCCAACCTGAAGATCCTTTGGCTTCCAGCCTGCATCTACAACTGCACGAGAGCAGCTTACTGTACCGCCGATAGCCTCTGCAAGGTCATCAAGAATCTTGAAATTCTCAGCGCTTCCTACGCCACGGCCACCGGATACAAGGATCTTAGCATCCATGATATCAACTGTATTAGAAACAGCTTTAACAACTTCCAGGATATCAACATATTTGTTGTTCTTTGTGAAGCCTGGGTTGTACTCTACGATATTAGCTTTAGCGCCCTCTACCTTCGGAGCCTTCTGCATAACACCCGGACGAACAGTTGCCATCTGCGGACGGAAATCCGGGCAAGCGATGGTAGCGATTGTGTTGCCGCCGAATGCCGGACGAGTCATAAGCAGCTGGTTGTGCTTTGTCTCTCTGCCAGGAACCGGATTCATCGGGAAATCACCGATATCAAGTTTTGTACAGTCTGCTGTCAGACCTGTATGAATTCTTGCGCAAACACGCGGACCTAAGTCACGACCGATTGCAGTTGCACCGATCAGGAAGATCTCCGGTTTGAACTCGTTGATTACGGAAGCAATTGCATGTGTATACGGTTCTGTACGATACTCTTTTAACTCAGGATCGTCAACAACGATAACCTTATCAGCGCCGTACTCTGCTAACTGGTCTGCAAGACCCTTAACATCAGAACCAACTAAAACAGCTGTTACTTCTACTCCTAAATCTTTTGCTAATTCTTTACCTTTGCCAATCAGCTCATAAGCGATATTGCTGATAACATTATCCACCTGCTGTGCAAAGACAAATACGCCCTTATATGCTTCTAAGTTGTTCATCTTATTCACCACTCTTTTCTATTAAAATAATTAGATAATGTGTTTCTCTGCCAGTTTGCCAACGATATAATCTGCGGAAGCTGCCGGATCCAGTTCAACCTTCTCGCCGGCACCCTTTCTTACTTTATCGGAAGCCTTTGCGATCTGTGTCGGTGAACCTTTAAGACCAAGGTTGGAATCTTCAACATCTTTCAGATCTTTTCTGCCCCAAACGGTAATCTCTTTTGCGTATGCATCAAAGATTCCGCCCGGAGTCATATAACGCGGCTCATTTAATTCTGCAAGAGCGGTTAAAAGACACGGAAGCTGTGCTTTTACTACATGATATCTGTCATCATACTGACGCTCAACTACGATATATTTCTCAGCTTCGTTTACTTCACGAATCTTCTGAGCGTAGCTGATTACCGGAAGACCAAGGTGCTCAGAGATCTGCGGACCAACCTGAGCGGTATCGCCATCGATAGCCTGACGACCGGTAATAATTAAGTCATAATCGAGGTTGCGAAGTGCACCTGCGATTGTCTGGGAAGTAGCCCAGGTATCTGCACCGCCGAGTACACGGTCAGTTACAAGAATACCATTGTCTGCGCCCATAGCCATAGCCTCGCGAAGAACCTCTTCTGCCTTCGGAAGACCCATAGTAACTACGGTAACTTCTGCACCATACTGATCTTTTAAGCGAAGCGCTGCCTCCAGACCTGCTTTATCATCTGGGTTCATGATTGCCAGCATTGCGCTTCTGTCAAGAGTACCATCCGGGTTAAATTTAACTCCGCCTTTGGTATCCGGAACCTGTTTTACACAAACTACTATTTTCACGGTATTTTCACTCCTTATTTTATTCTATATTCTCTATAGGACTGAGATTATTACAGTTTCTCTGGGACCTGAATTATTTTAACAGATCGGCTGAGATAACCATTCTCTGAACCTCAGATGTTCCCTCGTAGATCTCAGTGATCTTAGCATCACGCATCATACGCTCTACGTCGTACTCTCTCGTGTAGCCATAACCACCGTGAAGCTGTACAGCCTTGGTTGTAACTTCCATAGCAACCTCTGCAGCATATAATTTAGCCATAGCAGCCTCTACAGAGTAGGTCTTCTGTGTCTTCTTAGCAACGGCTGCTCTGTAAACAAGGAGCTGAGCTGCCTTAACCTTGGTAGCCATATCTGCCAGCTGGAACTGAGTGTTCTGGAACTGACCGATAGTGCGTCCAAACTGCTTTCTCTCTTTTACATAGTCAACTGTTCTCTCAAGAGCGCCCTCTGCAAGACCCAGAGCCTGAGAAGCGATACCGATACGTCCTCCATCAAGAGTATGCATAGCAATGTGGAAACCTTTGCCCTTCTGGCCAAGCAGGTTTTCCTTCGGAATACGGCAATCTGTGAAGATCAGCTCATATGTAGCGGATCCACGGATACCCATCTTCTTCTCTTTGGTACCGAAAGTAAATCCCGGTGTTCCTTTTTCAACGATAAATGCAGAAATTTCTTTCTTCTTTCTGCCCTTTACCTCAACAACGCCTGTTACAGCGATAATTACATAAATATCAGCTTCTTTACCATTGGTAATGAAAACTTTAGAGCCATTTAATACCCACTCATCGCCGTCTAATACAGCCTTGGTCTGCTGACCCTGAGCATCTGTACCAGCGCCCGGCTCTGTCAGACCGAAAGCACCAAGCTTCTCGCCCTTAGCAAGCGGAACAAGATATTTCTGCTTCTGCTCTTCTGTACCGAAAGTCTGGATCGGATCGCAGCACAGAGATGTGTGTGCAGATACGATAACACCGGTAGTACCGCAAACCTTGGAAAGTTCCTCAACGCACATAGCGTATGTTAAAGGATCACAGCCCTGTCCGCCGTACTCCTTCGGAACCGGAATGCCCATGAAGCCAAGCTTCTGCATTTTCTTAACTGTTCCCTCCGGGAAGTGCTCTGTTTCATCAACTTCCTGTGCCAAAGGTTTTACTTCATTTTCGGCGAAGTCATGGAACAATTTTCTCGCCATTTCATGCTCTTTACTTAATGTAAAATCCATGTGTCTATTCCTCCATCATTTTCTTATATGCGCTTAAGAGGCGGCTTCAGGCGCCGCCCCATTGCGGTCTTTAAAAATCTGGTACTCTATATATTCTTTCTACCCATTTAATAAAGCAAGCTTTTGTACATATTAGTTGTACTTATAGAATCCTTCACCTGTCTTACGGCCAAGTTTACCGCCACGTACCATTTTTCTAAGCAGCGGCTCCGGACGATACTTCGGATCACCAGTCTCAGACTGAAGAACTTCCATAATAGCCAGAACAACGTCCAGACCTACCAGGTCACCCAGTTCAAGCGGTCCCATCGGATGATTAGCACCGAGTTTCATAGCCGTATCGATACCTTCTACAGAAGCCTCACCTGCAGCATAGATACCAATAGCCTCGTTGATCATAGGGATGAGGATACGGTTTACTACGAAACCTGCGCCCTCCTCTACCTGTACAGGAGTCTTGCCAATCTCCTCAGAGATCTTCTTAACTTTGTCAACAACCTCTGCCGGAGTATTTAAACCTGCAATAACCTCAATCAGCTTCATAACCGGAGCCGGATTGAAGAAATGCATACCGATAACCGGTCTGTCAAGTCCTGCACCAATCTCTGTAATAGACAGAGAAGATGTGTTTGTAGCAAAGATGCAATCCGGTTTGCAAATCTCACCCAGCTCTTTGAAGGTCTGTTTTTTGATCTTCATGTTCTCGATAGCTGCCTCAACTACGAGATCGCAATCTGTGCAGATATCTTTTACACCTGTCTGGATTTTTGCAAGAATCTTATCTGCATCTTCCTGTGCCATCTTTCCTTTTGCTACTCTCTTCTCGAAATTCTTAGCAATTTTATTTTTGCCGTTTGCTGCAAACTCTTCATTAATATCGCAAAGGCATACTTCATATCCCTCTACCTGGGCAAATGCCTGAGCGATTCCTGAACCCATAGTTCCTGCACCAATAATACCAACTTTCATGACAAATCCTCCTGAAATTATACTCGATTATACAAAACTAACTATCTGTTATTAAACTGCTCAACTTTACGTTTCTCAAGAAATGCCTGCATGCCGTTCTTCTGATCTTCTGTCTCGAAGCATCCGCCAAACAGTTTCTCCTCGATCACGATTGCCTGATCCATATCAGTCTGAAGTCCGTCATTCATCGCCTTCTTGCTGTTTCTGACTGCAATCGGAGCCATCTTAGCGATGGTTTCAGCAAGCTTTTTAGCTGCCGGCATCAGCTCCTCCTGCGTATATACAGCATTAACCAGGCCTACACGGTATGCCTCATCCGCCTTGATATTGCGGGATGCAAATACCATTTCTTTTGCCTTGCCCGGTCCGATGAGACGTGCGAGTCTCTGTGTACCGCCGAATCCCGGTGTAATTCCGAGACCTACCTCAGGCTGTCCGAATAATGCGTTGTCTGAGCAGATACGGATATCGCAGCTCATGGCAAGCTCATTGCCGCCGCCAAGCGCAAAACCGTTAACTGCCGCGATAACAGGAACCGGGAAAGTCTCAATCTTACGGAAAATATCGTTGCCGAATTTACCGAACTGCTCGCCCTGCTCTTTTGTCATCACACTCATGGCAGCAATATCAGCTCCGGCTACGAAGGATTTCTCTCCTGCGCCGGTGAGGATAATTGCACGAATTTCGGAAAGATCCACTGCATCAAATGCAGCTTCAATGTCCTTAAGCACATCTTCATTTAATGCATTCAGTGCCTTCGGACGATTAATAGTTATGACTGCGACGTGTCCGTCTGCCTCATAGTCTACAAATCCCACTTGATGTTCCTCCTAACAAACTCTTACTTTCAATATAACCAGAAACAACCGGAATGCCGGGGAATATCCCCGACGGTTCCGGTCCTGCTTAAGGATTAGTCTCTCTCAACGATCGTTGCGCAGCCCATGCCGCCACCGATACACAGAGTTGCCAGACCCTTCTTAGCGTCACGTTTCTGCATTTCGTATAACAGAGTTGTCAGGATACGGCATCCAGATGCTCCTACCGGATGTCCGATAGCGATTGCACCGCCGTTTACGTTAAGGATGTCTTTGTTGAAGCCAAGGTCACGAGCTACAGCGATTGACTGAGCTGCGAATGCCTCATTTGCCTCAATCAGGTCGAAGTCTTCTACCTTCCAGCCTGTCTTCTTGAGAACTTTCTTGGTAGCTGCAACCGGTCCGATACCCATGATGCTAGGATCTACACCGCCCAGAGCACCTGCTACCCATGTAGCCATAGGTTTGATGCCCAGTTCTTTTGCTTTCTCTTCGCTCATAACAACAACTGCTGCTGCACCATCGTTGATAGATGAAGCGTTACCAGCTGTTACACGGCCGTCTTTCTTGAATGCCGGACGAAGTTTGCCAAGAATCTCTACAGTTGAACCCGGACGCGGACCCTCATCGGTATCTACGATAACAGTCTCTTTTTTCTTCTTAACTTCGATCGGAACGATCTCGTCTTTGAAGCGTCCAGCCTCGATAGCTGCGCATGCCTTCTGCTGGCTTGCTGCTGCGAACTCATCGAGTTCTTCTCTTGTGATACCCCACTGATCACAGATGTTCTCAGCGGTAATACCCATGTGGTAATCGTTAAATGCATC
Organism: Prevotella sp. CAG:279; assembly: GCA_963637995.1. GTDB lineage: Bacteria > Bacillota > Clostridia > Lachnospirales > Lachnospiraceae > Otoolea. The sequence goes on along the minus strand of CAVHPN010000043.1, from coordinate 41,086 downwards.
CCACAGAGCGTCATTTACCATGGTGTCGACCATAGTCGCGTTGTTCATACGGTAACCGTAACGTGCTTTCATCAGAGCGTAAGGAGCTGCGGACATGTTCTCTGCACCACCTGCTACTACGATGTCAGCATCGCCTGCAAGGATCATATCTGCTGCTGCATTTACAGCGTTCAGACCTGAACCGCAAACTACGTTAAGGGTAACTGCCGGAACTTCTACCGGAAGACCTGCTTTAAGGGACATCTGACGTGCTACGTTCTGGCCAAGACCAGCCTGGATAACACAGCCCATGTAAACATGATCAACCTGCTCCGGAGCAACACCTGCTCTCTTCAGAGCTTCCTTGATAACTACGGCACCCATCTCAGCTGCTGGAACAGTACTGAGCTGACCACCCATGGAACCTACTGCGGTACGGCATGCACTTGCAATTACGACTTTCTTAGACATTGAAAAATCCTCCTTGAAAATGATCCACCACGTAAATAACACAACTGCAGTAAAAGTAAAATAGTGATAAAAATATGATAGTGTATGAGTATCTTAACACCCAAAACGATTTCTGTCAAATAATTGTCAATTATTTTATAAAGTTTTTAGGTTCTCAATTTCAAGTAGACTTTAGTCCATTTTTTTTGATAATTTTTGCCACTTTATAAGTAATGCACAATTTTATCTCTCAATTTCATCAACAAAAATGGGCTGATAAGGCATTATAACCAAGCAAAAAATAAGTTTGTGAATTATTAAACAATCACGTTTTTATCTTATTTGCATAAGCTTATACCAATGATTCATAAAGTTGAATAAGTCTCCTCTAAGCTTTTTTTCATAGCCGTCCCATTCGTTGACAATGAATATCTGAAATGCTAAACTGATAAGCATCGAAGATGTCCTGAGCACACTGCAGTGCAGGATTCTTCATATCTTAAAAAGGATAGGGTGAAAAATATGGATTACAAGAAATTGTATGCAGAAAAACTGGTTTCAGCTGAAAAAGCAGCCTCTGTTGTCAAATCCGGTGACTGGGTTGATTACGGATGGACCACCGGCACTCCGGTAGCAGTCGATGCTGCTATTGCAAAACGTCTTCCGGAACTGGAGAATGTAAACTTCCGCGGTGGTATCCTTATGTGGGTACCGGAGATCTTTAAAATTGAGAACCCGGCAGCTCATATGACATGGAACTCATGGCACATGGGCGGTATCGAGAGAAAAGCGATCGCACAGGGCTTCAGCTTCTATGCTCCGATTCGTTACTCTGAGCTTCCGAGATACTACCGTGAATCCGCAACAAAACCTGATGTGGCAGTTTTCCAGGTCGCTCCGATGGATGAGCACGGATATTTCAACTTCGGTCCGAACGCTTCACACATGGCTGCATGCTGTGAAACATCAAAAGTTGTTATCGTAGAGGTCAATGAAAACATGCCTGTCTGCCTCGGAGGTTTTGAAAACGGAGTACATATTTCTGATGTAGACATGATTGTAGAGGGAAGCAATCCATCTATCGCAGAGATGGGAGGCGGTGCAGCAGCTACTGATGTAGATGAAGCGGTTGCAAAATTGATCGTAGACGAGATTCCGGACGGTGCATGCCTGCAGCTTGGTATCGGCGGCATGCCAAATGCTGTTGGATCTCTTATTGCAAAATCCGACTTAAAAGATCTCGGTGTTCATACAGAGATGTACGTTGATGCCTTTGTTGATATCGCGGCTGCCGGAAAAATTACCGGTGCTCACAAGGCTCTTGACAAGGGCCGTCAGGTATATGCCTTCGGTGCCGGTACCAAGAAGCTCTATGACTACTTAAATAATAACCCGGCCTGCATGAGTGCTCCTGTTGATTATACCAACGATGTCCGCACTATTGCAGCCTTAGACAACTTTATGTCCATAAACAATGCCGTAGATCTGGACCTTTTCGGTCAGGTCAATGCCGAATCTTCAGGAATCAAGCATATCAGCGGTGCAGGCGGACAGCTTGACTTTGTTCTTGGCGCTTACCTGTCCAAGGGCGGAAAGAGCTTTATCTGCTGTTCTTCCACCTTTAAAAATAAAGCCGGAGAACTGCAGTCCCGTATTCTGCCAACTCTGAATCCGGGTTCCATCGTAACTGACACACGTTCAAACATTCACTATCTGGTAACCGAATATGGCAAGGTTAATTTAAAGGGCCTTTCCACATGGCAGAAGTGTGAAGCAATAATTTCAGTTGCACATCCGGATTTCCGTGATCAGCTGATCAAAGAAGCTGAGAAGATGCATATCTGGAGACAGAGCAACAAGATCTGATCTTGATACATCCGCAGACATCGCAATCGCGAGTTTACTGATCAAGCATGTTTTATAAACAGCAAAAAAATCCGCCCATATGGAAAAAACTTCCATATGAGCGGATTTTTTTCTCTATAGCAATCTTTACCTTACTGTTCCAAAGATTTCCAACGGAAGTCCGGAATCACATCGGACCATTTATTAATTCCGATAATCTTCTTAGCAAAATCAAATTCGCTTACACTTCTCTTACTGTCTACATCCTTGAAAACACTCCAGATTTTCTTCTTTTCCACAGCAACTATATCGTTCGGCTGATTCATATCACAGGTCCACAATCCAAAGTTCAGTCCTGCATTTACTTCAGTAGGTGCATCTACCTGGCGGCTCAATATATAGGCATCGATATATGGATTACTGTCAACTAAGTAATATGAGTATATATATGCTGCTGCCTGTATATCAGAAACATCACCGCGGGTCTGGCTTTGGGAAGTAAATCCCTGCTCAGTCAAAATGACGTGTCTTACTTCTCCCGAAGCTGTCTTAAATGCATCCTGGCACAGATAATCCGTCAATACATGTATATTGCCGAATGTGATATGCGGTGTGTCGAAACTGTCCGTAACCTCTCCGGTATCCTTATCATCCCAGAATTCCGGTTCCGTCATCGGATATGGATATGGATGGTATGCGATTCCCCAGTCCATCTGGCCCTCAGCAACCGTAAGCTGATTAAATGTATCTACAACATCTTTTCCCTTATAGTGGTACTGATCCTGAAGATTATTATATGGCTTGCCCCATGAATAATCCAGAGGCATGTATACACGGTCATTTGCGTTGTTACTCTTTATAGCATTGTAAAATACCCTGAATGCGCGCTGATAAGTCGATACATATGTCGTCAGATCTGCAGCTCCCATATAGTTCCATTCCTGGTCATTGATTTCATTTCCAAAAACCCAGTTGGAAATCTTTGCATAACCTGCTGCCTTGTTTTTGCCGTTGTAACGATTAGCCAGGAACGAATACAGTGCACTCGTCTGCTCTACGCCCTCTTTAGTGGCGGTGTTGAACATGTAATATATGCCCATCGAGCTTTTCTGGGTGCCTGCCTGCACCAAATCAGGATAAGCATCATTCCAATCATTTAAAACAATAGCCGTGACACATATATTTTTACCACTGTATGTGCCGACTGCATTATCATAGTAGTCTACCCATTGCTTGCTGAAATGATATGTCTTGCCATTATATTGATAATCAATACCTTCGCCAAACATCCATGATGCCACAATATTGACAGCTGTATGTTTTACTCCCAACTCCATGGCATCCTTGGTCATATTCAGTTGGACATTCAAACCTTTTTTTGAAGTTGGTGTCTTGAATGCATCTTTATTGGTAGCAATGGCCTCTGGATTGGTAATATAATGTGCCGTACCGACTGCCGTAAATGAAGTTCCGTCATATACCGCCGGAACAAAGCGGCTGTTAAGGCGGCTCTGCTCAGTATTCTTGTTAAGATCTACCGATACTGTAACCGTTTCTCCCGCATTCGCACTGGATACGTAGTCTGTGCGTGTCCCAATCCCTGACTCATAAGGCTGAAGGGCAAAAATGTAGATCTTTCCATCAGTTCCGGTTGTATCCCCGGTACTTGAAAGTGAAATATCCACCGTATTCTGCCCCGAGCCTATCAAACAGGAGCCTATTGAAGCCGTCACGTTAAATGTCTGCGCAGCAAGAGCGGTAAATGCCGCTGCCGCGCTCAGGCAAACCGCTGCCGCCAGAACGACAGCCATTTTAATCCATTTAGTTTTCATTCTGTTACATTCCTTCCCTTTTAATCCTGCTGATTTTCACGTATTACTGTATATCAATAGGCATTTTCCTAATTGAAAACGTCGCATGATACACTGGTTGCAATGCATAAACAGTAACCATGTATACCTGAACATTAACGATCATACTTCATTATTTTGACAGATTCAATTACTATTTTATTAAGGATTATTACAACAATATGGCAAAAATATTTCCGGAAGCTTCCATATACGGTAACTTTAATTAGTTTTCAAAGCCCGCATTGCATTTAAAATTGCAATTACGGAAACGCCGACATCCGCAAATACCGCTTCCCACATATTTGCCGCACCTGCTGCCCCCATCAAAAGAACGATTGCTTTAACAGCAAGCGCAAATATAATATTCTGATGTACTATCGACATCGTCTTCCGCCCTATCTTTACTATGCTCGCAATCTTAGCCGGATCGTCATCCATAAGTACTATATCGGCCGCCTCTATAGCCGCATCGCTTCCCATGCTTCCCATCGCAATGCCAACATCAGCGCGTGAGAGAACCGGTGCATCATTGATACCATCACCTACGAAGGCCAGCTTACGTTTACCGCTCATCTCGGCAAGCATTTCTTCAACCTTATTAACCTTATCCGCCGGCAGCAGTTCAGTGTATACATCATCTATACCCACCTTAGCTGCCACGGCCTCCCCGACAGCCTTCCGATCTCCAGTCAGCATGACACTGCGGCGTATTCCCGCTGCCTTGAGTTTACGGATTGCATCCTCGGTTCCCGGCTTGATACTGTCCGCAATAAGTATACTGCCGACAAATTTTCCATCTTTTGCCAGATAAATAACAGTACCTATACCGTCACATTCCTCAAAAGCTATATTTTTGCTTTTCATCAGACGTCCGTTGCCTGCAAACACCTCATGTCCGTCAATCATAGTCTGAATGCCATGACCTGAAATTTCATTAGTTTCTCCGATACGCTTAATATCGATCAAAGGTTTCTCTTCTGATTTTGTATCTTCATTTTCGAAACGTGCAAGATTTCCCATCTCATCACGATATGCCTCACGAATCGATTCTGCTATGGGATGCGTGGAATAATTCTCTGCATATGCTGCTATCTTTAGAAGTTCATCTTCGCTGATTCCGACAGGATGAATTTCCGTCACTCTAAATTCTCCCTTTGTGAGAGTACCTGTCTTATCAAATACAACCGTATCCAGTTCTGATACGGCTTCAAGGTAGTTGCTTCCCTTAACCAGAACCCCGATTCTCGAAGCTGCTCCGATTCCGCCAAAAAAGCTTAGCGGCACCGAAATAACTAATGCACACGGACAGGAAATAACAAGGAATATGCATGCTCTCTGAATCCAATCAGCAAAGTGATCCCCCAGTACTATCGGAGGTATAAAAGCAAGCACAACAGCTGCTATCACAACCGCTGGTGTGTAATATCTTGCAAATCTGGTAATAAAATTCTCTACTTTTGCCTTTTTGCTGCTGGCATTCTCCACTAACTCCAAAATGCGTGCAACAGTCGAATCATCAAACTCCTTTGTGACGCGCACGCGTAAAAGTCCGCTTCCGTTGACACATCCACTGATAATCTCATCTCCTGCTACTGTGCGGTGCGGTACTGATTCACCTGTCAATGCCGATGTATCAACCATCGATTCACCTTCAACAACTACGCCATCAAGCGGAATACGCTCTCCGGGTTCTATAACAATAATATCATCTATTTCTACATCATCCGGGTCTACCTGTTCTAATTTTCCGTCTTTCTCAATGTTGGCATATTCCGGACATATATTCATGAGATCGCTTATTGACTGGCGTGAGCGATTGACGGCATAATTTTGAAACAGTTCTCCTATCTGATAAAAAAGCATGACTGCAACTGCCTCGGAAAACTCTCCGACACCAAATGCCCCAAAAGTCGCTACTGTCATAAGAAAATTTTCGTCAAATACCTGGCCGTTTTTTATACCGCGAAATGCCTTGTATACAATATCCCATCCGATAATCAGATATGGAATCAAAAATATCGCAAACTCAGTCCAGGGCTCAGGCATATCAGCAAACACATTCATCTTTGCTGATACAGCTGCAGCAATATATATGATTGCCGCTATGATGATGCGCTTTAACATATTTTTCTGTTTTTGATTCATACGCCCTCCTCTCTTTTTTGGCAGGTCCCGAGGTCAGAAATTTTCCTGAAAACAAGCTTTCGTCGAACTTCTGACCTTTTGTCCCGGTATCATTACATATTTATAATACAGTCCGGTTCTACTTTTTTGCATATTTCCACGACCTGCTTCATGATGTCATCGAAGCGGGCATCATCGGCATCTATTGTCATTTTCTGCATCATGAAGCTTACATTTGCATCATTCACACCATCAAGCTTCTTGATTGCATCCTCCATCTTGGCAGCACAATTAGCACAATCCAGATCCGTTAATTTAAATTTTTTCTTCATAGTAGTGATCCTCCATTTTTTAATTATAAAACCTACATTTCACCTGACGGTGACACTAACATGGCTGAAAGTCAGTTGCATCATTCCTTAATATGTTCAAATCCCTGATTGATAATTCTGTATACATGGTCATCTGCCAATGAATAAAATACAGACTTTCCATCCCTGCGGGCTTTTACAAGCTGAGCCTGTTTTAAAATTCTAAGCTGGTGCGAAATAGCAGACTGTGTCATATTGAGAAGCTGGGCGATATCACAAACGCACATTTCCGCTTCAAATAAAACAAACAAAATCCGAATTCTGGTTGAATCTCCAAATACCTTGAATAATTCGGCAAGGTCATACAGATCGTCATCATCCGGAAGCATCCCCCGAACCGACTGTACTACATCATCGTGAACAGTGCATTCCTCACAACATTCTACATCATGAATAGCCATATAATTCCTCCCTTCGGATAAAATATTCTTATATGAATCATTGTTCATATGTTCATTATATGAATCATATATATATTTGTCAAGCACATTAATCACGTGAAAATAAAAAAAAGAGAACCCCTTTTCGCAGGATTCTCTTTTCCATATGTAATCATAATAAAAAAACGGTTTTAAAAACACTCTTCAAGAATCTCAAGAATCTCCTCATGCGTCAGCTGCCGGTATCCGCCATCATTGAGAATACATGAATCTGCTATGGTCTTTAACAGGTTATAGTCCGTGATGCCCAATTCACGAAGTGTACCCGGCAATCCTATATCATGAATAAATTTCTCCAATGCATCGATTCCGGCAAGCGCCAGCTCCTCTTCACTACCTTTATCCGCTGAAATACCCCAGACATTGGTGGCAAATTTAACAAATTTCTTTATACCGTTTCGGCAAATATGACGATAATAAGTCGGATGAATGACGCCGAGCCCCATTCCGTGATTACAATCTGTATATGCCCCCATCTGATGCTCTATCATATGCGCTTCAAAATCACATTTTTTCCCTAATTTAATTATGCCGATCTCCGCCATCGTTGAAGCCCACATCAGATTACTTCGAGCTTCATAATTTTCAGGTTCACGGATTGCAACAGGAAGATTTGCGATGATACTCCTCATCAGCGTCTCTGAAATCCCGTCAGAAATGTTATCATCATCCGGAGCACTGAAATAAGTTTCCATCACATGACTTAACATATCGAAACCGCCGGCTGCCGTCTGAAGAGGCGATACCGTATATGTATATTCGGGATCCATCATGGCGAATACCGGATTGCAGCGCGGATAATTTCTGCTGGTTTTAATCTTCTGTTCTTCATGGGTGATCACACCTTCACCGTTTACTTCACTTCCGGTACCCACAACTGTGACAATCACGCCGACAGGCACGGGTTCAAAGTCAATTTCTCCTTTTTTTATCCAATACTCTTCCCATACATCTTTATCTGTAGCTGCCGCCATCGAGATCGCCTTACTGCAATCCATAACCGATCCGCCGCCCACAGCCAGAATCAAATCCACATGATTCTCCCTGACCACTTTTTTTCCTTCCATCATCTTGCTGTAAGTCGGATTAGGCATAATTCCCGGGAATTCCACTACACGTTTTCCGGCAAGTTTCAACACATCCATGACTTTCTGATAAATGCCATTCTTCTTGATCGAACCTGTGCCGTATGCAAGCATTACGGTTTCTCCATACGGTTTTACAGCCTCAAGCAAATGTTTCTCTACACAGCCGCTGCCAAAATAAATTTTTGTTGCATTTTCAAATGTAAAATCGCGCATCTTTCCCTGTCCTTTCCGAATACATTCTACATTCCTGATTCTTGATTTTCTGTTTATTTGATTGTAACATAAACTCTGTGAATTTAAAACGTTGGATTTTGCCCTGATATAGGAGGAGCCGGCAGGAAAGGAGTCCTGCCGGCGTAGGTATGAAAAAGTATATTATGAAAGGTCTCTTGCCTTTACGCATATTACTATAACCGAAAAATGTGATAAAAGTATGTTCTTAATGTGAAAAAATTGTTTAGGCATTCTCTCCTGCTTTTTCTGCAGCCAGCTGTTTTTTAAGGAATGAGAGCTGTCCGCCGTTTAATACAACCGCAATCTCATTATCTGTAAGATCAAGACGTGCGCGGAATGTGAAATCTTTTGTTTTATCTTTTATAAGGATGGATCTTGTAGGAATCTGGTCCAGAAGGTTCTCAAATTCCAGTTCATCATTTTGATCAAGTCTGTCATAATCAGCCGGATCTTCAAAAAGCATCGGAATTACACCGTGATTTACAAGATTTCCCTTGTGAATACGTGCAATACTCTTAGCAATAACACATTTTACGCCAAGATACATCGGATTTATAGCCGCATGTTCACGTGAAGATCCCTGACCATAATTCTCACCGCCGATAATTATGCTCTTGCCCATAGCCTTGGCACGTGCTGCAAATTCCGGATCGTAACGATGATAGCAATACTGTGACATAAGCGGAATATTGGAACGCATACTTGAGAATTCCGCACTTGCAGGCGTGATATCATCAGTTGAGATATTATCACGTCCCTTAAGGCTTATCGGTGCACTAAGATACTGCGTCGGTGCCTCCGGTATCGGAAGGAACTTGATATTAGGTCCGCGTACAATCTCAACTTTCTTAGCCTCTTCCTCAGAAAGCGGAGGAATAATCATGGAATCATCCACAATATACTGATCCGGTTCTTTAATTTCTCCAAGTTTCTTTACATCATCGCCCATTATATCTTCCGCTGTAGCAAAAGTTCCGACAATCGCTGTAGCAGCGGCACTTTCAGGACTTACAAGATAAATTTTGGCGGTTGGGTTACCGGCACGACCCTTAAAGTTACGGTTTGATGTACGTACAGCCACTCCGTCCGTAGCCGGTGTCTGACCGATAGCACAACATGGGCCGCAGGCTATTTCAAGGATTCGCACTCCTGCTGCCAGAAGCATATCAATATAACCGTCTCGAAGCAGTTCACGGTAGGTCTGCTTAGATGCGATAGCACATGTGCAGCTGACATCATCATTCACATGATGACCGTTAAATACAAGTGCAGCCTTTGCAATATCAGCATAGCTTGCGTTTGTACAGCTTCCGATAAATACCTGCTGTACACGTTTTTTCTCTGCATCCTTAAGCGGTATTACGTTGTCCGGCTGATGAGGACATGAAATCAACGGCTCCAGTTCGCTTAAATTGATATCTATACACTCATCATACTCGGCATCTTCATCAGGCAGCATCTCAACATACTGATCGCCACGTCCCTGTGCGGTCATAAATTTCTTTACCTGTTCATCACCTGGGAAAATAGATGTTGTTGCGCCCATCTCGGCACCCATGTTGGCAATAGTCGCTCTTGCCGGAACCTCTAAAGCTGCTGCACCAGGTCCCACATACTCATAAACATTTCCAAGGCCGCCCTTGATCGTCACAAGCTGAAGCATCTTTAAGATAACTTCCTTAGGATTGCATCCCGGCTTTAACGAACCTGTCAGATTAACCTTTACTACACGCGGCATGGTAAGGCGCATCGGCACTCCCGTCATAGCTGTCGCAACGTCCATTCCACCGACACCGATACAGAGCATACCAAGGGCTCCGCCGTGAGGAGTATGGCTGTCTCCGCCCATGCTGACTTTGCCCGGAACACCGAATCTTGCCACGTGAACCGCATGACAGATACCATTGCCCGGTCTTGATACATGTACTCCGAAACGTTTCGCAGCAGACTGTAAATAGATGTGGTCATCCGGAGTTTTGTTATCTACATAGAGCAGATTGTGATCCAAATAGCTTACACTGCATTCAGTTCTGATTCTGTCAAGACCTATAGCTTCAAATGCCAAATATGTCATAACCGCATTTATATCATGTGTTAATGTCTGGTCAACTTTAATGAAAACTTCCTCACCCGGAGTCATACTTCCGGATACATAATGAGACTCAATAATTTTCCTTGTTAATGATTTACCCATTTCAAAACCTCCGTATTATTATGCGACAGATTGACAAAAAAGATTCAAGCTCATGAACTCTTTAATCTGTTTTCATCATAACATCCGTATTTCTCAAAATAAAATTGAAAGGTGGAATGAAGCCATTCAAAAGTGGAATGGATGTAACTGTTCATTCAACACATCAACAGCACCGAATGGATGACAAGGAGAAATAAACTCTTATATTTTTTCAAAAAATCCGGGACAAACCGTGAGTTTTGTCGTAAACTAGACCCAGAGGATGTGATTTTAATGAAAGACTCCGACTGGAAAATAATATATGAGCTGCATAAGACAGCTAATCTTACCAAAACAGCCAATCTGCTCTATATGACGCAGCCCACGCTGACAAAACGCTTAAAGCAGATAGAATCCGAATGGGGATGTACCATAGTGGACCGGACCCCAAAAGGACTCAACTTTACCTCTGAGGGTAATTTTCTCGCAGAACAGGCAAAGAAATATCTTGATTTTTTTGATTATACCAAAAATGAATTAAACAGATTGAAAGAGGCTTCCCTGACCGAACTCGTCATCGGTGCCTCCTATACTTACAGCAAATATTCCCTGGCAGATGTACTTGTGCCATTTCAGCTGACTCATCCGAACATATATTTTCGAATCCTCAATGATTCAAGCGACGCTCTTTATCGTCAGGTTCTTGACGGCTCTGTTGATGTAGGGTTTCTTCGCGGTGATTACGACGGACCGGTAAACCGCACCCTGCTAGACAAAACCTGCGGTTTTCTGGTCACCAAAGATCCTGTGAACCTTTCTGAACTGTCAGCTATGCACAGACTGGATTATAAAACCAATGAAAAGACAACCGATATTCTTACCAGATGGTGGGAATCCCGTTTTGACACCGCCTATCCGTCTGGAATGATGGTAGGCCACATCGACGGTGCATGGAAACTTATATATGAAGGAATGGGTTATGCTTTGGTTTTTCTTCCGGAAAATTTTGAAAACCGCTTTAACCTTACACTGTCTCCGCTTATCTGGCCCGATGATACACCTGTAACCAGAAATACATGGTTTGTATATCCCAAAGAAAAGAGACTGCCGGAAAAACTCATGGACTTTATAAAATATACGGAGGATTTTGCAGCCGGCCGAAACAATAAAAATTAAAACCTTACCATATGTGTAAAGGCGCCATATCTGTAAAGGAATTTCTATGAAAAACATTGACTGGAAAATTTTAAGTGTTCTGTATGAGAAACGCAGCATTACCAAGGCTGCCAATGCGCTTTTTATGACTCAGTCTGCCCTGACCAAACGCCTTCAGGCAATAGAAAGTGAGTGGAATCGTCAGCTTGTAGAACGCACAAGCCGCGGTGTCATATTTACCGATGACGGGAAATATATGGTTCAAAAGGCGAATATTATTCTTGATTTTATTCAGGAAATCGAGGACCATTTTGCGGACCGCCCATTCAAAACAGAATCGCTGAAAATAGGGGTCCCAAATTCATTTGCGAAACGTCATCTTCCAAAGCTTCTGGCTGCCTATCAGAAAAATGGTTCAAACCTTTATATTAAAACCATCTCCAACTCCAGCGACGTGATCCTTAAAAACCTCATAGATGACACCATTGACATAGGTCTGGTCTGCGGTGATTTTCCCTATCTTGGGGATCAGATATGCCTTTTTAATGAGGAACTCTATATCGTTGCTCCAAAGGGAGCCACTATGGACTCTATCGAACATATGCCCCTCATCGAGACTTTTTATAACCCCATGGTGCGCATGATAATCAACCAATGGTGGAAAGGACAGTTTGGAAGCAGCCCTCATGAGAAACAGCAGGTTCCGTATTTTGACATTGCCATCGAGATGGCCGAAAACGGTCTTGGAATCTGTTTTGTGTTCGGCAATGACTGGAAAATTGATAACACAAAGCTTCAGCTTATACCGGCATATGACCAGGATGGAAACCCGGTTTCAAGAAAGGTTTCCATGCTTATCTCTGACCGATGCTATAAAAGTGAGGAAATATCAGGATTTATCCGATTTGTTGAAGAATTTTACGGAGTAAACTGACATGCCACCTGGCGCACCGCCATGACTGACAATTATTCTCCATAAAAAAGAATTATTCTTTACGCCGGGCGAAGTATTCCATAACGGAATACTTCGCCTATTCTTTTACAGAATTTGCATTTGGCATGTTAATAATTTATCATAAGTTTGAGGTCAGAAATATCTATTTTAGGAGGGAATATCAATGAGCTACGCTTATGTTGGCTGCAGAACAACCAAAGAAAGAAATGCAAGGGGTAAAGGGTTAAAGGTATTTAAAATCAACGAAACTACAGGAGACTGGGATCTTATCCAGTGTCTTGAAACCGCAGAGGAGAATCCGTCTTATCAATGTCTTGATAACGAAGGGAATTTTCTTTACTCTGTTCATGGTGATAAGACAAAGGTTTCGAGTTATAAAATTCTCTCAGACGGAACTCTGTCACCATTAAATATGATTGAAATCGGCGGAAAAAATCCGGTATTTATCACAGCTGACAAAACCAACAACTATTTAGTTGTGGCAGCTCTTCAGGGTGGTGCTGTCTATGTCATCAAAAGAAATACCGATGGAAGCCTCGGAGATATTGTTTCAGAGACTCACCTGCCGGGCAAAAAAGAGGGCACTGTTTCTTTCGCTCATCAGTGTATCTGGGATCAGACAAAGACATACCTCTTCGTTGTTACACAGGGAAGAATTCAGGGTTACGGACAGGTTCTCGTATACCGTTTTGATGCAGAGAACGGCATACTTACACAGACAGACTGTTTCCGCTCCAGAGAATATGATGAGCCGCGTCATATTGCGATTCATCCGAACAACCGTTATGCATACTTAATCAATGAAAAAGGCAACAAGATGACTTATTTCGGCTTTGATGACGTAAACGGAAAGCTTCTTCCTCGTCAGAATCTGCCGACACTTCCGGAGACCTATACCGGTGAAGGTCAGGCCAGTGCTTCACTTCTCGATAAAAACGGCGAGATTCTTATCGGTTCAAACCGTATTCATGAATCTATCGTTCTCTACCGTATCAATCAGGAGACAGGTTATATGAAGGAGCTTGGCTACTATCCGGCCATGGGACTTACGCCTCGTTTCATCACTTTCAATCCTGATTACAGCCGTTTCTATATGGCAAATGAGGACAGCGATACTATCATTGAAATGAAGCTTGACTCTGAGCAGGGCCGCATGGAATATACCGGCCGCGTAATCGCTTCAGAGAGTCCTGTCTGCATCACATTTAGATAAGGAGGTCTACTATGAATCTTGGTCTTATATCACTTATTGCCCTGCTGGCAGCTATCGTAATCGGTTTTATACGAAAAGCCAATGTAGGAGTTTTATGTATCGGCTTCGCCATGATTCTCGGTCTCGTTTACGGAATCAAAGCGAGCGATATCATCAAAGGTTTCAGTTCCTCTCTCTGCATGCAGATGATTGGAATTACATATCTTTTTGCCATTATAAACGAAAACGGAACGCTTGAGCTTCTTGCAAAGAAAATGGTAGCCCTGGTAGGTCCACACAAGGCTCTGATTCCGTTTGTAATGTACCTGCTCGGATTTTTAATCTGTGCAGTAGGCCCGGGAGCTATCCCATCTCTGGCCATTGTTCCGGTTATCGCAATTCCTGTTGCAATTTCAGCAGGTGTAAACCCTATCATGACTGCAATCATAGGCGATCTCGGTGTTATGTCCGGACGTATGAGTCCTCTGACACCTGAAAGCGCAGTTGTTCGTGAACTGATGGAATCTCAGGGTCTTGTCGGAAATACAGTTCCGATCATGATATGCCTTACCATTACCGCACTTGTAACCGCTGTTCTGGTGTATGTTTATTATAAAGGATGGCAGGTAGCACCTCATTCTGATCGTGAAGATGTGCTTCCGAAATTCAATAAAAATCAGTGGCTGTCGCTTGTCGGACTTGCAGCACTCGCTGTAGGAGCTCTTTTCTTCTCCTGGAATGTAGGTCTTACAGGATTTACCGTAGGTTCTGTTCTCATCGTACTTGGCTGCGGTGATGAAAAAACAGCATTTAAGATGGTTCCATGGAACGTAATCATCATGGTTCTCGGCGTCGGCATCCTTATGAATGTCATCTCCCTCTCCGGCGGTATCGACATCATGGTAGACGGCCTTGAATCAGTTATGGGACCAAAGACAGCAGCAACCATCATGGCTATCGCAGCAGGACTCATGTCCTTCTTCAGCTCGGGACTCGGTGTAGTATTCCCTACTCTGATTCCTACAGCCAGCGGACTTGCCGAGAGTATCGGAGGTGTAACCGCCATAGAGCTTGTTTCCGTAATCGTTATCGGCGGAACTGTTTCCGGTTTCACACCGATATCAACCACGGGTGCTCTTATCATGGCAGGTGTTGCACAGCAGGAAAATGCCGATGAAAAGTTCCCGCAAAACCGTCTGTTTGTAGAATTATTTGCAGTCTCCTTTATCGCTCTTGCAGTATTAGCTGTATTTGCCTTTATCGGAGTATACAAATTTGTTGCTTAAATATATTGCTTTTAGAGGAGGAAAACGGCTGCACTCATGCGATAACGCATCTGTGCAGCCGTAATATTAGAAAATGTTCAATAAAGAAGAAAGAAACTATTGGATTGAAAACTACAAAAAATTTCCAAGCGGCAATATTTCCGATGCCATGGACAATCTTGGACTTCGCTCCGGAGTAGTCCTCGGACTTCGCCCGCTGGATATGTATCAGCCCCGGACTGCCGGATTTGCCAAAACTCTCCGACAGATGCGCAGAAAAACAGTCTTTGACGGAAAATCTCTTACCAAACAGGCCTCCATCATCGACAGTCAGACAGAATACGGTGACCTTTTAGTCATCGAAGCCACCGGTATCAACGATGTATCTACCGGCGGTGCCATGCTGGCTTCAAGAGCACAGATGAGAGGTGTTATGGGAGAACTGACCAATGGCTGTCTGCGTGATATTGATGAAATTGCAGTTCTTAAATTTCCGGCATATATCGGCGGAACAAGCCCGGTAAAGAGCGCCAGAGTTCTTGAAACCGTCGATGTGGACGTTCCTGTATCGATCGGTGGTGTCCAGATTTACCCTGAGGACCTTGTTTTAATGGATCGAACCGGGGTTGTAGTTGTTCCCGCCGAAAGTCTTAAGGAAGTTCTTGATGAAGCCGAAAAAATCAAGGCAAAAGAAGACCGCATCGAAGACCTGGTACGCAAAGGAATCAGCCTTAACGAAGCAAGACAGACAAAGTCACGGTAATAAGCTTACTATTTCCTGTTCAAGCTTACAGTTATGTTCGAGCATATATTTTAATATATCAACATAACAGTTCTTTTTAATCAGGTTTTCCGCTTTTACACGATCGTTTTCATTTAGCGGTTTACAGTATTTTCTGTATGCTTCCAGCTGAACGGTTCCCATATATACCGGGGCAATATCAATTCCGGTTCCTTTTTTCAGGTGTTCCAGAATATAAAAACCGTCCGGATCGATATCGCCAAAATGCAGCCACTGTTTGCCCGGGTTTTCATCCGCAAGGCGCTTAATCAGTGACTGCTTTTCCGTATTGTGATAACCTGCAAGATAAATATAGGTGTTTTCTGAATCATTTACGCGATGAAATGATGTCAGATTTTCCACCGTAACAATCCTGTTGCTTTCAACCGCAATGGATGAAATCTCCCTGATAAGCTCTGATGAAAGTGCCATCGGAGCTTTTCCTATTTTAAAGTATTCTCCATCTTTCAACCGGATACATACTTTTCCTTTGATGTAGATATAAGAGGGATTTGTAAAAACATGAAACTCTTCAAGAATTACCTTTTCACGTTCCCTGTCATTATCAATTCCCTCCAATTTATCTTCAAATTCCATATATCCTCGCAAAATTTTGCATATTTTACTGCGATATTTAAGTTCAAAGGCCTTGCTGTCGGATAAAACCATCATGGACAATTCTCTTTCCAGCAATTCTTCCCTGTTATTCATCAAATAGCAAAGCAGCCTGAAAATCGTTTCCGACACTTCCATTGTGAAGGAAGCTTTCTTGCCCGATGAGATACGTTCCAACTGTTCCCGGCAATAGGAACTAACCAGTGAATTTCCGCTTTTACTCCAATTATGATAGAAATCCATCTCCTCCTGCATCTCATCCTTTTTTGATCTTCTCTGCAAAATATCGTAATACTCGGAAATTCGTGCATTGCGGGCGGTAAGTCTGCTTATCTCGCCTCTTTTTTTCTCAATTGTCAATAATCCCTGTTTTTCCAGATACTCCATATCTGCTTCGAAGTCTTTTATCTCTCTGACATCCGCAAAATCTGAAGTATATTGCTCCCAGATATCCGTTGGCTTTGCTGCAAAACTCTGGGAAACCAGATTGGTACCCTCGTAGGTTTTGCTTCTCTCGTACTTATCCAACAAAAGGTTCAGGACCTTTTTCTGAGCAGATGTTAAATTCATTTATCTTCACTGTTCCTTCGCTGTGTAAATCTATCATTCCTGATCAAGCTGTGAAATTATCTCTTTAGGCACCGAATCAAGGAGATAGTTTTTATGACCGGTATCCGGTCTTCCTGCATGTTCACGTGTTTGATTTTTCACACGATCTACCTCTTCCCTGAAGTCCCTTGCCGAGTACAGTCCGCATCCCTGACCACGTATAATGATCTGCTCAAGGCGATCTGAGGTTGCCACTGTTACAGTATACTTTTTTCCATTTTCATGGGCAAATTTCTCAATATACTGATCTGCAGTCTCTGCCTCTTTTGTAAATACCACATGAATATTGTGATAATTCAGTATTTCCGTTTGGTGTCCCTGCACTCTGTAGGCATCAAAGACAGCAATAACCTCTATTCCACGGCTTCCCTGATAATCGCAGAGAATATCGAGCAATTTCCCGCGGGCGCTGTCAATATTCAGCTTTGCAAGCTCATTTAACTCATCCCACGAAAAAATGATATTATACCCATCCACAAGCAGATATTCTGTCATTTTAGCCGCTGTTTGACAAGTTGCCTTTTTTGATGTTAAGGCTTTACTTTTCTCCTGTTCCTGACGTTTTGCCATATCTCCGTAAACGCCTGATCCGTATTTTGGAATGTCTCTTTTCTTTGTCCGGCCAAATCGGCTTTTTGTGCCCTCTTCTTTTTTGTTGGCATTATATGTGCGTGCAAGGATCTCATCTACCTCATCAGTTCCGATCCATTTCTCTTCCACCGCACTGCCTCCACCGCCGTCCGATGAGCGGGCACCTGCCTCCACAATATTTTCTGTCCTCCTTTTTCCATTGGATGCCCCCAGACAGCTCTCAAGGTGCATATAGTCCTTTACTTCATCCCAGTTGACAACAAAACCGGCTCCATGCGTACAGAAAACAGAACCACTCGGATTAGCCAGATCCGCATCAGGATCATATCCTGCCGATTCAATGACCTCTTCTGCATTATGACACTCACCGTATCCGTCCAAGGTACATATAAGATGGCCAAGTCCGCTTGTATATGCAGTAACCTCAGCCTGATATCCGTCAAGAGACGATACCGGTGCACGTCCCCTTATCACTGCCTGACCATCTTCGAGCTCAGGTCCCTCAAATACGGCAAACCGTCTTTCAAGATCTGTCATTGCCCGCCCCACCATTTTATCCGGTATGGTCAGGTGAAATGAGTAAAAAGGTTCCAGAAGTACAGAGTGAGCCTGCATAAGTCCCTGTCTGACTGCCCTGTATACAGATTGACGGAAATCGCCTCCTTCTGTATGTTTCACATGTGCCCGCCCTGATTTTAACATAATTTTCATATCGGTTATCGGCGCGCCAATCAGTACACCCCTGTGCACTTTTTCTTCCAGATGCGTAAGAACAAGTCTCTGCCAATTTTTATTTAAAATATCTTCGCTGCAGTCAGTGTCAAACACCATTCCACTGCCCGGCTCTCCCGGTTCCAGAAGAAGATGCACCTCGGCATAATGACGAAGCGGCTCAAAATGTCCTACTCCTTCAACTGTATCCGTAATAGTTTCCTTATATACTATACTGCGCCCGCCAAAGCGCACATTTACACCAAATCTTTCAAAAATAAGGCTTTTCAGGATCTCCATCTGAATTTCTCCCATAATCTGGGCATGAATCTCTTTTTTTTCCTCCTCCCACACTATGTGAAGCTCCGGCTCTTCCTCTTCAAGCTGAAGCAGCTTTGGAAGCATTGCCGCGGCATCTACTTCATCCGGCAGTTCAATACGATAGGTTAAAACCGGCTCTAATACCGGTTCCGACCCGGTTTCACAGTCTCCGACTCCATCTCCCGGCTTTGTATGCATAAGTCCTGTTGCAGCACACACCATGCCTGCGCACGCCTCGTTTACTGTCTCATATTTATCGCCGGAATAAAGCCTGAGCTGGTTAACTTTTTCATCTCCGATTTTATCCTTCACGTGGAGTGATCCGCCTGTTATTTTCATATATGTGAGACGTTCTCCCTGTAAGTCACGTACAATCTTAAATATTTTTGCTCCGAATTGGTCTGAATACGACGGCTCCGTCATATATTTTTCAAGACCATGCATAAAGTCTTGTACTCCTTCGTTTTTCAGTGCCGCTCCAAAATAGCATGGAAAAAGTTCACGGCTTGCTATACGTCTGCAGATTGCCTCTCTTGAAACCTGCCCGGTCTCAAGGAATTCCTCCAGCTCGGCCTCTCCGCAGACTGCCGTCTCTTCATAAAATTCTTCGGTTCCGTCCATACCGAAATCAACGAAATTGCCACCCAGTGATTCTCTTAAATCACGTAAAATTTCCTGCTGTCTGCCGGGTGCCAGATCCATCTTATTAATAAATACAAAAGTCGGTATCCTGTATCTTAACAAAAGTCTCCAAAGTGTTCTTGTATGCCCCTGCACGCCATTCGAACCGCTGATAACCAGCACGGCATAGTCAAGCACCTGCAGCACTCTTTCCATTTCGGCCGAAAAATCAACATGTCCCGGTGTGTCAAGAAGGGTGATTTCCATCTCATTTAAGGTCAGTCTGGCCTGTTTTGAAAAAATAGTAATTCCACGTTTTTTCTCCAGTTCATAGGTATCTAAGAATGCATCTCCCTTGTCAACCCGTCCCAGATGTCTTATCATTCCGCCTGCATAAAGCATCGCCTCTGACAATGTTGTTTTTCCTGCATCGACATGAGCCAGAATGCCCACTGCCAGTCTCTTCATCTACGTTACCCCACCTCTTTATACGTCTAAGTCAACGTCCATAGTATAACATTTATATCTCGGATTGTAAAATTTCACATTTTCATTTTTTTGATTTTTTAGTGATTTTTCTGATTGCAAATTGCATGTATTTCCTATAGAATCTATTTTCAGAGTCTTTGGTTATCAATTTTTTTGAAAGGATGATTACTGCATGAGTCGCTCTACCATAAAAGATATGACAAACGGAAGTCCGGCAAAGCTGATTTTAGGATTTGCGATTCCGATGCTTATGGGACTTTTGTTTCAACAGTTTTACAGCATGGTTGATACCATTATTGTAGGCAAATTTCTCGGTGTAAATGCGCTGGCCTCGGTCGGCTCCACATCCGCCATCAACTTTATGATCAATGGATTTGTAATAGGTATATGTACTGGTTTTTCCATACCCGTGGCCCAGAGATTCGGTGCGCAGGATTATAAAGATATGAGGCGTTTCGTCGCCAACGCCGGTTGGGTTGCCGCTTTTTTCGCCGTTATCATGACAGTTGTCGTATGTCTGCTTACAAGACATATTCTCATCTGGATGCAGACACCTGACAACATTATAGAAGGTGCATACAGCTATATTTTCTTTGTATTCGCAGGTATTCCTGCAACCTATTTATATAATACGCTGGCCGGAATTATCCGTGCACTGGGAGATTCAAAAACACCTGTATATTTTCTTGTTTTGTCCAGTCTCCTAAATATCGTACTGGATTTATTCTTTATAGTACATGTGGGAACCGGCACTGCCGGTGCTGCTTATGCGACCGTCATTTCACAGGCTGTTTCCGGTATTCTCTGCCTGATTTACATGAAGAAAAAATTTTCCATTTTACATATGCAGCGTGATGAAGCTCGAATCAGTGGAAGACATGTTTATATTTTATGCAAGATGGGCGTTCCCATGGGACTGCAATATTCGATTACTGCCATCGGTTCTGTTGTAATACAGACTGCCATCAACTCACTGGGCTCCATCGCAGTTGCCTCCGTAACCGCCGGTCAGAAAATAGGTATGTTTTTCTGTTGTCCTTTCGATGCCCTAGGCGGCACGATGGCTACCTACGCGGGACAGAATGCCGGTGCCGGGAAGCTAGACCGTATTCGTCAGGGTGTCTTCTCAGCAACCTTCATCGGCGGTATCTACTCAATTGCGGCATTTATCGTACTGACCGCCTTCGGCGGTGTAATTCCGCTTCTCTTTGTAGATGCCTCTGAGACAGTTGTTATCCATCAGGCCCATCAGTTTTTGACATTCAACTCCCTGTTTTACATACCGCTTACCATCGTCAATGTATGGCGTTTTACCATCCAGGGAATGGGCTACAGCTTACTGGCTATTTTGGCGGGTGTCTGCGAGATGATTGGCCGGGCGATGGTAGGTTTCCTCCTTGTCCCCATCTTCGGATATATCATCATATGCTTTGCCTCGCCTCTTGCATGGCTTTTGGCTGATGCATTTCTTATCCCGGCATTTTTCTATTGTCTTAAACATCTGCTTGCCGCAAACACAAAATCATATTAACGCAAATCCCCTTATGAAGTTGTACTTTTACAACTTCACAAGGGGATTTTTATCATAGGTTCTTTTTCGAGAATGAAAGATTATGTAACCAGCTTTACTTCAAATATCCGCGCAATTTAACATATTCTTTTATGAGTTCCGCCGTCTCATCCAGACCTATTCTGGTCGTATTGATCGGAAGATCATAATTTTTCATGTTTTTCCAGTCATTTCCGGTAAAATATTTATAATAATTCTTCCGCTCATTCTCAATTTTTCGTATTCGCTTTTTGGCCTTTTCTTCTCCGATACAGTCGACTTCCATAACACGCTGCACGCGGCGGACACGATCTGCATATACAAAAATACGAATCAGGTGCTCCATCTCTTCGTCCTGATCAAGCACATATCCCGCAGCACGGCCTACAAATACGCAGGGCTCCTGTTTTGCCAGTTCACGTATTACCATTGCCTGAAATCTGAAAAGATTATCCGGTGAAGTGATGTCTCCCTTAAGAGAAGGTTTTCCAAGTACATCTGACTTTTTACCTCCTGCCAGACGATGAATCAGGTTATTTCCTGCCTTTTCATCCGCCAGACGGAAGAATTCTTCTCCAACAGCACTCTTTTCCGATGCCATCTTAAGTATCTCATCGTCATAAAAATGAAGTCCCAGCTCCTCTGCCAGTTTGCGGCCTACAATGCGTCCTCCGCTTCCGTACTCTCTCTCAATCGTAATAATAAGATTTTTATTGCCCATAAAGCATCCTCCTTTAAATACGATCACTCACACAGATTGCACCATGAGGTCTGATGCTCATCCGGTATACATTACCCTTTCCTGTTGCATTTTCCATATATTCTGTATATTCATCTACCAGATCATTCGGAATCATCGCCATGATAACACCTGCAAATCCGCCTCCGTGAATACGGCATGCACCACGTCCTTTTTGGGCTATAAAAAGCTCTGTAAGCGCAAGAGCGATACTGATTCCCTGCTCCTGAACATTTGCAGTCGTATATACATTCTGAAGCCATTTCCATGAAGAATTTCCCGAATCGGTGACTCCCTTTAAAAATTCCGCAAAATCATTTTCCCTAAGAGCCTTGACCTGTCGCTCCACTCTCTTATTTTCTTCAAAGAAATGGAACGCACGCATCACTGAACGGTCTCCCGCAAATGCACGTACTTTCGGAAGATTTGCGATCACCTCTTCCTCGGAAATCTCCGCGCATACCTCTTTGCCGAAATACTTCGCAACTTTCTTCATCTCGTTCGGAACGGAGGAATAATCTGCGCTCAAATCTGCATGGCCTTTTCCGGTATTTACAATCATCAGACTGTAATCCTGTGCACTGAAATCGAAATCAATCTTCTCTACCACCGGTAACTCAGGATTTTTGAAATCAATAGTTATCATGCCTCCAACTGCGCATGCCATCTGGTCAAGCAGTCCTGATGCCTTATTCCAGAACTTGTTTTCTGCATATTTTCCTATATGTGCATAGGTGACAACATCCATCTTGCCGTCGTTAAACATAGCATTTAACATTGAACAAATCAGCATTTCATAGGAAGCTGATGAGCTGACACCTGCCGCGCTTATCACATTGCTTGTAATGTATGCATCAAAACCGCCGACTTTATACCCCTTCTCCTCAAAACCTTTTAAGATACCCTTTGTCAGATCTACTGTACCGCTCATGGCTGCGCTCGGTTTAAGATCATTTAAATAAATGCTGAAATTTTGGTGAAATGTCTCACTTAAAATACGTATAGTGTCTGTTCCGTTTGGTGCAGCCGCGCCTACGCAGTCCAGATTGATACTTCCGGCCAACACCTTTCCATGGTTGTGATCGGTATGATTACCACTTATCTCTGTACGTCCCGGAGATGTAAAAAGCTTGATATCACGGTCTCCATACGTTTTTTCGAAACGTTCTGCCACATTGCGATAGCGTGCCAGGTTCTCATCTGCCTTCTCAGCTCCATATAACTCTGCCATCAGCACTTTGGTTTTTTCCGACTCAAGACTTTTAAGTGTTTCTTTAACTGACATATTCTTCTCCCTTTCCCCCAAAAAATAATACGTTACAAATTGTCAAATTCTTATACTATTGTACCAGTAATTTATTTTTGCCTCAATACGATATTCTTTCCTATATTTACAAAATGATACTGTTATGATAAGTTGTAACAGTTCAATAACTTCACAGTTACGGACACTTAGAGAGGAGCTACCCTATGGAACACAACATTCTGACTCAGACTGATTTTCAAACACAGCCTGAGCTTACCAATAAACGCATATATTCTGACGGACGCCCTTATTATTCGCTCAACGCCTGGCTTAAAGACACATTCGGGCAGAAAATCTACAAACTGGCTCTGGACGGCGGCATGACCTGTCCAAACAGAGACGGAACTCTCGGAACCGACGGGTGTATTTTCTGCAGTCACGGAGGTTCCGGTGATTTTGCCGAACCTGTTCACACTTCGGTAACTTCTCAGATTGAATCAGCAAAGTCGCGTGTTGAAAATAAAATTAAACATGGTAAATATATAGCATATTTTCAGTCCTATACAAACACTTATGCACCCGTATCCTATCTGGAACAACTTTTTTTTGAGGCTATCTCCCACCCTGACGTGGTCGCCTTATCCATCGGCACCAGACCAGATTGTCTTCCGCCCGATATATTAAATCTTCTCTCCGAATTAAACCGTATAAAACCTGTATGGGTAGAACTCGGGCTTCAGACAATTCATGAAGAAACCGCAGCGTTTATAAGGCGTGGTTACCATCTTCCCGTCTTTGAATCTGCCGTCAAAAACTTGAAAGCCGCAGGTCTTACTGTCATAGTTCATGTGATTTTGGGTCTTCCGGGCGAATCCCCGATAAGTCATTACCTTGATAAATCATCACCTGATAAGCTATTACACGCCTGGCTTTACTGTGTAAGCACATTGCCGTTCTCATCAATTACCACTCCTGTGGACAGCTCCTGCATCTTCTGATAAAATGCATTTTTCTTTCCCGCATCCAGTTCCCTGGTATATCCGGCTGATGATGTTGCCGGCACCATCGACAGTGAGGTCTCACCCTGTCCATCCACATTGACCTTTACCAGCATCGTCTCCGGAATCGAGCTGCCGAACACAAAATTTCCCAGACTGTAAAGAATCCATTTACCGTTATAATTCTCGATTCCCTGCAAGACATGCGGATGACTGCCTACTACCAGATCCGCGCCGGCATCTATATACTGATGCCCCATCTCTCGCTGATACGATTCAGGCTGCGTATTGCGCTCTATACCCCAGTGTATATAAACAACAAGATAATCACACTGTTCTTTTAATTTCTTAATCTCATTTACCACCGGAGCTGTATCATATGCCGAAAACATTCCGGGCCGTGTGGCCGACGCCGCCCAGTCTCCTGTCGGGAAAACACGAGTTACCCCGAGAAAGCCTATTTTTTTACCGTTTTTTTCGATAATCTGAGGTTTTTTCGCTTCTTCCAGATTCTTTCCTGCTCCAACATGCAAAACACCCGCAGCGTCAAGTGTATCACAGGTATCTATAAGCGCATCAGTTCCATAATCCAGCGCATGATTATTGGCCACCGTCACAAGATCCGGTCCTATTTCCTGCAAAATCGAAACACGCGATGGCGAAACACGGAATGTATACTGCTTATCCGCTGCCTTGGTTCCGCGATCACTGAACGGGAATTCCAAATTTGCCATAAAAAGATCCGACTCTACAATCGTCTCACGCAGGCTTTCGCCAAGTACGCCGCCGATACCACCGGCACGGTCATATGCATTTAATACATGTTCTGAAAAGTATATATCTCCCGCAAAAAGCAGACTTACTGCCTCATCGGTTTCTTCAGGCAGGCTCTGTTCTTTTGGAGATTCTGTGCTCTCATCTGAGTCAATCATCAAATTTTGATCCTTTAAATCATCATTCCCGGTATCTTCTCCGTTGTTACCCACTTTTTCACTTTCATTTTTTTCCAGTGAAATCGTCTCCTGCCACAATGATGAGTTGCCGCATCCGCTCATAAAGAGGGTCATCGATGCCAAAACACTGACTCCCAATACGCGAAATGCCGTCAGGTTATATCCAAACGGCATTTTCATCTGCAATATTTTATTTGTTAAACAACATAATGATTTACTTGAAAATATATTTCTCATTTTGCTCCCATTAGTAAGATCTTCAGATAATAAAGATCTGCAAATAGTAAAGATCCGCAAATAGTAAAGAGCTACAAAGTCATGACAATTCCGCCGTCTCCGGCATAAACTGTAGCAACCCCTGCAGTGTTCGTAATTACTACTTCACGGAAAGCAGCACGTTCACACATAATCTCTTTTACGAGTTCAGCGCGCTCAGGATTGTTGCAATGGGCGATCACCAGACGCTTATCTGACGTATCCCCACCTTCTTTGCAGGAAATCTCAGCCATACGATCAAGTGCGCGGCTCATACCCCTTGCCTGATCAAGCTTTATGATCGAACCTTTGTCTGCACCCATAACAGGTTTTATATTAAGTGCCGAAGCGATAAAGGCCGTAAGTCCGGTAAGACGTCCGTTTTTCTTGAGAAAATCCAAAGTCTCTATAACGAAATATGTCTTCATTGAGTCACGGTATTCTTCTGTTTTTTTGCATATTTCTTCAAACGAAAGACCTTTTTCACACAAATCTCTGATAAAAAGCGCAATGTTTAATTCACCTGCTGATGCAGACAATGAATCAATAACCGCAATCTTTTTCGCATCAGCCCCGTGTTCCTCTTCATAAAGCCTCTTAGCCAACGCTGCCGAGTTATAACAGCCGCTGAGATGATTAGACAGAGTCACAACAAAAACATACTCTGCATCCGTATCAAAAGCCTCTTTAAAGCTCTCCGGAGACGGGCACGCCGTCCGAGGGCACTCAGGACTTGCCTTTACCTTCGCCAAAAATTCTTTCTGATTAAATCCTTCATCGTCAGTTACTCTGTAATCCCCTACCTGCAAGGTCAGCGGCACCATCTGAAAATGCGGATCCTTTTTAAGTTCCTCCGTTAAATCCATGCAACTGTCACCAATAATCTTATATGACATGACATCCTCCCAATACGCAATTCGCATCACGTAGTATTCATTACTATTTATTATAGTAATCACACAGTAGGAAGTCAAGCATTACTGTACATGACAGAAATTTTCGAAATTCTCCGGACCATGCACGAAGCTAACACTGCCCCGTCGCTCCAAAACAACAGTAACACAGGCACTTCGTTACCTTGTCAGGAAAAACGCCATCTCAACAAGACTTACAAAGATAAAGGCCAATGTTCCCGGATTAACATACATTGACAAACCTGTACCTCTAAACTCTGCCACATCAGACAATCTCTCATCGGATAATTTAAGTTTACGAATATTTAAAATCGTATAAATAACAGTTCCGATTACAGAAAGTCCTGTCAATGCGATCATTATATATGTAATTACCAGTGGCAGCAGTCCCTCGCATGTCACAAGTAATGCCATGACAAGAGACCAGCAATTGATCAAAATATGCAGCAGGCAATTGTAACGCATCTGCCCTGTCCTAATCGCCACGTATCCCAAGATCATGCCAATTGCCGAAGCATAGAGAAACTGGGTTACATTTCCATGCATAAAACCAAACATCAATGCCGTATAGATGATTGCCGCCTTATCGCCAAACACCCTCAGACGATTTAAAAGCTTATGACGAAAAATGTATTCTTCAATAACCGGCCCAAGAAATCCAGCATACAAAAGCAACATGGGAGAGATGGATTCCAGCATCTTATTGACCGGATCCATCTTCCATGTATCTCCTCCGTTTCCGGCAGCCACTGCATTGTTGATCGTATTACCGAAAAAATTAAATATGGTTCCAACTCCCTGAGCCAAAATTAAAAACTTCAAGAACTGTCGAAAGGTAATCTCCGTCTTTGAAGCCTGTTTTTCGGGAACGAGTCTTAAAATCAGGAACATAAAAGGGAGTACCAGTGCATAGACAATCAGCGTATTTCCTCCGGTGCTGTACCATGAAGAATTTACTATTTTATTTAGCAATGTTTCTATCACATTTCCATCCGGCCGATAATTACCGGCCAAACTTAAAATCACAGCTGCAGCTACAGTCATCACAGTGAAAAAGGTCAATGACCACCCAAGTACATTGCAAACATGACGCACATCGCGGCGATATTCTTTTTCACTGTTCCACTGACTTACCTTCTCACTCTGATACTCATTCTCTGTCGATTCCTGTTCGTACAGAAATTTATCCTGATTTTCCATAAAACCATCCTTAAACAAGCATCATTCCCATAATTTCATTGGAACGTGCAATAAATTTTGTCATTCGCTCCGGTGTCAATGAGCCGTGGCTTACCAGTGCCAGGTCATAAAGCTGTTCACAGATTTTCGATGTGTTTTCGCCATCTGCATGTTCTGATACGTATTTTACTAGTTTGTTATTTGCATTAAGTACCAGTACCAGACCGCTTCCGCCAAACATGGACGCATCCATGCCCATGCTGTACATCTTCATCATGTCCTGCATACGGCGTGTCTCTTCTGACATCGTAATCATTGAGGAAAGCTCTGCATCCTTGAGCTTTTCAACCTTGATCTGCAATTTATCATCTCCGAGGGCCTTACGGAATGTCTCTGTCAGCACCTCTTCCTGTTTCTTGAGTTCTTCCTTGTCCTCTTCTTTAATTTCCTCACGCATCGTGCTGTTGACATCTGCATCGATACGAAGGAACTTCAGATTCTCGTGCTTCTGCTCTTCCTGGCTGATAAAAGGATTGTCAATACTGTGGCTTAAAATAACCGCATCCTGTCCGTTTGCCTTGAACATATTGATGTACTGGCTCTGTTCTTTCTCGTCAGTTACATAATAAATCTGGTTCTCATGGCCTTCTTCTTTAGCTTTGTCCATGCAATCCTTAAGTGTCATATATTTGCCTTCAAGATTCTTGTAAATGATATAATCATCCATCTTCTCGGCAAATTTTGTATCTTTCAGACAGCCAAATTTGATAAACGGAGCGATATCATCCCAGTATTTTTCATAAGTTTCACGGTCTGTCTTGCACATACCTGAGAGCTTGTCCGCAACCTTCTTGGTAATATAATCTGAAATTTTCTTTACAAAACCATCATTCTGCAGTGCGCTTCTTGATACATTTAAAGGCAGATCCGGACAGTCGATAACACCCTTTAAGAGCATAAGGAACTCAGGAATAACTTCCTTGATATTATCAGCGATAAATACCTGATTGTTGTACAGCTTGATCGTTCCCTCGATACTCTCATACTCCATGTTGATCTTCGGGAAATACAAAATACCTTTCAGGTTAAACGGATAATCCATGTTTAGATGAATCCAGAACAGCGGTTCTTTATAATCCATAAATACCTTGCGGTAGAATTCCTTATATTCCTCATCGGTACACTCATTCGGATGCTTATTCCAAAGCGGATGAATATCATTAAGGGCAACCGGACGTTTCAGGATCTTATATTTTTCGGTTCTCGGAGATACCTCGACAGTCTCTTTTGTACCGTCTTCTTTCTCTTTTTCCTCAGTCTTTGCTTCCTCAACCACTGTTTCAACAACGGTATCTTTGTCCGTCAGCTGTTCCTTC
This sequence comes from Prevotella sp. CAG:279, assembly GCA_963637995.1. Taxonomy (GTDB): domain Bacteria; phylum Bacillota; class Clostridia; order Lachnospirales; family Lachnospiraceae; genus Otoolea. The sequence continues at coordinate 12,015 of CAVHPN010000043.1, read as the reverse complement.
TCTATCGTCTCATACTCCGGTTCTGCGGTTGCGTTTTTTAAGTAAATCTCGACCGGCATAAATGAACAATACTTCTGGATAACTTCACGGGCACGGTATTCATTGCAGAATTCGTTGCTGTCTTCATTTAAATAAAGAACAATTTTTGTACCGTTTCCTTCCTTGTCGCCCTTATCCATCGCAAACTCAGTGCCGCCCTCGGACTCCCAGTGAACCGGCTCTGCATCCTTCTTGTAAGAAAGTGTATCGATGGTAACCTTATCAGCCACCATAAATGCAGAATAAAAGCCAAGGCCAAAATGACCGATAATCTGATCTTCGTTTGCTTTATCTTTATATTTTGCAAGGAAATCCTGTGCTCCTGAAAATGCGATCTGGTTGATGTACTCTTCCACTTCCTCGGCAGTCATACCGATACCATTATCTTCGATGGTGATCGTCTTGTCCTCTGAATTGACTGTTACCTGAATTTTGTATTCCGTATTTTCCGGTTCCTCATACTCACCCATAAGTGCGAGTTTTTTTAGCTTTGTGATCGCATCGCAACCATTGGAAATCAGCTCACGATAAAAAATATCATGATCCGAATAAAGCCATTTTTTAATAATAGGGAAAATATTTTCGCTGTTGATTGATAAACTTCCTGTCTTTGCTGCCATATCTAACTCTCCTTTTTATTGCAAAAACGCATCATATATCTCTTGTCAACAGACACCGGATAGTTTTTCGTTGTCTGCATAGTATGACCGGATATAGCTACGTAAACATATGCATTCATATGATTCTTATTTTGTGATTTTCATCACCGTGACTCTTATTTTAATACCAGCGATCCTAGATGTCAATAGAAAATTAGCACTCAATTTTATTGAGTGCTAATAAAATAGTAGATTTTGGGTTTTACAATATAGGAAGTCACTTGCACACACCTTCTGTCCGCGATACAATAATAACGACGCTTATGTTTCTGCTCTGCACAGGCATCGGCGAATTTAGTATCTTAGTGAGGAACCATATGATTGCCTGCAATATCTGTGATATAAAATTATTTACCCAGAAACTATTCATTGGAGAGACTTTTGATCGATTTCTTTTAAAAGAAGCGGAAATTGTAACATTTAATACATTTTCCATCGACGGGAGAGTTCATAAAAGCTTTTATTCCGAAGAAGAGCTCATCGAAAGACAGATTGAAGACTATTCCGGCTGGAAAACACTGCGTCCTTTCTGCTTTTCCCTCATAAAAGGAAAAAAGCTTCCGGAACGCTTCTCCATCATCCTGAAGCTTCCGAAAGCTGCCACCGAACAGTTTCTGGCTGCCCGCAAAAGCCAGTGGCTCCCGGAGCAGGTCGGCGGATTGTTCTTAAATATTCATTACGAAAACCAGCGTTTAAGCTGTGTCACCGGTCTGTCGCTCAACCAGTTTACCTTGGATAAGACGCTGGAGCGCGAGTGGGATGAAGCAATCCGTGCATTCCTTAGAAAAGAAGAGCTGCCGTTTGAGGAATAACGGCAGCCCTTCTTTTTTATTGAATTAATTCCATCATCAATGTGTCGCCACATAATATCCCAGTGTTGCCGGAACTGCCTTATTCTGGGTCCAGATCGCCGGATACTCAGAGAAGGATACCGGGCAGGTGGAACGTCCCACCTCGATCGTGATGCCAGGGATGCCTACTGCCTGCTGCAGCCAGTCTTTCAGACCGCCGACGCCCTTGCTTCCAAGAACCGAGTAACCATTCAGTGCATGAACTGCTGCTGCCATCGCCTGTGACTCAGCTGCCTTGAGATTATTCTGTGTATCCCAGTAAATAACATTTCCCATAGCATGATAATTTATAACCGCATTGAATCCAGTTCCCTGAATCAGGTTTGCAATTGCCTGAGTCTCCGGCTCAGATAAAGGATTCGTTCCCTTATAACCGTTGGCAGACGGATGGGTTAAAGATACATTGATTCCATCCCAGTTTGCCGCAAAGTTATAATTCAGGTCAACACCTCTGGCATTTGCCTTCCAGCGTCTCATATACTCTTCATAGCTGACTGTTGTCCGGTTTGATGCCTTATCTGCGGCATACGCATCCCGCATCGTCTGACGAAGCTCTTCTGACTGAATCCCGCTCTCACCACTCTGACTGATGGTTACACCGTCCGGATTCAGCATCGGCACGAAATGAAATGCAACCTGTCCCAGTGTATTGGAAAGCGGCTGCGTCATATAAGTACCGTTATTGGTAAATCCGGCTGCAAGATACTCGATCTGCTGCATCATAAGCGGCACAACGATATACTCTCTGGCATGAATGGCGCCCTGAAACAGAATCTTCTTTGATGCATTAACATCGCCTACAATTACATCATATATGTCACGTCCATCCGCCGATTTGCCGATAGACTGCACAGTAACCTTTCCGGGGTAACGATTTGCCAGTGCCGTGATATCATTAACCATCTGATTATAAGAATACATATCAACCGGATTGACAATCGGATCCGATATCGTCTGATCGTAGTAAGAAACACTCTCCTGCTGCCATGTTGCATTGTCTGCCTGAGTACTTCCGGCTGTACTGCCCGACGGGCCGTTAGGTCCGACTACAGGAGCTCCTGCTGCCGCATCATCCGCCGGTCCTGCATAGGCTGTGATTGCAGATACGCTGCTGCATGCAACAGATATGGACAAGCAGGCCGCCAGTACACTGCTTCTAAACAAATGTAAAAATTTATTTTTCTTACTCATATATATAATATCTCCCTCTGGATTTCTTTCAAACTTTCATTCTAACAAACAATGTCTCCATTATAAGTTTAGGTTTATATAATGTCAACGAACTGAATAAAACTGAAAGAAAAAAGAAAGATGTAGGTTAGCGTACATTTACTGTAATAATACTTTCTATTTTAGTTTTCCCAGAACTATTTTAGTTTTCCCAGGAGCAGTACAATTAACGTAATAATAATAACGACAACGAAAATTCCGGCCATGCCTTTTCCCATTATTTCCAATGAAATCAAAAAATTATTCCACATTATACATTTCCCTTTCCGAGCCATAAATGCTCTTTCTTCACTTCTATCATAGATATTGACTTACCAGTTTGATTACAAGGCCTCCGGCGATAACTGATGCAATCTGACCTGACACGTTGGCACCAACAGCATGCATAAGAATGATATTACCTTTTTCCTCTTCATTTGCCATTTTCTGCACAACTCTTGATGACATCGGGAATGCCGAAATTCCTGCCGCTCCTATCATAGGATTAATCTTATTTTTTAAGAACAGATTAAGTATCTTGGCAAACAGCACACCTCCGATGGTGTCAAAGATAAATGCCACTAGACCTATACCCATGATCAGAAGAGTATCAACCCGTACAAATGCATCTGCCCTCATACTGAAGGAAATAGTAATTCCAAGCAGCAACGTAATCAGATTGGCAAGCTCATTTTGAGCAGTGTTTGAAAGTGTCGGAAGAACTCCGCACTCGCGGATGAGATTGCCGAACATCAGGAAACCAACCAGGGCAACAGATGCCGGAGAAATCAGGCCTACTATGATTGTAACCACGATAGGAAATACAATCTTTGTCGTTTTTGATACGTTTTTCGGGCTGTAGGTCATATGAATCCGACGCTCTTTTTTTGTAGTAACCAGTCGTATGGCAAACGGCTGTATAATCGGTACTAGTGCCATATAAGAATATGCCGCAACGGCAATAGCGCCTACGTAATTGGAATGCATAATCTGTGAAACCAGTATGGATGTAGGTCCGTCGGCTGCACCGATAATGCCGATTGATGCCGCATCCTTAAGTTCGAAGCCCATAAGCGAAGCCACACAGATTGCAAAAAATATGCCAAACTGAGCTGCTGCGCCAAATAAAAACATGACCGGCTGAGAAAGAAGCGGTCCAAAATCAATCATGGCACCTATTCCGATGAATAACAAAATCGGAAGCGCCTCAGATGCACCGATCGTCGTTTCAAACAGCCACTGTATGATACCCGGTGTTTCTCCGATACCTTCTGTCATCTGATTGATAACTCCCGAAAGCGGCAGGTTTACCATGATTGCACCGAATCCCATAGGCAAAAGCAACGATGGTTCATACTCTTTTTTGATAGCCAGCCAGATAAGCAGACCGCCAACCAAATACATCACCAACTGCTGCGGCGTGATCGCCAAAATACCTTCCCATAAAAATTCCATTTTTTACCTCCTTATTCTCACGTTGATTAAACAGGTTAGTTTTTTCTTTGAAAGTCAGTTGCTTCGTGCCTTCGGCACTTTCAAAGTAAAAAAGACTTTTAGCACATGCTATTCACATATGCTAAAAGTCTTGTTCCTTGCATCTGATTAACGCGGTGCGCTTACCGGTAAAACACTCCGTTTTCTTTGCCACAAGGCATGTAACCATAAGGCTTAAGCCTTAGGATTTGTTGATTACATGGTTGCAACTACTCCCTTTTAACGTCATCATCGTATCATATGAATTTTTTCAAGTCAAGTGCCAGTCGATTTACTGCGCGTTAAAAATTATTAACACGAGCTGAGATTACATCTGCCCTATCTCTCCTCAGCCAGCATATTGACACCTGCTATCTTGATATTTACTTCTAAAACAACAAGTCCCGTCATATTTTCAATCGCTGTCTTAACCTTATCCTGCACCTTTTCGCTGACTGCAGGAATACTGTAGCCATATTTCATATTTAGTGACAAATCAACTACAACATGATCCTCACTTACAGCCACCTTAACACCCTTGCTTAAATTCTTCATGCCAAGCTTGCCTACCAGCTCATTGGTAATATTACCGGCCATAGAGTCGACACCGTCAACCTCTGTTGCTGCAAGTCCTGCAATGATTGCCACTACCTCATCTGCTATCTTAACTTCTCCGATACGATCTTTTTCATATACTGTATGTGTATTTCTATCCTCTGTCTCTCTTGCCATAATCCGCCCCTCCTGTTCTACGTATAGACTCGCGAACTCCGCTCAGCCGCTTGTTTTTCTTTTGGTCTCATTTTACCATAATTAACATCGTTTGCAAATACTTTGCTGTTTTGGAATGTCCTAAACAACAACTATTATTTTCCGACTGTCCGTGCACTCTTTTGTTTTTCCGCAGTTTTAGCCGGATTCAAGGTTCTGCTTTCATGTTCAAAAACCATACCGAGAAAGCTTTTTACCTCCTTAGGTGTCATGGATTTTGAATTCATTTTTTTGACTTTCAGCTGCTGTCTGACAGATAGTTTTCCTTTATCAGCTGGCTTCTGGGTGTCAACATAAGCAAGTATGGCATTTATTTCCGCACTTACATCCTTTGCATTATGACGTTCCATATCATTAATTGAAATCTGTTGCCGATGGTTTGTATTTTCTATATGCTCATCCTTCTTCGCCGGTTTAACATATACATCTGCCTGACTGAACTTCCACAATTTTTTCTGCGCTTCCAGGGCCCTGACGCCGAGAGTGTAATTTGCAGTGTTATGAGCAAGCTTCTCCACATTACTGCGCATGGTGTTTTCCATCATACTGCCCAGACGATTCGCTGCTTTGGACGATATCTCAAAAGCATTTTTCTCAGGCAATGACTGAATTTCCCTTTTAATCTCATTTTTACCAGATTCATAAAGACTCTTGCTCTTCATGTTTTCAGGCCTTACGAATTGCTCCAATTCATCGGCCACACGATATCTGGCACGTCCCTTCGATGAAAAACGGACAATACTCTTACTCTTATACGCCATGGCAAATAACGAAACTTTTTCTTTATTCGCGTCAATATCCTTATAGAAAGCGTCCATCTTCCTCATGGTGGCATCATCCATTGTCCTAAGATTATCGGTATCCTTAAGTATCTTCTGGTATTTTGCAGCAAGTAAATGAACTGATTTCGTCAGATTATCGAAGGCCCTTGTTCCACCCTTTCCTTCTTTTCCGTCTGATAACAGTGTTTCTTCCATCCGGCAAAGAGCGTTATATTCATCGTTCAGTTCTTTACGAATATCACCAAGCGCTTTATAAGGGTTCACATCGTTGTCCTGATTGACATAATCAATCTGATTTTTCTTCCTGTCTTTAAAGGGATCGTCGTATTTTTTACTGAGTGCATATTTTACCTGGTGAAAAATATTCTCCTTTTCTTCTATGACATCCGTCGCCAAATCATCAAGTGACAGCGCTTTAAAATCTTTATCGTCTACAATGTAAATAGCACCCGGTACAAATCTTAATTTTGCTTGGCCCCTGCCATACAGATTCAGTGCATTTTCAGGCTTTTTGCCCTTTTCTATATGGTTTTTAAGGTTATCAAGCCTCTTATGAGCTGCTTTTATCTCATTCTCACTCAGCTCATAATCCTTAAGTATCTCATCCAGATCGTCATATGTCAGATGTTCGACCCCGTTTGCCATCTTTGGAGTGATAACTCTCAGTCCGTCTGCAGTGGCCAGTCGCATAACACCGCCGTCCTCGATCGTACCAAAACTATTGTCATTGTCTATTCCCTGTACACCTTCTATTTTGGGATTATTCGGATCTGATGTATCAAATTTGAGGAAGAAATTGCCGTAATGACGATCTGTATTTCCGCAAAGATAATCGATAACCTGCAGGTTTGACAATGATTGAAGGAATTTGCTGTTATTAAATTCCTCCGGTTTCACTTTAAAATACGGTGAATCCTTATAAGATTTTCTGAAATCATCAGCGTTCATATCCGCTGATTCCATAATAATACCATCTACGGTCTTGCCATCCTGCTCTATCGTCACACGACGGCTCTCTACCAGCAAATCCGGAAATCCAAGACGTTTGGCCACATCGCTCATGGCACCGTTTCTTCTGGCAATCTTGCTTCCCGGTTCGATTCCCGTCACCTGCAAAACCTTGCTCTGTCTGGATACATCCAAGAGGCCTATCGTCAAATCTGTATAGATCTTGATCCTTTTGGCCATATCAGGATCCAGTCTGTCAAACCAACTGGCTCTGTTTAAATATTCCCCCAGTCTTTCCATGTCATTATTTTCCAGTAATTTCAGATAGTCCTTGTCTCTGATAGCCTCATTTATCACATTAATCGGACAATGATATTTTTTTATTATTTCAATGCCGATTCTCTTGAGTTCACTTTCTGGGGTCGGTGTAACATGATCTTCCTTTGTTACAATTCCCCGACGGACATTTCCCATATCATCTGTATATGTAATCGGAGTACGACTGCTCATGCCGCCATGTAAATCACCGCTATTTTTATTTGTCAGATGTATGGTAGTAGGCATCATGTCTCTTAATACTTCTTCAAGAGGCGGAAGATCATCTACCGGAAGCGATGTCATGGCATTTCTGCCTTTTAAAAGCGCCGAATGCAGATTCTTTACTGCATCATTTTCCCGCAGATTTTGGGGAAGTTCTCTGCAAAGTTCATCACAGTAAATAAAGCAATCCAGCAAATCCCTATATTCCGGCTCTTCAATAGGAACATAGTTTCCCATTTTGTTTCTCTTAATACACTGAGCCTTTACCTTATCAAGGATTTCTTCAATTCCTTCTTTTAAATCTTTTCCTATCTTCTGGGATTTTTCGTCATTAAATTCTTCCTGAGGAATATTATTAAAAGCTGTAAACAAATTATTCAGATATTCCCAGGAGGTATTTTTCAATTTCTCTTCATTAACATCCTTTGGCATAAACACAGCCTCCTTTAACTATGCATAACTTTGTCACTTTAGGGATCTTTTAACAGATGTTTCAATTTTTTTATTTACACGCCTTTCATGTTTATGATATACTGTATCGTTCTAAATGTAGTCATCAAAAGAAAGGACTTAATCATATGAATCTTTCATCATTAATGCAATTTCAAAATGAATGGACACGTTTCAAAAACCGTCATCCAAAATTTTCACCTTTTTTAAAGGCTGCCTACAGCCGCGCGTTACAGGAAAACAGTGTTATCTCACTGAAAGTCACCGCTCCTGACGGTACCGAGGTAGCTTCCAACCTCAAGGTCAAAAAGGAAGACTTAGAGCTTCTCTCCAGAATCATGAACAGTTGAGCCCATGAACCGTATCCATCTACTTGTGGTACGGTTCTCCTTTTATTATCCTAAAACTGCGATAAATCTGCTCAAGCAAAATCACACGCATAAGCTGATGTGGAAATGTCAGCCTGGAAAAGCTGATTTTTTCGTCCGCGCGCCTCAGTACGGACTGCGAAAGTCCGAGTGATCCTCCAATGATAAACTGCAAGTGACTTTCACCCCTTACTCCCAGCTCTTCCATCCATGCGGCCATTTCCTCCGAGGACCTCTGTTTGCCATCTATCGCCAGAGCAATTACATGGGCATCTTCCTTTACATATGAAAGAATTCTTTCTCCCTCTTTATCACGGATCTGATTCTCCTGAATTTCACTCGCTTTATCCGGTGTTTTCTCATCGGGCACCTGCACGATTTCCAGACGGCAGTACCTCCCCAGACGTTTACTGTATTCAGCGATTGCATCATCCAGATATTTTTCCTTAATTTTACCTACTGTGATCAATGTTATCTTCACTTATCAAGCTCCTGTTTCAAAATCAAATAAAAGTGCAAATACTCTTTTCCCGCCGGATATTGTTGCACCGCATCTGTCATTTAAAGTATCTCTTACAGCATACTAAGAATTTCATCGCGATCCAGTATGATACTCTGAATTCCCTCACCGCTTAAAATTTCTTCGGCCAGAGCACTCTTACTGTCCTGAAGTATCTTTATCTGCTCCTCAATCGTATTCTCTGCGATCAGGCTGTAAACAGTCACCGTATTTTGCTGACCGATTCTGTGGGCACGGTCAGTTGCCTGATTTTGAGCTGCTATATTCCACCATGGATCATAATGAATTACTATATCCGCTGCGGTAAGATTGAGTCCGGTTCCGCCGGCCTTCAGGGAAATACAAAATACCGGGACATCGTCTTTTTCAAAAGAATCCACAAGACTGATTCTCTTTTGCTTGCTTACCGAACCGTCGATTCGATGATTTTTTATCTTCTCTCTTTTCAACTTCTTCTCAATCTCATCGAGTACGCTCGTAAACTGTGAAAAAAGAAGCACCTTATGTCCGCTGTCAACTGCCTGTCTCACAAGTTCAATACAGGCCTCCATTTTCGCATTGTCGCCATTATAATTTTCAAGGAATAGTTCCGGTCCGCAGCAAAGCTGACGCAGTCTCGTAAGCTCTTTTAAGACTTCAAGCTTACTCTGCCTGAACTCTTCCTGACTCTGTTTCTGCAGATACAATTTGAGTCTCTCCGCATAAGCATTATAGAGTTTCTTCTGTTCTCCCTGAAGCTCTACCGTTACCGTCTTTTCAATCTTATCCGGAAGTTCCGTGAGCACATCTTTTTTGAGTCTTCTGAGTATAAACGGATGAATCAGGCTGCGAAGTCTTGCGCTGACCTCTTCATCATGATCCTTCATAATCGACTCTTCAAATTCTTCGCGGAAGTGTTGGTATCCATAAAGGAATCCCGGCATAAGAAAATCAAAGATACTCCAGAGTTCACTCAGTCGATTTTCCATAGGAGTTCCGGTAAGCGCCATCCTGAAACCGCTCTGTACGAGCCTTACACTTTTTGCGGCCTGTGTTCCATGGTTCTTGATATATTGGGCCTCATCGATTATCTGATTGGCAAATGTTAACTCCTCATAATATCCGATATCCCTTTTTAACAGATCATATGAGGTAATCCAGATATCCGCATCTTCTCCACTCTGCAGCAATTCCTGACGTTCAGCGGCATCTCCCGCTATGATTTTGCATGACAATGCCGGAACGAACTGGCTGATTTCCTTTTTCCAGTTATATACCAGGGATGCCGGTGTGACAATGAGTGTACGCATCTCATCGCCTGTTTTACCTTCTTCTTTTTCAGAGAGAAGGAAAGTCAATACCTGAAGAGTCTTTCCAAGTCCCATGTCATCCGCGAGTATTCCGCAGAAACCACATTTTTTGAGTGTTTTCATCCACCTGAAACCATCATTCTGGTACGGACGCAATATTTTCTGCAGACTTTCAGGAATCTTATCATTGGCTTCTCTGGCGGTATCCATGTTAAAAAGGAGTTCCTTGTATTTTCTGTTCTCCTCAAGACTGATGCCATCCCTGTTTTTAAGCATTTCATCAAGATATAATGCCCTGAATGCCGGAATTTCCATACTTGACGGGTCTTTTTTGCCATATTGCAGGAACGTCTCCGCAAGAACCGTCCATTCTTTTTGCTTTTCCGGATCCGTGGTAATGAAACTGCCGTTTTTCAACCGGAAGAACTTCTTTTTGTTCGAATAGGATGACAGAATATCCATAAGCTCATCCTTGTCCATATCCGGCACCTGAATAGACATATGCAGCAGTCCCATGTCCATGCGAATACCGATATTCACAGGTGGAAGCTTATGTACCTTCAATTTCTGAAGTTCATCTGAAATAAATATTTCTCCCAACTGTGAAAGCTCACTGACGCTTTCAGTCAGAAAATTATAAAGTACTTCCGGATCACCGGAGAGACACATGGATTTGTTTTCTTCATCGTAGGCATTGAAATACTGCTCTGTTTTTCTGCGAATCTCGCCTTCAACACCTGTATTTCTTACAGAATAATCCGTCTCGTCATAGAGAAGATATTCTTTATTTTGTTTCTCATATCTGCATTTCACCTGGCAGGTAATTATTTCATTTTGAATGATGTCCAGATATATGGACACTTCCGGTTTCTCAGGTCTGTACTCATCCAGCTCAAAACCGCTTGTTACAATTTCTGTCTGTTCTTCAAACAGCGGAAGCAGCTGTCCGAAAAATACGGGCAATTCATTGTTTCCGATATATAATTCCGATTTTCCTGCCAACAGCTCTAGGGCGGTCTCTGTTTTATGATTTTTTAATTTTCGTATTCTTCTGACTCTTCTGTCAGTCATAAAATAAATCCACTCTTCTGTTCTTGCGATAATCCTGAAGTTTTCCGTCTTTAACAACATTCCGTAGGGCTGTCTGTCCATCGTCACTTGCGGTCCCGGTCCATCAAGCTCTACCTCAACCTGAGTATTTTCTATATAGCAGCAATTACTACCGATCGTTTCCATCCATGCATCCAGCTCACGTCCTTCCAGATATATATATCTTTCATTAGCATTACCATAAATGCGAAGGAACATACTGCCAGAAAACGGCGTACTGCTTTTCTGCCGGTACCATCCAAGCAAAAATTCCATAGCTCTGCGGCCGTCGGTGTCAAATCTATCAAGGGATGTAATACTTTCGGTCTTTCCAAGCGGATAGACTTTTCCCGATTCACATGCTCTGAGCAGATCGCGTATACTTTTGATTACATAGCATCTCCGGCTTCCAATCTTAAGTTCCATGGACATCCCGCCCCTTTGGCAGTCCATATAGCACTCCATATGAAGTTTTGCATTTGATGCATGGTCTCCTACATTTACCTCAATGGATTTTGTCTCAGAGAATTTCAATAAATTCAAAATTTCCTGATTGGTTTTTCTCAGTATACCGGGCATGAACGGATCCGAAACTCCGGCCTTTTTTGCCAGTTTTTTTTCTATTTTTGTTCCCCTAAAAATATCCTCTCCAAAGTTATCCATCAGGTAACGGGATAACAGAGATGTTATATGGCGGCAGGCAAATCTATTTTTTCTAAATGCTAAACAACTGCAATCTGCCAAAATCCATTCTCCATGGGTTTCGTCAATAATTACATGAGATCTTCCGCTCTCTGTATCCTGACTTTCATTCCAGTCTGCCTTCAGAGATGCAATTTGCTCACCCGGAATATAGGGTATACCATAATTTCGCTGTTCATCTGCCGTTATTTTCTTTTTTATATCCGTTTTAGGCTCTGACAGTGCCAGTTCGAGACCGTCTAAGCGCTCTTTCTCGCCAAAATCTCTTTCAAAATGTCTCAAATCGTAAATGATTTTATCTTTTTTCTCCATCGGTCTCACCCTC